>JAFRZY010000029.1 GCA_017442305.1 Bacilli bacterium | reverse complement strand
TTTTGATTAGTTTGAGTCTTTGTTACTAACCAGTATGCGTACGTTACTCCGATTATCACTAGGAGTATTGCTACTATACTAGTTACAGTGATTACTACCTTCTTATTTCTCATATACTATCCTACTTTCTACTATCTAGGATTAGTATAATATACCCCCCCCTTCTGTCAACTGTTGATAATTGTTTTTTGCTGTGTTACAATGAATATGTCAAGGAAACTTGCATATATTAAAAAAGGGAACATTCAGTTTTGATGTGTTGAATGTCTACCCTAAATAAGTGTTATGACATTTAAGCTATCGCTTAGATGTCTTTTTTTATTACTATTATCATAATAATTAGGAGTAATAAAATGAGAGCAATGTTTTTGAGTAGTTCTAGTACGAATACTCTTTTCCTCATAATTCTCAAACCTCCCTTCTTTATAAAGTGAGGTAGACATCCAACAACTGATATTCCCTATTCGGCATTATATATTAGTTATTTTTTACGTGCAAATTGCAAAAAAGGTTATAAACACTAATAATTTTAAATAAAAAATTCTTTTTGGTATACAATAATAACTATAATTGAATTAAATAAAAAGCAATAAAGTAAATTTTATAAAAAACAAAAAAAGAAGGTATATTCCTTCTTTTTAATAGAAAAGTACTCCGCCAACAATTATTGCTAGCAAGATATATAATATTAAAATTATAAATGCATTGTTAAATCCACAACTATTAGCTTTTTTGTTTTCTTTATTACAACAGCTCATGGGACACCTCCTTTAATATTTAAAAGACTAGATAACTGCTCCTAATATGATTATTAATAGAATAAATAATACTAAAATGATTGCTGCTCCAATTCCATTACCACTGTGGCATCCGCAATTGTTATTCATAAATCATTCCTCCTTTATTTGTCTTTTCATTTATATTTTATGGTTAATTAAATTTTATGTGAGTATTAATTTCTTGTATTTTATATTTTTTACTGCTATAATATTTTATTGAGGTGGAATGATGAAAAAGAAAATAATTTTAGCCGCTGCAATTTTATTATTAGTAAGCGGATGTGGCGAAGTTCCAAAACTATCTAATGGAGATGACGCTGTTGTTACATTTAAAAACGGAGATATGATTAGTGCTAATGATTTATATAACGAAATCAAAAGCGACTATGCCCTAAGTGCTATAGTTAATCTAATCGATAAGAATATCTTAGAACAAGAATATAAGGATGACTTAGAAGATGCTAAAGAATACGCTTCTTCAACAATTGATGCAATGTTAGAACAATACGAAGATGAAGCAACATTATTACAAGCAATCCAATATTATACTGGATATGCAACTATTGAAGCTTATCAAGATTCATTATATTTAAGTTACTTACAAAATTTAGCCGTTGAAGATTATGCTAAAACTCAAGTAACAGAAAAACAAATTAAAGATTATTATAAAGATGAAGTTTATGGAGATGTATCTGTAAATCATATCTTAATAACTCCTGATGTAAAAGAAAACGCATCAGATAGCGATAAGAAAGAAGCTGAAACTGCAGCTAAAGAAAAAGCTGAAGATTTAATAAAGAAATTAAAAGAAGCAGAAAAAAACAACGAAGACATTTCTAAAGTATTTGCAAAACTTGCAAAAGAAAACTCTAAAGATGATGCCACAAAGAATAAAAATGGTTCTTTAGGATTTGTAAACTATGGTACTTTAAGTAGTGAATATAATGAATTATTAGATGCTGCTTATAAATTAAATGACAAAGAATTCTCAACTGAAGTTATTAAAACTAGTTTAGGATATCATGTTATTTATAGAGTTGAAATTAAAGAAAAAGCTTCTTTAGAAGATAAAAAAGAAGAAATAATTGAAACTTTATCCAAAGAATTATTAGCAAAAGATGCAACTATTTCAATTAATGCTTTAAAAGAGTTACGTAAAGAATATGGTGTAGAAATTACTGATTCAGAAATTCAAAAACAATATGCATTGTATATTCAAAATGCTTTATCAAGAGCACAAAATACTGAAGAATAAAAAAAGAAACTAAACAGTTTCTTTTTTTTATTCATTAAAATAGATATCACAAATTTTATTAAATCTAATTAACAATTCATTATCTTTATCTATTCTTTTATTAAATAATTTTTGAAATTCTAAATAATACCATTTAGTCATATCATAACTAATATTAAGAGTCGCTAAAGCTTCTTTACCGCTTTTTAAATACACATTATAATCAAAAACTAAATTATGTAACTTATCGGCTAATTCAATTAATAAAACATTAATATCTGAATTCTCAAATCTTTTTAAGAATTCTATTTTCCTATCATGCCAATCTGAAATTGTAACATCCTCTGAAACAATTAAAATATTATTGGCTATTTCTTCGCCATAATTTTCTTTTAGATAATTATAGTCATAATCTGTATCTTCAATAATATCGTGTAAAAAACCACTTATAACAGTATTTTCATCACACCCTATATCTTTAAGCATGTAACCAACTGTGATACTATGAACGGCCAAATTAATATCTTCCTTAATTCTTTTTTTATTTTCAAAAGCTTTAACAACCAACTTAATAGACTCTTCTTCTTTAGTATACATATTAATCACCTATTACCTTTTCTATTTCTTCCAAAATAAAACCTTTCGCCAATAATTTAGCCTTTATATAATAATTTAATTCGCTTCCTGCGTATTTGCTTTCTAACTTTCTTTTAATTTTATTATATTCTTTTATTAATAAATCATCGCTATTTTTGAATTCGTAATTTCCAATCATTTCTGTAACCATATCTTTTTTATAACCTTTATTAACTAATTCGTTAATAACTTTTATTTTTAATTTATATGCGCTTAAATTTGAACTAGCTTTTAACTTTTTAGTGATATACTTATCTATTTTAGTTAACCATATTTCTTCATCTATTGTATTAAGATAAGAATCGATATCTAATTCGTTAAACCCTAATTCTACTAATTCTCTTTTTATTTTTAGTGGCCCGTTTATCGAAAGATTCACTTGATCATTAACATAAGCTTTAATGTATCTTTCATCATCTAAATATTTTTCTTGATATAACTTATCTATGATATTATTAATAACTGTAGATGAAATATCCTTCTTTTTCAACTGCTTATTTATCTCTTTAGCAGTACGCATTTTTGTATTTAACATTTTTATAGCTAGATAATAAGCTTCTTTCTCACTATTCTTATTTACTATTTCTTTTAATTTCTTTTCGTCCATTACTTTATTAAATAATAAATTATATTCCACTATAACATCATCATATAAAGTAATCACCTCATTATTATCTAGCTCTACTTTATATCGATTATCTTTAAGTTTTTTAAAGCTTTTTATTTCCATATTATCCCCTTTCTTATTAAAAAAGAAAGATTATTCTCTTTCTTTTAAAAATTCCAAACAAGCCATATCTAAATCTTTTTTTAGATTCTCAATATCTGCTTTTTCTTTAATACGACAACCGCTTGCGAATTTATGCCCACCACCATTATATTTATTAGCTATAGTATTAATAACTGGGCCTCTACTACGCAAGTTTATTTTATATATATCATTTTTTTCGTCGAAAGAAATAAATATCCAAACCAATAATTCATTAATAAAATTAAAATTATTAATCATATTAGAAGCTGTTGCAAAATCAACATTATACTCCCTTATAATTTCAGGAGTTAACTCTATAAACCCAAAATTATTTTCTGTTATTTCTATATTATTAGCAATATAAGCTTGGAATCTAATTTCATCCATCGATCTCATATAAAGAACATCATATAATTGGGTAAATTCGAGTCCAACTTTATCTATTAAATCTGCAGTTATTCGCAAAGCTTTTGATGTAGTATTTTTTAATACAAAACGATCACTGTCAGAAATTATCCCTAAAAATAAATTACTGGCTATTTTTTCGTTTATTAATAGTTTTGTATTAAGAAGTAATTCCGCAATCATCTGACATGTACTTGATGCCTCTATTTCAGTCCAGTCAATAGTAGCAGGAATATCTTCTTTTGGATGGTGATCAATCTTTATTATTTCTTTATAATTAAGACCCTCAATACCATCTATACGATGCATATTAGGCACATCTAAAACTATTAATAATGGATTATTTAAATTTTCATATTCCATTTTATCTAAATATCCATAACTTCTAAATTTTGCTACTCCAACTCCCACTGCTAAAACTTTTTTAGTAGGAAAAGTTAGTTTAATAGCTTCTCTTAATGCCATTTGACTTGCAATAGCATCCGGATCAGGTCCAATATGACGTGCTATAACAATTTCATCATATGCTTTAATTTTTTTATATATTTGTTTTAATAATGCATTACTAGTTATAGTAATCACTTCCTTTTATTCTACAAATTTATATGTATCTCTAACTATCATTATTTCTTCATTTGTTGGAATTACCATTACTGGTATAGAAGATTCACTAGAAGAAATAACTCCTTCATTAATATCTTTAAATCCAGCTATACTTGCATTCTTTTCTGAATCTGCAAATATACCAATAGGATTTAATTTGTTCATTACCATCTCACGTACTACACAACCATTTTCTCCAACTCCGGCAGTAAATACAATGGCATCGCAATTTCCATCTAGTTCTAAATAATATTCAGCAATATATTTAGCAATACGATCAGTTAACATTGTAAATCCTAGAGTTGCAAGTTCATCACCATTATTCATTTTTTCTTCCATATCACGGTTATCAGAAACTCCAGCAATACCTAAACAACCACTCTTTTTGTTTAGCTCATTAGTAACTGCTGCTACATCCATACCTGATTCTTTACATACATATTCAATTATAGATGGATCGATTGAACCACTTCTTGTTCCCATCATTAAACCATCAAGCGGAGTAAGCCCCATTGTAGTATTAACGCATTTACCATTTTTTACTACAGCAATAGAAGAACCACTACCAATATGACAACTGATAATATTAACATCCTTTTTACCTAATTTTTCTTGCATTGCTTCTGTAATGTATTTATGACTTGTACCATGAAAACCATATTTTCTTACACCATATTTTTGATACCATTCATATGGAACTGGATAAATAAAGTTTTTAGCGGGCATAGTTTGATGAAAAGCTGTATCGAATACTGCTACATTTGGTACATTAATCGCATTCATCATAGCTTCTATTCCAGCTAAATTACCAGGGTGATGTAATGGCCCAAGTTTTGTTAAAGATTTAATATCTTCAATTACTTCTTCAGTTATTACAACAGAGTCAGCATATTTTTCTCCGCCATGTAAAACCCTGTGACCTACTGCTTTAATTTCATCTAATGATTCAATAATTTTATTTTCTAATAATTCAGCAATTAATATTTGCACAGCCTCACTATGATCTTTTAAAAGTTTAGCTTTCTTAATTTTTTCACCATTAATTTTTAAAGTATAAAAACAGTCATCTAACCCTATTTTTTCAATATAACCATTAATTAATACTTTTTCTTCTGGCATTTCTACTAATTGAAATTTTAAAGAAGAACTACCAGCATTTACACATAATATTTTCATATAATTCCACCTCATTTATAATTATACAAAAAAAAAGATAATTTTTCTATCTTTTTCCTTTAATGTTACGTTTCTTAACATCACTATATAATACTTTACTACACTTTTTTTCGTAATCTATAATTCTTTTTTTATTTGAATCAAAATTATAGCCGTACTCATTCATACATCCAATAGTTTTTCTCTCCCAGGCATTATCACTATCTATATCATAACTTTTATAAAAATAATCTAATCGTTTTTGCATAATATCACCTACAATTATTATGCTTAAAAATGAACATTTTATGTAAATACAAAAAAGAAACTATTTAGTTTCTTTTTTATAACAATTCATTATATTGTTCTTTTTTATCACTTACTTTAATTACTTCGTGATTCTTAATTGCTTTATATATTAATTCTTCCCACGGAATTAATTTTTCATATTCTTCGCACTTTATTTTTTCGGGATTAATTACCGGATGTTCTGGCACAAATATTGTACAGCAATCTTCAAATGGTAAAATGCTAGTTTCATATGTATCAATCTCTTTTGCCAATTTAATTATTTCTGTTTTGTCAAAACACGCTACTGGTCTAATAACAGGAATATTTACTACAGAATTAATAACTTCCATACTAGTTAAAGTTTGTGACGCAACTTGACCAATAGACTCACCATTAACCAATATATGCCCTCGATTATTTTTAGCAATAATCGCACTAATTCGATACATCATTCGACGCATTATAGTTATTAAATATTCATGAGGAATATTTTTAAATATTGCTTCTTGTATTTCCGTAAAATTAATAACGTGCAATTTAAAATCATTATTATATACTGCTAACTTAGAAGCTAAATCCATTACTTTGTTTTTGGCAGCAACAGAAGTATGTGGAGGACTTTCAAAATAAATCCCTTCTAACTTTACGCCTCGTTTAATTGCTAGATACCCTGCAACTGGTGAATCTATTCCACCAGAAAGCATAAGTAGACCTTTTCCTAAAGTTCCAACTGGATAGCCACCAATTCCTTCATATCTTTCAAAATATATGATACAAGCATTTTTTCTAAGTTCCACATTAATATTTAATTCTGGATTATGAACATCTACTTTTAATCCTTCAATATTTTTAAGTAAATGAGCTCCCAAAGTTCTACTAATTTCCATGCTATTTAAATGATATGTTTTATCGCTTCTTTTAGTTTCTACTTTAAATGTTTTAAACTCTTTTTCCTGAGCTAGTGTAAGCAAATGAGATTTAATAGCATTTAAGTCGGTATCTTCTATTTTATATCCTATAACTATTTCATGAATACCAAATACCTTTTTTAATTTTTCAACTACTAAATCAAAGTTATCCTTATTTAAACTAACAAACATTCTTCCCTTATCATAATTAACTGTAACATCTTCCGTTTTTAAAGATCTTTCAACATTATCTTTTAAAGTCTTTAAAAAGAAATTGATATTAGCTTTTTTAGTAGATAACTCACCATACTTAATTAAAATAATTTTTTCCATCTGCTCACCTCTTTTCTGCTACGTATTATACACCATTTTTTATTTATTTACTAATATATTTAATTTTTCATAAACCATTTTAAAATAATTTAAAAATTTATTTATCTCATCTGTTGTCGTTAAATAAGATAAGCTTATTCTTATTGTGCTTGAAGCTCTTACTTTATCATTATAAATTGCCATAACACTAGTTGAAATATCCCCACTTGCACAAGCAGTATTAGTACTTAAATAAACATCTTGTTCTTCCATCGCATGAATAAATGTTTCTGGTCGAATATTCATTAAACTGATATTTAAAATATGTGGAATTGAATATTTAGTTTTATTTATCTTAATAACAGGATAGTATTCTAACTCTTTACATATTTTTTCATTTAATCTTTCAATAAAATGCTCTCTTTTATCTAAATCATTTAAAGCAATTCTAATTGCTTTAGCAAAAGAAACAATTAATGGTAACGCTGGAGTCCCAGGATGTAAATCATTACTTTTACCACTACCATATAATAACGGTTCTAAACGAACTCTTTCATTTTTATATAAAAGCCCGATACCCTTAGGACCATAAATTTTATGGGCTGACATACTTGCTAAATCAACATCGTGAAAGTTGATTGAGATTTTCCCAATAGCTTGAGTAATATCCGAATGTAAGATAGTGTTATTGTTTTCTTTTTTGATAATTTGACGTATCATCTTAAGAGGTTGTCTAACTCCTGTTTCACTATTTACTGCACAAATACTAACAAGAATAGTATCTTCTCTTACTAATTTTTTTAAATCATCAAAATCAATTAATCCTTCAGAATCATTATTAACATAACTTATTTCAAAACCAATACTAGCTAAATAATCACAAATTTTATAAACAGATGGATGTTCAAGTTTAGAAACTATTATATGTTTACCCACTTTATGATACGCTAGAGCTACTCCAATTAACGCTAAATTATTTGATTCTGTTGCTCCTGAAGTATAAGTTATTTCACTTTCCATCACGCTAAAAAGGTCTGCTATTTGCTTAGTTGCACTATTAAGTAAATCTTTAGATTTAACACCTAAACCATGTATAGAATTGGCATTGCCAATAAATTCTTTTGTTGTTCTGTTATAAGAATCTAGCACTTCAAACGATACAGGTGTTGTAGCACTATAATCTAGATATATCATCTTAGTCACCTCTAATTTATTATAACAAATAAAGACTATCTTATAAATATATATTTTAAAAATTATCCATGTATTTACTTGTTCAAGCAGTTTACTTATTGTATAACATTAATAGGAACATTTAACAATTGAGTACTTGCCTCCTAAAAAGGAGGTGATGAAAATTGAATAAGAAAGATTTTTTAATTTTTTCTTTAATCATTATCATCTTTTTATTAATCCTCTTATTATTTAAATGATAAAGATTAAAATAAAAAAAGTACTCAATCTAAAGCTTTAGATTAAGTACAAAAACCATGTAGGTGAGTACTCAACTAGCGAATGTTAAGTATTCCCTTTTTTATTTTATGCAAGTTTCCTTGACACATTCAATATATCATAAATATTTATAATTGTCAAAATTTCAACAATTCAATACATCTTTCTTTTAACGATTCATAATCATAGCCATATTTTTTTAAAACATCTTTTGATTTGCCGCTAGCACCAAAATCATCTATTCCTAGTACATATTCTTCGCTAGTTGCAAATCTGCACCACATCAATTTATTAGATGGTTCTATTACAATAGTTTTTATATGTTTTGGAAGTAATATTTCTTCATATTTTTTATCTTGTTTTAAGAAAAGCTCCATTGATGGCATTGATACAACTCTTATATGATGTCCCATCAAAGTTAAATCTTCTGCTAATTCTATAGCGGTTTTTACTTCAGTTCCCGTTGCTATTATTATTGCTTCTAACTCACCAATTTCTCTTCTAACCATATACGCGCCATAAGAAACATATTTGGCATTAGTTCCTGTTAGCATCGGCATTTCATTTTTACTTATTACCAAAGAAGCTGGATGATTATTTTTTAAAATATATTCCCAAGACCCCATAACTTCGTTAATATCTGCTGGTCTAAAAGTTTTCATATTTGGAATCGTTCTAAGCATAGAAAGCTGTTCAACAGGCTCATGTGTTGGACCATCTTGACCAACAGCAATAGAATCATGAGTAAATATATAGGTTACTGGTAAATCCATTAATGCACTCATACGCATTGCTGGTTTTAAATAATCACTAAATACTAAAAATGTGCTACCAAAAACTTTTAGGTTAGATAAAGCCATGCCATTTAATATTGCCCCCATCGCATGCTCTCTTACTCCAAAATAGATATTCTTACCTACCGGATTTTCTCTACTACAAATTCCTGAAGTTTCTAAATTTGTTTTACATGAGCTAGAAAGATCAGCACTACCTCCTAAAAAGAAATGTGATTTTTCATTAATTATATTCATTACTCGATGATTAGATAATCTTAGTTCTTCTTTGTATCTTTGGTCTAATTTAAAATTACTACTATCAAAATCTATCGCCAAAATCCCTTTTTCAAGAGAATTTAAAATACTGCCTAATTTAGAATTATTGCTTTCACTAACTCTTTTGTATTCTACTAACCATCTTTTAAACTCTTCATTACACCGTTTAGTAATTTGGTTACGGAATAACATTTTAGCTTCTTCATCTACTACAAATGGTTCACTGGTAATTTTTAAAATTTCACGCAACTTAGAAATATCAGTCTTTTCTAAAGGTTTTCCATGTACCTTATTCGTATTTTCTAACTCACTACCTCTCCCTATAATTGTATTAACAATTATTAAAGAAGGCATTTTAGATTTTTTAGCTTCAGTAATGGCGTTACTAATAGCTTTTACGTTTTCACCATTTTTTACTTCAATAACATTAAAACCGTAAGACTCAAAGCGTTCTTCTACATCTTCATCAAATGTAATATTTGTTTTACCATCTAAACTGATTTGATTTCTATCATATAATATTATTAATTTGTCAAGATTTTGATTACCTGCAAAAGACGCCGCTTCAGCTGCAACACCTTCCATTAAATCTCCATCTCCACATAGACAATATGTGTAATAATCTATCAAATTAGAATTTTTATCATATTTTTTTATTAAATTGCGAATATATCTTTCGGCCATTGCCATACCTACAGCATTAGCAACTCCTTGACCCAAAGGTCCAGTTGATACATCAACACCAGGAGTAACATTATATTCTGGATGTCCGGGAGTTACCGAATTAAGTTCTCTAAAACTTTTTAAATCATTGATACTTAAATCATAACCAGCCATATGTAATGTCGCATATAAAAGTGCTGATGCATGACCCGCTGATAATACAAATCTATCTCGATTAATCCATTTAGGATTACTAGGATTAATTTTCATGTGTTTAGCATACAACGTATAAATTATAGGTGCAGCACCAAGAA
This sequence comes from Bacilli bacterium, assembly GCA_017442305.1. GTDB lineage: Bacteria > Bacillota_I > Bacilli_A > RF39 > UBA660 > RGIG2951. Next base: position 32,441 of record JAFRZY010000029.1, on the reverse strand, counting down.
CTATACCAGGGTGACCACTTCCCGCATGGTCAATCATATCTATACCCAATATTTTTAGATTATTTACTATTTTTAAATCTTCTTTATTCACCAGTATCACATCCTAACAACAATTATATCAAAAAAAACAAATAATTACATCATTATTTGTTTAATAACTTGATAGCAAGTTTATATATCTGATCCATGGCATCTTGATTATTCATACGATTTAAATTCTTTTCCATTTGTTTTAAATTACTTGGATTCTTAACCACTTTGACAATATAGTTAACACAAGTAAAAGGAAATCTAAACATTTTACCATAACCCTTTTTGGCTACATATTTAATATTACCATTTTCTTGACCCCCACTACTTCGTAACATTATCATCGGTTTTTTAAAATATAAACATTCCGTAGTTTGTACCCCACCCGGTTTGGTTACAACAAAATCAGCCACTTGTAATATTTCTGGAACATTATTTACATATCCATAAACTTTACAATTCTTAGCGTTAAACCTTTTAACATATTCTTTTATTTTCTTTTCCGCTTTTTCGTTTTTACCTGAAATAAAAATTAAATTAAGTGGCAAATTTTGTTTCAGAAGCCTTTTTATATAAGGTAAAGTAGTAGTCGACCCGTTACCTCCTCCAGCAAAAAATACACACGTTAATTGCGATTCTTTAAGTCGTAACTTACTTAACATTTTATTTTTATCAAAATTGGAATTAGTCTCTGGAAAAATTGGAATACCATAAGTTTTTATTTTATCTTTAGGTATGTCTCTTTCGTTTACTAAATATCTTTTTTCTTCATTGCTACAAACAACTAAATAATCAGTATCACGATGACTGCTAAGCCATAATTCGTGAGCCACATAATCTGTAACTATAGTAATAATTTTTGAATTTATAATTTTCTTTTTATTATAGTGAGCTATTAAAGAACTCCCAAAAAAATGTGTAGATATCGTAAGATCAGGATTAAATTCTTCAATAATTTTTTGTAACTTTTTGTTTTTAAACAAGCGCATTCCAAATTCATTAGTAATATGAGCACTTACTTTAGTATCAGATAAAGTAAAAAACACATCCCAAATAAATGGCTGTTTAAGCATAAAAAACTCGCTTATAACTTTAGTAACTTTACCTACTACTGGCATTGAATATCCCAATAAATCTAAAGTTAATATTTCAACATCTTCATTTTTATTTTTAAAATATTTTTCTATATAATTTGCAATTGCTTTATGACCACTTCCATATGTAGCATACGGAACTAATATTTTCTTTTTCATAAATTGTTACCTCTACTAAATTATACAGCATTTTAAAAAAAATTAATACAAAATAATTATTTATTTAACGCAATAGTACTTTGATTATTTATGTTTTTAGTATTGTTATTTAGATAAGAAAACCTAAAATTTAATACTAATACTCCTAATACTATAATTCCATAAAATAAAATAACTCCAAAGTTCTTTACCATAAATTTTTTCATTTTCTTACCTCCTCTTTCTAAACCAAGTATAATATAAACGTTTGTTCGTGTCAATAACAAATTTGAACAAATGTTTGACATTTTACATTTGGTATGTTAATATTATTTTGGAGGTTATTTAAAAATGAATAATAACGAAAAAAACTTAACAAAAAAACAAAAAGAAGTATTAGACTTTATAAAAAAATACATTGCTACTCACGGATACCCACCAGCAATTAGAGAAATCGGTGCTGGTCTAGGATTATCTAGCCCCGCTACGGTTCATACGCATGTAAAAAAATTAGAAAGTGCTGGATGTTTAAAATCAACAAATTCAAAATTCAGAACTATTGAAGTTGTTGGGGATAATGAATATTTAGAACAATCTGAAGATGTAGTAAAAGTTCCCCTACTTGGTAAAATTACTGCTGGTAATCCAATCGAAGCAATCGAACAACCAAATGAATTTTTTGATTTACCCGCATCACTTATTCCAGCTACTGCTACAGTATTTACACTAAAAGTAAGCGGCGAATCGATGATTAATGTAGGTATTTATGATGGTGATGTTGTAATAGTTCAAAAACAAAATGTTGCACGTAATGGGGATATAGTTGTAGCAATGACACCCGAAAACGAGGTAACACTTAAAACTTTTTACAAAGAAAGTGACCACATTAGATTACAACCTGAAAACGACGAGATGGAGCCATTTATATTTGATACAGTTACTATATTAGGTAAAGCAATAGGTCTTTATAGACATTTATAGCAAACAAAAACTCGAATTTATTTATCGAGTTTTTTTATTGTATTACAATTTCGTATGGACTATCGATAGTTCCTTCGCCCCTAAACTTAACATCAGCTTTTAAATTTATTACCGGGCGAATATTATGAGGATAATAATTGTCATCAGCGCCAGTACTTAAATAAACCACAGAATTGGAAAGCGGTGTCATTAACCAAAACTCTGAATTAGATATAAAATCTTTGGTCTGATTATAACTTGATAGCACAAACTCATCAACTGACAACAATCCTACCGGATTTGTAAGTAACCCATTTCCAATATTTGTGTTCATTGTATATCTGTCATCCTTATTAGAACAACTTATGATTGGACTTTCGTAAAGTCTATCGTCATTATCATAATTACCATCGAATCTTGAATTAAGTTTGCTTGAATTACTGCAGAAAACTGAATCTGCTATATATTTCGCATAGTCGTTTTTTAAATTATCTTCATACCATAAATCCAAAAGGCCTTTAGTTCTTCCAGAAACAGTTTGGTTATTAAATACAACTGCATATTTTGAAGCAGAAACAAGCCCCATTCCTTCATAATAGCTGAATCCGTCTGTCTTTATATAATCCTTATGACTAACATCGTTTTCTACAGGTGATGTTCCATCATAAATTAATCTAATTGACCCATCACCATTGATGCGAACAATTCGCCAATACATATCTTCTCCCGCTTCTTCTGGAGTATAGTTTTCTGTTCTGCACTCGTAGTCATAGTCCTGAGATTCAGAATATTGTGCTCTTCGCATTTCACACTCTAACATAGAACCAAATTCAGTATAAGTATTATTAGAAAGGGCATAAAGTCTAACTGCAGTTGCTTCGTTTCCCCAGGTTCCAAACTTGACATAATTGTTTTTTATATCTCCTCTAAAATAATAGGTATCTCCTAATTCATCAGCGGTTTTGTATAAACCAGATTCGGTAGTTGATATAACAGAGCTTTCTTCATTCTTAGATTTGGCTACTTTGGCCTTAACAACAAAATCACCTATATATTCCGTTACTTCAAACAACTTGTAAGATTCAGAATTTTCATCAGTACTTAATAGCGAATACTTTTTACATAGTCCTTCAGTTCCTCGACATTCAATCATTGTTGCTTTCATTAATTCACCACTTAATTTGTACATTCCGGTGTTTACATCAAAAATATATTCATCAGAAAACCATAAATCTGTAGCATCTGGTACAGACACATTTTCTGTTGGTGCGTTTTCAATATTTTCCATAGTCCAATAAGTATTTACTGAAGAATAAGCTTCTTCTCCACCATAATTAGACAAAATATCATACGCTAGTGTTCCTTCTTTATAAGGATTAAATATACCTTGTCCTATTGTTACACTGATTTTACTTCTGAATGTTTTATTTTGTTCACTTATTGGAGCATTTGCATCTATCCAGATGCGTAATTCATATGTTACGGTATCTTCTTCTGTTTCTTCTGATGAACCCGCTAATGTCCCAAATAGTATTCTATTAGATTCGTATGCTTCACTTAAGGTAGTAGCAACATTCCCACCTTGTCTTAAACGCTTTATTTCGTCGTTTAACGCTACTTTGATTGCACTTGCTTTAATTGCGTTATTTGAGTCACCTATTGATTCTAAATTTACTTGATAATCTACTGAAGTATTACAATTATTTGTTACTGTAAATTCGTATGGTGTTAGTTTCATTCCATCTTCATCGCTCATTGGAAATTGATCAGTTAATTCTATATCATTTTTCTCACCACTTAATGATATATCTAAACATCCTGATGAGATTATATTTTGATTAGTTTGAGTCTTAGTTACTAACCAATATGCATATGTTACTCCAATTATTACTAGGAGTACTGCTACTATACTTGTTATTGTGATTACTGTCTTTTTATTTTTCATTTTTACTATCCTTCCTTCGTAAAATATATCATGGTTGTATTGTCATATTTTGTTACATTTTAATAATATCAATTTAACCTATCACTGTCAATGTGATATTATCATTATGCTGTCTATCTATTTTACAAGGTAAGTATAATATACCCCCCCCGCTTGTCAACTGTGGATAGTTTATTTTACACAAAAAAAGATGCATTTGCACCTTAAATAAATTTAAACAAAATAAATGACAAAAACGCTAAATAAATAATTAACACTATAGTCCCATTTATCATATCTTGTTTTTTACTTTTTCCTTTAACTCCTAAAGCCATAGTAGCTAAATATCCACCTATTAAACCTCCAATATGCGCAGCATTATCAACACCCGGCAAAATAAAACCTAAAGCTAAATTGGCAATAATAAGTGGAATTATTTGGCTTCTTAAGACATCTCCTAAATATAATCGATAGTGATATCCAAAATAAAGTAATGAACCTAAAAGTCCAAATATAGCACCACTTGCCCCTACTGACATTGCATCGGTAAATATAGCAGACATTAAACTACCTGATATCGCACTAATTAGATATATAACAGTGAATTTAAATTTACCTATATACGTTTCTACTTGGTGACCAATTACATATAAAGCATACATATTAAACAACAAATGAATTATTCCCGAATGTAAAAATGCACATGTAATTAAACGATAAATTTCACCAGCTTTAACTGCTTCAGGCAAGTTTGCTCCAAATAAATAGAGAGTTAATCCATCATTGCTACCATTACCAAGCAAATACATAGCTGCAAACATAACAACACATAAAGATATAATAACTTTTGTCATTAAAATTGTTTTTTTACTAAATGTTGCTTCATATGCCTTATTTGTTTTTTCAGTTTTATTATTTAAATCTTTAGTAACATTAATAATTAAATCCATTCCCTTTTTATCAGTAATTAATTTATCTTTTATATCTGGAAATATTTCTAATAAATCTTTCTTTTTCTTAACATCTTTTAAACTTTTAACTTTAATAGCATCAATATTTTTTACGGATTTTATATTAACGTTTTCACCTACATCTAAAAATATGTTTAATGTATTTACTGAAAACGAAACGGTTTTTTTCTTTATTTGTTTCATTATATTTTTTGTTTTAAAAATATCGAAATTAAATTGTTCATCATTATGAATATAATTAGAATTTATTCTAATTATTCTATAAGGTCCTTCAGTATTTTCTAACCAAATCTCATCTTTTACCCCTTTTACGACTATTGGAGTATAATCTTTTTCAGTTACAAAATAGTGCACCAAAGACATAAGAATTTCGTCTTTATTATCCATCATTATTGTGCTCACTTTATCATCTCCATGTAATAATATTTTATAATAATTCATAAATTTAGTAAAGAGGCGAGTTTATGAACAACATTACTTTACTATTTATAATTTATTTAATTTCATTATTATATATATCGATTGACATATTTATAGTTTTAAAGAATAATCTATTAGATAAAGATCTAATTTATTGTTTGTTTTCAACTTATATTTTAAATGTATCAATGACTTTATTTTTCTTTTATTTTAACAATTTAACATTCTCATTATTAAACAGTCTATTTTTAATGATTATGACTTTTGTTCTTTTATTGGATTTAAAAAGAGTCTTAAAAAGAACTCCTTTGCTTAGTTTACCCTATTTTTTATTTACTATCATGTTATTTAGTAATATAGTTACTCAATTTCTTGCTCTAGCTCATTAATAAATTCTTTAAATTCTTTTGGAAGGGAGGCCTCAAAATGCATCTCTTCTTTTCTTATCGGATGAATAAAATCCATCTCTGAAGAATGTAAGAATTGACCAAATTCAGTAGCTTGATTTTTAGAATACACAGGATCATTAAAAATTGGATATCCTATATACTCCATGTGAACTCTTATTTGATGCGTACGTCCAGTTTCTAATAGTAAGCTAATTAATGTATGTTTTTTATATCTTTTTAAAACTGTAAGATGTGTAACTGCATTTTTTGAATTTTCTTCTGTAACAGTCATTTTTTGACGATTATTTTTATCTCTACCTATAGGAGCATCAATAGTGGCAGTATTATGCGGAAATACTCCATTTATAAGTGCGATATATTTTCTTTTAACTTTTTTATTTTTAAAATCATCGCTTAATACACTATGCGCTTTATTGTTTTTGGCAATTAATAATAGTCCACTAGTATCTTTATCTATTCTATGCACTATTCCCGGACGTTCTTCCCCGCCAATATCACTCAATTCTTTTGTATGATACATAAGCCCATTAACTAAAGTATTAGTATAATTACCACTTCCCGGATGAACAGTTAATCCACTAGGTTTATTAACCACTATTACATCCTGATCCTCATACACTATATCTAAATCCATCTTAGTAGGAACAATATCTGTATCTTCTTTAAAAGATTCATCTAAAATTATTTTGTCCCCTTCTTTAATTTTATAACTAGCTTTAACAATTTTATCGTTTACTAAAATAAAACCATTATCTAACATTTTAGATATATATTCTCTACTATAATCAGTATTTAACGCCAAATACTTATCTAATCTAATGTCGTTATCAGTTACTACTAGTTCCATTTTTATCTTCTCCTTTAATTATTGCTATAATCATTAAAAATACTCCTACTACAATTGCAATATCCGCTATATTAAATACAGGATAATTATAGTTAAATATTTTAAAATCTAAAAAATCTTTAACATATCCAAAACAAATGCGATCAATTAAATTACTAATTATTCCCCCAAAAAGCAAACCAAAAGCTAAAGCATTTCTTTTATTTATCTTAAATTTATCCATATATTTAATAAGAATAAAAATAATAACAAAGGTTGCAATTACTAATAAGGGAACTCTATTATTAAATATGCTCCAAGCACCGCCAAAATTATGTACATACGTTAAATAAAAGAAATCTTTAATAACCTTGATACTTTTACCCAAAGATAATATTGAACTAATTATATTTTTAGAAATTTGATCTAACAATATAATAACAATCCCTAAAATACAAACCTTTTTATTCATATTTTTCACCTGCTCATATTATACCACAAAGTAATAAAAAAAGAACATTTCTGTTCTTATTCTTAATATCTAATGATAGGTTTTATCATTCAACATTAATAGTCTCAGTATTTTTAACAATTCTAATTGATAGTTTATTAAGAATAATATTTCAAGGTCCATATATTTATACATATTCAACTAATATTACATCCGACCCAATCTTTTTTATATTTTTAAATGTAATTAAAATTTCGCCGCTTCCCGAAAATACTCTTTGAAACATTTTTTTCTGTTCAACTATAAAATATTCTATTTGGCCTTCGGCATTTATTTCAGCATCTATTATTTTACCTAAATTTTTACCATCGATTACGTTAACTACTTCTTTTTGTTGCAAATCTGATAATCGCATTTAACCACCCTATTAAATTTTATGCCCCAATTATTTAATTAGTCGTTTTACATTATCAATAGCACTTTTTTCTATTCGAGATACTTGAGCTTGACTAATATTTAAAGATTCAGCTATTTCCATTTGGGTTTTACCAATTATAAATCTATTAATTAAAATACTTCTTTCTCTTTCTTTTATTTTATTTAATGCTTTTCTTAAACTAATAAGCATATCCTTATCAATTTCACTATCTTTTTTATCGGCAATTTGATCTTGTAAATAAATTGTATCTCCTCCATCATTATAAATAGGCTCAAAAATACTCATTGGATCCTTTAAAGAATCTATCGCATACGCTATTTGATATTCTTCAATATTTAACGCTTTAGCAATTTCTTGATTAGTAGGATTAATACCATTTTTGGTCAAATAATCATCTTTATATTTTATTATTTGGTATGCTAAATCTTTTACGCTGCGACTTACTCTAAAAGCTGTATTATCCCGAATACTTCTCTTTACTTCCCCAATAATCAAAGGACAAGCGTAAGTCGATAATTTAAGACCATAAGATAAATCAAAGTTTTCAATAGCTTTGATAAGTCCAATAACTCCCACTTGAAATAAATCATCTAAATTATCTACTTTATTTTGAAATCTTCTAATAATAGATAAAACTAATTTCAAATTACCATTAATAAGTTCTTCTTTAGCTTTATTATCACCATTACGATATCTAATAAACAAATCATTCATTTCCTCTTGAGTTAACACTTTTATATTGTTTGTATTAATCCCAGTTATATCCACTTTATGTTTAGCCAATTTAAAAGCTCCTTTCATATCATATTTTTGATATAAAAAGAGCTTTTTTATTCATAAAATTATATTTTCATGACAGTTTTTAATTTTTTTATAACTTTTTTCTCAATTCGCGAAATATAAGATTGACTTATTCCAAGCATATTTGCCACTTCTTTTTGGGTATATTCTTTAGTGTTAAAAAGGCCATATCTAAGAGTCATTATATTTTTTTCGCGTTCATCTAAAATACTTATCTCTTTTTCTAACCGTTCTTTATCCATCCTATCTTCAAACTCTTTAGGCACAACATCATCTTCTGTCCCTAAAATATCCTCTAAATGTAATTCATTTCCTTCAGCATCATAATTAAGCGCATCTTCAAAACTAATCTCACCTTTACGTTTCTTATTTTTTCTTAAAAACATTAATATTTCATTAGCGATACATCGTGATGCATAAGTTGCTAGTTTAATATTTTTATCAATCTTATAAGTATTAATTCCTTTTATTAATCCAATTGAACCAATACTTACTAAATCTTCAATATCATAACCAGTATTTTCATATTTTTTAGCTAAAAAAACTACTAGACGAAGATTATGCTCAATTAATATATTTCGGGCTGCTTCATTCCCTTTTTTTGCTTCAATCAAATATTTTAATTCATCATCTTTTGACAAAGGTGGCGGCAATTTATCCGTACTACCAATAAAAAAACATTCATTATATTTCAATTTTAAAAACTCTATAATTTTTCTTAACATTTTAATTCCTCCATTAATTTATAATTTAAAAGACAATCTACTCCATCAATATTAATTTTATTATCTGAAAGTCCAACCAAAAAATTTGTATAAATCTTATTTTCTATAACTATATATTTTGGAGCAAAACATTTTAATAAACCATGATTATTCAAACTATTATATGGAACATACATAGGACTACGAATATTATATTTTCCTTTTATAACTTCTTTATTAATTAAAATAATACCTTTTTTAGTAATTGGATCTTTTAGCTTATTTCCAGTATCTAAAAAAGCATTTAAGGTAATACTTTGATTATTTTTAAATATAATTTCAATTTTATAATAACAACTATAATTATTTTTTAAAGACTTTGTTTGTCTTATATAAATATAAATTATTATTGGCGCGACCAATAAAAGAATAATAAAATTTATAGATAAACCTTTAAAATAAAACACTAACCCTTCTTGTTTATAGCTAAATTCGATATTAAGTAGATAAAGAAAGCCTCCTAATATTGTGCTAATCATGTATAAATATAATAAATTATTAAAAGTATATTTAAGCGATTTATATTTAAACGTAACTAAAGACATTATAATGCTTATTATCATTTTTAATAAAAACAACGCAAAAGAATTTAATTTGATAAACAAAAATAATATACTTAAACTACCTATTATAGATCCTAATAAAATTCTTCTTAATTTAACATTTCTTTTTAAAACAATATTAACAGCTAGTAAAAGTAAAAAATCAAAGGCAAAGTTTAAAAATAATACTAAATCAAGATAAACAGTCATTATTATCACCAATTTGATTATACAAAAGAAAGAATAAATTATTTGTCGTTTTTAAATTTTGGACAATAAAAAAAGAAGATTAAATAATCTTCTTAGAAATCATCTCTGCTTCTTAAAAATGGTGGAATATCTAAATCTTCGTCATCCGCTACAACTCTACGACGAGGAACTATTCTATCATTATCACTATATAGAGTTTCTTCTTCGTTTACAGTTTCATCAAAACCGGTAGCGATTACTGTAACTATTACTTCATCAGTTAAGTTTTCGTTCTTAATAGCACCAAAGATAATGTTAACATCACTATTAGCTGCTTCTCTAACAGTTTCAACAGCATCTTCAATTTCGAATAATGTAAGGTTTTTACCACCTGTTACGTTAACAATAGCATTTGTTGCTCCCTCGATAGTTGCTTCAAGAAGTGAGTTAGCAACGGCCTGACGAGCAGCTTCAATCGCTCTATTTTCACCAGCATTACAGCCAATACCAATAATTGCGCTTCCGCTTTTTTCCATAACTGCTTTTACATCAGCAAAGTCAAGGTTAATAACTCCAGTAACAGCAATCAAATCTGAGATAGATTGTACACCTCTATGAAGTACGTTATCTACTTCTTTGAATGCATCTTCAAAACTTGTAGTTTTATCAATTATATCTCTTAATCTATCGTTTGGAATAATGATTAATGTATCAACATGTTTCTTTAGTTCTTCTAAACCAAGAAGAGCATTTTCCATTCTTTTCTTTCCTTCAAAACGGAACGGTTTAGTAACTATACCTACAGTTAAAGCACCAAGTTCTTGAGCAATTTCCGCAATAATTGGAGCAGCACCAGTACCAGTACCTCCACCTAAACCACAAGCAACAAATACCATATCTGCTCCTTGTAATGCTTCTTCTAATTCTACTTTACTTTCTAGGGCAGCTGCTCTACCAATTTCTGGATTAGCTCCAGCTCCTAGTCCATCAGTAATATTAGAACCAATTTGAATTTTATTTTCCGCTCTACTTGCATTTAATACTTGTAAATCGGTATTAACTACGATAAACTCAACACCTTTAACTCCTTCTTCGATCATTCTGTTAACTGCGTTGCAGCCACCGCCACCAACACCAACAACTTTAATTTTTGCAATTTGATCCATCATTAATCCGTTCATACATACTCTCCTTAATTATCAAAAAAATATCCGAATAACTTACCTAATATTGAGTTTTCTGAAATATTTACTTTTCTAGTTAAACCACTTAACTCTTCTTGTTCTTCAATACTAAATATCGAAAATTCTTTGTTTCTTAATTTTAATCTACCATTATAATATTTGATTAATCCGACACTAGTCGAATATTTATTATCCCTAACACCCAATTCAGATACTTGAGATAATATAACATTATTACCAAATATTTCTTCTAGAAGTAATCCAAAATCTACAGACTCCGTTACTCCTCCTGTGAATATTATATAACTAATTTCCTTTTTTGTTAAGAGGTTAATTTGTTTTTTTGCTAAATTAAGCATTTCTTCTAACCTACTCATAACAACTTCACTAATTTCATACTGATTAACTTTTACTGATTCACCATTTTTGTCAGTAACAATAACATACTCACTTGGAACCGCTAAACGCTTATGAGCTAAACTCAAATTTTCTTTTAAATACTTAGCTTCAGTTCTCGGAATCTTATAAATAAACGCTATATCATTATCAATATTTTGACCGCCTAAATCAATTACCTCGGTATTAGTTAAAACTCCTCGGTTAAATATTGAAACTGTAGTTGTAGAATCCCCAATATTAATTAAAGCCCCTACTTCCTTAGAAGAATCTTTAGTTTTAGCTAAAGCATAATCTCCTAATGAAGATAGTGCTATATCAACAACTTCTACTCCAATTCTTTCTAAGCATTTAACTATTGGCATTACATTCTTTTTGGGAACACTTACAATAACTGATTTAACAGTTAATTTATCCGCAATCATATTTTTAGGATTTTTTACTACATCCGTATCATTTATTCTGAATATTGTAGGGATAATTGTTACAAGTTCCATATTATCTTGAATTTTATTATAAACACTAGCTTGCATTGCTCTTACTATATCATTAGGCCCTACAACTTTATTTTCATTTGTTATTGTACTGCTTCCTTCAGATAAAAAGCATTCCGCAAAATTGGAAGGTACACTAGCAATAACTTTTTTTATTTTAAGCCCAAGCATATCTTCAGCTTTATTAAATATTTCGCTTAAAGCTTCTATTGCACTCTCGCTATTTACTATAAATCCTTTTTTTATACCACGACTAGGAGTATCTAAAGCTGCTAAAATATTAAGACGGCTTTTAACTATTTCACCAATAACTAACTTTATAGAATTTGAACCAATATCTAAACTAGCAATTATTCTTCTCATATTGACACTCCTTATTATCTACTAATAATAATTATACAAAAATTAGGAAGATTCTGCAACCAAAAGAAAAAGAAGAATTGGTTTCTTCTTTAATTCATTACTATTTCGTATGGGGTATTTGTATCAATTCGACCATCACCAGTAAACTTAACATCAGCTTTTAAGTTGATTACTGGGCGCGCATTAATTTCAACACTGGTTACACCGGTATTTGTAACAATGCCATCGCCACTAACAAACCACACAAATGGTTGAGGGTAACCATCATTGAAAGATTCTGGAGAGAAGGTCCAATAGTTTTCATTGCTATATAGGTAATATGTATTATTAGCTAAATTTGTGCCTCCTGCAAAGAATACTTCGTCTGCCGTTAATAATCCTACTGGATTACTTAGTAAGCCATTCCCTAACTTATCATTTGTTGTATATCTATCACTTTTATTTGTACATGTTAATTCTGGTGCTTTATTATCTGCTAATCTGCCATATGGAGAATAATATTCATTAATATACGTCGCTTGATTTGGATCTGTTATTACTGTCCAATCTTCATTTAAATATTGATACTTATATATTTCTCTATCATTACAGAAGATACTATCTGCTATATATTTTTCATATGTATCTTTTAAGTGTTCTTCGTACCAGTCATCTACTACACCTTTAATTGTACTAGCTGTTTCAACACCATTTACATCATAGGTATATCCTACATATTTTGGATCATTAGCATTTGTGTTATATGCTGTAGCACCGATTGTTGCTGTATGGGCTGTTCTATTTGTTACAGGACTTGTTCCATCATAAACAAGTCGGATTGTTCCATCGCCATTAATCCTTACGATTCGCCAATACATTGGATCCCCCGCTTTTTCATCTAATATTTTCCCGCAAACATAATCTGATGGCATACCATTACTTAGGTTAATATTTCTCGTTTCTTCGCATTGAGCCATGGTTTCAAAAACATCAACAATATATATAGAACAATCCCCAGAAGGGCAAATGCCATAAGGTGTATCTAAATAATTAGGATTCATAATATCAACCGAATATGTTCCAAATTTAACATAATTATTTGTTGGTGCTCCTCTAAAGTAATAGCTCACACCTAAATCATCTTGTGCTTTATATAGTCCGGCATCACTCGCAGTTGTCCCAGAACTAAAATCAGTTACTTCAGTTATTGCGCTTATTCCTCCATAATTTGAAAGTATATCATAAGCTAATGTACCTTCTTTATATGGATTTATTATTCCTTGTCCTATTGTTACACTTATTTTACTTTGGAATGTTTTATTTTGTTCACTTATTGGGGCATTCGCATCTATCCAGATTCTTAACTCATAGGTTACTTCATCTTCTTCTGTTTCTTCTGATGACCCAGCTAATGTTCCATATAAAATCATATTTGATTCGTATGCTCCTGAAACTGTTGGTTCTGTATTTCCACCAGCAGTTAATAGTTTTATTTCATCGTTTAGCGCAACTTTAATAGCACTTGCTTTAATTGCTGATGTAGAATCGCCAACACTTTCTAAATTAACTTGATAATCTACTGATGTATTACAGTTATTTGTTACTGTAAATTCGTATGGTGTTAGTTTCATTCCATCTTCATCGCTCATCGGAAATTGATCAGTTAATTCAATATCGTTTTTCTCACCACTTAATGATATATCTAAACATCCTGATGAGATTACATTTTGATTAGTTTGTGTTTTTGTCACTAACCAGTATGCATACGTTACTCCGATTATTACTAGGAGTACTGCTACTATACTTGTTACTGTGATTACTATCTTTTTATTTCTCATATACTATCCTACTTTCTATTATCTAGGATTAGTATAATATACCCCCCCCTCCTGTCAACTGTGAATAACTTGTTTGACACAAAAAAAGATACTCTCTTGAGTATCTTATATAATTATTTTAAATTAGCTATAAGTTCATCTTTTTTCATTGAAGAATAGCCTTTAACTCCAGCTTCTTTAGCCATAGCTTTTAATTCAGCTAAAGTTTTAGAACTTAAGTCTGTTGCTTCTTCAACTTTTTCTTCTTTTTTTGCAGTAGTTTTTGTTTCTTTTACTTCTTCTTTTTTAGGAGCAGCTATTTCTCCATTTAAAGCGCTTTTAGCAATTGCTACTAAATTTGCAAAAGCTTCCATATTATCGATAGCAAGTTCAGATAACATTTTACGGTTAACTGTTACACCAGCAAGATTTAAACCATTAATGAATTTAGAATAACTAATTTCATTAGCACGACATGCTGCATTAATACGAGTAATCCATAATTTTCTGAAATTTCTTTTATTTTGTCTTCTGTCTCTATAAGCATATACTCCACTATGGAATACTTGTTCTTGAGCAGTTTTATATAATCTATGTTTAGATCCAAAATATCCTTTTGCTGCTTTTAAAACTTTTCTTCTTCTAGTTTTAGAAACTGATCCGCCTTTAACTCTTGTCATATTCTCACCTCACTAAATAACAGTTTTAATTCTGTTAGTATCTCCTTTTGCTAATGTTCCTTTATTTCTTCTTTGTCTTACTTGTTTTGCGCTATCTTTTGCAGTTTTATGGTTACCATTTGACTTTTTGTAAGTTAATGTTCCATTTGCTTTTTTCTTAAAAACTTTACTACTTGCTTTATGAGTTTTTTGTTTTCCCATTTTAATACCTTCCTTCTACTTTTTTGGTGCTAATAGCATATACATTTGACGACCTTCCATTTTTGGTTGAGTCTCAATTACCGCATTTTCTTCTAAGGCTGTTGCAAATTTTAATAGTACATCTTTACCTAATTCAGGGTGAGTCATTTGACGACCTTTGAATCTTATGAACGCTTTTATTTTATGCCCTTTTTGTAAATACTCTGCAGCATTCCTACGTCTAGTCTCAAAGTCATGAACATCGATTGTAACAGATAAACGATATTCTTTAACATCTTTATTTGTTTCTCTTTGTTTCTTTTGAGCTTCTTTAAGTTTCTTTTGACGTTCATATTTGTACTTGTTATAATCCATTATTTTTCCAACAGCAGGAGTAGTATTTCCATTCATTAACACTAAATCTAAACCAGCATAGTTTGCAAGTGTTAATGCATCGTTAATATTTTTAACTCCCATTTGTTCTCCATTTGGACCAATAACCATTAATTCTGCTACCTTAATTTCTTCATTAATTGGTAATTCTTCTCTTTTATTTGCTATAGTAAAGCACCTCCATACAATTAAAAAGGTAGATAACCTAATATCCACCTAAAAGTCCTAATTAATCTATTTATTTTAAATATCTTTCTTGGCCTTTTACCTATTGCTATCTGCAATCAGGTGGATGTAAATCGCTTTCCTTTTCAATAACAATTAGATTATATATTAAACTATATGATTTGTCAAGCAATTTATTAACACTTAAAAAGCAAATGCTTTTTTAAGCATCTGCTATATTATTTAATTAAAATAGTTTCTTTTCTTAGTATGGTAATATAAAGTTCCAGCTATAACCATAATTCCAATAATAATCACAGTATAGGATACAATTCCTGTTTTAACTTCTTCCCCAGGGCATTCTTTTTCATAAACTTCTTTGGTTACTTCTTTTCCTTCAGAACCATAATACTTTCCGTCTTCTATTTTACATTTTGGAGTTTCTTTTTGTGGTAAACATGCTTTTTCGTATGCTTCTTTGGTTACTTCTTTTCCTTCAGAATCATAATATTTTCCGTCTTCCATTTTACATTTTGGAGTTTCTTTTTGAGGTAAACATGCTTTTTCGTATGCTTCTTTGGTTACTTCTTTTCCTTCAGAATCATAGTATTTCCCATCTTCTATTTTACATTTTGGAATTTCTTTTTGTGGTAAGCATTCTTTTTCATAAGCCTCTTTTGTTATTTCCTTGCCATCATTGCCATAGTATTTTCCGTTATCTGTTTCACAACTAAATTTTCCACAGTCTGCTTTATATTCATTTTCGCTTACTGCTACACCTTTACTATTATAATATTTTCCATTATACTCTTCACAAGTTAATTGTCCACAATCCGCTTGAAACTCCTTGTAAGTTACAACTTCACCAGCCCGATTATAATATGTTCCGTTATTACTTTTACAAGACCATGCGGTTGGCGATATATTTACTGTACATTCTTTACTAGAATCTGTTACAAAAAAACTCGCTTTCACTATATTAAGCTTTGTAAATCCCGTAATATAAATACCAGTATCCTCTACATCACCATAAACCGGTTCTACTTTAACCGCAAATCCTGCATTTGTATTTGATTCAAATTTAATACGCGAATCCATTACCTCTGCACTTTTTAAAGTAGCATTATTTAATATCCAATCAAGTTTTATACCATAAAATTTTTCCGTTTCAGTAGCGCTTTCAACATAAACAGTACAATTCTTAACTAGCTTATTATCAGCATCTAAAGTTTCGCCATCACAACTTATCTTGACACCTATCGCATTTACTCCGATTGGCACAAATAATAAACATACCAACGCAAAAATAATTTTCTTCATTTACAACCCTACTCTCTATTACGAGTATAATATAATATTAATGTCGAGTCAATAATAGTTTTAAACAAAAAACAGAAGAATTATTTTCTTCTGTTTTCGCTTATTAGTTCTAAATCTTCAGTTAATTGTTTAACTCTTTCAATAATTCTTCTTGACTTAACTGTATCTTCACTATTTTTAGTTAAAGACAAGTGTCTTTCCAATTCTTCTATTGTTAAATTCGAAGTAAAGAATGTACACAAATTATTATTCATTCTAGTTTGTAAAATTGTACCTAGTACTTCATCTCTTCCCCATTCAGTAACTTTTTCTGCACCTATATCATCTATAAGTAAGATATCAACTGATTTTAAATATTCCATTTTATTACCAAAGAAATCCCAATCTTCTTTTAGGTCTCTCAATAGTTCAGGAAAATAAACAATTTCTGTTTTAACTTTTTTATTAATAGTTAATTCATTAAGTAAAGCGGCCAACATAAAAGTTTTTCCAGCACCAAAACTACCATGTAAATAAAGTCCTTTTATATTTTTAGCATTATCATAATTATCATAAAATTCTTTAATCCATTTAATTAACTTAATTCTTTTTTTGTCTTCAATATCAATATCTTTAATTCGAGCTGTTGCAAGTTCTTTACTGCTAGTCATTTTATTATCAATATTTCTTTGACATTCTTTATAGTATTTACAAGGAGCATAAGAAAACATTATTTTATTTTCATCTGCACAAGGATAATAAACATGACCTTCAACTCTATTTTGGCATTCAAAAAGTCCTCTACAACCATCACAGTGTTTAAGCTCTTCTAAAGTGTCTTCTAGTTTTGATGTGTATCGCATAGCGCATTCATCATTTACTTTTAAACTTTTAACTAACCTTACAAATTTCGGATTTTCTTTAGCTTTCTCAAAAGTTTCTTTTAAACCTTTGTTGATTTTATCTTTATTACCCAACTCTAAATTTTGCATCTTATCACCTAAATTCTTTTAATAATTCTGCTAATTCCTCTTTTTCTTCATCTGTAATTTCTTCTTTTTCTATTTCTTTATTAAACCATACTGGTTCTTCTATTTTCTTAATATTTGTCTTTGAGGCAATTTGTTTATTATATTTTTTATGTTCTTTCGCTGCGATGTCCATAGCATCACGAGCTGTTTCTATTCCCGCTCTTTTCCACTGACCTGCTATTGTTTCAACAAAAGAAGTTGTAAGTTTATTATCATTTTTTCTTAAAACATAATCAATTAAAACATTAACTACTGCTGGCTTTAATTCTAAATCAATTAATAATGATTCTAAAAGTTTTAAATCTCTACTAGTAGGATTGCTGCCTTTATATTTATTTTTAAGAAAATCATAAGGAGTCGTATTTTCAAAAACCCCAATAATCTTTCCCCGTTTAGTATTATCTCCAACCGGACTTTTTAAATATTCTGGTTGACTACGATATAATAGCGTTGGCAATCCACCGTTATTAAATTGATAATATTTACGTGCGGTCTTACGTAACTCTTCTTTACTCAAATAGCCATTTTCATTTAATACCATTCGTAAAATTTCAATAATCTTTAAAGTATCTAAATCATATATAAAAGCCAAATTGTTAATAAGTTCTCTATTTCTTTTATCAAACGTTCTTTTATTAACAATACTTTTTGGCAAAGTTTCTATAATTAAATCAAAATCAACTTCATTTATAGTGCTAACAGGCATTATAGTTCTTTCTCTAGCATCCACATTAATTTCACTATTAACCGATTCAAAAGTTTCATCAATTCTTTTAGTAATATCCTCATATTCTTTTAAATCAACATTAATTTTATTATATTGTTTTTTTAACATCTCATATTCCATTTTTCCAATATTAATATAAAGAACTATATTAAATATTGGATGATTAAAAAATTCACTAGCTGAAAGAGGAGAATAAAGTTCATAAATATAACTGTTAATATTACCGCTTTTAAAATATGTTTTTAAAAGTCCAACACCCTCTAAAGCTTCTCTACTTAGTTTAATAGTATTCAAATCCATTTTAAGCAAAGTCATTAAATGATGATGAGTATAATCGATACTCATTAGTTCTAATTTATCTAAATCACTCCACAGAGTTAAATAAAGACTTACAGCACTAGCTCCAATAATCGGTTCATAAAGATTTATAAGATTTTTTTTATCTATTTCAGTTAGAATTGTTTTATTGATAACAATATACTGATCTGCTGGTAACAATGTTATTATCTTCATAAACCTCACCTGTATTTATTATAAGATAAATAAAATATTTAAACAAGAAAAAAAGCACTTACGTGCTTAGCATCCTTCTTTAGTACAAACATTTCCGTGATATTTATTAATCATTTCTGTAAATACACTTCTTAGTTCTTTATCTTGTTCAGCAGTTAATCCTTGATAAGGGTCTTCTAATGAAGGTAAAACATCTTCGTGAAAAGCTTTAACTTCCCCATCTTTTACCATTACAACAGTTGGAGCATATAATCTTTTAACTCCGGTTTTATATTCTTTTCCTTTAGCATCAGTAATACTATAATCATTTAAAAATTCTTCTAATTCTTTTAATATCTTATAATAAGCATCGGTTCCTTCTTTTGTACGAAGAACTTTTTTATCTTCAACTTTATAAGAATCACGCATTTCCAAAATATTTAAATAATAAATATTTTTTATATCATTTTCATTTGCTATTTCTAAAAGAGGAGAAATCATTGCTCTACACCAAGGACATCCAGGAAATCCAAAATAAATTACTCCGTCGCCTTCTTCTAGTATTGTTACTATTTCTTCTTCAGTTGCATAAACCACATTATTATCTTCAATAATATTTAGTTCTAAATACTTTTTATCATTATAATTATTCCCTTGATTATTTAAAGCTTCATATTCTTCTTTAAATTTAACTTCATCTTCTGAATAAACAACTTTATTATCTTTTACTAATAACACCACTATTACAGCAGCTACTACAACTATCAACCCAATTATTCCTAATAATATCTTCTTGTCTTTTTCCATTGTTATCACTCCATATATTCATTTTACACCAAATAATAAGCAAAAACAATAATTAATACACACAAAAAGGATAAAAGGCTTATATTATAACAACTATAATTTAAATAATTAATTTAAAATATACAAAAAAAGTTGCTAAATTAATTATTATTTGATATAATTCAAATTGTCAACCGAAATGGCGAGATAGCTCAGCTGGCTAGAGCGACCGGTTCATACCCGGTAGGTCGGGGGTTCGATCCCCTCTCTCGCTACCAATAATAAAGTAACTAGATAAAAATATCTAGTTTTTTTATTATCTTTTATTTGGTATAATAAATTAGGAGGATAAATATGAAAATATTAGTTACAGGAGGAGCTGGATACATTGGCTCACATACAGTAGTTGAACTACTTAACAATAATCACGAGGTTATAATTGTCGATAACTTCTCAAATAGTAAACCAGAGGTTTTAGAAAACATCAAAAAAATTACAGGCAAAGATTTTAAATTTTATCAAGAAGATTTAATTAACAAAGATAAAATAAATCAAATATTTGAAGAAAATCAAATAGATGCTGTAATTGATTTTGCAGCATTTAAAGCTGTTGGAGAATCCACAAAAATACCAGTTAAATATTATATTAATAATGTTTCAACAATTCTATTTTTATTAGAAATAATGGATAGTCATAATGTTAAAAAATTGGTATTCTCTTCTAGCGCAACAGTTTATGGTACTCCTGATAATGTACCAATCAACGAAGAATCTAAAACTGGAGATACTACTAACCCATATGGTACAAGTAAATTCTTTGTAGAAAAAATATTAAAAGATCTATACGCTGCTGATAACACTTGGGATATTGCAATATTAAGATACTTTAATCCAGTAGGAGCACACGAAAGTGGTTTAATTGGCGAAGAGCCTGTAGGTATTCCTGCTAACTTGATGCCATTTATTACCAAAGTAGCTAAAGGCGAATTAGAAGAACTAAAAGTATTTGGTAACGATTACGATACTCTAGACGGTACTGGAGTTAGAGATTACATTCATGTAGTTGATTTAGCTATTGCTCACGAAAAAGCTTTAGAAAAATTAATTAAAGAAGAAAAAGGATTATACATATACAATATCGGAACAGGTAAAGGTTACAGTGTTTTAGAAATGATTCAAGCTTTCGAAAAAGCTAATAACTTAACAATAAAGTATCAAATTACAGAACGTCGACCGGGAGATATTGCAAAATGTTATTCAGATACTAAAAAAGCTGAAAAAGAATTAGGATTTGTTGCCAAAAAATCTTTAGAAGATATGTGTAAAGATTCTTGGAACTTTGAAAAGAATTTAAAAAAATAAACACCATAAGGTGTTTTTTTAATTGGATGCCACTGCATATACCGCAATTGCGGCTTTATATGTATTTCCCATAATACTATTGCTAGCATCATTATCAATCCACAAACGCAAATTGTATGTTACTGAATCAGTTACATTTTCTACTTGTCCATTTAACACTCCTGATGCTAATTCATAAGATGAATGGATTTCGCCATCTATACCAGCTGCTATTTCTGAATTTATTTCTAAAACATCCATTGTATTAATTAAAGCTGGATTCATAAAAGTTTCAGTTGGCGATGTTTTTACAAAATGATATTTTATTTCACCTTCAGTTAAGCCTGAACTAGATAACGTATTTAAAGAGATTGTATAACTAGCTTTAATATCACAAACATTCTTTATTGTTAATGTATATGGTTTCGATTGCAATCCCAAAACATCATTTTTAGGATATGCGTTAGTTAAATTAATACTAGTAGAAAGCCCTTCTACATCTAAATCGTTAACTTCTATTTTTAAACATCCTGCAGCAACATCATTAGTACCGGTTTGAGTATGAGTGGTACTCCAAAAAGCATAACTGGTACCAACAGTCATTGAAAATGCTAAAAGTATAGCAATTATTAATAATGAAAATTTATATCTGTTTTTCATACTATCACCATATTTTATTCTATATCTAGTATAATATATTTTTGGATATTTTAAAAGCATAACTTTTCATTATGCTTTTAATTTATAATTCCATCTAAGCTAAAACTCTTAGCATCAGTAATTAATACTGGAACAATTTTACCAATTACACTATTATCTGCTTTTACATTAACTAATTTCATAGTTTCGGTATAACCATAAACTTTATTTTTATCTTTTTCGCTTTCCCCTAGTATTAATACATTCTCTACTCTATTAATATATTTCTTATTATTTTCTAATGAATATTCATTTACTAAAACATTTAACTTTTGTAAACGTTCTTCTTTTTCTTTTAAAGATACACTATCCTTAATTTTACTAGCAGGAGTACCTTCTCTAGGAGAATAGATAAAAGTAAAAGCACCGTCATACTTACATTCATTTGCAACTTCTAAAGTGTCTAAAAAATCTTGTTCAGATTCATTAGGAAATCCCACTATAATGTCAGTTGTTACTGCAACATTAGGTATTTTTTCTTTAATCTTATGAAACAATTCTAAATATTCTTCTTTAGTATATCTTCTACCCATTAATTTTAAAATATTATTTGATCCACTTTGTAAAGGCAAATGAATATACGGCATAATATTAGGATATTTAGCAATCAAATCAATCATTTCATCAGTAAAGTCCCATGGATGTGATGTTACAAAGCGAATGCGAGGTATCCCTATTTTAGCAGTTTCTTCTAAAAGTGTTGCAAAATCAACATTGTCTTCTAAATCCTTACCATAGGCATTTACATTTTGACCCAACAAAGTTATTTCTTGATAGCCTTCTTCTTTTAGGGTTTGAACTTCTTCTAAAATTTTATCTATCTTTCGACTTCTTTGTTTTCCTCTAGTATAAGGAACTATACAATAAGTGCAAAATTTATCACAACCATACATAATATTAACCCAAGCGGTTATTTTAGAATCCCTACTATACTCTATATTTTCATATACATTTCCTTCATATGAATAAACATTAATATTTTGCTTATGATTACATTCTAAAATCATTTTAGGTAATTCATTAATATTATGAGTACCAAATACTATATCAACATAAGGATGTTTATTTTTAATTTCATTGGCAACACTTTCTTCTTGGCTCATACAACCACCAATTGCCACTATTAGTTCTGGTTTATCTCTTTTAATATGTTTACAACGCCCTAAAAACCCAAATACTTTATCATGTGCATTTTCTCTTATTGCGCATGTATTAAGTACAACAATATCTGCTTCTTCTAATACTTCAGTTCCTTCAAATCCTAATAATTCTAAATATCTTCTAATTTCTTCTGAATCGTGAACATTCATTTGACAACCATAAGTTCTTAAAAAATACTTTTTACCTTTAAATTTTTCTTCTAATTTTAAATCTTGTTCAATATGCTTTACTGGATTTTTGGTTCTAATTTTAGCTTCTTGCATATTTGGCATATTCATAATAATCACTCACTTCAATGAAAGTATTATAACAAAAAAAGAAGAGTTTTAAAACCCTTCTATTTTATTTATTCCATAACTATTTCATATGGACTATTTGTATCTATTCGACCATTACCAGTAAACTTAACATCGGCTTTTAAGTTAATTACAGGACGAACATCATACGTCCAAGCGAGATATTTATCTGCTAATTTCCCATTTCCAATTGAATAATAAGCATGTATATAACTTTCGGCGGCTTGAAACGCAGGACTAATAGTCCATGTATCGGAGAACATATAATGATCATTGCTAGTATTGCTATTTAGCAATGATCCAGCAAACATTACCTCATCTGCCGTTATTAAACTAACTGGATAAGTAAGTAACCCATTACCAATTTTATCATTCACTGTATATCTATCATTTTTATTTGGACATGTAAGCTGTGGGGATAGATTATTTAATCTATTATAAGGCGCATAGTATTCATGATATAAACCAGGATACACTTCTACTTTTTCTGCTATTTCTCTATCGTTGCAAAATATTCCATCAGCAATATATTTACCATATTTTTCTGATAAATTATCTTTATACCATGAATCCACTAAACCCTTAATAGTACTATCTGCTTGCTTTCCTGTTCCATCATTATAAGTATAACCAACATACTTTGAATTATCATAGTTGTTGTTATATTTGGTTTCTACTATAGCGCTGTTTCCATCAAAAATCATACGGATTGTTCCATCGCCATTAATTCGAACGATGCGCCAATAAATTGGATTCCCTTCCCCTGTCTTTTCGCACCACACATTTTCTTCTCCATATACCCCAGTAAGCGTGTTATATTTATCACTAGATAAACATTCTAAACTATTCGAAAACTTCGCAGTATCGGTTATTTTTTTTGTTTCATATCCACCAACATCATAAAATAGTATATAAGATTCCTCAGTTGCTTCTGTATCTCTTGCACACCAAACATCTAAATCTGTTTCAGCATCAGCATTTTTAAATTCTTCGCTATTCATACATTCTTCCATGTTTGAAAACTGTTTGTCTACTTTTTTAGTTTCAAAAACTATTTCATCGCTATTATATACTATTTGATAAACTGATTCTACACCAAATTTAACATGATTATTTTCTACATCTCCACGAAAATAATAACTTGTTCCTAAATCATCTTTGGCTTTATATAAACCGACTTCACCATCACCAATTACATTTGCAAAAGTATTAGTTGCTTTTATTTTTTTAAAGGTTACATCACTGTTTGATACCGCTGATCCCGTACCAAATGATGTTATTTCATATATTTCTATACCACTATAATCTGGTTCAGTTCTAGCAAACGTATAATTTCCACAGTTTTTTGTGCCATTACGGCATTCTTCTAATGTTGCTTGAGTTAATACCCCTGATAAAGTATATCCATTTTCTTCGTCAAATGTATATGAGCTTCCATACCAATATTTTGCATAAGGTTCCCAATATTCTTTTTGAGATGTTGTATTAGTATCTCCTGCCGTTAATTTAGTATTTATTTTTGAAATTGAATCTGCTCCTCCATAGTTAGATAGAATATCATATGCTAGTGTTCCTTCTTTATATGGATTTATTACTCCTTGTCCTGCTGTTACACTTATTTTACTTGTGAATGTTTTATTCATTTCACTTATTGGAGCATTTGCATCTATCCATATACGCAATTCATATGTTATTGTATCATCTGTCGTTTCTTCTGAAGACTCAGCTAATGTGCCATATAAAATCATATTTGATTCATATGCTTCACTTAGAGTTGGTTCTGCATTTCCTCCAGCTGTTAGTAGTTTTATTTCATCGTTTAAAGCTACTTTAATAGCACTTGCCTTTATGGCATTAGTACTATCTCCAATTGATTCCAAATTTACTTGATAATCTACACTTGTTGTACAGTTATTTGTTACTGTAAATTCGTATGGTGTTAGTTTCATTCCATCTTCATCGCTTAGTGGAAATTGATTAGTTAACTCAATATCATTTTTCTCACCATTTAATGTTATATCTAAACAACCAGAACTAATTAAGTTTTGATTAGTTTGAGTTTTTGTTACTAACCAGTATGCATATGTTACTCCGATTATTACTAGGAGTACTGCTACTATACTAGTTACAGTGATTACTGTCTTTTTATTTCTCATATACTATCCTACTTTCTACTATCTAGGATTAGTATAATATACCCCCCCCTCCTGTCAACTGTCGATAACTTAGTTGACACATAAAAAGAAGAGTTTGAAAGCTCTTCTTTTTATTTATTAATCTCTATTTTTTCTTTTCCACCCATGTATGGTCTTAATGCAACTGGGATATTAACACTACCATCTGCATTAACATTGTTTTCTAATACCGCAATTAATCCACGAGGGGTAGCAAGTACTGTATTATTTAAAGTTGCAACTAAATAATTCCCTTCTTCACCTTTAGCGCGTATTCCCAAACGTCTAGCTTGCGCATCACCTAAAGTAGAACATGAACCAACTTCAAAATATTTCTTTTGTCTTGGACTCCATGCTTCTATATCACAAGATTTAACTTTAAGATCTGCTAAATCTCCACTACAACATTCAAGCGTTCTTACTGGAACATCTAAACTACGGAAGAAATCAACAGTGAATTTCCACATTTTGTTGTACCAATCCATTGCTTCTTCCATTTTACACAATACTACCATTTCTTGTTTTTCGAATTGATGTACTCTGTAAATTCCTCTTTCTTCAATTCCGTGAGCTCCTACTTCCTTTCTAAAACACGGAGAATATGAAGTTAATGTTAAAGGAAGTTGTTTTTCTGGAATAAGTTGTCCTTTAAATTTACCAATCATTGAATGTTCTGAAGTTCCAATTAAGAATAAATCTTCACCTTCAATTTTATACATCATTGCTTCCATTTCATCAAAAGACATAACTCCACTTACAACATCACTTCTTATCATGAATGGTGGAACACAGTAAGTAAAGCCTTTATCAATCATAAAATCTCTTGCATATGAAAGCATTGCTGAATGAAGTCTTGCAATATCGCCCATTAAGTAATAAAAGCCATTACCACTA
The DNA here is from genome assembly GCA_017442305.1 of Bacilli bacterium. Lineage (GTDB taxonomy): Bacteria > Bacillota_I > Bacilli_A > RF39 > UBA660 > RGIG2951. Next base: position 5,931 of record JAFRZY010000029.1, on the reverse strand, counting down.
GTACGTCCTGCAGACTCTTTATCTAAACCACACAATTTTTCTATAATATCAGCATGATACGGAATTTCAAACTCTGGAACAACTGGTTCACCAAATTTCTCAATTTCAACATTTTCAGTATCATCTTTACCAATTGGTACTGAAGCATCAATAATATTAGGAATAACCATCATTTTCTTTTTTAGTTCTTCATTTAATTTTGCTTCGTTTTCTTCAATACTAACTAATTTTTCATTAATAGCTACAACCTCAGCTTTTTTTTGATTTGCCTCTTCTACTTTTTTCTCACGCATAAGCAAACCAATTTCCCCACTTATTGTATTTCTGTTTTTACGAAGTTCATCACCTTCAAGTTTTAACGCTCTTATTTGTTCGTCAAGTGCTATTACTTCATCAACCAAAGGTAGTTTGTGTTCTTGAAATTTCTTTTTAATATTTTCTTTTACTATTTCTTTGTTTTCTCTAACAAATTTAATATCTAACATATTCTCTTTCCTTTCTAAAATAAAAACCACAGAATCTCCTTAAGGAGCAATTCTGCGGTACCATCCTTTATATTTCTTAATTATTTATAACGGAACAACCCGGGATTTATTAATCCGTTTGAAAAGTAGATTCATAGATTTATTTTTCTAGTTTCCACCAACCACTAGATCTCTATTTAAAATAAACTTCTATTACTAGTCTTTTCGCTTCACTTTATGAAACTAATATATCATTATTTTCTTTTAAATTCAAGTTATTTTATTGTTAATGTAGTTTACTTATTGTATAATGTTTATAGGAATATTTAATAGTTGGGTGCTACCTCCAAGACAGAATTGGAGGTGATGCTTGTGAAAAAGAAAGATTTTTTAATCTTTTCTTTAATCATAATTATTCTTCTACTTATAGCATTACTCTTTGTAACTATAAAATAGAAAAGCACCTAACAAATAGTTAGGTGCAAACCCTTTAAATAGGTAGCACTCAACACTAGCAATATTAAGTGTTCCTTTTTTATTTTATGCAAGTTTCCTTGACATATTCAATATATCATATATATTTACAAAAGTCAAAAAGGCTATTTGCGGTATTCCGCTATAGCCTTTTTAATTCCTTTATATGGAAGCAATGCACAATTCTTACGATTATTTTGTTTATATATATCATCATAAGCATTTGCTTCATTTAATATATCACTATTATATTTTTCTTCATTAATCATGGCTTCAAAATTATTAATATATTCTTCGGCTTCAGCAATAGTTTTTCCAATCATATTAGTAATCATTATCGAAGATGAGGAAGTACTAATAGCACAAGCTTCCCCGTCAAATTTAATATCTTCTATTAAATCACCATTAAATAAAACATAAAAGTTTAAGTTATCAATACATGATTCATTATTTGTATTAACTTTAACATACCTAGAATCATCAGTAGTAATTTTGTTTTTAGGATTCAAATAATGATCCATAATTATTTCTTTTTTTAAATTAGTATCCATTACAACATCTCTTTCATAATTTTATCTTTGTTTTTTAATAGTTCTACTAAATCATCTATTTCTGATTCTGTATTATAAAAACTTATACTTACTCTAATACTATTTGTAACGCCAACAGCATTTTTTAAAATTTTAGCACAGTGATTACCAGCTCTTACACAAACATTATATTTATTTAGGTAATAAGCTACATCTTGACTGAAAATGCCATTTACATTAAACGCAACTATCCCACTATCACTTTCTAAATTGATAATATCAATATGAGGTATTCTAACTAATTTTTCAATCAAATAATTTCTTAAATATCTTTCTCTATCTATTATTCTATCATATCCAATTTGATTCATATATTTAATAGCCGCTCCAAATCCTATTACTCCAGCAATATTAGGAGTCCCAGCTTCTAATCTCGTAGGTAAACTTTTTAATATTACGGCATTTTCGTTATCAAAAGACTCATTCATTCCCCCACCTAATATAGTAGGTTCTAAATGTTCTAATAATTCTTTTTTTCCATATAACACCCCAACACCAGTAGGCCCTAGCATCTTATGGGCAGAAAAAGCTAAAAAATCTATATCCAAATCTTGAACATCAACTTTCATGTGAGGTACACTTTGTGCACCATCCACAACAACAAAAATGTTATTTTCATGCGCAAACTTTGCAATTTCTTTTATTGGTCTTACATCACCTATTACATTAGTAATATGAGCAAGTGATATAACTTTTGTATTTGGAGTTATAACCTTTTTTAAATTTTCCAGTGTTACATAATAATTATCATCAAGATTTACATATTTTATAATACATCCATTATTACGAGCAATTCTAAACCAAGGAAGTATATTAGAAGCATGTTCACTAGTACTTAAAATTATTTCGTCGCCGGCTTCTAAAAGACTTTCAAAAAAACCATTAACAATCATATTTAATGATTCTGTAGTACCACTTGTAAAAACAACTTCTTCTTTACTTTTAGCGTTTATTAAATCACGTACTAAATCTCGTACATTTTCGTATTCTAAATCTACTTTATAGGAAATATCATAGTCTCCTCTATGAGCATTAGCGCCATATTCTTTATAATACTCCGCCATTTTATTTAAAACACAATCAGGTTTTAATGTAGTCGCACTATTATCCAAATATATTATATCTTGCTTTAACATCGGAAAATCTTCTCTATTCATAAGTTCACCTCCATTACTTTATAATTTCTTTTATTTTTTCTTGCATTTCTATATCTTCATAAATACTTGTTAAAAAACCAACCTCTAATAACTTTTTAGCGTTATCAAAAGTTAAACCTTTAGAACACAAATAAAATAAATCTTCTTTACTAATGCTTCCTATTGTAACATTGTGATTTGCCATTACTTCGGATGATGCAACTAGCATATCAGGAATTATTGTAATCTTACTATTTTCTTGTTCTAACCCTCTTAAATCTTCTTTTACTTCATTACCAAAAGTGTTTTCTAAAACATCCAAAATAGCATCGACCACTAACCTAGAATCTTCTTTTGATACCGCTCTAACTATTATTTCACTAATATTATTATTACCTAAAATATTATTTTTTATTTTTAACTTTGAATCATTATCTACTAACAAAGATTCTTTAAAAATAACTCTCGAATTACTATTTTGATTAATAATTATCTTATTATCAGAGTTCTCTAAGCCAAATCTATTATATTCTAAAGATGAATTTTCTTCCATATTAATCATTAAATCCAATTCATTATTTTTTATCCACTCTTTTATAACTACATGTCCCTTAATTATTAAAATTAACTTCTTAACATTAATTTTTACTTCACCGTCAAAATCTTCTAAACAAAATTCTTCTCTATCTATTACTATGTTATTCATATTTTTAAATCTCGCTTACTCACTTTGCCTTGTTAGAATGCAGTAAATCCTGAATTTTCGATTTCTTTGGCTAAGGTAATATCTCCGCTTTTAATAATTTTTCCATCTTTTAGAACATGAACTTTATGCGGTTTAATATATTCAAGAATCTTATTATGATGAGTAATTATCAATATACTTGGTTTAAACTTTTCATAATATTTATTTATTGATTCACTAACTACTTTTAAAGCGTCAACATCTAATCCAGAATCCAATTCATCTAAAATAATAAACTTAGGTTCCAACATCCATAAATGCATTAATTCATTTTTCTTGCGTTCTCCACCACTCATGCCAACATTAATTTCACGATGAATAAATTCTTTTGGAATATCTAATTCTTTACAAATATTTTCTAATTTTTTATTAAACTCAAATATCCCAACACGTTCACCAGTTATATCAGATAATGCTGTTCTAAGCATTTCAGCATTAGTTACACCTTCTATCCCAATTGGATTTTGATTAACTAAATAAATTCCTAATCTCGCTACTTCCGTTGTATTTAAATCATTTATCTTAGTTCCATTAAAAATAATTACACCAGAAGATATAGTATAATTTTCATCTTTTAACAAAATTTTACAAATAGTACTTTTTCCTACACCATTTGGTCCCATTAAAACATGAATTTCTGAATCATTTATTTCTAAATCTAACCCATTAATTATTTTTTTTCTTTCAACACTTGCAGTTAAATTTTTAATTTGTAACATAAAAAATCACCAATGTTATTGTAACATAGGTGATTTGTTTTTTAAATATTTAATTCATAACAATTTCATACGGAGTATCAGTGTCTATTCTACCATCTCCAGTAAACTTAACATCGGCTTTTAAGTTAATTACTGGGCGAGTATCTAGTAAATAATCAACAGGTCTAGCGGATACTAAACCATCCACGTCCAAATCACCAACGGTCCATACATATGTTAATTGATCGCCTTCGATATTGGAATCATAAAATTCATTAGGAGTGGAAGTATAGCTCACACCCCCGTTATATAAATAATAATTATTATTATAGCTTTTGTCTGTTCCTCCTGCAAAAAATGCTTCATCTGCTGTTATTAATCCTACTGGATTGCTTAATAATCCATTTCCTAATGATTCGTCTATTGTATATCTATCACTTTTATTTGTACATGTTAATTCTGGTGCTTTATCAGTTTCTAATCTAATCTTGGATGTATAGATTATGTCTGTATACACAGCTTGATTTGGATCTGTTGTTACGCTATAATTACTATCTCTATATTTATACTTATATGTTTCTCGATCATTACAAAATATGCTATCTGCTATATATTTTCCATAAATTCCTTTTAAATTGGCTTCATACCAGTCATCTACTACACCTTTAATTGTACTATCTGTTTCTGTTCCATTTACATCATATGTATATCCTACATATTTTGCTTCATTATAATGAGCATTATATGCTGTATTTGCTATTGTTGCTGTATGTGCAACTCCATTTTGTACTGGTGATGTTCCATCATATATCATTCGGATTGTTCCATCGCCATTTATTCTCACGATTCGCCAATACATTGGACTTCCTGCGTTTATATTTATTGTCCTCTGAAACCAATCCTGTGCTTCTTCATCATATTCTTCAAATTCAATTACCAAATCTTCTGCGTACGTTCCAAATTTAACATAATTATTTGTTGGCGCTCCTCTAAAATAATACGAAGTTCCTAAATCATCTTGCGCTTTATATAGTCCTGCATCACTCGCAGTTGTTACTACACTAAATCCATTGCTTCCTTTGATAGTTTTTGCTGTTACATAATCTCCACTTGTTCCAAAATTTGTTACTTCATATAACCATTGATTTTCATATGTTGAACTTGCGTTTTTTAATGTATATTTTCCGCATGTCTTTGTCCCATTTCGACATTCTGTTAATGTTGCTTGTGTTAGTGTCCCTGATAATGTATATTTTCCGGTTTCTTTATCAAATTTATAACTAGTTCCATACCAATAGTTGTTTGATGTTCCAACATAATTTGATGCTGCTGTTATCGTTGAGGCATCTCCTTCTGTCCATTCTGCACTCAAGCTTGTTATTGCATCTGCTCCGCCATAATTTGAAAGAATATCATAAGCTAAAGTACCTTCTTTATACGGATTTATTATTCCTTGTCCTATTGTTACACTTATTTTACTTCTGAATGATTTATTTTGTTCGCTTATTGGCGCATTTGCATCTATCCAGATGCGCAATTCATATGTTACGGTATCTTCTTCTGTTTCTTCTGAAGACCCAGCTAATGTACCAAAAAGAATTCTATTTGATTCATATGCTTCACTTATTGTTGGTTCTGTATTTCCTCCAACTGTTAATAGTTTTATATCATCGTTTAATGCTACTTTAATAGCACTTGCTTTGATTGCGTTAGTACTATCTCCTATACTTTCCAAATTTACTTGATAATCAACAGATGTACTACAGTTATTTGTTACTGTAAATTCGTATGGCGTTAGTTTCATTCCTTCGGTATCACTTAACG
>JAFRZY010000028.1 GCA_017442305.1 Bacilli bacterium | reverse complement strand
CAAAATATCAATTTGGGCTTTCTTTTTTTCTGTTAATTGGGTATAATTCATTTATGAGTCCTCCTTGCCGGGTGGGGCTCTTTTTATTGTATCAAAAAACCACACCGTGTGGTGCGGTTGAAATTTCAATTTAGGAAAGAATACGTTAGTATTCTTTTAATTATTATCTTTTTTAGCAGTTAATTTGACTTTTGCTTCTTTTAAACTTCCATCACGATAATATTTTATAGTAACCTTATCGCCAGCTTTATATTTATACAAGTAATATCTTAAATACGCAAAATTTTTAATTTCATAGTTATCTAATTCTACTATAATGTCTCCGGTTTTTAACCCAGCTTTATAGGCAGCGCTATCATCTTCTATTTCTGCTAATAAAACCCCAGTTTCAGAATCATAATCTTCTATATATTTAGCAAATTCTTTATAGTATCCAGCTTCTGCTACATTAAGCATTGATGCTCCTAAATATGGTTGAACAAACTCCTCACCAGTTATGAACATATTAGCGTATTCTAATGCTGTTTCGATTGGAATTGCAAATCCCATACCTTCAATACCACTACTAACAAGTTTTAAAGATGTAATACCAACTACTTCTCCATTAGAATTAGCTAAAGGTCCTCCACTATTACCTGAATTTATAGCAGCATCTGTTTGTAATACGCTCATTATCCAGTCAGCAGCATTAGAGTTATTTAGAGAGACTTCAACCATTCTATCTTTACCAGAAATTATTCCTCTAGTAACCGACCAAGAATAAGCAGAATCTAGTGGTGCTCCTACAGCAAAAGCAGTATCGCCAACACGTAGTTTTTCGCTATTACCAATCTCTGCAACTGCAACAATTTTATCTTTATCAATTGAAAGTAAAGCTACATCAGCATACTCGTTACTACCGACTATCTTCACTTCCTCTTCTTTTTCGTTTGTGAATACAACCCTAATCTTGTCTCCGCCTTCGATTACATGATGATTTGTCAAAATATAAGCTGTTTTACCTTCTACTTTATAAACAAATCCAGTTCCTGAAGATTTAACTTTATTATCTTTATAAGTTTTAACTACTACAACTGAATCATATACTTTTTCTACAGCGTCTGCTATGCCTTTATCAGTAACCGTAACATCTTTTTCAACTCTTGTAGTAATAGTAGTTAAAGATGTTGGAAAGAAATATATTAAAGCATACATTGCTCCAACACCCAAGAAAAACACTAAAATACATATAATTGCTGATGTTAAATTTTTATTTTTTTTCATCTAATTCATCCTCGCTAACTCTTGATAATTTAATGGGAATCCCATTTTATCTAATACTTTGGTGATGTTTATAACTTTTAATCTTCCTGCTAATAAATCAATTTCAAAAGACATTTCGTTTAACATTAAAGTAAAATCATCATGTGATAATAAATGCTTCAAAATAAGAACCAAAGAAAATAAATCATTTTTTCCATAAATATATTCTCCGTCCATCTTTGGAATATCAAGCAATTCATGAAAACGATTGTTGGCTATTTCCTTTTGGGTACGATGCTCGTAACAAATATCTTCATGAGCACATAGATTTCTATAATTAGCTAGTATTGGTAAAAAATCTAACATATTATCAACACTAACTTTAAAAACATCTGCTATTTCTTTTTGATCCTCTGCTTTTAGTATAGTATATAATTCTCCTACTATTCCAAAAGATAAAACTTTCACTACTACCCACAAGGGAATATAACCATAGTTATTAATATAATGACTAGTTGCCGTATGTTGTTTACCATTAACTCTTATTTGACGATGCATTTTTTTTAACAAATCATTAACTTGCTTATTACGTCTAGAATCCTTTATAAAGTTATTGGGATTTAAATAATTTTGTTCTTTAAACCCATGATTTTTTGACATAATATAAGATAATATACTTTTAATATTATTTTCAACAATTAAGATGTTTTTAAAGAGAATATTTCGTAATTGACGGTCAAAATAAAACATTGCATAAAGTTCTCTAAAATTAGTATTTTCTATATAATTTTTTTCAATAACTGATTTTACAAATAAGTGACGATATCCACTTATAAAGAAATAATTTTCACGCAGCAAAATATCTTTTACATAATCATAATCGTCTACCACAACGTTTTTTGCTTTTAAAATTGCTATTTGTTCATCTAATGTTTTAAAGGTCTTGTTTTTCATTAGCATCACCTATTATTCATTATAACACAATTTTTAACTAATTAATAGAACGCTTATTGGTTTTGAGTGTTAATATTCTGTGAAAAAAAGTAAATAAATGTTATAATTACTACTAGGTGATAAATATGCCTTCAATTTATACGCATACAGTATTTGCTTATGACGTTAAGAATAAACTTAATAAAAATACTCAAATCTTAATTGAACAAAATAAACGTTTATACGAACTGTTTTCTCAAAGCTTTGATAACTTATATTATTATAACTTTCTAAGTCTTAAAAAAGGAAAACATATCAGAAATCTAGCCTATTATGCTCATACACATAAAACTCAAAAATATATTATAAATATAATAAATTTTATAAAAGACAATAATTTAAAAAACAATTCAGACATAATGTGTTATTTATATGGAACAATTAATCACTACATATCTGATAGTACCTTACACCCATATATTACTTATAAAACCGGAAGATTTTCTTCTGAAAGAAAAAAAGATACAAAAAAATACTTAGGAATACATACTAATACGGAAATAGCTCTTGATTCATTTTACTATCATAAGATTACAAAGAAAGAGTTTAAAAATTATAAAATTTATAAAGATTTATGCAAAAAAGTTACTTTTTCTAAAAATCTAAAAAACACTATTAATTATGCCTTTAAAGAAACATTTAATATTAATAGCATGGGAGATATTTTTAATACTAGTTACAATCAAAGTTATTATGTTTATAGAATTCTAATGTATGACCCATTCGGAATAAAACTTTTTGCCTACAAAATAATTGATTTTTTACTTCCTAACAGTACCATGAAATTAGCTTCATATTCTTTGCATAAAGAGCCCGTTAGTAATAGTTTTTTTAATAAAAAACATCACTATTGGTGCAATCCTACAGATATGAATATTATAAGCTATGAATCATGGGAAGACGTTTATAAAAAAGCTATTAACAAAGCAGTGATTTTAATTAATAACATTAATCTTTACTTTGAAAATAAAATCACAGAAAAGAAGCTATTAAAACTAATTGGTAACAACTGTTACTCTAGTGGACTAGACTGCAGTAAAAAGCGCATCATGCAATATTTTGAATTTTAATAATAATCTACTATTGCCTCTTTTATAATAGAGGCAATTTTTTGTTGATAAGTTGTCGTTTTTAAAAGTTCCCTTTCATAATAATTTGATAAAAAACCACATTCTATTAATAACCCAGGTACTTTTAATTTACTATACATGTAAGTATTCTTAGGTATACCTTTTTCTTTGCGATTACTTTTCAACTTACTATTTAAGGTTTCTTGCATGATTTTTGCTAAATCATTGTTATCTTTATTATAAAAAACTTGAGCCCCAAAATATCTAGCGTCATCTAAATAGTTTAAATGAATAGATAAATATAAATCAGCATTGCTATTATTAATTGTTTTTATTCTATTGTCAAAATCACTTTTTTTACGCCATACAGCGTTTGCTGTACTTAAATCATAATCACCTTCTCTAGTTAAAATTACAGTTGCTCCACTACTAGAAAGTTCTCTTTCTAAAAACAAAGCAATTTGTAAATTGATATCTTTTTCTAAAATATCTCCGTAACTAGTTCCAGGATCTTTTCCTCCGTGTGGAGGAGTTCCTTATGCCAAATGCTAATCTGCTTTTACATTCCAATCTATTCGGAATGTCCTTTTTTTATTTTCTGGGTTTATATTGCCTATATATATCTTATCAATAAATTCATCTAGTACAATTCTGTTTAATTTT
>JAFRZY010000027.1 GCA_017442305.1 Bacilli bacterium | reverse complement strand
TTATGCCTCTGTTGAGTGTAGAGAAAGAGGTTTAGATCCTTTAACTACTAATTTAGTTGTTGCGGATGAAAGTAGAACAGAAAAAACAGTTTGCTTGGCGATTACCCCATCAATGAAGCAATATGGTTTAGGCGGAAGAGCAAGATTATATGAAGTTGTACAAAAGGTTAAGGAAGTTAATTATCAAAGAAAAAAAGCAAATTACTATAAACCATTTACAAATAAATCCGTAAATGATTTAGAATTAAAAAAAGATAAAAGTTTAGAATTAGATTATATAATAGCTCCACCAAGAATGGCATATTATATGGATTATAGTACTAAAATTTATAATGTATATTTAAAATATATAGCACCAGAAGATATATATGTTTATTCAATAGACGAAGTGTTTTGCGATATAACAAACTATCTTAATTACAATAATATGACACCAAGAGAATTGGTAACAAAGATGATTCATGATGTATATGAAACAACAGGAATTACTGCCACTGGTGGAATAGGAACAAATATGTATTTGGCAAAAGTAGCGATGGATATTGTTGCTAAGCACACAGAACCAGATAAATTTGGTGTAAGAATGGCAGAACTGGATGAATTAAGTTATAAAAAAACATTATGGCATCATAAACCTTTAACATCTTTTTGGAGGGTTGGAAATGGGTATGCTAAAAAATTAGAATCCAATGGATTATATACAATGGGTGATATTGCAAGATGTTCAATTGAAAATGAAGATTTATTATATAAGTTATTTGGAATTAATGCAGAATTATTGATAGATCATGCATGGGGTTGGGAACCATGTACTATAAAAGATATAAAAGCATATAAACCAGATAGGAAGAGTTTAGGTTCAGGGCAAGTATTGCATTGTCCATATAATTATAAAAAAGCAAAATTAATAGTTAAGGAAATGGCTGATTTATTATCATTAGATTTGGTATCAAAAAAATTGGTAACAGACCAATTAGTTATGACAGTAGGATATGACATTGAGAATTTGACAACTCCATCTATCAGAAGTAAATATAATGGTGAGATAACAACCGATCACTATGGAAGAGATATTCCTAAGCATTCTCATGGAACAATTAATATAGACCATTATACTTCATCATCAAAAGTTATTATTGAAAAGATGGTAGAATTATATGAGAGAATAGTTAATAAAGATTTATTAATTAGAAGAATTAATATTGTTGCAAATAATGTTATTGATAAGGATAAAGTTAAAGATAAACCACAATATCAACAATTTGATCTATTTACTAATTATCAGGAATTAGACGAAAAGAATAAAATTCAAAAGAAGGAAGAACAAGAAGAAAATAAACTTCAAAATGTTTTGCTATCAATAAAAAGTAAGTATGGAAAAAATGCTATATTAAAAGGTATGAATTTAGAAGAGGGTGGAACTACAATTGATAGAAACGGACAAATAGGAGGTCATAAAGGATAATGGATAAGAATTATGATGACATAATAAATCTTCCTCACTATATATCTAAAAAACATCCTCAAATGAGTATTGAGGCTCGTTCTGCACAGTTTGCACCTTTCTCGGCTTTAACAGGATACGATGAAGCAATAAAAGAAACAGCAAGACTTACAGATAAAAGAATTGAAATAGATGATGGATTAAAAGTTGTTTTAAATAATAAATTACAATATATATTAGAAAATTTAAAACTGAAACCTGAGATAATTTTAACCTATTTTGTTTACGATGATAAAAAAATAGGTGGTAAATATGTTGAAAAAATAGGTATTGTTAAAAAGATTGATATGGTAGAACAATATGTTATGTTAATTGATAAAACTAAAATTCCTGTTTTAGAAATAATAAATATTACTGGTGAAATTTTTAATTCAATGGAAGAATAGTAGAAAAAATTCTACTTTTTTTCATTTTGTAACTTAGTTGTAACTTTGGAGTAATATAATTTATTTGTAAGAACGGAAGGAGAATATTTATGGAAATATTAAAAGTTGAAAATCTTACAAAGATTTATGGTAAAGGAACAACTAAGGTAGTTGCTCTTGATAATGTGTCTTTTTCTGTTGAAAAAGGGGAATTTGTTGCAATAGTTGGTGCATCAGGTTCAGGTAAATCTACTTTATTACATTTAATCGGTGGAGTGGATCGTCCAACATCAGGAAAAGTATTTATTGATGGAAAAGATATTTATGAACTTGATGATGATAAACTTGCAATTTTTAGAAGAAGACAGGTAGGTTTAGTATATCAATTCTATAATTTAATTCCTATTTTAAATGTGGAAGAAAATATTACATTACCTTTAGATTTGGATAATAGAAAACCAAATAAAGAATATCTTAATTCTTTAATTAATTTGTTAGGACTAGAAAGTAGAAAAAATCATTTGCCTAATGAACTATCAGGAGGTCAACAACAAAGAACATCAATTGGCAGAGCATTAGTAACTAATCCAACAATAATACTTGCAGATGAACCAACAGGAAACTTGGATTCTAAATCAAGTGATGAGATCGTAGAACTATTAAG
>JAFRZY010000026.1 GCA_017442305.1 Bacilli bacterium | reverse complement strand
CTATCTCCTATACTTTCCAAATTTACTTGATAATCAACAGATGTACTACAGTTATTTGTTACTGTAAATTCGTATGGCGTTAGTTTCATTCCTTCGGTATCACTTAACGGAAATTGATCTTGCAGTTCAATATCGTTTTTCTCACCACTTAGTGTGATATCTAAACATCCTGACGAAATTACATTTTGGTTAGTTTGCGTTTTTGTTACTAACCAATATGCATAAGTTACTCCAATTATTACTAGGAGTACTGCTACTATACTAGTTACCGTAATTACTGTCTTTTTATTCTTCATATACTATCCTACTTTCTACTATCTAGGATTAGTATAATATACCCCCCCCTCCTGTCAACTGTCGATAACTTAGTTGACATAAAAAAAGATGCTTTTTTGCATCTTATCGATTAAACTCTCCAATTCCCGGGATATTACCATCATCTAACATCTCACCATTGGCAAGCAAGTTTTCAAAATATTCTTTTTCGACAGTTATCAATCCTTCTGGAATATGTAATAGCTTATAAATAAACTCATCATTATTTTTTATTGCAATAACTAAAGATGTATAGCTTAATCCTTCACTATCTCTTAACCTTATTTGTCTTGGCATAATATTATTTATTTCGTTAGCTGTAAATATTTTATTTTCTGATCTAACCATTTGATTTAAATAACCAACTGCTTCTATTTGGGGCAAATGATATGCAAGTGTACTTAAATAATCTAGTTTTGAAACTATCATATCTATTTCCGGATTACCTGTTGTTAAACGCATCGCTGATAATGCATAGTGATTTTTAGAAAACTCTTCGTACTGTTCAACAATTGAAGACGGATTAAACCCTATTTGATGATCATCTAATTTATCTTTACCACTAAAACCATAAGTTGGACTATTTAGTTTAATTCTTGTAAAATCATTTAAATAAATATTGTCTTTATCTAAGAAACTATTAGTAGCATCTGCTGTATATATTGTATTTTCTATTTCAAATTCTACTTTTTTATGTTTTCCGTTACCCACTACTTTAGCATCAATTCCAATATTTTTTAAAAACTCAGTATATACTAAAGCCCAAGTATTACATGTAACTCTATTATTTTTTAAAGTAATATCACTTGTATTTTTAAAATAAATATCCTGCATGGTTGGATTATCTAAATTTTGATTATAAGCTGGAGCATGTTCATCATAGCATAAAACTTTTGCTAAATTTAAATATATAGCTCTAGCTTTCGCTAAAGGATTATTTAAGCCTTCAACATTTTGCATAACAACCGATACTAATTCTGAATCTAATCCATTATTATTGTTTCTAAATTTAGGAATATCCATATTAAATTTATCGTTATAATATTTTGCTCTTTCTATAAATTTAGGATTAAGACTTGGATGATTTAAATGGTGCATAATAAATTCTTTTAAATGTTTTTTTAATACTTCTACAGAAAAACCATATATTTCTTTTTCTTTGTTATTAGAAAATTCAAAGAAATATATATCATCCATAACTATTTTTTCTAACAAATTAATAGAAGGAATTTCAGCAGTTACATCCATATTATTCACCACCAAACATCAGCTCCATTATTTTGGGAGTCTTAGCTTCAAACTTCATTACTTTTTTAGTTATAGGATGTTTTATTTCTAAAACTTTCGCATGTAAACCCAATCTATTAATAGGATTAGTTTTGGCATTATATTTTTTATCGCCCACTATAGGACAAGCTATATCGCTCATATGAACTCTTATTTGATTTTTTCTTCCTGTCTTAATATTAATTTTAATTAGAGAATAACTTTTATTACTACTTAATACTTCGTATTCCGTAATAGCAAGGCGCCCTTTTTTTGGATCATTCGTACTATAAACTTGTAAAGTTTTAGTTTCTGTTAAATATGATTTAATAGTATCTTTTTTCTTAGCCGGTTTACCTTCAACTATAGCTAAGTACTCGCGCGATTGACATAAATAATCCCAATTATCTTGCAACAATCTTTTTAATTTTTCTGATTTAGCAAATAAAATAACTCCTGATGTATCTCTATCCAATCTATGAACAATAAAAACCTTATTACGAGGATTTTGTTTTTTAATATATTCTCTTACTTCATGATAAAGAGTTCTATTTTGCTCTTTTGAAGTTGCGATAGTTAACTTTTTAGTTGGCTTATTAATTACCAATATCTCTTTATCTTCATAAATAATATCTAATTTTTTCATTATTTCCTCCGTAATTCTTTTAATTTTATTTTCACATCTTCACTTGCACGATACGAATCATTTATTTTACTAATCGTTTTATTAAACGTAAAATTGTTTATCTTAGTTCTAGTTAAATACCTTTTTGTTTCTTCTGGATATTTTATAAACATTTCGGCTAGTAACCAAGCAATTGCCATATTAGTATAATATTTATCCAATTTTATTTGATCAATTAATTCAAATATTTTATATAAATATTCTTTATCTACATAAAAATTTAAAAATACTACCAAAGCTACTCTTACTGTAAACTCCTCTTTGTTAGGAATATATTCGCTAAAATATTCAAAATATTTTGAAGGATTACTTTTGATGATCTTTAAACTATTACAAAATGAATCGCAAATAGACCAATTATCAATTTTTAAAATAAATTTTGGTAAATAGCTCATTAACTCTGATTCTGGTAGACTCGCTATTACTAGCCCTTCAATAAAGACTTCTTCAAAATATGTTGAACCAACATTATCTAAAAACATTTTATAATTGCTATTAATTATTTCTTTAGCAATCTTTCGAAGACGGGGTACTTGAATACCAATAATCTCGTATTTTGTAAATATTAATTTTTTATTAAATTCTTTATATTTTAAATCTTGTAAAGAAAATAAATAATTAATAAATTCATTATAATTTTGGAACATTTACACTTTCTTCCTCACTAATATAGTTTGTATATTCTATATCTGTAATTATTCCAAACGTATAAAGCATTTCGACTTGTTTAACAGAAAGTTGATGTTTTTTTAGTTGTTCCAATGTAGATTTTTGCCACTTAAGAATTTCAGGGCTTAAAGGTTCACCACTCATTTTTTCTTCTTGATACTTATTAATATTTTTTTGCCAGTTATTATAACTTGGACCCCAATTGAAATTTATTGAATCAAGTAATTCAATTTGTTCTTTGGTCATTCTAAAACGCATTTTTTGCATTTCAATACACCACTTTGAAAAATCAAATTCAGGATTTTCTAAAAACACATAATCTTTAGGCACTTCTAAGTTACCAAATTCTAAGAAATATTTTTTGGCATACTTATAACCTTCTAGAATACGATACTCTAATAAATCCCAAATCATCCCGATTGAATCCAGTAGAACTTTTCTTTCAGGTTTTATTGAGCCTTTTTTAAATCTAGCTCTTTGGTTAGCCACCCATTTATATAATTCTGGATCATCTTTTTTTGAAACATCTAAATGATTATGTTCTTTAAAATAGCTTTCCGCTACTGCAAAATTTTTATTCCAATCATCTTCAAAATTTTTCCAATCAAAATTAAGTTTATCAAGTAGCGCTATTTCTTCTGGTGTTAATGTACCTTTAGTTTTATATTTTCGCTTTTGATTTAACCAGGCAGCTAAATCAAAGCCATCAACTGTATATCCTTCGGGAACATCTGAATTATGATGTTCTTTAAAATAATCTAAAGCATATTTATAGCCTTGATTAAATTCATACTCTCTAACATCCCACACCATACCAATATCTTCTAATAATTTTATTCTTTCTTGAGATAACTTTCCTGCTTTATAATAAGATCTTTGCTTTCTAATAAAATTCCCTAGTCCAAATTCTTCAATTTGGTATGTTGCCGGAACTAATAAATTATGATTTTCTTCATAATATTTTTTCGCATAGTTATATCCCATGATAAAAGAATCTTCTAACTTACTCCAAATCATTCCTAACTTATCTAACATTTCTATTTGGTTTGGAGTTAAATTACCAGCCTTTTTATTAGCTCTAATTTTTACAATCCATCTACCTAACGTAATACCATTAACTATATAATTTGAAGGAACATCAATATTACCATTTACTTCATAATAAACTTTTAAAAGTTCATAGTATTCATCAAACCCAAATCCCACAAATTTCTTTAAGCTAGTTATTAAATCGGTTGTTTCTTGCATTACATCTATTACTGAGAATTTTGCTCTTTGTTCCTTTAGTTTTGCCAATTTAATATTTTTTTCTTCAGAAGAAAAATCACTTAATAATATTTGTTCTTCTGCCATTCTCGAAAATTGTTCAAATTCAGTGTATAAACTATAAATACTTTCTGTAGCACGCATATTATCCGCAACATCAATCACTAATGGATTCTTTTTGCCGGTAACGCTTAAAGCACGACCTAGTTGCTGTAAGAATATAATTGGCGAAATAGTACGACGCAACATAACTACTCCATCTAAATCTTTTAAATGTACACCTTCATTTAACATATCGATTGTAAGTAAAACTTTTAAGGTATCATCTTCTGCTTCTTCAAATTTTTTTACTACATTTTCCGGATCATTAACTTTGTAATCAACTTCAAATACTGAAATATTCGAATTAACTTGACCAAATATATTATTGATATTTTGTTTTACTTCTTCTAAATGCGCTATATCCTTACAGAAAACTACCAATTTACCATCTTTTTTTGTAATATATTTCGCAAGCATCTGATCCACATGAGGTAAACTACTCACAGTTCTTTTAATCTTTTTTAATTTTTCTAAAGCTTGTTCTTTAGTACTAGCAACTTTAATCTTAGCAACTCTTTCTTCTAATTCCGCTATATCTTTATTGTAAGAATCTATTAAAGATACGTATGTTGGTATAGGCAAAACCTCTTCTAATAAAGCTTCAGCCAAAGTCATTTTAGATGCTATAGAATTTTCGAATAATTCATAAGCCATATCTCTTTCATTATCCAAAAATCTTACATTAGTGGCAGTTAATCCTAAAACTTTAGCATCAGGATTTTTAGCAAGTAATTTTGCTACACCTTTATTCCATTCGGGAGCGCCACATCTATGAAATTCATCAAGAATTATTAAATCAAAATGGGTATCAAAATCTTTTTCTTCAAACGAAAGTAAATTAGAATAAATTTGTCCACTTAAATTAGGCAATTCATTTTTACCTAGGCCAAATGATTTAACAGTTTCTGAGAATTTTGTTAAAATTTGATAACTTGATGTCAAATATAAAATTCTACCTTCGGCATAATCAAGCATTGTTTCTATAGCAATAGTCGTTTTACCACTTCCAGTTGGATGAATAACTGCTGCTTTATTTTTGGTTTTAAACATTTTTTTAACAGCTTCATAAGCTTTTTTATTGTGCGGATAAAGATCTATAGCCATAAATTCACTTCCTAATTTATCTAATATATTAATTATATCAAATTATTTAAATATTACGCAAATTTTTACATACTATTTGGCAAATTTAGGAATTGTATAAATACCCATTAAGAGTTATAATTAATACAAACTTACGTTTGGGGGCGCTTATGGAAACTGTATATGTAAAAAGAAATATTTTGTGTATAGATTTAAAAAGCTTTTTTGCATCTTGCGAATGCATTGAACGTAAATTAGATCCTTTCAAAATTCCATTAGTTGTTGCAAATCCTAATCAAGGAAATGGCGCTATTACACTAGCAATTACCCCTTATTTAAAAAGCTTAGGCATTAAATCTCGTACTAGATTATACGAAATACCCAAACATATAAAATATATGATAGTAAAACCTCGTATGAGTCTTTACCTAGAAAAAAGTAGCGAAGTTGTTAGTATTTATTTGGATTTTATTGCCAAAGAAGATTTACATATTTATTCTATTGATGAATGTTTTTTAGACGTTACAGACTATCTAAAAATGTATAAAAAAACAGACTATGAACTAGCTGAAGAAATTTTAAATACAATAACAGAAAGAACCGGACTAACAGCTACTTGCGGTATTGGACCTAATATGCTACTTGCTAAAATAGCAATGGATACAGAAGCCAAACTATATAAAAACGGAATAGCTAAATGGACATATGAGGATATACCCGAAAAATTATGGACAATTACTCCACTTTCTAAAGCTTGGGGAATTGGTCCACGAATGGAAAGCAAATTAAACAAAATGGGAATAAATTCAATTGGAGATTTAGCTCACTATAATAGGAATATCTTAAAAGATAAATTTGGAGTTATGGGTACCGAACTTTGGAATCACGCTAATGGTATAGATTTAAGCAGAATTAATGATTGGAAAAAACTACCGAAAGACAAATCATATAGTCACAGTCAAGTACTATTCAAAAATTATGACGAAACGAATATTAAACTTATAATTTCAGAAATGATTGATGTCATTACGGCAAGACTAAGAAAAAATAACAAACAAACCCAAGTAATTGGGTTTGGCATAGGCTATTCGAAAGATCTGGGCGGCGGATTTTATCACTCACTAAAGCTGGATAATCCAACCGATTCAGCCCAAGAAATTTTAAAACACTGTTTAATAATGTTTGAAAGATATTATGATTCTTCGCCAATTAGAAAGGTTTCTATTTCAGCAGGAGGTTTAACAGAAAAACAAGGAGTTCAATTAAATATATTTGAAACTTTTGAAGAAATAAACGAAACAGAAGTTTTAAATGAAGCTGTTGATGAAATAAAAAATAAATTTGGTAAAAATAGTTTAATAAAAGCATCTTCACTATTACCCGATTCAACGGCTATTGAAAGAAACAAAAAAATAGGAGGTCATGCTGCATGAAATTTGATCGGGGAATAATTAAATGGGCCCCATTTAATTCGGTTGCTCCCTCTAAAGAAATTATTAATAGATTAAACCAAGAAAAACAAAAAATAAATAAACCTATTCTTTCAGAAGAACAACTAAATTGCTTACAACAAAAATTATTAGAATCTTATACCGGAGAAATAAAAACAACAATTGAATATTATAAAAATGGTAAAATTTTAAAAGAATGTTCTTTTATAAATAGAATTGATTTAAACCAACGAAGAATTATTCTAACAAACAATAAAATTATTTATTTTAATCAAATCATTAAAATTAACAATTAAAAAGAGTTCCTAAAAGAACTCTTATTTTTCTATCTTAACAAATCTAATACTTCGCATCATTTGAGCAGATGTTGGCTTATCACGTTCATCAGTTGCAACACTAGCAATTTCATCAACTGTTTTCATTCCGGCAATTACCCTACCAAAAGCAGCATAATCACCATCTAAATATGTTGAATCAGCTTGAACTATAAAGAATTGACTAGATGCTGAATCCATATCATTTGAAGTACGAGCCATAGATATTACTCCTCTAGTATGTGATAAATTATTTTCAATACCGTTATTAGCAAATTCTCCTTTTATTTGTAATTCAGAACCACCAATTCCAGTACCGTCAGGATCTCCGCCTTGAATCATAAAGTCATTAATTACTCTATGAAAAATAATACCATCATAGAATTTTTCTTTAACTAGATTTTGAAAATTTTCAACAGTAATAGGAGCAACATCCGGATATAATTCTATTAATATTATTTTATTCTTAGTTGTTTCAATCTTCACAAAATTAGTTACCTCTTCTGTTTCTTCATAACTAATCTTTTCTATTTTTCCTTTTGACAAATCTTTTTCACCACAAGCAGTACAACATGTAACTAATAAAGCCATCATAAATACACTTAATATCTTTTTCATTATTATCACCTATAAGTTATTATATCACAAATTATTTTGTTTTTTTATTTTTTCGGGTAAGCATTAATACATCATTTTTAGGTTCTAAAGAAAAAGGGCTATTGTGAGAAATATTACGAGCCATTAAAATGAGTTTATTTAAATCTTTTTCTTCAGTTCCTAAATCGTTTTGAAGGATTGTAATCATCATTTTTATAATATCTTTATCTACACAAACAGATTCTGAATGATCTATATAATACGTTATATAAAAATTTGCCTTTGTATATAAAGATTCTTTATCATTCGGTCGTGTTAGTTGGTTACTTTCACTTTTGTGGTAGTCCAAATTACGAGCTAATACCATTTGACAATTTGAAATGGTATTTGAAAATTTTGTTAAAACTTCATCACTTATTTCTTCTTGTGATCTATCTTTTAAAAGATGTTTTAAAGAATACATGCTTAATAAAGAACACATCAGTAATAATAGAAGACCAGCTGATAAATTAACCAATGTTAAAATAATAGCGAAGATACTTAGAAAAACATCCAAAATTGCAATTAATTTTAATTTCATTATCTCCTTTTTATCCTCTTTATTTATATTAGCAAAAGTTTCTTTTAATTCTCCTACTAATTTTTCAATTTGAGCTGTATATAAATCAATCTTGAACATAGACAATCTTTTACTATCCATTAATTCAAAATATATATTACTAATACTTTTTTCGATTTCAAAGAAATGATCAACTAATTCTTTTTTTCTTGATTTTTTCATAAACACTCCCCTATCAATAAATATTATTTAATAAAAAAACACTCATATGAGTGCTATTTTTTCTTTGGTGGAGAATAAGGGATTCGAACCCTTGACCCCCACGGTGCAAGCGTGGTGCTCTAGCCAGCTGAGCTAATTCCCCAAAGAACAAAACTATCTTAACATATAAAATAGTTTTAATCAAGTACTTTTTTTACTTTTCGTTAATTTTTACTAAACCCTTTTCAACTTCTTCTAAAGCACGACCCAATTCTTTTTTATTAACATAATCTTTTTCTGCCATTTGATAATGTTTACTATCATGCATTTTTTTACTCCTAATTGAAGCAACATGCACCAACTTATATTTTGAGTCTACTAGGTTTAATAATTTGTCAATTGATGGATATAACATCTTTAAATCACGTCCTTACAATAATATAATACTAAAGAACGTGTAAAGTTATCAACAAAACCGTCAATTTTTGACAATTATTTTACAAGCTTTCGCAATTCATCTAAAATTACTACCATTGCCCAAGTATCTTGTTTACAGTAAATTTCTAACGCTTTATATTTTAAATCAAACTCTTCTTTACTCATATAAGGATAATTCGCATATTCTACTATAGCTTCTGTACCATTTTTTACAACTAAATTATCATATGACAAGTCAGAAAATACTGGCAAAGTTTTCTTTATCGAAAATGACCCACTTAATCTTTTATCATAAAAATTAAATAATTTAGCACGTGTTTTATCAAAGCCCAACTCTTCATAGAAAGAACTTTTAGTGTTTACAAGCCATAACAAATCAAAACCTCGATCATACATTTTCATCAACGGCTCTTTATACTCTGGAAATATCTTAGCTAGTTCCTTTATTCTTCCCTTTTCAAACGCTACATTTTGTGCAAACAAAGTTCCTTTATCAGGATTTATCCACTCCACCAACTTTTTTACTAACTCTTCTCTTTCATCTTTATGGCTAGTTGCCAAAAAAACATAATTATCTTTATCTTTATCGCACACTCCCGGAGCATGTTCTATATGCAGGCTAAATTCAAATGGCGATTGGATATAAGGCCATTCTCCTTTATATCTCGGCATTGGACATGGAAAAGTTTCAAAATCTAAGTGGTAAATCGGGTACTGTAATTGTTTTAATCCCATAGCGAGTTTTTCTTTATCTAAATGAACAGTATCAAAGCTTAAACAATCTCTTTGTATCCTATGAGCTTCATTTGTAATCCAAGCTTCAGGTATATCAAGCATATCTATATACCCTTCATTAATTAAATCTAAACCTTTAATTCTATTACCATCCAAATCTTTAAAGCCAAATCCATTATGAATATAGCTTAACGAAGAATTTTTCTTAGGTATATGAGCTCCACAAATCGGCGTAAAAAACTTACAGCAATTTTGTTTTTTATAGCCACACCATTTGCCTAACTTACAAGGACTGGGATTTAGTTCTCTAATGTTTTTTTCTAAATTATCCGCATCATTTAATATTATCTTTTGAAATTCTTCAGTTACTTTAGTCATATCAAAGAAAGTTATAATTTCATTACCATCTGAATCTTGATTATAAACAGGCTTACCACCTTCATATGTACCATCAAATATATAATCACAATTTAATACCGCTAAATAATATTTTATATTTTTTAATTGTTCTTGATTATTACTTTGTTTATATTCTCCTTCAATTATAAATCTTTGAACAGCAAGATCGTAAATATAACCACCTATGCCATAACGATCAAACAATTTTTCACGTAGTTCTGTATATTTTTCTAATGGCATTTCTGCTTCTATATCATATCCATCTAATTCATCTTTTAAATAATGAATATTATTAATTTCTTGAAATATAGAGTATTTTTCGCATTTTGGATAATTGCCAAGTAACTCCACGTATTTTTTACTAGTAGTTGCTTTAACCTCAATAATATTTATTTTATCTTCACATTCATTATATACATCGACATAACACATATATTTAATACCATTTCGATTAAAATCAAAACATTCTTGATTATGTGTTTCTTCAGCAAATACAGTTTTACCTGGAAACATATTTTTAACAATTCTACCCGCTTCTATTTCAACTTGATTATAATATTTAAGCATGGCTTCTAATTGCCTATTAATCTTATCTACTAAATCAACTTCTTCTTCCGCTTCATTTAGTTCAAACATACTACCTAATAGTTCTTGAATTTGTTCTTGTTTTTCACTTTCTTTATAATCATCATAAAAAACGTCTGCTTCCAAACGTTCTTTTTTTATTTCAGCTAAAGCCATATAACGTGGACACTTTGTATAGTTTATAAAATCTGTTTTAGTAATTGCCATGTTATCCCTACTTCTCTAAATGGGCTTTTATTTTATTATCTATATTAACTATTTTAATTTTTTGACTTTTTGTAACATCTTTGTTATTTTCAAAAAAATCCGAATCTAATATATAATTAGCATCAATCAAATCCATTACTCTGATATAAGCAGTATCTGAATCTCCGAAGATTTCCGAATTTTCTTCTGCATATTTTATTGCTTGATTTTCAATCAATTTAATCTTTTGCTCTACCAAATGTTCATTAGCAATAATATCTTCAGAAAAAGCATAACTAGCTTTATTAATTGCAACAAAAGCAAAAATCCCAACTACCGCTATAACTATTATTAATTCTACTACTGTATAACCTTTATTATTTTTCATAACTTCACCTATGTTTAAATTATATCATAAAAAGATAGAACAAAAAAGATATCTTTAATTCTATCTTCATCCAAAATTTACTAAAAATCAAATTTTTCCTTTATTACTATTTCTGCTTTTTTCACAAAATAATTATCATCTTTTATTGGAATATTTAATTCTTTAACAATCTTTTTTAAATCGGCTATTTTATTTTTATCATTTTCTTCAATCTCTATTAAAATTTTATCACCAACCTGTTGTAATACTAAATCTACTATATTATTAGAATAAATTTTTAATAAAGTTTCTATTTTTATTAGTTCATCATATCCTAAAGCAGCAAATAACTCTTTAGCTTCTTCAATTGACTTTATTTCACATTCAATCTTTTGCTGATTAATAATTTCTAAATCACTATTATATTCTTTATGTTTGTATGTAATAAATTTAAATTCCTTATGCTTCATTATTATACTTCTAATAATGATACTAGAATTTAAAACTGTTAAAATATTATTTTTTTCTAAAGATTCAAACATCTCTTTTTTTAATAAGTAAATATCTTTCATGATATACTCATTAATTTTAATAAAATTATGTTTTTTAAGAATATCTAAAAGTTCTTCTAAACCAATGTCCACTAAAACTGTTATTTCATTGTTACTATTCATATTATCACCATATACATTATATCATTTAATATAAAAAAACTGCTAAAAAATAGCAGCTTCAATTAATTAATATCTTCCACAGCAACCATCATATACGTTAGAAACAACATTTTCTTCACAGCAACTATAACATGGTGTGAATGAATGACGATATACATGATGATTTATAATTCTAGTATTACATGGACAAATATGTGGTACTTCATGAGTTATAGTTCGATTGACCACTCTTTCTTGTGGACATTCATAAACTGGTGGACAAACTACTCCAGGTAATGCTTCTCCACAACCACCCATATAACTTTCTGCAGGCATAGCAGCAGTCATATATTCGTTATTCATAGTACCAATATCGAATTTCATATCCATTTTGCCTGAACAATCACGATTACTTTTTAGCATAAATACACTTTCCTTTCTAGTGTATTGTATGTTTATAAAAATAAGCTGTTTAGGACATTTGTTTAGAATGGTAATTTCATATTACCATTTGATACTTGTTTCATCATTTTTTTCATTTGTTCGAATTGAGTAATAAGGCGATTTACTTCTTCAACACTTCTTCCTGATCCTTTAGCTATTCTTTGTTTACGGCTTGCTTTCAAAACTTCTGGATGACGTCTTTCATATGGAGTCATTGATAAAACAATTGCCTCAATATGAGCCATTTGTTTCGGATCTATACTAATATTATTAAGTCCCATTTGACGCGCTTGAGGCAGCATTTTTAAAATATTTTCTAATGGCCCTAATTTTTTTATTTGTTTTAAATTATTTAAGAAATCCTCTAAATCATAATTTCCTTTACGCATTTTTTTCGCTTGCTCTTTTGCTTCATCCTCCGAAATCATGCCTTCTACTTTTTCAGCAATAGACATAATATCTCCCATATCTAAAATGCGTGACGCCATACGTTCTGGATAAAATTCACTTAACCCATCTAACTTTTCAGAATCTCCAACAAACTTAATTGGGACATTAGTTAAATGCCTTACAGATAATGCTACTCCACCCTTAGTGTTACCATCTAATTTTGTTAAAATTGTGCCAGTCAGATTTAGCGTTTCATTAAAACCAGTAATAACATTAATAGCATCTTGACCCATCATCGCATCTATCACTAAAATTGTTTCATCTGGATGAACTAAATCTTCTATATTTTTTAACTCTTGCATTAATTCTGTATCTATTTGTAAACGTCCAGCAGTATCAATAATAATATAATCCAAGTTGTTTTCTTTAGCGTAAATCATTGCTTCTTCAACAATTAGTGTTGGTTCAATTTTGCCTTTTGTGAATACCGGTATATTTAAACTTTTTCCAACTTCACATAATTGCTCAATAGCAGCTGGTCTATAAATATCACACGCTACTAGAAGCGGGTTTTTATTATGTTTTTTTCTTAGATAATTAGCAAGTTTTCCTGCTGTAGTAGTTTTACCACTCCCTTGTAAACCAACTAACATTAAAATTGTCGGATTCTTTTTTATCTCTAGACTAACATAATCTCCGCCTAGTAAATTAACTAATTCATCTTTAACAATCTTAATAAATAATTCATCTGGTTTAATACTTTTAGAAACTTCTGCCCCTATTGCTTTTTCTTTTACAATCGCAATAAACTCTTTTACAACTTGATAGTTAACATCTGCTTCTAAAAGAGCCATTCTTATCTCACGCATTGCTTCATTAATATTATCTTCGGTAATTCTACCCATTCCACGAATATTTTTTATTGCATTCGATAATCTATCTCCTATATATTCAAACATTTATAATCACCTTCTTTAATTATACACAAAAAAAGGGATTAACGCATCCCTAAATTTTTTGTATTATGCTTTACTTAAAAATTTTCTAAAATTTCATTTACCTTTTGTTTAATTATTTGAATTTCATTTTCTGCTTCTATTTCTTTTAATTTATCAATTATAGCATTTAATTTTAAAACATCTTCATAGTAGTCTAATTTATCTTCTACATTTTTAACGGTTTTATGTATAGCACTTCTTGAAACATTATTATTTTCCGCAATTTCTTGAAGGGATAAATCTTCCTCATAATAATCCCTAAAACACTCTTTTTCTTTTTCAGTTAAAAGATTACTATAACAATCAAACAATTTATTATATTTTACAAACTTTTCCATTACACCATATCCTTAAATAATCCATATATATAATTTTCAATATCAAAAGTTTCTAAATCTGTCATTTTCTCGCCTAAACCAATAAACTTAACAGGAATATTAACTTCTTCTTTAATAGCAAGAACAATACCACCTTTAGCAGTACCATCAAGTTTTGTTAACACTATACCTGTAATATCAGTAATTTCTTTAAAGCTTTTAGCTTGCATAATTCCATTTTGACCAGTAGCAGCATCAATTACCAACAACGTCTCATGTGGTGCGTTAGGAATAATCTTTCCTATAACTTTATTAATTTTTTCTAATTCTTTCATCAAGTTGACTTTATTTTGTAATCTTCCTGCCGTATCAATTAAAACAATATCTGCATTTTCTTTCTTAGCTATTTCCAATCCATCATAAATAACTCCTGCAGGGTCAGTATTTTCTTTTCCATAGAAAAGAGATTCTGTACGTTCTGCCCACTCATTTAGTTGTGGAACAGCGCCGGCTCTAAATGTGTCTCCCGCTATTAGCATTACTTTTTTACCCATATTTTTATACTTATAGGCTAACTTCGCTATAGTAGTAGTTTTACCTACACCATTTACACCAACCATTAAAATCACTGTAGGCCCGTCACTTTGCATATTAATTTTATCACTTAAAGATTCATTATTAACATAAATAATAAATAATTCATCAACAATAACTTCTTTTAAATAATCTGTATCAGATATATTCTCTTTTTTTACCCTATCACGTAATCTTTCCATAAACGAAAATACGGTTTTAACTCCAATATCAGCCATAATTAAAATGTTTTCTAATTCTTCAAAATATTCTTCGTTAACCTTTGTATATTTCATTCCTAATAAACTAAGTTTAGAAATAAATTCGTCTCTTGTCTTTTCTAACCCTTTATCATATAATTCTACTTCTTCTTTTGCTTCTTTAACTTTAGCAGTTTCTTTTTTAGTAATAATACTTTTTAATTTATCAAAAATTCCCATGAATTAACCCTCCAGTCTTAATCAAGTATAACATATTTAACTGGACAAATAAATAAAAATACGCTATAATGAATTCAGCAAAAAACTTTATTTTTTTTATTTGAAAGGAAGATTTTATGAAAAATAATGATGGAATTACATCTATCGTTGCTTTAGGTGGGCTTGGTGAAGTTGGAAAAAATATGTATGTCATTACACATGAAGATGAAATCTTAGTAATTGATGCTGGGGTAATGTTTCCAGAAGATGAACTATTAGGTGTTGACTACGTAATACAAGATGTAACTTATTTAAAACAAAATGAAAGTAAAATCAAAGCTTTATTTATTACTCATGGACACGAAGACCATATTGGTGGTATATCATTTCTTTTGCAAAACGTTAATATACCTGTTATATATACTCCAAAAATAGCAGCTGATTTGATAAAACATAAGCTTGAGGACAGAAATATACATTATGATAATTTAGAAATTATTAACGAGGAATCATACCTAAAATTTAAACATTTTGAAGTAGAGTTTGTAAATACTACTCACTCTATCCCAGATTCATTTGCATTAGCCATTCACACACCAAACGGAATTATTTTTGAAACAGGAGATTTTAAATTTGACTTAACGCCAATCGGCCCAATGGCTGACATTCATAAAATGGCCCGAATCGGCGATAAAGGCGTAAGATTATTATTGAGTGATTCTACGAATGCATTATCAGATGGTTTTTCTAAAAGTGAAAGCTGTGTAGATGACGTTTTACACGATATTATTTCTAGACATCACGGACGAGTTATTATTGCAACATTTGCGTCAAACATTTATAGAATTAAACACATAGTTGAAACATGTAAAAGAAACAATCGAAAAATTGTTACATTTGGTCGCAGCATGGAAACAAGCATTGAACTAGCATTAAATAATGGTTTATTAAATGATCGTTCAATATTTATCGACAACAATCAAGCAAAAAGCTTAAAGAAAACTGAAGTTTGTATTTTATGTACAGGATCACAAGGAGAACCACTTGCAGCTCTATCAAGAATTGCCAACGGTTCTCATAAACAAATTTCACTGATGAGCGATGATTTAGTAATTTTCTCATCTAGTCCAATTCCTGGAAATGCAGCTAGCATTAACAGAGTTATCAACAAACTTTATTTAAAAGGCGTAAAAGTCTACACAAATGCAGATTTTAGCGAAATTCATACATCAGGGCACGCAAAAGCAGAAGAATTAAAATGGATGCTTAGAATTATTAAACCGGAATATTTCATGCCTATGCATGGTGAATATAGAATGCTAAAACAACATGGCGACATTGCAGTAGATTGTGGTGTAAAAAAAGAAAATATTTTAATATGCAAAAACGGAGATGTTGTCGAATTATCAAAAGATGGCGTTAAAAAGACTCATACTATTCAAGCTGGAGATATTTATGTTGATGGTTCAAGAATTGGAGATATCGGTAGCGTTGTTATCAAAGACCGTAAGCTTATGAGTCGTGATGGTATTTTAGTAACAATTTTAAATATTAATACATTAACTCGAAAATTACTAATTAAACCAAATGTTACTACTAGAGGATTTGTTATGGTTAACGAGAATGCTGAATTAATTTCACAAATAGAACATAAAATAACTGAAATAGTAACAAAAGCATTAGAAAATGGACCTTATAATTATACAGATATTAAAAATCAAATTATATTAGAATTATATCCATATATAAATGAATTAACTGGGCGCAGGCCAATAATTCTACCCGTAATAATGGAAGTTAATGAAGCAGAATAAAGAACTACCAAAAGTAGTTTTTTATTTGACAAAAAAAATTTATTAAGATAATATATTTGAGACAAAAGAAAGGAAAGTTTGTACATGGCAAATTTAACTTTAAATAATTCAAAAAGATACGATATTAATACTTTATTAAATTTAAGCCTTTCAATTATAGAAACTGAAAATGAATTGGCTTGCCTTGAAGCTAATCACAAAAAACAAACAACTTTATATAAAAACGCTTTAGTTCGTTTAAAATCAACTTTAGATTTAGAAAACAATATTTACAATAGATTAAATTTAACTGCTGAAAAATGTATTGCTATATTTTTAGAATATGGAAATCCAAATAATTTTTTTGAGCAAATGAAAAGTTTAATAAATAATAACGAAAATGAATTATCTAAAAACAGATTACTCAATAAAATATTTAGTGACTTAAAATCTAAAAGTGAAAGAAACCAATCAATAAAAGGAATTGCAATCAACAGAAATACTGGTGATCAAAGTTACTTTGATCCAAATAGTATTTTTAAACTTGAGGAAGCTTTAAAAACTGATATTTTTAATTGTATTATAACTTTCTTAACAATAGAAATTAATGAATGCCAAAATTCAGAAATCAGAAGAATACTAACAGAAAAAAAGTATAAATTAGCATTTTTTAATTCTAGCTTTGAAGAAAGTTTAATTAATTCAGAATATGAGTTAGGAGAATTATATTTAGCCTCCCAAACTTATGCAGAGCTACTACATTTTGATAAAAATTTATATGATAACTTAATTTTTCAATTCACAAGAGCTTTATTCGAGTTATCAGCTGAAGCTTTATCAAACGCTACTGATAATGATATTAAAAATAATTACGCTAATATTTTATTTTATAAAGTATTATTAAAAACCTGTTTATTATTAGATACTAATGATATAGAAAAAACATTTAAACAACAATTAAATTTTCAACTTGATATGGGTAAACAAAAAAGTGCTGGCACCAACATAGTTTTAGATATTCTTGCGCACACAAAAGATGATAAACAAATTCCCAAAGTTATATCATTAAAACTAAAAAGAGAAAGTTAAACTTTCTCTTTTATCGTGCTTCTTCTTGAGCTCTAGTTTCTCTAATAACCGTAATTTTAATAGTACCAGGATATTGCATTTCTGATTCGATTTTCTCTTTTAAATCACGAGCAATTTTATAACTCTTTGTTTCGTCTACCTCATCAGGCTTTACAATAACTCTTACTTCTCTACCAGCTTGAACAGCATAAGCTTTATCAACACCTTCATAAGAGTTACCAATTTCTTCAAGTTGCGAAATACGTTTAATATAATTTTCTAGCGAATCATTTCTAGCTCCTGGACGAGCAGCAGACAATGTATCTGCTACTTCAACCAATGAAGAAATAACAAATTTTTGTTCTTCATCACCATGATGAGAAGCTATTGCGTTTTGAACAACTGCATCCTCATGATATTTTTTAGCAATTTCCAAACCTATTTCTACATGACTACCTTCAATTTCGAAGTCAATAGCTTTACCAATGTCATGTAATAATCCTGCTCTTTTAGCTAAAGTTACATTTTCTCCAACTTCTGCAGCTAATAATCCAGTAAGGTTAGCCACCTCAATTGAGTGTCTTAAGGCGTTTTGACCATAGCTAGTTCTAAAATGTAATTTACCAATCAAATGAATAAGTTCTGGATCCATTTTAGAAATTCCTAAACTATACATAGCGTCATTACCAATTTCAGTAATCTTATTATTCATGTCTTTTGATACCTTATCATATACCTCTTCAATACGAGATGGATGAATTCTACCATCTTTGATTAAAGTTTCAATTGTAATCTTAGCAATTTCTCTACGTAATGGATCAAATGATGAAATAACTATTGCCTCAGGAGTATCATCTATAATTAAATCAACTCCGGTTACAGATTCAATAGTACGTATATTTCTCCCTTCACGTCCGATTAATCTACCCTTCATTTCATCATTTGGCAAATCAATTGTGCTAACAGTTTGTTCACCAACTACATCATCCGCATAACGTTGCATGCTGTGTACAATTAAATGTTTAGCTTTTTCGTTGGCTTCTAGTTTAGCTTTTCTTTCTTCTTCTTTACAATATTCTGTAATTTCACGTGCCATTTCTTCTTCCACACGTTTCATAATTAAATCATGTGCTTTTTCTTTTGAGAATTTGGCTATTTTTTCTAATTGAGCTAATTCTTCTTTTAATAGCTCATCCATTTTAACATCTTTTTCTTGTAATTCTTTTTGTTTTACTAATAAATTATTTTCTTTTTCTTCTAAAGATTGATCACGTTTTTGTAACATTTCTTCCCTTTTATCAAGATTAGCTTCTCTGTTTAATAAACGTGATTCACTTTCTTTAATTTCAGCTTTCTTTTCTTTAATTTCAGCATCAGTTTCTTGTTTTAATTTATAAGATTCCTCTTTTAATTCTAAAAGAGCATCTCTTTTATGTTTATCTGCTTCTTTTTTAGCATCTTCAATTAATTTATTAGCTTTAGACTCAGCTTGACTGTTTTTAATTATATATATAATCCAAACTATAACTGCTCCTACAAAAAGACCAATAATCAGAGTTAAAATGGGAAGTAAGTTTTCCATTTTATTTCCTCCAATTCTTTTATTTATAGAAAATATTATTATTAAATAATCATCTACACTTTTATTATAAAATGTAAATTAAAAATAGGCAAGAAAAAAACACATAAGTGTTTTTTATTCTTCTGCGTTTTTAGCTTTTGATTTTTTAGAATCTTTTTCTTTAACAAATCCATGATGTTCTCTGATTTTTGTTTCTAACTCTTCTTTTAACTCCAAATTTTCCCTTAACAATTGTTTTACATTTTCTTTACCTTGGCCAATTTTTTCGCCATTATAAGAATACCATGCTCCACTTTTGTTTATAATATCAACATCTGCTGCCAAATCAACAATTTCGCCTTCTCTTGAGATGCCTTCGCCATACATAATATCAACACTCGCAGTTCTAAATGGAGGAGCCACTTTATTTTTTACTACTTTAATAGTAGTTTTATTACCAATAACTTGATCACCAGATTTAATTTGTTCTGCTCTTCTTATATCAAGTCTTATTGTTGAATAAAACTTTAATGCCCTACCACCTGGTGTTGTTTCGGGATTTCCAAATAAGATACCAACTTTTTCTCTTAATTGGTTAATAAAAATTGCTGTTGTTTTAGTTTTATTAATAGTTCCTGATAATTTTCTTAAAGCTTGTGACATTAATCTAGCTTGCAATCCAACATGAGAATCCCCCATCTCACCTTCGATTTCTGCTTTAGGAACTAAAGCTGCTACTGAATCTATTACAACTATACTAACTGCTTCGCTACGCACTAAAGCTTCACAAATTTCTAAAGCTTGTTCACCGGTATCTGGTTGAGATAATAAAAGTTCATTAATATTAACACCTAATTGTTTGGCATAAACTGGATCAAGTGCATGTTCTGCATCAATAAATGCTGCTCGCCCACCATTTTTTTGCACCTCAGCAATAGCTTGCAAAGCAATGGTCGTTTTTCCTGATGACTCTGGACCATAAATTTCAATAATTCTTCCTTTAGGGAATCCACCAACTCCTAAGGCGATATCTAATGATAAAGACCCACTAGAAGTAACTTCTACTTCAACATGTTCCTCATCTCCTAATTTCATAATAGCGCCAGCTCCGAATTGTTTTTCAATATCAGCAAGCACTTGTTCTAAAGCTTTATCTTTGTTTTTTTCATCTTTTGTTACTTTCATTTTGTCCTCCAACTTTCTAATACATTCTCATTGTATAATAATATTTTTTATTTGTCAACACATTTTTCAAACAATTGTTTGGTATGCCTTGAGCCACAAAAAAAGAGGATATCTTTAACAAAACAACCTCTTTTTGTACACAAATCTAAGCAAAATTATTTATTTTCAATAAAATATTGTCTAGAATTAAAATAATATTGACATCCTGAAACAACTGCAAATACTGTAGCAACAATTATCAAAATATCTGAAACTCTAATTCCTATAAGTTCAAATGGTAAATTATAAAACATCGTTAAAGCCATACCTACCATCATACAAGCTGTCTTTATTTTTCCAGTAATTGAAGCCGCAACAACCTTACCTTTATTTCCAGAAATCATCTTACAAGAATCAACAATTATATCTCTAGTAATAATAATAACTGGTACAGCTATAGAAATTAATCCATCATATGCCAATATTATTAATAAACCATTAACTAAAATCTTATCAGCAATTGCATCCATAACTTTTCCAAAATCAGTAACTAAATTTCTGCTTCTAGCTAAATAGCCATCCAAAAAATCACTGAATGATGCAATTATAAATAAAATACCCGCTATTATATATTTTAAATCAACTATAATTTTTCCTTGTATAACATATGTCGGAAATTCAATTCCCAGTTCGTACCATGGTACTAATAATAATACTAAAATTGAAACCGCAAGAATTATTCTTGCTACTGTTATTTTATTAGGTAAATTCATATTCATACTCCTTATTTAACATAACTAATTACATTTGCAACTTTTTTATCAACAGTAATTTGTTTAACTGACCAAAATATCGCTACAATTACCAATAATACTATACCTATGTAAAGAAATAAATAAAAATATTTATTATGTTTTCTTACTTCTTTAGTATACGGCGATATAACTTTGTGATCGTCTTTTGCTATTTCATTTACAGCCTTTTCGATTTCTTTAACTGGTATTCTAGATGTATATTCAAATAAGTATTCATTAAAATTATCGACTAATTTGTCACCATCTAAGCCAAGATATTTAGCATAATTATGAATATACTCTTTAAGCTCAAATACATCTTTAAAACTACCAATTTTTCCGTCCTCAATATTCTCAAGGACAACCTCTTTAATATCTAGATCTGTACTGGCTTCTTCTATTGTAACCCCCGAAGATTCTCTTGTAGTCTTTAGAATACTACCAATCTCGTTCAAGATTTTTCACTCCTTTAAAAATAAAATAAATTCTTCATAAGCCATGTTCTGTACTTACATAAGTAAGCGACAAATATTTATCTACCATTACTGGTCCTCTACTCAGTTCAATTCCCTTATAGAAGCTCCCCTACCAAAATTTGGGTTTCTCGCTCGCGGGGTTTACCACGTTCCACTTCCTCGGTTTCCCGATTATTCGTCTCTTTGGCACTTTTATACTTACTTTAACCAGTTAAGGTTATTTCAGAGCCGTTAGTATAAACTACCTTAGGTTATCTTTTCCCTAAGCACGAACACTACATCCATCTCAGGATGTGCGAGCATGGACTTTCCTCTACATATAAGTTATGCAGCATTTGTCTCGAATTTATTCATCTTTACCAAATACTATTTTTTCCAATTGACTAATTCTTCTAAGAAGATCAACGTTATTAACACTACGTCCAACACTAACTTCACTGCCTTCAGCAGCAGCAATGGTTGTTTTTAATCTACGCAATTCTTGTTTTAATTTCATATTATCCTCAGTTAAGTCTTTAATATCTTTTTCTAATTTTTTTATTATAGAAATATACTCAGAATAATCACGTATAACCATATCTAAAAATTTATCAACTTCTTGTGGTCTATATCCTCGAGCATCAACTTTAAACTCTTTTTCTAATATTTCCTGAGGAGTCAAAAAAATTCTATCGTTATACACTTGCATTCACCTTCTTATCAGTATCAATTATATAAGATATATACATATTTTGTCAAGTTTTGGAATCCTCTTATTACTATATTATTCTTCTATAAAAAAACGCTTGCTAAATTTGTTTATAAAAAAAGATTTATTCCTTTTTGGATAAATCTTTTTCGTTTAAAGTAATATGTTCAAAATCTACAGTTGCTGCACTAATACTTTCTATCATTTTATTAAATATATAATCCACTCTTAGCATTAAATTTCCTCCTATGAATATTCTAATACTTTTTTATTAAATTTCTATAAGTTCGACAAAGTTACCTAAAAAATGTCAAGCATGATAGAATAGTAGAAAAAAAAGTACAATTATAGTATAATTATATATGGTGATTATTAATGAAATACCCGAGTAACATCAAGAAAAATACTAAAACTCATATTTTATATGGTAATCGCGGAATGGATTTGGAAAACAGCATAAATTTAGCTAATGATTACTACGCTAATAACGATATTGCTTTTATATATAAAAAACCAACACCAATAGGTATAGTAGATACTGGTTACGAAAATAATAATTACATTATAAAAAAAGCCTATTTTAAAGAACCATCCACTTTAGATTATAATGGTTTATATAAAGGAAAATATATTGAATTTGAAGCAAAAGAAACAAAAAACAAAACAGCTTTTCCTTTATCTAATATACACGAACACCAAATAAAGCATATCCGAAATATTTTGAAGCATAATGGAATAGTGTTTTTAATAATAAAAATAAATAATAATGCTTATTTACTAAAAGGAAATGATTTTCTAAATTATATAGACGAAAACTCACGAAAAAGCATTGAATTCAATTTTATAAAAGAAAATGGTTATATTATAAAAGAAACATTTAACGGACTTAATTATTTAGAAACCGTTAATAATGTCTATGGAGGAATTTTATGAAAAAAATAAAATTAAAAAAAGTTGGAAATGATAAAAGAAAATTAAAAAATCTTATTTTAATTTTAATTGCAATTGGCGGAATTGGTATTGCATCTTTAATATTAGTCTTTGCTTTATATATTATAATTGCATCGCCAGATTTTGATCGCGAACTGCTATACTCTAAAGAAGCTACAGTGGTATATAATATTGAGGGTGAAGAAATAGCTCGAATCGGAAGCGAGAATCGCGCTTTAGTGACCTACGATGAATTACCTCAAGTATTAATTGATGCCTTAATAGCAACTGAAGATTCTAGATTTTTTCAACATAACGGTTTAGATGCTGCTCGTTTTTTAAAAGCGTCATTTGGACAATTTTTAGGTCAAGATGGTGCTGGTGGAGCTTCCACTTTATCAATGCAAGTAATAAAAAATACATACACAGATAATACAGCATCTGGAATTAAAGGAATCATTCGTAAATTTACAGACATTTATATGTCGATATTTAAATTAGAAAGTAATTATACTAAAGAAGAAATTATTGAATTTTATGTAAACTCTCAATGGTTAGGAAATGATGGTAACTTAAATTATACTGGTATACATGGTGTTGAACAAGCCAGTCAATATTATTTCGGAAAATCAGTTGCTGATTTAAATTTATCAGAAGCTTCCCTACTTGTTGGAATGTTTCAAAATCCAGCTGTTTATAACCCATACACTAATCCAAAGAATGCTACAAAAAGGCGTAGTACAGTTTTAAGTTTGATGGTTAAACACGGATATATTACAAAAGACGAAAAAGATGCGGCAGAAGCAATTTCTATACCATCTATGTTAACTTCGCACGAAGATACTGCAAGTAACGAAATGCAAGCTTTTATAGACTATCTTTTAAAAGATGTTGAAGAAAAAACTGGGTCAAATCCTTATACAACACCAATGAAAATATACTCTACGCTTGATTCAAAAGCTCAAGCTGCTCTAACCGATCTTGAAAACGGAAAACTTTATACCTTTAAAGACAATATAGTTCAAATCGGAGTTGCCGTAACAAGTGTAAAAGATGGTTCTATAGTAGCGTTATCTGGCGGTAGAAATTATTCAGCAAAAGGTCTTAACAGAGCAACCGATATTAACAGACACCCTGGTTCTACTGCAAAACCAATAGTAGATTATGGTCCATACATTGAATTTTTAGACGGTTCTTCTTATTCACTATTCTTAGATGAACCAACAACTTATTCTAATGGTACATCTATTTCAAACTATGACAACAAATACAAAGGGTTACTTACAATGCGAGACGCTTTAGAAGATTCAAGAAATATTCCAGCATTACTTGCATTTAAAGCAGTAGCTAAAGATTTTAAACAAGAACAAGAAGAATTCATCCACAATTTAGGAATTAATTTTGGCGATACTTTATATGAATCTGCTGCTATTGGTGGATTTGAAGGCGTTAGCCCATTAGAATTATCTGCAGCTTATAGTACTTTTGGTCGTGGCGGATATTACATTGAACCTTATGCATTTACTAAAGTTGAATATCTAGATTCATCTAAAACTTATGAATACAAATATACAAAAGAACGAGTTATGAGCGAAGAAACAGCAGACATTATGAACTTTATTTTAACTTATGCTGGAGCTAGCAATGTAGGTGGTAATTTTAAAATTAGTGGTACTGATATTGCAGCCAAAACAGGAACTACTACCGTAGATAAGCAAGCCCGTAAAGAAAAAGGATTGCCTGATAACGTTGTAATGGATTATTGGAATATAACCTACTCTCCAGACTACGCTATTGCATTATGGTATGGATATGATAACTTATCAAAAGACCATTATTTGCAAAGTGAATCAGGGGTAAGAAAAAGATTAATGGAAGCAATTGCCAAAAAGATTTACAAAAAGAATTCCAGATTCAAAAAATCTTCAGGAGTTGTAAGTGTGGAAATAGAAAAAGAAACTTTCCCACCACAATTAGCAAGCGAATTTACTCCAGAACATTTAAGAACTACTGAATTATTCAAAAAAGGAACTGAACCTACTGATGTTTCACAAAGATTTAGTCAACTTGCAAATCCGACAAACGCAAAATATACCTTTGATGGTTCAACAATAAAATTAACGTGGGATGCAGTAGAAAAACCAAATGCTATAAATCCAACGTATCTACAAAATCATTTTAATACATATTATGGTAATTATGCTGCAAAATATTACGATGCTAGAATCGCTTATAATAACTCAACAATTGGCGAATTAGGATATCAAATATATCTAAAAAATGCTGATGGAACTCTATCAAGTTTAGGTTATACTTACAATAACGATTTTACATATACAACAAATGTAAGCGGAACTTATACATTTGTAATTAAAACAACTTATAGCATTTTTAAAAATAACATAAGTAGTGGCGTAACCGTAGAAGCTAACGCATCAATAGATTCTAATGTTAGTGATATTGTTACTCCTCCTACTACTCCATAAATATTAAAGAAAAAAGAACGAATTTATTTCGTTCTTTTTTATATTGTAATTTCAACCGCACCACTTTTAATAATTTAATTCTATCTCAAATGTTGATTTATAGTCAAATATTTTCTTAGGCATAAAGTTAATTTCAAATGCTATATCATCTAAATAGATTTGTGGAATCATT
>JAFRZY010000025.1 GCA_017442305.1 Bacilli bacterium | reverse complement strand
GATACGGAGGCGGAGGAATGGGAAGATATGCAGTATGTATGGAATTGCATAATACAAAGATGTATATTATGTTGTCAGGAATGCGATAGGTACAGAAAAGCACTAAATGAGTAGATACGAATAAAGGATAATATAGGATTAACACTGTAATATTTTGTATGAGGATAATAAATATGAAAGTACAATATGATTTTGCATTTTCTTTTGCGGGTGAGGATAGAGCATTAGTTGAAGAAATCAAAGAGGGGTTAAAAGGTTTTAAAGTTTTTTATGACTACGATTATCAAAGCGAACTATGTGGCAAAGATTTATATAGCCATCTAAGAAATTTGTATATGCAACAAGCAAAATATGTGGTCTGTTTTATATCTAAGAATTATAAGAGAAAAATATGGACTAATCTAGAATTTTCTGCGATTAAGGAACGACTTATGGCAACATTTTTTGCTTCAGATTTTTTAATTCCGATTATATTAGACGAGGATGTTTTGCTCGATGATATTCCTTCTTTTATTGGCTTTTACAAACATAAATGTGTGAAGGAAACTATTATGCTATTAAAAACAAAATACGAACAATCCTTAAATGAAGATTTTTATTTAGATAACATTAGGCATTTTAGTAAGTATCTTCTACAGGAGATTGTGTCTAGAATTAATTTGAAAGGAATTCAAGCAAAATATAAGGACGATTATATAAAATTTTTTAATAATTCTAACGAAAAAAGTTTTTTTTTGCTACCCGAAGAATTTTCGAACTTACCTTGTCTTCTATTGTATGAAGATAATAAAGAAAATCCCCCGTCTGCTATGATTACGTGGAAACGCAATGAAAATATTGTATTTTCATGGAATCCTTTTACTTTTTTGTCTGAAGATTCACATGAAGATATTTCGCTTAATGAGTTAATCCATAAGGTAGAATACTATTTGATAAATAATGAAAGGTAATATTGCATGAAAATAGAAATAATATGTAATGAAAAGGGTACAGGTAAAACAACTTTTGCTCTAAATAATTATTCTCCACACAAATATTTCACTAAAGATATGATTGATGATATTGAATCGAGTAATGGCGCAGAATATTTGTATTGTATTATTGATTCCGTTGACAGTATTCCTACACTGATTTTTAATAACATTATGGATAATCTTGTTTCATCAGAGTGGAAATCAATCGTATTAATTTTTGATCTTGTAAAAACACAGCTTATGGATTGTCCTAATTTCAATATGATATGGGAATGTGGATTTTTACCAAGAAACTACAAGTATGCTAACTTCATTGCAAGCAAAGAAGATTTCTACAATTTTTTTCAAGAATATTATCTAGAATTAGATAAATCCTTATATGATCATATTATCGAGATTACAGATTATAATTTTGTAAAAATAGATAGATTAATGTTTCTTAATCACTTACATACTGATAATGTGGAAAAAATTGATATAAAAGCACTTGCTAAATATATTGATGAAATTATACAAATCAAATATAAAGATATTCCTGATGCGGATATATTACTACAAAAAGCATCCATTATCGGTGAGCAGTTTGTTTGTGATGCATTAGAATCACCTAGCTGTTTTGGGTATGAAGCCGCCTCTGCTTATATAAAGCAAATGGAAGAAATGCATGGTTTTGTTAGAAGTTGTATTAATATAAATTCAAAGTATGAATTCATTTCTTACGATATTTATCAGGGGATTTTTGATAGTATTACAAATGAAAATAAGATTTCTTGGATAAAAATACTGGAACAGTATTATAAATCTCAATACGAACGGTGTACTAATTTAACTAACCAGTTGTCAATATTAAATAGCTTAAATAATCTTTATAAGCTGTTACCGACATATAATACAGAAAGAAAAGATTTATGCTTTTTATTACTTTATCACTATAGAAAAGTAAATAAAACTCATAATGCGTTAGAAATTGCAAAAGAAATTATAGAATATTTAGAAACAGAAACAAATGTGATAGAGTACGCTTTTGTTCAGAATTATCAAATAAAAACATATATACAACTTGGAGAATATAAGCAAGCTTTAAAAATATTACAAAATATTCACAATGCCGAAAAATATGCTGGAAGTAAAATGCTTATAAAATATTACTATGCATATTGTTTATTTCAAACAGGTAATATAGACTTGTCTTATACTACAATTATGGAGCTTGTTAACTATTTAAAAAATACATCCGGTTCCAATAACCATTCCCAAGAATTATTTTGCTTGACCTATTCCTTGGTGGCTACAATACAGAACCATTTAGGTTTAGATGATAATGGAATGAGATATTTTCATTTAGCATTAAATAATGCATCATCAAAGCTTAAAAACAAAACTTACTTTTTTGATATCTTAAAAAAATGTGACATGTTTTATGAATATGAGCATGCCAAGGAAAACTTGGAAAAATGTGTTCAATTTTATGAACAGCATGGAAATTGGAATTCTGCTGGGGAAGTTTTTACAAATTTAGCAACAGAAATGATGTTTCAAGATTGCGAAGATGCAAAAAAAATAAAGCAATATTTTGAAAAGGCACTATCGTACTTTTCCCAGTGTGATAACGAAAAACTCGCATATGCAAAAAACAATTATGGCATATATTTTATCATGGTTGAAAATGATATTAAAAAAGGACTCATATATTTTAAAGAAGCACTATTGATAGGACTAACTGATTTTACCTATATGAGTATATATTTAAATATTTGTATGTGTTATATATTATTAGGAAATATTGAAAGTGATGAATTTGACGATGCTTACATTCACTTCAAATTTGCCCAAAAAAAGTTGAATCAACGGCAGCATACATCTAAATATGAAAATATATATCAAGAAATATTATGTATCCTTATCGATGAGCATCAAGGAAAAAATGTGGAACCATTCTGTGAGAAGCTTTTAAATGCATTAGCTGTTGATGATTTTTTTGTACCATTATTGAAGGATATTATAAAAAGGAACCGTCAGCAAAACGATTCCATTTATAAAGATAATAGCTTTTTCTACATGAGAATGAATCAATTACACTGTTTTCTTGCAGAATTTAGATTTTGGGAATAGATAATCTCTTACATGCAGTTTCGACAATTAGTTGCACTGTCTCAGCATATGTATATCCATATTTATTGCCAACAACATCAAATGAACCACCTTTAAACAATGCTGGCAATGGATTAGCTTCAATAAAATATATACAATTATCTGCGGTTAAACGAAAGTCGAATCTGCAAAAATCACGACATCCTATAGCTCTAAAAAGTGTTTTAATTGCATATTCAAAATCACCTTTAGTCTTGGTATCAAGATTCAAAATGATGTTGCAATAATCTCCGTACAGTTTCCAATTTGTATCAAGCCAGAAATCGTCACTTTTTTGGACATCTACAGTAGTAACATCCCAAACTCCATTTGGAACTGTATCGATATAGGGGATCGTTATTTCTTTGCCGAAAATGAATTCCTCACATAGAATATCTGTATGATACGATATTAATAAATTATTTATTTGTTCCAGTGCAGCTTTTTTATTATCGCATACAGATATTCCAGAACTATTCCCTTCATAATTAGGTTTCAAAATTATTGGAAAATCAAATTCTTCTAATTTCTCATCAATGTCATTATAAACATTCGGATAATTGATAAGAATACTCTTAGGAGTTTGGATACCATAATGTTGTGCGACAACTTTCATGAGATATTTATTCAACGTTAATGAAAGACCGAAGGAATCTGTTCCGATATAGGGAACATTATACGCTTCTAACAAAGCCGGAATAATGCCTTCTCTGTTTCGTGAAGAAATCCCTTCTACTGTATTATATACAATGTCACAGTTTAAGCTGTTTTTCTTTAAAAGTTCTAGGATATTTTGAGCATTTCCAAGTAATGTAACATCATAACCTACTTTTTGAAGCTCCTTTTGTAATGATAAGATGGATTGTTTGTCTGCAAAATCGTTGTATATATCTTTTGATGTGTTATACATGTCTTTTGTATCATATGCAATTCCAATTCTCATGAATATTCTCCTTCGCTCATTATGTAAAGATAATCCTATATTATCCTTTATTC
>JAFRZY010000024.1 GCA_017442305.1 Bacilli bacterium | reverse complement strand
ATATGTATACTTTAAATCCCTATCCTCTAACTTTCTCTCATCTCTTGTTTTTAAACACTTAAATTTCATTGTTCTCATTCCTTTCATACCTTCCTATTTTATATTTAATTAATTTTTAATTCATAGAGAGGAACTTGTCCTCCCTATATTACTATCTTACTACATTCATTTTTATTTGTCAACACTTTTTTAATTAATTTTTTAAAAAATCCTTACTCTATTTGAAAATCTTCTTCCATTTCTCTATCTGTTAAAGGGCAATAACAATATTCTGACCACCATTCATCTTCGTTGAAATATGACTTGCAACCAGTCAATGCCCATTGTAAACATTGAATTATTTTTAAAACTTCATTTTTTGAAAATACTGCATACTTCGTGTTATTGTCAAGCTCCCCCCAAGCATTATCAGTTGTACACCATTGAGTCGCATAATTAACTTCACTTTCTTTAATTGTCATTGGGAGTATTGGTAATTCTCCATTCCACCCTTCATTGTCGCCATCTTTACCAGTAATGATATTTATTTCACCTATAAACACTTCGGGAGCAAATGGAATATATACAGTACCATTTGGCTCATT
This sequence comes from Bacilli bacterium, assembly GCA_017442305.1. Classification (GTDB taxonomy): domain Bacteria; phylum Bacillota_I; class Bacilli_A; order RF39; family UBA660; genus RGIG2951. Next base: position 1,089 of record JAFRZY010000024.1, on the reverse strand, counting down.
TTTTAATTCGTTTTTAGTTAATAATCTCATATATATTCACCTCTTTGATTAATTTTTTAAAATATTTAATCTTCAACTTTAAAGCATATAAATTCACCACAACCGTCCATTGAATCGACCTTTAGGTTATGAAGCGAACACATACCTTCATCATCTAAAAATCTATCATTCTCAGCTACGAAATACCTACAAAAACTACAAATAACTCCTAGCTTTTCACATTCATCACTACAAAATATTGCCATATTAAACACCTCTCAACTTTGTTTTTTATAATAATAACATATGTATTCAATATTGTCAATACTATTTAATTATTTTTTTTGAAATATTTTTAAATCTTTCTCCTTCATTTTAAAGCAATTTTAAAGCCTTATTTTCAATTTTATCTCTTCCCCTATAACTTATACCTCTAAAACTCTAACTCCGTTTCTAGTGTCAAATGATGACATAGAGTTCGAGAATTTAAACCAATATACCTTCTACTATTCTTCTGAATTATCTAGTGCTTCATCATAGCCTTCGCAATAACCTTTACGATACGCTTCTTCTAGTAATGATGCTATCTTAGTAGCTTGTTTCCAAGTCTTTTTGTGTATTATTAATTGTCTATTTTCTATAAAATACACTCCATTGAAACCTTCTTTCTTTTCTTGAACAACATATCTACCGAATTTTAAGGTCTTAAATCCATTCAAATATTCAATTTTCATATTATAACCTCTTATTTTATTTTTTAATTCTATGCTAGGTAATATCCTTTTCCCTTTTCAATATTAAAATCTCTAATTGAACTATATCTTCTCTTCTTTCTTTCCTCACAACCCCAACAATTAATTAGCATATCTACTTCAATATATGTTCCGGATTCATCTTCCTTCTCAGTAATACTATAAATCTCTTTAATCCAATGTTCTAACAAGTTCATATTAACACCTCTCAATTATTTTTGAATAAAATTCATATTTTATATTGATTTTACTTTTAATAACAACCTAAACGTTTCTCTCCCTCTTGGAGTGATAAGTGTTTGAATACCAACTTGACCACCTTTTGACCACTCTTTAATCTCAAATAATGAAGGTGTAT
>JAFRZY010000023.1 GCA_017442305.1 Bacilli bacterium | reverse complement strand
CTAAAAATATCATTATACGCCTCTTTTAACTTTTTAATTTTTGATTCCTCCCTTTCACGCCAATTCCTAATGATACTTCTAAAGCCTTATCAATTTTCTGCATCGTATCTTCATCAAAAGTTCTCAAATGATTAATTATTTGATCTTTTGATACTGTTAAGATACATTCACATAAGACCATTTCTCGATCCTTATTAGAATAACTTCCCTTTTCAATAACTACATGAACAGGCATATAGGTCTTCTTAATTTTTGTTGTAATGGGAACTACAATTGTTGTCGGTGAATATTCATTACCATAATCGTTTTGAATGACTAAACAAGGTCTTTTCCCACTTTGGACATTTGAATATGTATCCTTCAAATCGATTAAATAAACTTCACCTTTCTTTACTGATAAAAACAATTATTTGTTTGTAATCAGTACCTTATCAACTTCTAAAATATAGTAAGCTGATGGTGGATATTTCATTTTTCTTCTTGTTCTTGCATCTGGATCTGGTACAACTCTTAAACTACATTCAAATCCAAATTTAACTAATTTTTCTAATAATTTCTTTTCACCATATTTTTTTATTAAATCGTATCCACAACAACAATTCCCATACAATCGTAGATTTCGTAAAACCCATTTTGGTACTGATCTTTCTTTCTTAATTTTTTTCATTGTAGTTCCTTTCGTGTCAGTTTGAACTGACAATTATTTAAAAAAAATTAGACCAACTTAATAAGGTCAACTGCAAATTCACTACTACTTGAAAAACATTGAACCTGATCGCTACCATCAAATAAATAATATATTAAGTCTTTATTTATGTTGATAATTGTGAGATAGTTTCCATGATTTTCGGATACTTCATTAAAAACTCTATACCTCTCTCCTATTACAAATTTTTCAATCCCCTCCTTCTTTTGTTGTGTCAGTTTGAACTGCCACTTACAATAAAAGGATACATTATTTTTTTATAAATGTCAATATCCAAAAATAAAACTGTGTAGAATTTTTTTCCACACAGTATATTTTATTTACCTCTGCTTTATTGTTTTAACAACCTTTTCTAAGGATTTAATTGTTTGATCTAAAATTCTAACATCATTCGCAGAAGCAAATTCTATAATACCAATTACTTCTAAAAATTTATCATGTTTTACTGCTAAAGAGTTCATTACAAGATAGTCATTTAATACTGTTTTATAATCAGTGATTAGTTGATTAACAGTAGTAGATAAATTATCAATTTCTTCTACTGTAATTTTTTCTTCTTGTTGAACCTTACTTCTAATACTACTAATTACTGCATTTACTTCTGATACTACTTCATTACTTTCTTTAGTCATATATCATTTTCCTTCCTTAATCGGTACTACGATTTTTGTGATGCCTCCCTTTCTAACGATATAAGACACTGCTTTAATATTCTAATTGTTTCTTCCTCACTAAACTGCGTTAATAAGTTTACACCTTTTTTTTCACCACTTATAACTTCAATCTTGATGCTTTTAACAACATTAGAACCTTCTTGCTCTTGCAATCTTGCTCCTCCTTTCTTTGGTCAGAAATGAAAGCATCACTAGTATTGATTTAAACATTTCTATCCTCCTATATTTTTTTCAAGACTATTTACTACATTATTATCATAACAAATAATATTAAAATTGTCTATTTTCACAATTTAATTTTTTGAAAATGAATTTCAGAGTGTATTATGGACAAATTTTTAAAAAAAGTGTAAAATGGTAATGTAGTAAAAGAACAAAAGAAAGGCGATAGGATATGGAAGACAAAGCATTTGTAGATGCACTTGGCTCTTACATTACTAATTATCGTAAATCATTTCATCCAACGATGAGTGCTAGAGAGTTTGCAGATAAATGTGAAATTTCAAGAATGGTAATTAATGATTTAGAGTCTAAAAAGCATAGCGGTAACATAAGCAGTATAACATTAAAAAAAATTAGTAAAGGTTTAGGTTTTAGAGATTCTTTTCAATTAAAAGAAGCTATATTTAACCAGACTGGAAGTACATTTTCTGAAGATGACTTAAAAAATGTTGATGCCATCATTATCAGAAAAAATTCAAATTTATATAGCATATTTGAAATCGCAAAAAATTTAAGCGATATAAACCTTGAAATGCTACATAGTTTTGCCGAAAAATTAATTGAGAAGTAACATATTCCTAAAGACTGATTTTAGTCTTTTTATTTTTATGTTATTTCATAATCAAAATCATCATAAAAAGAATCTAATTCTTTATCATCGTTATCCACTTCCCTAAACCAGCCTAATTCATCATCCCATTCTATTTCACGTCTTCTAAACATTTCAATATTATTTTCAATTGATGTTTTTAAATATCCAAATTTATTCTCTATCTTATTATCATACTCATCTATAAAATGCCGACTTTTAACCCTAGAAATAATATAATGTGTTATAGAAATTACATCAGTATATTTTTGTCGTTTTAAAATTTCCTTAAAAAAATTATCATACTT
>JAFRZY010000022.1 GCA_017442305.1 Bacilli bacterium | reverse complement strand
GATAGATAATCTTGTATTATCTGTTGTTTAAGAGAGGATTACTATGGAGAAAAATCTTATTAAAGCCTTTTATGATGAAATGGAAGCAAAAAAATATCCTATTGATGCTATTTTTGCATTTGTCTACAATGACTATGAAACATATGACAATGATCCACATTTAGAGGAATGTTTTGATGAACAAGAAGTTCATGAAATTCTAGATTCTGTAAGTGATTTGTTTGATATAACATTATCATTTAGTTCTGAGAAAAAATTTATTCTATGGTGCTCACAGCAACAGACATTTACCAAAAACGTTTATGTATATACAATGGCACAATATATTAGTGGTTTTAGTAGAAGAACACTCATTCCTGCTATATGCCAATATTATGGATTTATCAATTTAAACGCTGACGCATACATGTCCGCAATAGGCTGTAATAAAAAGACAATGTATCATTTGTTGACAAACAATAATCTTTCGCAGTTTCTCGCACCGACATTTTTTTGTGATACAATTGATGAAATAAATTATAAACAAATATATCAGCAATTAGGCGAACATATTATATTAAAACCTATAAACGAATCTTGTTGTATTGATACTTTTATTTTACAGAATTATACAAAAGAAGAGTTGTTAGATTCTGCTAATATAATAATAGATAAATATGGATATCTAATGATACAAAAATATATCCGTGGAAAAGAAATTGGCATTACTACCTTTTGTCACAATCAGGAAATTCATACCTTAGAGCCAGTAGAAATCATCTTTTCAGAAGGGAAAACGCATTTAACTCATGAAGATAGTTTTTATAACAATTATAAACTACAAACGTGTAACGTACCTAACGACTTATTAGAAGCATGTAAAAAAATGAGTCAAACACTCTCTTTTTATTGCACAACAAGATATGATTTTAGATTTGATGGTAATAACTATTACCTTTTTGATTTAAGTCCTAACCCTACCGTAAATGGTTATACAAGCAGCAATATAGCTGCTCGTACAACCTTAAATAGTGACCATCGCGGGATTCTTCGATTGATGGCTTTTGAAAAAATTTCTTTATTCGAACCATCTCTCGATAGAACTCATAATGTATAAGTTATTATAGATAGGAGTTACATTAGAACTATGTTTAAACTGTTCAAATGAAGCCCGTCCAATGTTATCTTTTAGCCATTTAAACTTCTTCTCAAAGAAAGTTTTGTCTGCTAATAGAAGTTTAGGAATATATATTTTTTCATATACATTCATAAAATTTTTAAAATCATTTTTTGTAAAATAATAAGACAATAGGTTATGAGCTGCTAAAAATCGACTATATGGATTTCCATTTTCTAAAATTTGTTTAAGTTGTTCTTCCCCTTCTTTTTCTCTAGTTTTTTGTAAAAGAAATGCAACGGACAAATTATTTTTAATGATAAAGCGATCGCTATAACTAACTTCTTCTGTAATAAGCTCCTCCAACTTTGCAGAAAAAGTCTTTTTGTTTATTGAGTTATTATATAACTGTGCTACATACAAATTGTTTAGGTAACTTCCATAGGTATCAATATTAATATTTTCGATAAAATTTAAGTTCCTTATTTTTAGAATTTTTTCAGCCATATCATAGTTTTCATTTTCGATTAAATATGCACTATAATTGATACGAGCCAACTCCTTGAGAATAGTACTATCCTGAGCTGAGTTATATAGACTTTCAATTACTTTACCTGCATTATCAATCCCTAGACTAAAAGCAATCAGATCAATTCTTGTAAATCCTCTTAACTGATTGTCTCTGATATAGAATGAAAAACTCTCTATTTCTCTCAATCGTTTAATATCAGCTAGAAATTTTCTGGCAGTATTGTCATTCGTATTTTCATCTTCTAGAGATAATGCAATATATTGACATTTAAAGTGTCCGATCCAATATTTGCTATAATTATCAATATCTTTAATAGCAAGTATGTGTGATTTAAATTTGCTCAGAATATCATCAAATTTAACATCTGGAAATAATATATAATTTTCTTTCAACATTTGTAAGAGCATTACACATCCTGCGCAGATTGCAATTTCATCAAAAGAATTCGAAAACAGTCCATTAATTGCTTGATGAATAAACTGGACAAAAGTTTCATCTTGTAGTTTGCACTTAAAACATTCATATGCGTTTATTAGACAAAACGCTGTTGTATCTTCGACTGCGACCTTTGCAAAATCCTCATATCTTACATACCCTTTTTCGTTACATTGATAATAATATCCCATTATTATTAGAGATTGTTTTTCCTCGTAACTCACAAACTCAGGAGGAATGGAAAGTAATTTAAGTGCTGGATTATATTCAAATGGGTAGTTTTCTCTAAAATACTGATATATGAACTTAGGTAATGGTTCGACATCACTATAATATTTTTCTGAAAAATAATCTTTAAAAGAATCCAATTTGAAAGAATACCTTGGTGTTACATAACGAGATGCTTTTTCTTCATTAATAATATGTAATTGACTCGCGACGCCTAAGTTTTCTGCTCCGAGCTCGTTATTTCTAAAATTTTTGATTTCTAACTTTGAGAAATATTTTTCGAAAAAACTGGCAAACTCAAGCAAAGGATACAATTCTTCTGGTGAAATATCTCCATCTTGTATCATTCTGCCAATAATCCAATCCATCTTTTTTTTCCAGTTATAATTATTTTTGGTGCTTTTAAATAAAGCTTCAAAATAATTAGAATGATCAAGAAAAAAATCTATCCCAAATTTTTGCACCAATTCAACATTCTGACCAATTGTTTCTGTAGAATCCAAGTCATTTTTAAATGCAAAAAATTCTATATCTTGTTCTGTTAATTGAAATTGTGGAATATGATCTTGCTTCATTTTTTGTGCAAAATTTAATGCATTTAAATTTTCTCCTGAGATAAGTAATAACGTATTATTTATTTTCCCAGATTCAATTAATTTGCAAAGTAATTTTAAACATTGCATATCTTGGTCAGATTGAATATCTTTTTCTTCAACACGAATAACAAAACGTATTTTCCAATACTTATAAGGAATTCTCCTTATGTTTAAATATTTTAAATATTCTTTTTCCTTATCTATTCCTAGATATATATTTTCCATATTAGATAGAAGTGTTGATACTGTAACACGCGCATCTACAATTTCTGTCTGGTTTAAAATACAAGTGGCTATAGCACTTCCTATATTTAAAATTCGAAACAACAGATTTTTTCCTTTTTTGTTCTTTAAGTCATCAAATCGTATAATCTCAGCCTTTTTGAAATGTGAAGAAACTGCATAGTCTAATCCAAAATGTCCCTTGTTTTTATAAAAAATGATGCGGTTATTTTCCTTTAAATTAGCATTTATATAGTCTATAAATTGTCCTTGTGTAATACTCAGACTATTCCCTTTTTTCCCCATAGTAATCCTCTCTTAAACAACAGATAATACAAGATTATCTATCGCTTATATATGTAATAATAAAATTCATAACAACATCTACTTATTTAATACCATTATACCCAACCTAAAGTCTTTATGCATACCATATATGGTAG
>JAFRZY010000021.1 GCA_017442305.1 Bacilli bacterium | reverse complement strand
TTTGGTTCTCCGTTCATGGTTTCTGGACAATTCCATTTTAACGGATTTCTTCCAAATATGCTCTACTTTTTTATTTCTATTTCAATTTTTCTTCGTAGGCTCTACTTGGTTACCCCAACATTTATTATAGAGCCTCTTTTTGTTGTGGTTGGCAAACCCACTTCTATTTTAGACGAAGGAGGATTCTTTTTCTACTCATAGCTAAAGCTTTTTGGAACTACCGGCACTGCCGGTAGTATTCGTTACACAATAAAAAATGCGGTAAAATTACCGCATTTTTTTATTTTCCAATAACACTTAATCTTTATTTTTCAAAGTAATAAAAATATAAAACGGCGCAGTACACACCATTGGCATAGCATATCTCATATAAGCTATAGGTCCAATAAAGTAAACAAGATAATTAACTACTGGTAATAAAATTACAACTAGGCTATTTTTATTCTTATGTTTTAATCCGTAAAACAGCAAAAATAGATAAAGCCACGTATATGTTGATAATTCTAAAAAGATAGTAGCGAATGGATTTTTCTTCAAAAAATCCATTCCATTATTTACTAATTCACGCATTGAAGCATTGCCGGTTGAATTTTCAAAAGGAATAACCTCATCTATTCTTGTTTTCGCAACCGTGGCATACGTATCATAATCGCTACCTTCAAACGAAAACCAACCATGATGTAAATTTAAATATGTTTCAATATAAAGTCCTGGATGTTTTATTAATCCTTTACCCCACACTTTAAAATACTTTAATAAATCCTCATTTGTGGAATATTTATTAAATTTATTTTTCACACTATCTGCCAGTTCCGGCTTATACCAATTAGCTAATTTTTTAATGTCGTTATCACAATTTAAAACCTTTGCTATCGCTATTGCATCATCATTACTGATTTCGTCTGGATATTCTTTAATATAACGAGCTGTCTGCACAAAAGGAACAGATAGCATTTCGCGTTTGCTTCCTGGAGATATTTTCAAAATAGGATAAAGTATATTTATAAATCCAATTTGAACAACTAACAACGGAATCAAAATAGAAGCTGTTATTTTGAATAATTTTTTCTTTTTCTTCCAAAGCAAAAAAACAACACCTAAAATAACTGTTAAAAGAATATAACTACTATTATTTTTCGTAAATAATATAGCCACTATTGTAAGAGAAAATAAAATTAACCTTAACAAAGCTATATTTTTTACGGTAAATAACTCATATAACTGAACAGCTGTCAATAAAAAAACTATGCAAAATATCGTATCTTTCACTATAGTCATAGCGTATATTGGGAATAACGGATTAAAAGCACAAAACAATACGGCTATTAGTACATAATTTCTTTTTAAACCATGCTTCTTCATTACATATATCATATAAGAAAAAGACAATGCCATAAGCAACGCTTGTATAAAACAAAGAAATTGAAACGCCATAGAATAACTGTTTATACATCGAGCAATCCAAAGAATAAATCTTAAGATAACTGTGTACAACATAGGATGATGATTATTAAGAATAACATTTTCATCTAAAAGAACAATGGCATCATTGCTCCAACAAACATCCCTATTATTAAAGATTTGGGCTATTTGATCCGTAGCATCTCTGGTTAAGCAACCGGGATATAACAGAATAAAATATACACCCCAACAAAGCATAAAAAACAACGTTGTATATGCAATAATTTTTATAGATTTAAAATTTGTATCGTTTATATCCTCAATAATAAATGTTTTATTTAATAGGTAATCTAATACAATATATAGTAACGGTGTAAGTCCTAATGTTTTAAATATTGATTTCAAGAAAGTTTTTTTATTAGCAAATACTAAATCCCAAGAAGCCACATCATTAAAACTGCTACATATTAAGAAAAAGAAAATAATGAAAGCTGAAAGAGTAATGATAATAAAACTAATTTTTCTATTTCTTTGCTTAAAAAATATTTCATTGTAAAAATAAGCCAAAGGAACACATAAGAGAACCGAAAACCAAGTCGGTGGTTCTATGGAATAAACAAAATTAACTAAAAGACGAAAAAAGGAAAAATTATAAATTTCTAAATCAATTACATTTTGAGGAATAACAGGTTGTGAAAGACTAAGATTAATTGCCATTACTGTTATCGACGATAATATTATAGAAAATATTGCTGTATATTTGCTTTTTAAAAATTTTTTATCGAATAATTGCATGATATATATCCCCTTGTTAAAAAGACAATTATACATTAAAAAATTCAAATCATCTATTTTTCCAAGAAGATTTTTCTTGTAATAAAATTATATATCATAACCAAAATAGTTGCGACAATTTTGATGATTAAATAATGTATATTAAGTAAATCGGTACCGCACCACATTAAAAACTGATTAAATAATAAGCCTAATATGCTCAAAATCAAAAATATTATGAAATTCTTTTGTGGATTACTATTACTATCTACTTCAAATACCCAAATAACACTTAATGCATAGTTATATATCACAGAGAGGGTAAATGAAACGGCAGAAGATATAAGATAATTTATTGAAAATACTTCTGTTAAAAGAGCAAGAAATCCATAATCAATCAAAAAAGCAGAGCCGCCAACTACACCAAATTTGAATAACTGCTTAATTAGTTTTTTCATAATACTATTTTTTCTTTAATAACTTTTTTTGATGAAATGAAGTGTTGTTGAGTGCTAATTCAAATGATTGCTTTTCCTTACGAATCATTGTTTCTAATATTAATCCGGAAAATAACGATAACAACGCCGACAAAGCAACAAATCCAGAAACAATCAATGTTGGAAATTTTGATACCAGTCCAGTTGAATAGAATTCGAACAAAATTGGTATAAACATACCAAAAGCAATTAAAAATAATATAACAGATATAATTCCAAAAAATTGTAATGGTTTGTAATCTCTAAATAATCGGAAAATTGTTCTAAGCACCTTGATACCATCAACATAAGTGCTCAGCTTTGAAAAACTTCCCTCGGGTCTATCACGATACTGAATAATTACATTATCCACTTGCATTTTTTTATCAACAGCATGGATTGTCATTTCAGTTTCAATCTCAAACCCTTTTGATAAAATAGGAAAAGTTTTTACAAATTGATAACTAAAAGCACGGTAACCTGTCATTATATCTTTAATATCGGACTTAAAAATTTTATTAATAAATAATCTAACAATACTGTTACCGAAATTATGAAAAGGTCTTTTATTCTCTTGAAAATATGTAGAAGATAAACGATCTCCAACTACCATATCTGTATTACCATTCAAAACCTTATCTGCCAACATTCTGCCATACTCAGCCGGATAAGTATCATCACCATCTATCATAATATAACATTCAGCATCAATCTCGCGAAACATACGACGGACAACATTACCCTTTCCTTGCTGATGCTCATAACGAACAATCGCCCCAGCTTCGCGGGCAATTTGATCAGTATTGTCGGTAGAATTATTGTCATAAACATATATTGTGGCCTCTGGGAGTTCCTTCTTCCAATCACTAACCACTCTTGCAATTGTTGTGCTCTCATTATAGCAAGGTATCAACACTGCTATTTTATCCATTGTATACCTCCAAAATAAATCTCAGATTATAACCGTATGGTTATATAACACCGTTATTATACTATATTCGTGATAATATGTCAATACCGTACAGTTATAAATAAAGGTCGTTTTACTATGAATAATTACTATCCTCGGCTCAAAGATTTGCGCGAAGACCACGACTTATCACAACAATTTATTGCAGATTTCCTAGAAATGAAGCAACCCCAATATAGTCGTTACGAACGTGGTTTGCGAGATATACCAACAGATATTTTAATTAAATTGGCCCTTTTTTACAAAACATCCACAGATTATATTTTGGGTTTGACAAATAATAATACTCCTTACAAATAATTTAATGTTATTATATTTAATTTAAAAACAGACAGTTAACTGTGATATGCACCCCAAAAGTTAGACACTTTTGGAGGTGCATATTTTTTATGGGTAAAACAGGGAGAAAAAACAAAGTATATAGTGCAGAATTTAAAATAGGTGTTATAATGGATATGCGAGAACACCGTTTAGGTTTTAG
>JAFRZY010000020.1 GCA_017442305.1 Bacilli bacterium | reverse complement strand
GATTTTTTATAATGCGGAAACATATTTCACCTTTTTGTATTTTTTCAACCATACCTATTGTATACATATCCTCATAGTACGGCTCCCGAACATCTGCAGGAAGAAGCTCATATATTTCACCTTTTCTTATGTTAGGCCAAACATTATCGCATTCTTTTAATTGAATATTCATAGTTCTTGCAAAGACACATTTTTTAATTGGTATATCAAAATAACAAAAATAATAATTATAAACTAAGTAAAAGACCACTAATAACACCGGAAACAGAATCGTTCCAAAGTTAAAATCTAATTTTCGACTTATAACTATACCAAAAATAGTACAAAATGCAGCCAACCCCAATATTACACTATACATTAAATGACCGCCCATAACGAAGTTGCGGAAAACCACTTTTTTGCAAATTGGACAACGTGGTGCCATTTCCAAATTGGTATTTACACCTAATTTAGTATTTAATAAAAATGCTTTTTTTCCACAGTAAGGACATCTAAACATCTAACTATTCTCTCCTTTCATTTCTCAATTAATCAAACAACACTCCATTTCTATCGAAGCAAGGGACCAAGACAGGGCAAGACAGGGGACTGTCCCCTGTCTTTTGTCCCCTGTCTTTATGCAGTCCCCTGTGTTCTTGGGTTACTCATTATAAGGCACATATGGTAGTTTGGAAAAAGCCACATAAATAACAATACCTATAATTATAGCCATTACGGCAAATATCCAATGAGTTTTGAAGTTTGCTCCACAGATAGCGAATCCTAAATATAAAGGCAACATCCATATTGATTTCTTTTTTCTTAATAATGTTCCACAATATGGACAATATCTTGTATATCTTAAAATTGTTTTCTTTTCACTTCTATTGGACATATAATTTTTACAAACTGGACACTTGTGCATAACCTCATCTCTCTTATGTCGAAAAGAAAAGGGACAGTCCCCTGTCTTTATGCCTGTCTTTATAATTTTATTGCGGATAATCATCTTTGAGTATCTTATAATTATATTTTATTACGTTTTTAGAATAAGTGAAATCAGCATTGAAATCGATTTTTTTAATATTATTATTTTCATATTCAATTATTAGCAATCCATCCTTAAGCAAATGTACCGAATATGGTAATGCAGATTCTTCTTTAGTATGAAAATTATAAATTGCTAAAAAAGCCGAATCAATTTTTGTAACACTTTCTATGCTGTCTCCAAGCTTTAAATTCTTAAAATCTGCTTTTGTTAATGTTTCTTTCAAATAACAAGTATTATATAAAGTAAATTGAGAGTAAGTATTGCGGAAAAAACAATACCAATAACCATTCTCCTTAGTTTTATATACACAGTAATAGTTTTGATCATCCACCCGCCGTAAGCATTCAATTTTTAAGCCTATGTATTGATCGAACATCTCTAAAGTCGGGTTAAATCCATATCCGGGCTCATAAAGGCGATATAAGGAAATTTTCGAAAAAATATCTTCTTCGTTATGGATTTCCGTTATAAGCTCAGATTTTTTCTTGTCGGAAACCTTTAATAATAATTCCTTATCCACCTTTGAAATTTCTTGTTTTGATGTTTCTTTTTCCCCAAGTAATATTTCTTTTTCTTCGTCTGATAATTCTTTATATTCTACTGATACATTTTTATTGTCATCTAATTCTTCTTTATTAGCTTTAGTTTCTTCTTCTTTATCTTTCTGAGATATTTCTTGTTTTGAAGAAGATGAATAAGTACTGTTAATTTCATTCATTTCACTTTCACCGCTTGTTGATTGAGAATTAGTGCCGCTATCTAAATTTGCTTTTGTGCAAGCAGATAAAAATAAGACTAATAATATTAAAAGTATAAATATTTTTTTCATATAAAGTCCTCCTTGACAAAGAAT
>JAFRZY010000019.1 GCA_017442305.1 Bacilli bacterium | reverse complement strand
TATTGTGATGATGTGATACAAGAATTGTTGTTTGCAGATGATTTAATCTTAGTTAAGACGTTGAAATAACGTCTTTTTTTATTTATTTTAAAAGAATTTTTAAGTCGTTTTTATATTAATATTGAATTTAATTGAAGGAGTGATTTGATGGAATTTAAAGATGAGTCAAAAGTTCTTTTTTGTAAATTACATCCAGATGCGATTATACCTAGCAAACGTGTGGAAGATTCTGGTTATGATGTGTACGCTTTATTTGATGAAGATTATATTGTAATTAAACCTCATGAAACAAAGATTTTACACACTGGTTTAGCTTCTGTTTTCTCTGATAGATATGGAATGTTTTTGCATGAAAGAGGAAGTACAGGAACAAAAGGTATTTCACAACGTTGTGGTGTTGTAGATAGTGGGTATAGATCTGAGTGGATGATTCCAATTACAAATTTAAATGAAGTTCCTTTAGTTATTGCAAAAGCACACATAACAAAAGATCAAATCAAACGATTAACTGGATATTATGATTTTATTATTTATCCTTACACAAAAGCGATTTGTCAAGCGGTTTTACAAGAAATTCCTAGAACTGAGATTGAAGAAATCAATTATGAACAATTAATGAGTTATAAATCAGAACGTGGTGAAGGGAAATTAGGTTCAAGTGGTAAGTAAGAAAAATTAGCTTTTAATTATATTATTTATGAATTTAATTGAAAGGATTGATGTAAATGGAAAATGAAAAATTTTATGGGAATAAACAATTTTATTTTGTCGGTAAATTAAAATCGGTTGATAATTTATTCAAAACAACTGAAGGTAAAAATTATATTCGTTTGAATTTGCCTTTATTCGATGAGGTATCAACAGTTTATTGTGAAGCGTTCTCTTTTGGAATTAGTGATTTTGTTTATGCTACAATAAATCAAAAATGGACAAAAACACCATGGCAAAACAGAAATGATTCATCAGTGTTAAAAGGTATGCGTTATGGTGATAAATTCTCATACAACGGTAAAGAATTTTCTAATAATTACGATTTAATTCAAGCATTTAAAACAGATGTCGAAAACGGAAACGTTAAAAAAGATGATATGTTAGATGTGCGAGGTAATTTAGAACTACAAGTTTATAACGGTGAAGTTCAAAAACGTTATGTAATTAAATCAATTACAAAAGCAAAACAAGACGATAAACCTCATTTTAGTTTAGTTGCAGAAGTGTTAGTTGAAAAAGATAGTGTAAAAGAAGTTGAAGATGGCGTTGAAATTGACGCTTTATTACTTGAATATATGAAATTAGACGGAGAAGATAAAAAACACCCACGATTAATTCAACAAAAATTAACTTATAAAATGACTAATAACGCAATTAAACGAATGGTAATGGAAAAATTAAAAGTTGATGAAGGATATAAAGCTGTATGTTTTGAATGTAATGTGTTTAGAAGTGCAGGAGAGGTTAAAGTTGAACCATTAACAGATGAGCAAAAATTATACATTGAATTAGGATTTTTAACAAAAGAAGAAGCAGAAAAAGATAATACAGTGGTTGATAGTAATGTTACAGAGGAATTACAAGTAGTAAAACCAGTTGTTAAACGACAATATAAACATATTAGTTTTGTACCTGATAAAGAACAAACAAAAGAATTCACGAAAGGTATTGAATCTAAAGCAGATAATGTGTTTGATGATACGTTTGGTAACTCATTGGTTGGTGATAGTGATTTAGATAGTTTTTTTGAGGATCTTCCATTCTAATTAAGAGTTGAAATAATCAACTCTTTTTTTATTTTATATAAGAAAAAACACCCATCATTTATATTATTTGTGTAATTTAAAGAAAGGGTGATTAGATGGAGAATAAAAAAAACGTTTTTGAAAAACTCCAAAATGTACGTGTAGAACTACAGCAAAAAGAAATGAAAAAATCAGGAAAAAATAATTTTTCTCATTATGATTATTTTGAATTAGCAGATTTCTTGCCATTAGTTAATGAACTATGTTCCAAACATCACATAACACCAATTGTAACATTTACAACACAGGAAGCAAAACTAACGATTTATAATCAAGATGATAGAAATGATTTTGTTGAGTTTACTTCACCATTTGTTATTTGTGAGTTAAAAGGTAGTAATAAAATTCAAGCGTTGGGAAGTAGTCATACATATTTAAGAAGATATTTATATTTAACAGCGTTTGAAATTGTTGAATCAGATGGAATTGATGGGTTATCAGTAGAAGATAGAAAAGAAGTTGAGCAAGTAAAACAAGAGGATAATAAAAAAGAAAAATTAATTAAAGAAATTATCAAAAATAAGGAAAATAAGCAACTTCAAACTGTATTAAAAAATGAGTTAAAAGAAACTAATGCTAAATCAATTAAAGAATTACCGTTAGAATCTTTAGTTAAGATTTGCAAAGAAGTGATTAAATAGGAGGGTGAATGATATGGAAAATAACGTAAATGAAGTGCCTGTTAGAATTTTTGATGTACGTGGTGAATTTAACGATAAATTAGCAGATGATTTTTTAGATTGGTGTATGTCAATTGAAGAATACGATTTACAATTTAGAGATGAAGATTTATTTCCTGTTTGTATCAATATAAATTCACAAGGTGGCTCATGTAGTAGCCTAGACGCAATGTTGGATGGACTTGAGTTATTACGTTGTAAAATCATCACTCGTGGTTTCGGAAGTGTCATGTCATGTGCCTTACATTTATTTTTAGAAGGTGATGAACGTGTTTGCGGTAGTCATTGTCGATTCTTATGGCATGATATTTCATTTAATATGGGACAAAGTACGTTAACAGATTATAATGAACAGCTTAAAGAAATGACAAAAATGCAACAAAAATATGATGATGTGTTTATTGAGCGTACAGATGTTAGCAAAAATATGTTAAAAAAATATGCAGGTAAAGATTGGGTGTTTGATAGAGAAGAAGCCATTAAATTAGGAATTGTTAATAATACATCACACCCATCAAATATGCTTTTAGATTTTTACTTAATGACAGAGGAGGGAAACGAAAATGAATGAGGAAAATAATCAATTATTAGATAGTAAAGTTGATGGTAATTTAAAAATGAAGATAGACAATAAAAACCAACAATATGAAGTTGACGCTAGTTTTCATGCAGAACTTAAATTAAATAACATTGATCCGATTAAATTATTTACTCAAGATAAAGGCTTGGTAAAAATGAATAAACCATTTTAAAAGAGGTGAAAACCTCTTTTTTCTTATAAGAAAATAATTATGTGTTTTATATTTAACTGAGGTGATTACATGAAAAAGAAAAAATGTAAGTGTTATAACTGCAAATCGGAAGGTTTTAATGTTGATTTTATTCCGTTTACAACAGAAAATAAAAAAGTTTGTTATTTTTGTACTGATGAGTGTAAGGAATACACGATAAATACAAATTATAATCAATTACAGGTTTACTATTTAATAATCGAAGTGATTAATTCCAATGTTCCTAAAAGCACTCAAACTTATATTTTAAATCAGTTAAAAAATTATAAAGAAGTTGAGCTTGAAATTATCAAAAACTATTTATTAGAAAGAAAAGATTATTTAATTGATTTTTTAGAGACTAAGGATTTTAAAAACAAAACAACGAAAACAAAATATATTTTTACAATATTGATTGATAATTTAGAAAAAGAGAAGAAACGATTGGTGAATCAAAAAAGACGGTTGCAAGAAACATTTGAATCTATGGTTGAATATGAAACGCTCATTAAAACAAATATCAAGAAAAATATTGACGTTTCTAGTTTCTTTGAGTAAAGGGGTGTTAAGAAATGGACAATAATACTAAAGAATTAAATAAAGTGTTTGGCTCACGTTATGCGATTGAATCAAGTGTTTTAATGTCAATGTATAATGATACATCACTATTTGATGAGTGGAAATTGAATGAGGAAGATTTTAAAACACCAGAAGGAAAATTATTATTCAATATCGGTGAATTAATTAGACGTAAAGGAGTAACGAAAATTGATAAAACTTCTCTTGATGTTGAGTTAACTTATCATGATGATTTGAAAAAAGATTTAAGTGTTTATGGCGGAAGTAAAGCTGTAATTAAACAAATGTCATACGTTAGTGATGAAAATAAAGAGTTATATTATGATAATTTATTAAAAAATAATTATTTGATGGGATTGTATGACAGGGGTGTCGATGTTGTTCGCTACGCAGATAAGTTCAAAAAAATGAATTATGAAAGTGCAGTGGCTTTTGTTGAATGTGATATTTTGAATGTAGATCTCGATAAAGGTGCTACTATGAGAGGTA
>JAFRZY010000001.1 GCA_017442305.1 Bacilli bacterium | reverse complement strand
TTTCTTTTTTTTCTTTTTTCTCAATATAAACACTTTCTGTATGTAATAACTTATCTTTTAAATATACTTTTACCTCGCCTACTTTAGCATTATTTTTATAATCTTTTAATTTATTCAATTCTATTTTTAACTCTAAATCGCTTTGTTCTTTTTCGGTAACTAAAGCATAATAATCATTATATATTTTTAATTTTGTTTTATAATAATTTTCGTTCTTAACCTCAAAATTATTTTTATCTAATACTTTAACCGCATTGTATTTGGAAAAAGTCTTTTCATACAAATTTATATGATCAGCAAAGTCATTCGGATCATTAAGTGTTACAACCACCAAATCCTTGTTATCTAAAGATGCCGTTGTAACAAGGGTTCTTCGTGCTTTTTCAGTAAAGCCAGTTTTTCCACCAGTTATATAATCGTATCGATGAATTAATTTGTTTTTACTCGTCCAACTATATACTTTATAGCTACTATTAGTTTTATAATTTTTAGTTCCAAATATTTCTCTAAAAGTTTGATCTTTCATTGCTTCACGAGTAAGTAATGCCATATCATAAGCGGTGGATAAATTACCACGACCATCGCTTTCTTCAAGACCGTGATTATTATAAAAAACGGTATTTTTCATGCCAATTGTTTTAGCAGTATCATTCATTAAATAAACAAAGTTTTCCATTGAACCCGCTACTGCATTAGCTATAACAATCGCCGCATCATTTCCACTTCTAAGCATTAACCCGTACAGTAAATCCTTTAGAGAAATCTCTTCTCCAACCTCAATATAAATTGCACTTCCATAAGCCTTTAATACATCTTCAGAAACCACTACCCTCTCTTCTAACGAACCATAACGAATTGCTATTAAACAAGTCATTATTTTGGTTGTACTAGCAATTAATTTTTCATCATTAACATTTTTCTCATATAGTATTCTTCCACTATTTAAGTCCATCACTATGGCAGATGAAGCACTTATAGCAAATACATTTAACGGAAAAAATAAAAACAAAATTACGCTAATTAATAATTTTTTCATATTGTCCACCTAAAAAATTATATGTTTTAGACATAAAAAAAGAATCTATTTTAAGATTCTATATCATAATTATAAATTCCATGAATTTTTTCTAAATCATCAGTACTAGGTTGTGCAACTACCCATTTATCATCATTTTTTGTTACAACAAAATCAATGGTATATTCTACAGTATCAGTAGTTTTTTTCATTTGTTCTAGTTTATAATCTAAATATTTTTCATTGTCATATGAACCAGTTTCGTCATTAAATTCATCTAAATTATTTGACAAATATGTGGCAGCATCAGTTTGAGCCTTATATAAATCATAAACCGTAATATTAACTTCTACTTCTGCTGTATCTCCATTATATTCTTCATTAACAATTTCATAACTTAAATCTTGATATTGTTTTTTTAATACGTCCTCATATACTTTCTTCTGTTCATCATTTAACTCTTCACTATCTACTAACGTTGCTATATCCGCTAAAACTATATCACCTAAATTGTTATATTGATGCAAATATTTTTTAACTGCATCAGAAGCTTTTTCTTCAGTCAAACTGCATCCTACTAATAATAAACAAGAAACTACCATAATAAATATTTTTTTCATTTCTATTCTCCTTTTGTTATTATTATGTATTCCTATTTAATTTTTATACATTTTATGGTAAAATTATTAAAGGTGATGTTATGGAAAGATTACTTAGTGGTATTAAACCAACAGGAGAATTAACATTAGGAAATTATATTGGTTCAATAAGACAATTTATTGAAATGCAAAAGAATTATGAATCATTTATTTTTGTAGCAGATCTACATGCTATAACTGTACACAATGACCCAGAAATTTTAAAAGAAAGAATTAAAAAACTTGTAGCTTTATATTTAGCATGCGGCTTAGATCCTAAAGAAAATACTATATTTTTACAATCAGAAAATTTATATCATACAGCTCTATCATGGGTTTTAGAGTGTAATTCATATATTGGGGAATTAAATAGAATGACTCAATTTAAAGATAAAAGTCAGGGAAAGAATAATGAATCAATTGGTTGCGGACTTTATACTTATCCAGTACTAATGGCAAGTGATATTATCATTTATGATGCTGATGTTGTTCCAACAGGAATTGACCAAAAACAACACGTAGAACTTGCTCGTAATATAGCAGAACGTTTTAACCACAAATATGGAGAAACTTTTAAAATACCTAAACCTGTTATTCCAAAAGTTGGAGAAAAAATTAAAGACTTGCAAAATCCAACTAAAAAAATGAGTAAAACTGAAGAAAATCCTAAAGGATACATTTTACTATTGGAAGAACCAGAAATAGCTCGCAAAAAAATAATGAGTGCTGTAACTGATAGCGAAGCAATCGTTAAATATGATGAAATCAATAAACCAGGAATATCAAACTTGATGACAATCTATAGTACATTAACCAATAAATCATTTGCTGAAATTGAAAAAGAATTTTCAGGATGCAACTATGGCACCTTTAAAACTCGAGTTGCTGATGTCGTAGTAGAATTACTTACAAATATTCAAACAAAATATAACGAAATTATTAATAGTAATCTAGTTGATGAAGTTTTAAATAACGGTATTAATAAAGTTTTACCAATTGCAGAAGCTAAAGTTAAAGAAGTATACAAAAAAATAGGCCTTGGAAGATAAATCCAAGACCTATTTTTAATTATTATATGACAACACGATTAAATCATAAATTTTTTTTAGATTAATATTTATTCCTAATTTTAACTCAGCTTCTATTAATTCCTTTATTTTGTTTATATTATTTTCTTCATAGCCAAAAAGCTCATTAAATAAATATTTTAATTTACTAGCATTTTTTTTATCTGCGACAGTTTTTAATTCTAATCTAATTACTTTTTTTATCATTTCTTCTTGCCTTAACGAATTTGTAATTTTTATTTTATCTTCTTTTTGATATAACATTTTACTTTCTTTATAATTATATATAAACTCAATTATATTAGCTTCATCATCTAGTAATAAATTACTGCGGCCAATTATCTTACCTGAATCATTAAACTCTACCACTAAAACATTTTTACAATCACATAATAAGCAAGCATATTTTAACGTTTTATTAAGTTTGTTGTTCTTAAGAATTGTTTTATCTTTTAAGCTTTCTAAAAAAGTTAAAGAAACTAAAACATCATATAAATAAAAATCGTGTAAAGTTTTACTATTTACTCTAAATATAGGAATTTTTTTTATTAATTCAATTGGATCATAATTCTCCCATTCATAAAACTTAAATACATTATCTTCTTCCATGTTTATTAAAATATCGTGACAATAATCCATTTAATCTTTCCTTCCTTAATGCTAAAATTAAAAATAAAAAACCTATCAAAAAAATTAAACACTCAAATCTTACACTAATAAATTTAACAAATTCAAAAAAACTATACCCTAAAGTAAATAAATTAAGATAAATTATTAAAAAAAATAAACCCACACTCATAAGTAGTATACCGATTAAAAATAATATTATTCTGTACATTTAAAAAACTCCTATCAATATTTTATTTATTAAATTTAAAATTTATTATATAATTTAATAGGTGATTATAAATGAAATTAATTTATTATATTATATTAGGATTATTACAAGGATTTACAGAACCGCTCCCTATTTCCAGTAGTGGACACTTAACATTATTTAAACAAATATTTAATACAGGAATTTTTGATGATGCGAATTTTTTAATTATTTCAAACTTTGGATCATTTATAGCAATATTAATTATTTTTTGGAAAGATATAATAGAACTTATAAAAGCATTTTTTAGTTACATATTCAAAAAAGAAACAAGAAAAAAATTATATAACAAATTTAAATATTGTTTATTAATTATCATTGGCACTATCCCAGTAGGTGTTACAGGAATTATTTTTAAAGATATAGTTGATAATTACAATTCTCCAAAAGTATTAGGAATAGCTTTTTTAATAACCGCAATTGCTTTATTCTTAGTTAGAAATTTAAATGGTAATAAAAAAGATGATGATTTAACTTACAAAGATGCCATCATTATTGGATTACTACAAGCCGTTACAATATTCCCTGGAATTAGTAGAAGCGGTACAGTACTAGTAGGTTGTTTAATATGCGGATTAAGTCGCGAAACGGCTCTTAAATATACATTTATGTTATATTTCCCTGTAAGTATGGCCTCAATGACTTTAGGAGTATTTGATATAATAGAAGCAGGAAATTTAAACAAACTTTTAATGCCATATACAATCGGAATGATAGCAGCTGGCATAGTTACATTCTTCTCATATAAATGGCTTAGTGAATGGGTTAAAAAAGGCAAATTATGGAAGTTCTCGATATATTGTTTGTTATTAGTAATATTTATATTTATATATTTTAGATAAAATAAAAAACAGATTAAAATCTGTTTTTTTATTTATCATCGCAATTACATGAACCTAATTGATCATCCCATGTACAAGTTTTATCAGTATATTCTTTAGAACAAATTTCTTTTCTCTTTGTTATACATTCACTAGCACTATTTAAACAAGTCTGACAATTAATAAATTCATTTTTAACAGATGACCAACTTGCCACCAAACCAACAGCAAAATTTATGATTGTTGGAATAAAGAAGATTATTATTCCACCTATTGCTCTAGTCACTAACATCTTACTAGCCGCTTGAATCGCTTTATCGTCTCCAGCTATAACTGCCTTTCCTAAATCAATAGATCCAAATATAATTAATAACAATGGAACTAAAATCTTTATAATCATTATTAGATAACTAACAATTTGGAACGTTTTTAAAACTCCATCTTCTTCACAAAATTTAAAGTCAATTTTTTCTTTTTCAGTTATTGATGTTGAAGTATTGGGAGTTTGAGTTTCTTCCTCAACATACCCTTCATAACACACTTCTTTTCCTGACTTATAAATAGAACAATAACTACCACCTCGATCTGTACATACGGAATTTATCTGAACACATTTACATTCTTTTTTATTTTCATCATATATATCTGAAAAGCTGTGTTGAAAACTAGAAATTACATAATTCGGAATCTCCGCACTTAATACTTTTTTATTAGTCATATCCAAAGTAAAAGAAACATTTCCGTAAACACAATGTTTTTTCGTTATTGAATTATTTTGGTTACTAGCAACAATATTTTTTTTCTCCGTTGTTACCTTATATAATTGAGCATTTCCTTCCTTTTCAGCACGAGCTGAATAAGTTGCGCCAGCACTATTAGATGATACCGCAACATATATATTTGGACAATACAACTGATTATTGGTTTTATCAACAAAATCACTACTTTTCAAATTCGAAACCACATTTAAATGTGTAACCAATGGTGAAGCAACTGGTGTAAAAGTATTATTCGTTAAATTGTAATAATAATTATAAGTAGCTGCAGTTCCAATATTATAAATACACTCTATCCATGTTTCATCTTTTGAATATTTATCTTCTGCATTTACTCTTAAAGGAATTAAACACATAAATATTCCTATAAAAAATATAATATATTTTTTCATTTATATCACCACTCTATTAAAATTAGTATAACATTATTTTATATAAATTTCCATATAAAACACTACTCTTCTATATATTCAATAGTTTCATGATCTATATTACCAATATCTACTTTGTTAATTGATTCAAATCTACGAGATATCTTTTCGCTGGTTGTATGAAGTTCTTTGACACTTCTATTAACCGTATCAATATTTCTTGATAATTTATCCCAACGATCTTTATATCTATCAAATTCAAAACTTAATTTATTTAATTCTTCATGAATTACTTTTGCGTATTTATCTCTTTCCATATTTTTAAGTATCATACCTATAATAGATAACGTACTCATTAAAGTAGTTGGACTAGTAATCCATACTTTTTTATTATAAGCTTCTTTGAGTAGTTCTGGATGATAGGCATTTATTTCTGCAAATATTGCTTCAGCTGGTAAAAACATAATAGCTTCATTACTAGTTTCTCCAGGAATAATATATTTACTACTTATTGCATCAATATGTTTTTTTACATCTAATTTAAATTGTTTTTCAGCAAGCACTCTTTCTTCTTTACTTAAAGATTTATCGGTCATTCTTTGATAATTTTCTAAAGGGAATTTTGAATCAATTGCAATTGTGCCTAAAGGTGCAGGAGCGTATAAAAGGGCGTCTGCTATAAAACCATTACTCATCTTATGTTGAATATCATAAATACCTTTATTCTCTTCACCAAAAACATTACTTAATATGTAATTTAAATTTACCTCGCCAAAGATACCACGAGTTTTTTTATCAGTTAAAACGCTTTGTAAAGACACTATTTCAGTAGATAAGCCATCAATTTTCTTTTGGGCTTCATCAATTTTAGAAAGTCTTTCTAAAATACTACTAAATGTTTTATTAGTTTTTTCAAAATTTTGATCAAGTCTTGCATTAACTCGTTCATTAATCAGATTTAATCTCGTATCAATTTTTTCATTTAATTTATCAAAATCATTTCGTAGATCATTAGAAAAGCCTACTTTAAACTCACCTATTTCTTTAGTTAAATCAGTTTCTAATCTTCCCATTCGTTCCAACATTACATTACTACCATTATTTTTACATAAAATAATAATAAGTATAATTACAACTAATATTAATAATCCAATTATTACATAATCCATTATTACACCTACTTTACCTAAGTAATATTATAATACAAAATCTAATATTTTTCACTCATAATATACTTGAGTTACATCATAACCATAAAATTCTAATATACTTACAGCTTTTTTACTCTTATGACCTTTACGACAAATAATATAATATTTATCATTTTTATTAAGCAAATCACTATGGTGTAGTAAAAGTGTATCATAATAGATATTTACACTTAAGGGGTGATGCTCTTCAAGATAAGAAGTTGCATCTTGTACATCAATTAATTTTCCCATATTTCCCTTATAATCAGTTATTTTTATTCTTTTCATATATAACACCACTATATAATATGAATAAAAAGAATTGTTGGGTAATTAAAAACCATTAAAAAACAAGAAATAATATATTTCTTGTTTTTATTCATCTCCAAAGAAATCGTCAAAAAATTCATCATCTGTAATTACATTTTCATTTACAATAATACTATCAGCATCAATATTAATTATTGGTTTACTATCACTTTGTTTAACAGATATATTTTCTTTAACTTCTTCTTTTATTGGTTCTTCTATTTTTGCTTCAGGCGATACTACATTATCTTCTGCAAAAATATCAAAAACTTTATTAACTTGTTTGTTTTCTTTATCTACATTATTCTTCTCTAACAATTCTTTTTGTTTAGCTTCTTCTTCATCTAATTCTTTTAACTTACGGTCAATATCCTTCATCATGGCATCGATATCCATATTATTTAATGGACTACCACCAAGTGGATTTGGCATCGGCCCAGAATTAAACGGATTTGGTACTTGATTTTCAAATGGATTATTTCCTCCAAATGGTGAAGGACCTCCGAATGGAGAATTCATTCCACCTCCCATACCAAATGGATTTGGCATACCAGGATTTAATCCAATATTATTATCTTTGTTTTTTTCAAAATTTTCCATCATTCTTTTCTTCTTTTCTTCTGTAACATATTGTTTTAAATCGAAAAGTTGAATTTCTTGTCTTTCTCTTTTTGGAAACTCTGCAGGTGCTTTTTCAAGTCCCCAGTCTATTTTAAAATCTGGAACAAATTGTGTTTTAAAAGGATCCGTTCTAAGCCTTTTAATAATAACTTCAAACAATTTCATTTTTTGTAAATCTGTAACGGTAACTAATGGTGTTGATGCCGTTTTATCTTTTTCGCTTGATTTAACCTCTCCACACATCTTACTAATTTCTTCTAATGCCGCAATTTCGGTACTAATTAAGTAAATTATATTACCACAGTTACCTTTAATAATTTCTGCAACCTCTTTGCCATATACATCATTTAATTGCGCAAAGTTTTGAATGATAAAAGTAAATCTAATATCACGGCTACGAGCTGCCGATACCATTGAATCAACATCTTTAAGAGGTGGCATATTAGCAAACTCATCTAAAATAAAGTTTGTACGATATTGTAACTTACCACCGTTTTCTTGGGCTACATCAATTAATGTTTCATATATTTGCTTAATAAAAATTGTAAGTAAACTATGATATGTTTTCTTTTCATCATGAATTATCAAGAATACAGCAGTCTTTTCCTTACCTACCGCTCTCATATCAAAATCACTATATGATAACATTTCGCTTAATTCTTCACGAGATGAAAATAATCTTATCTTTTGTCTAAATGTTGATAATATACCACCCTTAGTTTCTGCTGGAGCGTTTATAGTATTAGATGCAAATACATAAGCGTTAGATTGCTCTCCTTTTAAACCAAAGTATTCTTTAACATAATTACTAGTAGCGTATCTTTCTTCACCAACAGTACTCATTAAATTAATACTATTTAAATTAACTTCTTTTTCTTGAGCATCCATGAATAAACCTAATGCTAAACCTGAAAAATAGTCAGCAGCACTTTTTTCCCAGAAGTCAGAATCTTTACCACTACTTGGATCATATAAAATATTTAGTGCAACGTCATCTAATAATTCAGTTGCTTTGTCTGTATTACCTTTTTTATAATATTGATAAGGTAAATTAAGAGGATTCCATGCATTGCCATTTAATGGCTCACGAAAATTAAGTAATACTATTTTATAACCACGTTTTTTTAGTGCTCCACTACAATATCTATATAACTCACCTTTAGGGTCAGTAATAATCATACTTTCGCCCTTTTTGGCAAGTAAATTTACTAATGGATTAACAACTGTTTGAGATTTACCTGAACCAGTAGAACCTATTACTAAACTATGGTATTCACCATTATCCACCCATACTTCTTTACCATTATTAATAAGTGGTATACCAGCCGCTTTAGCTACTGGATCACTAATATTTACTTTTACCACATCTGTACCATTTTTTATTTCTTTATCTTTTGCCCATCTAGAGTATCCACTTTCTTTTTTTCCGCCAAAAGAAAGTCCCATACCTGAACCTTTTTCTTTATTAAAAATATAAGAAGAAACACTAGTAAAAATTATTATTAACGCGACAAAAAACATTCCCAAAGTTACTGGTAAATAAGGCATAGTAAAAGCCTTGAATGGAATCAAACCATAAAATGTACCATCATTTGATAATGATGCAAAATTTAAGACTGCAATACAACATAAATATAACAATAAAATACAATACAAACAAAATAAGAAAAAATCTTTTGGTTCAACCTTAAATTTCATTTTGATTCCTCCAGTTTAACAAAAATATTATACTATAAAATATAAAGAAAAGCAAAGAGTATTATCTTTACTTTAATTGATTTGTAGATTAAAAAGAAATTTTAAAATTCATTATACTTTCTTCATAAATTACAATTTTGTTACGATTATCATCTTCGAAATAATAAGTCTTTATTTCACTATCATTGCTATCTTTAACGCTATATGAAAAAATACCAGATGATAGCTTTTGATAAATATTTACTACATTCGCATCAAAATCATTGTAATCAATATATTTACTTTTTGTATCAGTGTGTAGCATATTATAAGCAGCATATGAATCTTTAATTAATAATTTTTTAAAAAATTCTAAATAACTTGTTAAAACATTTTTCGGTTCACTACTACCACTTAGTAATATATTTGAAGAATTTATATTTTTAATAACAACATTATAATCTGCAGCATACTTTTGTAAATCATCAATATGTTCTTTTATTTCTTCTAACTCATAAGAATTATTTTTACCATCCACAATTAATAATAAATAAACATCAGTTGAATCATCAAATTCAGACATTTTGATACACCTTATAAAATAATATCTAGTTTTAGAAATAGAATGTATATAAATTTCTTTTGCAACATAAGATGAGTCCATTTCAACGTTATCAATATCGTTTATAGTAGCTTGAACAGAAAAAAATTCTTCATAATCATCTACTAATTCCATTCTATCTTTTTCTTCTGTTTCAATCCCAGTATTAGGATTTTCATTATTACCAGTTTTATTTCCTAAAACTACAGCTATAACAACTATAAGAAAAAATATTAATAGTAATATCCCTAAAATTATTTTTTTGTTTTTTTGCATAAAATTCTCCTAACTACAATTATTTTGTACATAGTCCAACATAACAGAAGCCCTATTTGAAGCCCTTGTAGGACAAGTATTTTCTTTATCTTTTGGTCTTTCAAAATCTAAACAAAAATTGTTTGCTATTTCATAAGCTGAATAATTACCCGTAACATATTTATTAGTTATAGAATAAGCACCACTCTTTATTTCCGTTAGTAAATATCCTAACTGAACACTTAAAGACGCTATAGATTTATCAACTTTTTTTGCAGTGTCATATAAATTAGATTTTCTTCCTGATGATGTCCATTGAATTAACCCATACCCCGCTCTATCATTAACAAATTTGGATTTAGGATAAGCCCCAGAATCAACACCATTAGTATAAGCTTCATCAGAACCAAAATCACCTATTTCAGGATGTTTACAATAACCATATGTACCATCATAACAACAATTATCTTTCTCATAACAACCCTCAAGATTATTTAATTTAAAGCTTCCTTCGGCCTCAATATTTACTAACATTCCTGCTACTGCATCATCAGAATAGCCACCATTTTTTAAAGATCTACATATCTCTCTTTTGGTTTCTTCAGCATTGGCCACGTTATCATTAACTATTAAAGAACTTTGATGACTTTGTGGTCTTGGATTAGTTGCACTTACATGATTTAAAGGATCCACATTAGAACCATTAATTAAAATTTCAAAATGCAAATGACAACCAGTAGATGAACCAGAATTACCCATCAAACCTATTTTTTCACCTTGTTTGACTGTATCACCACTTTTTAAGGTTATAGAATCTGGATACAAATGAGCATAACGACTCATTGTCCCATCTTCATGCTCAATATAAATGTAATTTCCGTAACCTCCACCACATTTACTCTGATAATAACCATTATTATCACACCCATTATAGCTTTTTTTTACTTTTCCGGCTTTAACCGCTATAACAACATTACTTTGACAAGAAGCAGCTATATCTATCCCTTGATGATATGATCTTTTTCCATCAATTACTCTTAAACCATAATTTGAAGAAATATAAGTAGCTGTAGGCTGACCACTATAAATATTATCACCAGTATCGACACCGCCACCAATTGGCCACCAAAAAGCATCATTTTCAGTTAATGAATAATATGTACAATTATCTGCTATTTTATATAACTTTTTGTTTTCAGCATTGGAATTATATAATTCATTTAATATTTGCTCATAATTCTTGTTTGATGCAAGGTTTACGATTTTTTGGATAACCTCATCAGATAAATTCAAAATATCAGATGAATTTAAACTTTTAATTGTACCTTTATATGACTCCGAAACATATATTTCATCAGCTGTAGAATTATATATATTAGTAATCTGATTTTTTAGTGATTGATTAGTCATATTATCTTGCGATATATAACCTTTTTCAAAATTATCTAATGTTAATTTTTGAAGTAAATTACTATAATTTCCCTGACTTAATGCGTTGGTTTTTAAAATTATAATTAAAGATTTTAAAACAGTATCTGAATAGCTCTTATCTTGAACATAAGCATATGTAGTTCCTATAATAAAATCTTCTAAACTTATATTTTCATGATTACTATTTTCATCTTTATAATTTACAACAGTTTTATTAAAGTTACACGCTAAATCAAAATACCCTTGATTCTTACCTCCTACACCAGAAGTGTCACTTGAATCACCAAACATATCTAATGACATTAAAATTAACAAAAAAAACATAAATATGAAAATTGCACCAATTAAGATAACAATCTTGTATTTTCCTAGAAAAACACCAATCCCTTTTATATTTTTTACGCCTTTAGCAATGGCTTGTGTAGGTTTCCTACTTTTTAAACCGGGAAGTTTTAAGCCGCGATTCCCAATACTATTTCGTTTAGGTTGTATAGAACTATTTTGCGGTTTAGAAGACC
Source organism: Bacilli bacterium (assembly GCA_017442305.1). GTDB lineage: Bacteria > Bacillota_I > Bacilli_A > RF39 > UBA660 > RGIG2951. The sequence goes on along the minus strand of JAFRZY010000001.1, from coordinate 55,693 downwards.
CATTAACTGGTTTCTCAGTATTTTCTAAATCTTGTGTATTATTAACATCTTCATTCTCAATATTTTCATCTTCTTCATCATCGGCTTGTTCATAATATTGTTGTTGCATTAATTGATTTCTTCTATAATTTTTCCTCTCTTCTAATGCATCTAAATTATTGCGATAAGCACTATTATTTTTAAATTTATTATTTGGTCTATACATAATTATCACCACTATTTATAATTCTGTAAAAATTATATCACAAAAAAAAAGGCTTAACAATTGTTAAGTCCCTTATAATCCACCACCTGTACCAAAAGAATCTAATTCTTCTTGAGTGGCTACTATATTTATTCTCATTCTACGGCTTCCGCAAATAAACAATGCTTCACCTTGATTATAATATTTAATACCTTCTTTTTCAGATTCATTTAAATCTATTAATTTAGACAAGTCTTCTACAGCTTGTTTTTTTAATCCCATTACTAGATAATAAGCAGCATTATCAAATATTGCTTTACCATGAGTAATTATATTTGGAGCAGCAAAATCTGTAGGTTGTTGAGTAATTATGATTGTACCAGTATTATATTTTCTACTACGTCTTTGAATTTGGGCTAAGAATTCCGCACCTAATTCATTATGACTAGATAGAAGTACATGCGCTTCATCAACCATCATTACTGTATTAACAGATTTATCTAAACATTCACCCCATGCATATTTTAATATATTAAAGAACAATGCATTTTTAATGTTTTCATCGCTATTCATTAATTCTCTGATATTAAACACAATAAAATCACTATCAATATCTAATGTTGTATGACCTGTAAAGTAATAACGTAATTCTTTAACTAGTGGTCTGATTTTTAATTCTAATCTTTCCATTACATCTCTTTCGTGAGTTGCATCAACCATTGAAAGCAATCTTCCTTTAATTGTTGCATAAACATCATCAAATGTTGGAAAATCAGCACTTGTAAATTTTGTAAAATCTGTATCAAAATCTATTTTATAACGTTTATAAGTATCTTGAACTACTTCACTAAACATTGTAAGTACATCTTCCTCAATACTAGGTGAATAGTATTTCAAAAATGCTTTTAACTGTTGTAACGTACGAGTAAGAATTGTATAACCTAAACCTTGAGCAATTTCCTCTTCATCAGCATCAACAATTACTTCAAGTGGATTAATCATACCATATTCTCCACCTTTTCCTAAATCTAAGAAATTACCGCCCATATTATTAACCATTTCACCAAGTTCACCTTCTGGGTCAATACATACAACTTTATAACCATTTCTTAAATGACTTCTAATTAATAATTTTGCTGCTGTAGATTTACCAGTACCAGAAGTACCTAAAAGAATCATATTAGCATTATTTCTATTATGCTCTTTTTTTAATTGATATAAGAATTGATTAAATAATACAACTCCACCGGAAAAATCCACACCAAATAACATAGAATTACCTGGATCTTTTACACTATCAAACACAAATGGATACATCGCTGATACTGTAACGGATGGAACCGGAGTACCAATTCTATCTTCAATATCTTGTTTAGGGAAAATCGGTAGAATTGATTTTAACACTTTCTCCTGTTCAAACATTAATGACACTCCCCGCATACCCATAGCTTCTAAATGGCTACGAACTTGCATCTTACGCATTTCTAATTCTTCTTTATTATCCCCAGAAATCATTATATGTAATTGAAAATCATAAATTCTTGCTTGTGTTGCAGCAAGCATTGAAATAAACTGTTCTAAGGATTCATAATCTTGACGAATTTTTTCTTGAAATGTTAAATCCTTTTCTGTTTGATAACGCGCTTTTAAATCAGCAATTTCTTTATTTAGCATTTTTTGTAAAGTACTAAATGGAATAGGAATATGTTTAACAACAACTTTAACACCACTTAAACTTGTTAAATCAGATAAATAACCCGGATAAATATTTTTTGGATAAGTTACAATTGTCATAATTGTAGAATATTTTCCACTTATTATGAAATCTGTTGCATTAAATTGCATACCTTTAGGTGCTACTTCACTCTTTAAGGCCATTATGGCATCACCGTCCCAACTGTAGTACTAACCCCACCATTTAAGAAATTATCTAATATCATTCTTAAATCTGAATTTGAAGTTTGTGTTGAATTTAAACCACAACTTGCAAAACCACTAATTAAATTATGTAGTTTCTTTTGGACTAATTCCATTTTCTTTTCTTTAAACAAGATATAATATTCAGTATCAACAACATTATATTCACTACTCATAAACATATTAGCTTTATTAATATCTTGCATAATTAGCTTTCTTTCTAAAGCATCACTAGAATCATTATATAACATTTGCATTTGCGCTAAATAAACACTTAAATCTACAGGTCTATCTGCAATCATCAACCAAAATTCAAAATCTAACATGTTATAAACATTTGTTAAATTATTAACAATTGCATCTTGCGCAACACTATCCATAATGAAGATGTTTTTAGGCGCAACTTTAATCCCCGTTACATAATAACCATCATCTGTCAAAATCATCCCGTTTATTATTTGTTTTACAGGTAACCAATCTTCTGTAAAAGAACTTTCCTTACTATTCTTCATTAATACACCAGCCTTTCCAATAATACCTTCGTCTATTTATAAAAAACATAATTATATTTGTTAACAATTGCATTACATTGTGATAATAAACAACAGGCATAACTAACAAAGTAGATATTAATAACGGTAAAAGTATCAATATCATTACAGTTAAATCTGAACTTCTTATTACCAACAACAAAATAATTGTTATAATTGCTCCAATTCCAAATACCACTAAATCAAATGGGGTAAAGAAGCCCAAAATCAATTGAGACTTCTTAGAATTGGCAGGTATTAAATACATTTTCATTCCTTTTTATCCTTTCTAAACTAAGATTTTTGACTATCTTTAGCTTTCTTAGCTTCTTTATAAGCAATACTTCTTTTTGTTTGGTTTTTGTCTTTTGCAACATCTTTTTTAGATTCACCCAAACCTTTAGACATTCCATACATCTTAGTAGTAGGGTCATTAATATCTCCATTAATCTTTCCTGTTACCGGATCATGCGTTGCAACTCTTCCTTCTAACAATTTTTGTAATTCTTCATGAGTCCAAACTGTTCCACCATTTTTATGATAAATTTTACCGTTTCTTAATTCAAAATCATCAGCATTTTTAATAAAGTTTGGATCTACTCCAGCTGCAGCAGCTAAAGCCTGATTATTTCTAACTTGCATTGCTAAATTATACATAGTGTATGCTGCCCCATCTGTATTCTTTTCAATTGCTTCCAATCTTTTCAAACGCATTTGTTCCTCTAACGACTTACGTGCGCTATCTAAAGTAATACCTGAACCACTATAAGTTTCAGCACTTCCTCCCTCAGCTGCAATACGAGCTTCATATTGATTTAATTGTGCTTCCATAGCTTGATATGATCCATTATTATAAAGAGACTTATAATCATCAAATCCTGCTAAATATTCCTCTTGATAATCAACTTTTTCAAGAACACCACTAGTAACACCAGCCCAATTCTTAACTCCTGACCAAGCGTCACTTGCATGACCTTTAATAACTCCGCCTAAAGTTCCGCCATGCGATGCTTTATAAGCAGCTCTATCTTTAGATTTGTTATGAGCAGCTTTACTACCCGCAGAAGCGGCGTTTTTCATATCGCCCCAACTTTTTGCTTTAAAACCAGCTCCTTTGGCACTTCTAACACCTCCAGATACTGTACCAGCAAATCCACTTTTTAAACCAGCTCCAAGTTTTTGCCATCTGTTTCCATTTGTATTTCTCCAGCTATTAGTAAAATTCTTAACTCCGGCAGTTATTCCACCACCTATTAGCGCACCAGCGGCCAAAGCACCACCTGCACCTAATTTTTCCATAATACCAAGCTTCATATTTCCACTATCAATACCAGTTAAGTCACTAATTAATTTAGGAGCCTGTCTCGCAAAAGTAACGATTCCCATAATTATAATCATTTTCACTAATAGACCACCCGGAATATTTAATTCTCCTATATTAGAAGATAAAAATATTACAGTAAATAAAACTATCATTCTTATGAAAACTTCCATGAATGTTGTTAAAGTTAATCTTATCCAATTATTAAATATCTTATTATTTGGAATTATTCTAGAAAATATTGGGATAGGAGCAATCATTTGATAAAAAGCCAATTTCACTGCACGCAACCCCAAATCCAAACAATAACTGAAAATCATGTATAATAAAATCAACCCCACTATTGTAGAAATTATTGGCATATATATTACATTACCATTCAGTATCTCTTCCGCAAAAGCAGTAATTAATCCAAAATCTCCTAATTGTGCTACAGCAGTCATTCCTTTCCAATAAATAGTATCAGAAGTTATTAAATGACCGGTATTTGCAACTAAGCTATTAACAGTCGTTGCGCCACAAGCTGCTACAGCTACCCCAACCGATGTAGGAATAGTTCCAGATGCAGCCCCAGCAGAAAAATAAGTCGCTACCCCAGAACCAATTACCAAAAGTATAGCACCACCACAAGCAACAAAATTAACGCCATCAGAAATTGTCTTATATTCCCCCCAAGGACTCCATGATGTATATAAATCTTCATTAGTTGTGTAAAAGAAAGCATTTAAAACAGACCACGAAAGTTGTGAGCCATATTGTTTTACAACATACGAATTATCAATAACTTCACCAGTATCTGTGTTAATCAAATTTTCTTGATTTGAAAAATTTCCTAAAAATACTTTACCTACGATATTATCATTTAAAATTACATCTTGCAGCTTATAAGCATAATTAAATATAGTAGGAACTAAAGCCACTAATACAATTGATGTTACTAAATTCATAACTAATTTAGCACCAGAATTATTACCTTTTGTTAAATTATCTGGATTTATAATTGCGTTTATTAGCTGATAAGAAATAATAAATAAAGCTACCACCCCAACTATAACATAAATCCTATTGGCAAAGGAAGAAATCGCAGACTCAGTAAATATTTTACTACTTGCATTCGCTAACTCAACAAATATTTCAAACAAATCAGCTACAAATCCATAAATAACAGAATCAATTAACAATAGTAGTCTAACTAAACCTACCTCAATTGATTTCCACATAAAATATCACATCCTATTATTCTATTATATTAATCCACAAGTTGGATTACTAAAGCCAACTAACTCCAAAATAAAATCTAAAATTATTGGCACAAAAAATATCACAATAGCTATTCCTACCCTAGTTACAGCCTTGAATGCAGACTTTTTTATAGCATCTTTATCATTAGTTGGAACAACTTTTATAAAATCTACTATTGATAGCACTAAAGCAAGTGTAACAGCCATATATTGCATAAATTTTAAAGTTGTGCTCAATAACTTCCAAGTATCATTATATTCAGATCCATTCATAAACAAAGTTTCACAAGTTACCCTATTTAATTTTATTTCATTTATTTCACCAGTATCAATAGGTTTTGGTGCACAAACATATTTTGTTTTGTATTCATCAAATAACGAATCTGCTTCCGTGAAATTATAACTCGAATCCGATTTTTGTAATTCTTCTTTGTATTTTTCATAATATTTTAAAGTTGTATTTTCTGTATAATCCCCAGTTCCAATGTGAAAAATACCTCCAAACACACCAAATTTTGAACATTCTTCAGAATAAACATTTCCCCAATCATTATCTTTAAATTTTTGGATATTATCTTTCATTTTTTTTAGATGATTTTCAAAATTAGTTTTATTAACTGCAGATAAATCTTCTCCAGCATTTTCAGACATAAACTCAACTTTATAACCAGAATTTTTAAATATTTGACTGGCATTATTTACAGGCGAAGACGAAAATATAAAACCTAAATGTTGATTTGTCGGATTAGTTGCTATATAAATATAACTCGGACATTTCTTTGAGGTTAAAATATTCTTTAGTTCTGAATTTGTATATAAATCTTTATTTGTGCTATCATCATTTGCATATAAATTTACAAAGTTACTGTTTGAAAATAGAGAATCCAAACCTATCCCACCTGAATTAGCATTATAAACATCCGTACATCCAGTAGCAGGACATATATAAACACCACCGTATTTTATTGACCAAGCAAGATTAACATTTGAGCAATCATATTTCCATTCATTTAATTGTTTTTCTGCTTTACAAATATTTGTAATTATAAAATGCCAATCTTGATCATAAAGTAAACCATCGGTATATCCTATATTACAAACAACTTGTTGCGATCCAGCAGGAGGAGTAAATGTTTCCCCAGGAAGTGGAAGCGCAGCATTAACCAAACTAGAAAAACTAACAAATAATAATAATGTTATAAATAAATATATAAAACTTTTTTTCATCTTACACCTCTGACACTATAATATACAGAATAATTATAACATTAAAAAAAGAAATGGTAAATAAAATTCCATCTCTTTTTAGAAATAACACTCTTAAAACTCTAAATGATATTAGTTAGCATTAATTACTACAGCATTACCATTACATTTAGTATTATTTGTAGGTGAAACTAAACAATCTTTACATTTTGTATAATTAGCTTTTACTGCAGCATCATTATTAAATCCATTAACAATTGAGAATACAAAACCAATTATTGTTGGAACAAAGAAAATAACGATTGCAGCAACTGCACGATATGCAAGTTGAGTAGTTGCTTTCTTAATAGCCTTATCATCACTAGCAACTACAGCCTTTCCTAAATCAAACATTCCTAAGATTAATAATAATAGAGGAATTACGATTTTAAAGATCATTAAAATATAACCAACAAATTGCCAAATTTCCCAAGTATCTGCACAAAATTGATTTGCACCTGCCATAATTAACATAAAATACCTCTCCTTTTCATATTTATATTGTAACTAAACAAAAAAACAATGTCAAGTTATATCACTTGAAAATGTTAAATAGTTTACTCTTATTGTCACCAGAATCTTTTAATCTAGAAAATCCTAATGCTGCCAAAAAGTCATCTAATACTTTTTGATAATCTTTCTTATCATCTAAATAAGGAATATTAAAGAATACTCTACTTCTACTTTCAAATTCAAAATCTGCTACATCCTTATTAGATAATATGCTACGATTTAAAACTATTTTCTTGCTTTTTAATTTATCAAAAATCGCTTGATCTCTTCTTATTAATTTATTTAATTTTATTAATCCAGGTTCAATTAAATAAATAACCTCAGAACAAGCACCTTCTGAACCTTCTTCATTTAAATCAACTAAAATTACTTCTTTATTTTGATTTTTTGCTATATAAGCAGGTAAATCTGCAGCTGTTGTACATTCTAATGATTTATCATTTAAATATGTAAAATCATGTTTATCAACTTCTACTGCCTTTACTTGATACATTCTTTCCAAGTTTTTCTTTAACATATATACCAAAGTTGTAGCCCCTGCATGTTCAGTAATATTTTTAAATCCAATAACTCTTAATCCCATAGGCTGAACAGGATTTACAGCACCATCTCCAGTACTAGCTGTAGGAATATATGTATTATTTAAATTATGATAACTTGCTACATCTTTATATGAATTAGGATTATCAATTAAAAACTTAACAGCATCAATACTTCTAGTAAAATTATAAATACCCATCGATACAAGTTGTGACAAATAAGTTGGCGAATTAACAATTTCAGAATCATCTAATAATAATACTATTTTATTCATATCGATAGAAACTGATAATTCTTGAATTACAGTAATATCCATATAATCTTTAATTGCTGTAATATCTAAAACCATCTTATTAAAGAAAAAATTACTAAATTGACTTGCTAATTCTGATGGTGTAAATTCACCATTAATACTTTTTATTAAATCAATATCTAAAGTAGCAAGTAATGGTTGAAACTTATTTGATACTATAACATTCATTTTAATCCTCCTTAATTTGATGCAGTATATGTATCTTTTGTTAATACATCTGCGGTAGACCCGTTTATCGTAAATTTAGCAAAATCACCAAAAACAGGTAAATTAAAAGTCAAGAAAACTTTTACTTCGTAAAAATGGTAATAATGATATCTATTCGAACTTCTTTTTCGAATACAATAATAATATTCTTGATTAGAAACGGCTTGCTCTAACACTCCATTATTACCAGATATATCTGTTTGCCCATACCAAATACCATCAGTCGGGCATTTGCTTTTAACTTTATAATTATTGTAACTTAAATAATTATTAATAATTTTTATAGAATCAGAATTTAATCCCTCATACTTTTCTATTATACTTAACATTTCATTTTTAGTTTTATAAGCTTTCGAATAATTTAATGAAAGAGTTAAAAAACTAACAAACAATAAAATAAACACTATTACCAATTGTAAAATCCATGTGGTTCCTATTGATTCTCTCATATATTCACCCTACCTATATAAAAGCTTAGTATCGCCTTTTATATTAAAATTAAATAAACTATTAAATATTGGTAAATCTAATTGATAGAAAACAACAACTTGATAATATCCAGTATCAGGTGCATCATCTCTATTCTTAGAAACATCTATTTTTCGAATACAAAAAGCCGAATTCCTGTTACTATGATCTCTGTTTCCTTCTCTATCAAAGCCATACCATGTAGTTCCTGATTCATTAACAGGACAAACACTAGTATTACGATATCCAAAAGTTTGTAAACTATCAACTATATCATTTATTATTTTTTTATCATGCAAAGAACTAACAGCACTTAAATCTTCAAATCCATTTTCACGCTCAATAATTTTAACTATATCGTCTTTTACATTAAACGCCTTTGTATGATTAATTGATAGACATAAATACCCAGTAAACAATACAACGAAAAAAATCACAATATTAAATAACCAATTACCACCTATTGCTTCTTTCAATTATATCACCTACTTTTATCCTTTATTAACACATTCAAATGTATTAGCTTCATCGCCTGGCATATGACATACCCTAGTTTTACAAGTATTTCCTGCAATACTAGGACAAGGTTCACAAATTGCTTTACTGCAATTTGTTTCACTAACAAAATTTCCTCTTAACATTGGCCAGACAGTATAAAAGAAAAGAGCTATTAGAAGCCCTACCAACGTTAATACAATTACTGTCATATTTAGTTCTCCTGTAGCCTCTTTCATTTATATCACCTAATTAATCGTTATATGTGCAAGAAAAACCAGTTTCATCAGTACCTGAAACTACTCCATCTCCATTTGTATCAAACGAACATCCAGTACAACTTCTTCTTCCATTAGCAGTAGAACAACTTGTACATACAGCATTAGCACATCTAGTAGAGCTAGTAATATTTCCTTTTATAGCAGGCCATACAAATGCGTAAAAGAATGCTCCTACTGCTGCAATAGCCACTACTGTTATAACTGTCATATTTAATTCTCCAGTTGCTTCCTTCATTATTAAATTCCTCCTTTATTATTACATAATTATTATAACTTTTTTTTATATTTTTATCAACAAGAATATTTTTACTTTACGAAGCAAAAAAACTGTCAAAAGACAGTTTTTAAACATTCATTATTAATAGAACAGCTAAGATAAGTAATATCATAACCCCTAAACCGGTAGTTATCAACATTGCCATGGTCTTACTTTCCATTTTTTCAAGTCTTTCTTTATATTTGGTTTCCCTAGCTTTTTGTTGCAAATTTGAAATTGATCTTGAAAAAGCTAGTAATTGTTCTTGCTTTCTTTCTTGGCGTCCTAAACTCAAACGATATAATAAACGCATCATACGCATTGAATCTCTTACCGGATATGTTTTAGCAAAATTCATATAAGGTTCAATAGTATCATTACCAGCATTAATTTCATTTATTAATTCTTGAAGTCCATCTTTAAATATTGCTGGAGCATCATTCATTGATTTACCAATAGCTACCGGTACTGTATAGTGTTGTATTAAAATTTCTATACTTTTTAAATAATGCGGTAGCATAGCATCTATTTGATGTAGATGTTTCTTATAATAACTTTTAATATTAATATAATCTAATTTAAAAGTGAAGAAACCTACAATAATAGCAAATAGAAAAGTAATATAACTTAAATTACCAAGCATTAAACATAGTACTAACGCGGCTATCATCACTCCATTACGGATTCTTCTATTAAATAGAATATCAGAATTAACATTATCACCATATTTAGCTTTTACATAGAAATCCCAATCTTCTTCTTTTAATTTTCTTAAATATACTTCATTATCTGAAAAAAACTTATTAGAATTAATTCGCCCAGTATAAACCATTAAGAAAATAACAATAATACCAATAATAATAATTTCTAAATACATTATTCTCCCCCCACATCTTCATTATAATATTTTTCACCAGTGATAAGGAAATAACTATTTATAATAATTATTGCATGCAATATAATTTTTACATACCATAAGTCTAGTAATTCAATATAACTTTCTCTTCCAAGTAAAAATTGCATAACCATTACTAAGAAGAATAATACAAGACCAAAAGTAATAAATCTTTTATGGAAATTTTTACGATCCATTTGATCACGATATACACCTTCAACCAAAGCGTCGATATCCATTGACATGTTTTCTAAAGACTCTCCTGAATCTCTTGCACCTTCTTTAGTGATTTGTAAAAATAATTGATGCATATTTTTTACCATATAATAAGGGTACTTACTATTGAAAAATTCAATGGATTCATCTATCGTACCATTTTGATATGACATCTCAATCATAGTTTTTACATCATCTAATACAGGATTTTCTAAAATTCCTGAATCTCTAACTCCCTCTAAAGACTTAACAAAACTTTGAGTTGTATTAAATTCCATTATTACATTTGTTGTATATACCTGAATTTGTTCAAATATATATTCACTATAAACTCTTTGGCATCTTAAATACGCTAGATATGGGATAAATGCAACTGCAATGCATGCATATATTAAAGCCCATATAATACTATAAAAATACATATAAGCAATACCGCCACCTATAGCAGCAAATAAAACAACTTGAATAGTATATTGTTTAGTAGTGTATTCTTGTCCTAATTCTTTAGTTTTTTCTCTAACTGTTTTAAAACTATAAGGAGCATATTTTTCATACATATTAGACACTTGCGAAACAAAAAATTTATAAACATTTTCGCCAGTGTTTTTTCTATAAGTAATGACAAATATTGTTATAGCTAATAATATAATAAGTTCCACAAATATCCTCCTTTTATAAAGTTTCTATTTCATTTATATAATCTGACGTAGTATTATCCTCTGCACTAATAGTTTCCTTAAATACTATTTCAGGAACATCTACTCCTTGAGCCCCCATATAATTTCTAATATATTTAGATGGATTTTTAAAACATATTTTTCCATCTAAGCCTTTTTTAAATATTGTATTATGACCAGCTTTATTTTCTTCATCAACATAAAATTCTGTCACTTCGACAATCTCTCTTTGGAATCGACCTAATTCTTTACTCATATAACCTTTTACATGAATTCCTAATTGTACATAACGATGAATTGATTTTAAGAATTGGTCAATGTCTAAATTCGATTCAAGCAAACTATACATACGCATTGGTATATTAGCAGCACTATCAGAGTGAATTGTTGAAATAATATTATGCCCTGAAGAAATTGAGTTTCTTACAGCCATAACTGCTTCTGCACTACGAACTTCCGAAAGTAAAATCCAACGTGGATTTTGACGCATACATGTTACTAACACATCAGAATAATCAGCAATATTATTTGTCTTCATAGCTACAATATCACGATGCGGAAAAATTCTATCTAAATGTAACTCTAAGGTATCTTCAATAGTAATAATTTTTTCGTTTTCTAGTGTATGACTAGCTAGGTATTTTACTAATTCTGTTTTACCGGAACCAGTTTCACCACTTACAATTATGTTGCAATGAGCACGAACACATAGTAATAAGAAATTCAAAAGTTCTTCAGTAACATACTTTTCATTTAATAATTTTTCTTTATTTAATCTTATTTTAGCCGGAGTTTTACGTATAACTAGAGCTACTCCATTGGTTGCAATGGAGTCATGAATAAAATTTAAACGTAATTCTGCACTTTCAGCATCTAAGAATGGATGAGCCATATTAAATGTCTTACCCATTACATTAGAACATTGAAAAGCTAATTTTTCGATTAACGCATTATTTATTTCTGGACGCTCAACTTTATAAACACCTTTATCCAAAGACTTTAACCATATTTGACCACCATTACTGTAGGAAATATCGGTTATATTGTCTTGTTCTAAAAATTCTTTAATTGGTCCAAAGTCTATTTGTGAAAATATAGCATCATTCACAAATCTCACCTCTTTACTCTTTTTTATTCAGTTACTGTATTATTTACAAATTCATCAGGGATTGTCGCAGATTTAGATAAGATAAAATTCTTTAAATATTCACTTGTTACACTAGTTTCTCCTTTATTAGAAGTATAACTAGCATTTCTAGGTACAGGGATTATTTCAATAGAATTTGATGTTAATAAGTCTGCTTTCATTAACAATTTATACATTTCGTCTGGTACTGCAAATAAAAGTTCTGCAGGAGTACCAGTTGAAGCACCTTCAAACACATGATTTCCAGCACTATCTTTAACTGCCAATACTTCGATACTTGTAATAAATTGTCCATATATTAATCTATTAGTATCATCAATTGCTTTTAAATATAAATCTATATAATTACCAGGGTATATAGAATTACCATAAGTTGTATGTAAATCAACCTTTAAAGTAAATATTGTATAGCCATCTGGTATATCATTAAATGCTGAATCATTTAATTGTTTTTCTGCTACAACTTGATCAGTATAGAAGAAAGCTCCATTTGGTACAGGCATACCATAATTAACATATTGATCTATTAATTTATTAATATCTGTAATAACATTAGGATTATTTCTTAAAAATGATCTATTTACTTCAACGGTACTAATCATTTCAGATGTAATTTTAGTCTTACCAGCAATAGCTTGAGTAGCATAAGGAATAGAAACTAATTCTATAGCTTGTTTTACACGATAATTATATCCGATATATAAAACTACTACCCCTAATATTACACCTAATATAGTAACAGTATTTTTATTACTAATAAATTTTTTTAAATTTGTCATTAAATTACCCATTTTATTCCTCCTAATTATCTACCTTTAATACACCCATTTCTAGGATTGCATCTAATTTATTAACAATATCAAATGATTCTGCATCACCTGCTATATTAAAGGTATTAGATGAACTAGAAACTTTAACACTTACTTTTGGGGGTGCTTCATAAATTTCATAAAAAGATACTTCATAAGTTGAACTTAATGTTGCTGAATCAGTAAATCTTCTTATAAAACTTTCCACAAACTTTTCTTTATTTATTTTTACTTCTTCATACTCACGATAGTAAGCATAATCTACAGAATCTAACATAGAAGCTTGTGTTATTTCTTTTATCAAATAGTAATCTTGCGTATTAGTAGAAGTTAAATTTGAAATTAACATCATTACAACTATAACAAAAATACCAAGAACTATTAACCAATAACCCCAATATGATTCTTTCATATAAGCAAATCCTTTCCTCTTCTATTTATATGAAGGTCCTATTCCTTTTCCTGTTGTACAAACATTATTTTGACAATAGTCACTTTCAAACCAGTTAGTAAATGTTGGTTTACTCTTTTCAGAAGGAACAACAACATTGTTTGCAAATTCTCCACTATTTAAATCTTCGATAAATGTACTTTTACAATTAACATTTTCATAAGTTTTACCGTTGTATGTGTAATCTTCACACACTAATGATTCATTTGCAAATCCACCTTTATTAAGTTGAGTTTTATTATATTCTTTAATTTTTCTTTGTAAAGCTGGCGTAATCTTAAATGAATATATTGGTTCATCTTCATAAATATCTTCTTTTTCTCCAGTAATTTCAGTAATTGCTGCAGTTGCTTTAGCAGCAGCTTTATTCTTAGAACTATTAGTATTCCAGTTATAACCTAGTTCTCTATTAGTTGGATTTAAGTTAACTAAAGAAATAGTTCTGTAAGCATAGCTTAAACCACCATTAGTATAAGCACATCCATAACCTATACATGTAGGAACACAATTTGGTCCATCACATGTTTCAATATTACATAAAGGTCCAACACAATCAAAATCACACTCTGGACAATTTACAAAGTACTTACAATCATACTCTGCTTTTGTATTTTTATTTTTATCAAAAACACTATTATCTGCACCGATTAATCTACCTGTTACACAAGCTCCAGGTTTACTTAATGCATAGAATTCTCCAACATTCGATAATGTTAAAGTAAACTTATGATTTCCACTTTCAGTTTTAATTGATACAGGTAAACCATCTATTTTATTATAATTATTTTTTTGACTTTCAGCTAAACGATCATACTCTTCTTGTGAAACTATAGCACCAGTCGGAGTCTTTGTATAGAACACTGATGGTGTTTTATAATTAGCAGTTTTAGTAATAGTAGTCTTTACATAATCTGCAGTACTATATGTTACACCATTTATTGTTATAGTTCCTTTTCTATTAGAACCTTGACAAGCATAACTATCATTTACTTCACCAGTACAATATTCAGTTTCGTCATTAGATACTGTAACATTAGTACGAGTAAATTCCTTACTACCTTCATTAATTCCGTTATCATAAGATTCATCATATTCATACTTTATCTTTGGTTCAAAACAACTATATTCTTCATCTAAATTGACACAAGAATTATATTGTTTTACAACATCATCACGTTTAGTATTATATTCGGCGGCTGAAATTCTACCAGCATCTTTATCGGCCTTAAGGGCTTCTAAATCCGTTTTAAATTTATTTGTATCTATTTTTGAAGTATAACAACTCTTAGTACCTGTTATTGTAGCTTCTAATTGGAAATATGTACCACTATTTATAGATACAGCTCCCGGAAGATTATATTTAAATTCTTCTTTACAATATATCTCACAATAGCTATTTGAACTGCTTAAGATGCTATTACCCGCTTCATCTTTTTTTCGCATTAATAGACAAAGCTTAGTATTATCATTACCATTTTCATCTAAAGCTTCTACTACTTCTCCTTCAGATACACCAGCATCATCAAAATCGGTACAAGCTGTAGGATGATCAATTTTAGTATCACATGTAACACAATATTCTCCAACATATGTACAATAATTGTTACCGTTTACACATGCATCTTCCCATTCATCACAGCATTCTTGTTTTTCTTCATCAGTCATAGTAGCAGGATCTTTTGCAATACAAGAACCAGTAGGCGGACAGAAATTAACCTTAAATTCTTTTGAAGCTGATGCAGGACTACCATCAGTACCTCCAGGATTCTCATCAGGATTAGTTGCTGATTCATTAGGCCATGCTTCAATTTGATAAAATTCTTGATGATCTCCTGGTTTATTAGCTGCTAAACAACTATAAATACCTTTTATATTCGAATCATCCTCTGATGAGTTTGTCGAACTTGTTAAATTTGAGTTGTAAGATACTTTGAATTTAATATCATCACAACTATAAAGATTATCTTTTTTTACTTTAGTAGTGATTTCTAACACTATTTTTTTATTACCAGTTAAACCATTTAATTTATCATTTGTTGGAGCACCATTAATATAAGTATTTCCTCCGTCTAATGAATATCTTGAAATCGCAACAGAAGCAGTACCTCTTGCAACTTCACTACAATTAATACAACTTATTGAAATGTCACTAATTTTATCGGTTGCAGTAAAATCTTTTAATTCTATAGTAACATAATCTAAACTTACTAAATGAGTATTATTATCTTGTCTTGAAGATGTTCCACCTGCAACCGATGAATTACTATTATTATTTATATTAGAAACTACAATACTAGCTTTTTTACCGTCAGTATTATCATTATATTTTTCTTTATACGCTGTAGGATTACTTCTGTAAGCTGCAGCCTCTTCTAAACCTATTTTAAATAATTCCTTTGCAGCTTTGTAAACTGAACTATCAGCACTTCTTAAAGTATAGAAATTATCAGACATTTTGTTATCATGATGATCCGTAGTTTTTGCATATTGAGTATTTTGACCTATAGCAGCGGTACCTGATAACCCAGTATATTTAAACAATTCACTTTTATCTTTCTTACCTGTGTATCCCGTTGCTTTTTTAAATAACTCAAAATTACTATACATCCAATCAACAGCAGTATTTAACATACTATAGTTATAATCAGCGGACATACTTGCATAAGAGTTATCGGTCTTGGCATTTCCCATTGCCATTTTATATAAACGTAATGCAATATTTGTTGCACTGTAATAATTATCACCACTTACCGTAATCCCATTAATTGTATTTGATGTTTGAGTTTTTATATTATAACCATTTTTACCAATCGCAATCAAACCTGCATTGTAAGCAGAATTTATTGCCATCTTAGTACAAGAAACAGATTGACTATCACTTACTGGCTTGTATGTAACGTCCATACAAAATGCACTATATTCTTTTCCATCTTTTTGTAGAATATATTTTCTTAATGTTGCTGGCATATCATAACCGCCACCACTAGTTCCTTTTCCGGAAAAACCATAATCTAAACCAGTATCATATTTTCCTTTATCAATAATGTTTGCTGCATTAACATTTGTAACGCAAACAAAAGTAAATACAACCAATACAGCTTTTAAGATTTTTTTCATATTAATCTACTCCTTCGTTTTTTAATCACTATTACACTAGCAACAACCCCACCAACAACGACAATTGTAGAAATTACAATAATTGTAACTTTATTCTCTTTAATAAAATTATTAATTTTATCTCCAAAACTTAAATGTTCTTCTTCATTTTGAATTTCATCTTTATTTTTTTTATTTAAATATTCTTCTAATTTGACCGCAAATTCATTTTCACTAATATCATCTTTACTTAAGATATATTTTTGACAATAATAGAACTCTTCATTGCCGATACATTTAGCTATTTCAGATAGCCAATTATATCTTGGTAACGTTAAATTAATAATTCTTAATTCTTCATTAGGACACCCTGTAGAAGCACTTGTATATACCGTGATGGTAAAATCTACAACATTATCTAAATCTTTCCAATCAAGTGTTAATACGCCACTTTGACTTTCATTATAGTTTAAATATTTAACATCATTATTTTGTGAATTTGTTACTTTAACATATACTTCTTCAGTAACATTGAATATTTGTACTTTAAAATATAAATATTCATTATTTGGCATCTCTCCACTATCACTTTCAAGACCGATATCACTGTTATCTACACCAACTGCTTCTTCATAAGAAACTTTAATGTTAGCAGCAGTATTATTAAGTTCAACTTGTTCATTGTAATCACATTTTGATGCTGCTGATACAACATTTATTTGTAAAAAAATGACTGCTAAAATTATTAATAACATCCTCGAAATTTTCCTCATAGTATTACACCAACCTCTATATAAAATATTAACATAAAAAGTCTACTCTTTCAATTAAAAAATTGATTAGGATACCCTTTTATGATATATTTAAGATACTGGATGGTGAACATATGGAAAAAATCAAAAATTTTTTTAAAGAAATCGGAAAAAGCTTATTAGTTTTTCTTTTATATTTAGGATTAGTATTAATCTTATCAAACGCTTTTAAAAATCTTATTAAAAGTTCTAATTTTTGGATTAGCAACTTAATTGCAATAT
Source organism: Bacilli bacterium (assembly GCA_017442305.1). Classification (GTDB taxonomy): domain Bacteria; phylum Bacillota_I; class Bacilli_A; order RF39; family UBA660; genus RGIG2951. The sequence continues at coordinate 37,857 of JAFRZY010000001.1, read as the reverse complement.
TAGTAGAATTAATAGTTTTATTTGTTCTTTTTCTCATATATCGCAAAAGAATTATTGTGGATTTCAAAGAATACAAAAATAACATTAAAAATATTATGAGTACTTCCTTAAAAAATTGGATCATCGGATTAATAGTTATGCTTGTAAGTAACGTAATCATAAGTTTTATAACTGGTAATATAGCAAATAATGAAGAAATGAACAGAAGCTTACTAGTTTCTACACCTCTATATGCTATAACTGCTATGGTTTTTATAGCGCCTATAACCGAAGAAATAATTTTTAGATTATCTCCGAGAAAAGCTTTTAATAAAAAAATGCCCTATTTGATTTACTCAGCAATATTTTTTGGAGCAATGCACCTTTTATCGAGCACATCGTTAATTGAATTATTATACGTAATTCCTTATGGTGCTTTAGGATTTTTCTTTGCTAAAAGTTACTATGAAACAAACAATATTTTTTCTTCTATTTCAACTCACATGATTCATAATACAGTGGCGGTAATTCTTGCTTATATGGCTTTATTGGGGTAACTTATGAAAGAAAAAAGAAAATTTAAATTCAAATCCATTATTTTTATAATAATAATTATATTTGCGCTACTATTTGTATGGGCAAGATACATTAACACCAAAGGTTTAAATATAAAAGAATACGCTATAACAAATGAAAAGTTACCTAATAACTTTCATGGTTTAAAAATTATTCATTTTTCAGACATCCATTTTGGACAAACGACAAATTTTAATGATTTAGAAAAAATAGTAAAAAAAATAAACGAATTAAAACCAGATGTGGTGTTCTTTACAGGAGATTTATTTAATAACAATATAAAACTAACAAATGAGGATTTAAAAAAAATTACTAAAGAACTTAAAAAGATTAAACCAGCATTATATAAATATGCCATTAGTGGAGATGCTGATTTAAAAAATTATAATGAATACAAAACAACTTTAGAAGATGCTGACTTCATCCTTTTAAACAATAGTAATGAACTTTTATATTATAAAGGAACTGAACCAATTAAAATTGTTGGACTTACTGATTCTAAAGAACTAGATATTTCCTTTAAGGAAGAAAATATTGAACCATCATTTAGTATAGTTTTAATACATGAATCTGATAATATTGATAATTTATCTAGCTATCGCGTTGATATGGCTTTTGCTGGACACTCTTTAGGAGGTCAAATAAAAGTCCCATTCCTAGGTGGTATTATCAAAAAGGAAGGTTCAGAAAAGTATATTGATGGCTATTATAAAGTAAATGATACTGACTATTATGTTTCTAGTGGTATTGGTACAGAAAACCTAAAATTAAGAGTGTTTAATAAACCTTCAATCAATTTGTATCGTATTTATAACAAATAAAAAATACAAGATTAAATCTTGTATTTTTTTAACAAACACAGTCTACAAAAGTATCTGTTAAACATCTAATTGCACATAAGCAACCAGTATCCATTGTAAAGAAAGAATTAGTTGCAACATAAGGATTTAAACTTGTTGTATCTGGATTATCAGCCAGTACTCTAAATGTTGCACAATTGCCTTCGATTTTTTCAACTCTAAATACTGTAGAACAAGTATCTGACACAGTTCCTACCGCACAAGTAACAGTACTGTCTTTAGTTGTTGGCATACTCCAAGGAGAACCATTCGCACAACAAGTATAAAGCATTACTGGTCTTGTATTACAAATTAGACAATTTGGCCCTCCACCTAAAACTGGACGATCACACGTATCTAAACAATTTTCTGGACAAGCATTTTCTTGTAATACTAGAATAACACTTAATATTTCGTTAACACAATTTTTGCAAGTATTATTTTCATTATTACACATATCATTCACCCTTTCATGTATTCTCATTAATAATTTATGTTTCTTTTTATATTTTGTTCTTAATTATCATAAACAAATTTGTTTTAATTTTTTAAAATCTATAGTATAATTTTATCAGGTGATAAAAATGAGTCAATTAATTCAATATATTATTATAATCGCAGTATTAGTACTAATATCTTTAATCATTATTAAATTATCAAAAAGAGATTTTAACATTGAAGCAAATAAACTAATTGGTTATTTAGGCGGAAAAGAAAACATAATTAATGCTGAATGTAACATGTCAAGATTTAAAGTTATCTTACATGATGTTTCTAAAGTTGATAAAGATGCTATTCAAAAATTAGGAGCTAAAGGCGTAGTTGAAATTGACAATCAACTAAAAATTGTTTTTGGTTCTAATGCCAAACAATTAAAAAAATATATTGATGACATAATTTAAGAACTTCTAAAAAGTTCTTTTTTATTACATTTTTTCAATATCTAATATATCAATTATTTTTATTACTTCCCCGTCTAAAGTTAATAAATTACCACTAGACTTACCTACTATTTCTTTTACTAATATACCATTATTAGTAGTTATTTTAACTTTACTTTTATAAACATGATGACTAGAATTAAATATTCTATTTATTTTAGTTAAAATAGAATCAATGCTGACTGAAGAGTTTCTTAAAGTTAAATCATTTTTACTGTAGTATATTTCTTGAACATTTTTAAAATCTTTATTTAATGGATTTGCAAATACTCCCGGCAAATCTTTTTTCATACAGAACACCTCTATTACATTTTATGATAATCAAAGAAATTTGAGACATACTAAAAATATGAAAAGGAAATTTGACTATAAATTACTATATTTTTTTATTCCCTTAATATTCATAATGTTTATTAGCTTTCTTAATATGTATAATGCAAAAGTTTTAGCATTAAATTACCAAAATCATTTAATAAAGCAAATAATTTGGTACATATTAGGTTTTTTAATTATGTTTATAATTTCTAAAATTGATTTAAAATCCATTTTTAAATATAGTTTTATTTTTTATTTAGGAAGTATTATTTTATTAATTCTAGTCCTTATATTTGGCGAAGAAATTAACGGCGCTAAAGCTTGGTTTAATTTAAAATATTTTTCTTTTCAACCTAGCGAACTTGCTAAACTTTCTCTAGCTTTATATTTAACCAAAATAGTTGCTAACACAAAAATAGAAAAAACAAAAGATGAATTTATTTTAATACTTAAAGTTTTACTTATTACATTTATTCCTTCAATACTTGTATTTTTAGAACCCGATACAGGTGCCATTATAATTTATTTATTAATTGCAGGTAGTATTTTATTAACTTCTAAAATTCGTAAACGCTGGTTTATTATAATATCACTAATAACAATGATCTTTTTATTAATTTTTTTCTATTATTACTTTAATAATCCTGATGTTTTAATAAAATTAATTGGAACTAGTTTTTTCTATCGCGTTGAAAGACTACTTTCTTTTACTAACGGAATTGGCTTGCAACTTGAAAACGCTCTTGTAGCCATTGGTTCGGCAAGTTTTTTTGGAAGCGGAATAGGAAAAGTAAGCATCTATATTCCCGAAGCTCCAACTGACTTTATTGTTGCATTTACCATAGAAAATTTTGGTTTAATAACAATTTTTCTAATTTTATTAGCATATTTAATTATAGATATTTTTTTATTAAAAACTTACTTTAATACTAATAATTCATATAAATATTTCTTTATTTCTTTTATAGCAATATTTTATTTCCAACAATTTGAAAATATTTTAATGAATATTGGTCTTATGCCTATTATAGGAATTCCCCTGCCATTTTTGAGTTATGGCGGAACTACTATTTTAATTTATTTTATGTTTATAGGAATCATTTTAAAATTTAAAAAACAGAAAGATTTATCTTTCTGCTATCTATAAGGGATATAACCACCATAGGAATTATAATAAAATGGTCTTCCTGGATAATATGGCGGATATGGTTGTGGATAAGGCGCAACATTATAAATAGGTCGAGGTCTAGTTAAACCGACAGCTGCACCTCCTGCTAAGCCTCCTAATAAAAATGGAAATAAAAACTGCCTATCTCCAGCATTTTTATTTGGCATACCATAATTAATATATTGCGAATTTCCCGGATAATTAATCATAAAAAAATCTCCTTTCACTATATGTTATGAAATGGAGATTTTTTAATTAGTTATAAATACCTAAGAAATAGTTCTTTTTACCTTTTTTAATTAGTAATACTTGTTTTTCAATTGCTTGTTCTTTACTAATAACATATTCTAAGTCCGTAATTTTTTTATTATTGATAGAAATTGCATTACCTAATACCATCTCACGAGCTTCTCTTTTACTACTACAAATATTGTTATTAACAAGTAAATCTATAATATTAATATCAGAATTTATATTGAAACTCGGAATATCTTTTAAGTTGTTTAAAATATCATTAGCGGTCAACTCATTAATTTTTTCCGTAAATAACGCTTCACTTATCATAAGAGCTTTTGCATACTCTTCTTCCCCATGTAAGTCAGTAATAATTTCACGAGCTAAAGCTTTATGAGCTTCTCTTAAATGAGGTGCCGCATTGTGTTTTTGTTCTAAATCTTCTATTTCTTCTTTTGTTAAGAATGTTAATTTCTTTAAATAATCAATAATCATTGAATCTTCTAAATTAATTAAATATTGATATAACTCGTAACTAGTAGTTTTATTTTTATCAAGCCATAGAGCATTACCTTCAGTTTTACCAAACTTTTTACCAGTTGAATCAGTTACTAAAGGCATAACCATTCCATAAGCTTCTTTTCCAAGTTTTCTCTTTATAAGTTCAATACCTGAGGTAATATTTCCCCATTGGTCTGAACCTGCTACTTGTAAAACACAATCTCTATTTTCGAATAAATATAGGAAATCCAAAGCTTGTAAAATCATATAAGAAAATTCAGCATAAGTTATACCACTTTCTAATCTTTTCTTTACTTTATCTTTGGCAAGCATATAGTTGACATTAAAGAATTTACCATAATCTCTTAAGAAATCTATTACATTAATATCTTTAGTCCAATCATAGTTATTAACAACTTCAAATCCAAAAATTTCTTCTGCTTGACGTTTTAAACCTGCTATATTTTTTTCTACTTCTTCTTTAGTTATCATTGGTCTTTCTGCAGTCGGTTTAGGATCTCCTATCAAACCAGTTGCCCCTCCAACCAATAATAAAGGTTTATGTCCAAAACGAGCTAATCTTTTTGAAATTAAAAATGATGAATAATGTCCAATATGCATAGAATCAGCTGTTGGATCAGTACCTATATAAAATGTTAAAGACCCATTATTTAACTTGTCAATTAATTCTGGACTACTGATATCTTGAATAAGTCCACGCCATTTTAAATCTTCATATAAATTCATAATAATTCCTCCTAAATAAAAAAATTCATAAATAAGATAAGGACGAGTATAAACCCGCGGTACCACCTTAATTTATGAATTAATCATACACTTTAATCTTAACGCGATAAAACGTTTCAACTCCGGGGTTGTAAGTTCCTTCAACATTGAATAATGTTATTATAATAAAAACATAAGTTTTTGTCTAGTTTAATTAGTAGCTTTTTTGGTAGTTTTTTTAACAACCTTTTTAGGTGTTTCTTCAGTTTCTTCTAATTTTTCTACTGCTGCTTTTAAAACCGCTGCAGTTTTGGCTTTAACTTCTCTAGCAGCTTTTTCAACTACTGGAGTGCCTTTTTCGATAGCTAATTTAACTAATTCATCAGCCTTTTTAGAAATAGCCTTAGCTTTCTTTTTAACTACTGCAACTACTTTTTCTTTATCTAAATCTTTTAATTCAGCTTTTAAATCTTCAATTTTTTCTTCTAATGATTCTTTAACTTCTTCTATATCTATATTTTTTACTTTATTAACAAAATCATCTATTTTTTCTTTTAATTCAGCTCTAGTTTCTTTTCCACTTTTAGGTGCAAATAAAATTCCTAGACCAGCACCAATACCTAAACCTAATAAAAGGCTTCCTAAACCACTCTTTTTACTCATAATCTTCTATTTCTTCCTCCTTAATATTTTTTTTGCTTCTTTGAAACCATAATTTCGAAACCCAACTACTAATAAAGTCTACTACTTTATCAGAAATAGTTGATAATTTCTCTGTTATAAAATCAATTATATTAAACATCGAATCTAATGATTCCATCTTCTCATTAACATTATCTACAATTTTATCAACTTTATCCATAGTTTTTATAGCTTTTAATCCAAAAATTATACCTATGATTAAAATTATAATAAGTAGAAAATATATTACTATCGGCAAAAAACTTAATAAGAATTCCATTTTTATTCTTCTCCCTCTCTACTCTCGTACATCGAATCTATTAAATCAAATAAATCACTTTCCAAAGTATCTTCTTCTAAATTAGGTTCTACATCATCAATACCATCTAAAATAGCTAATGTTTCTTCTTCTTCATAATTTTCAAGTTCATTTTCTATTTCTTCTATATTCATCTCTTTGGTAGCTTCCAAACTTACAGGGATTTCATCAGTTGCACTATCTTCTAATAATTCATCAATAGTTTTTACTTTTTCTTCTAATTCTCTTTTTAAAGATTCTTCTTTTTTAGCTAATTTTACTTCTTCTGGTTCTTCATAGAAAGATACCGTTGGTTCTGCTAAAGTTTTTTCAATATCATCTTCCAATGTACCAAAAGCTTTTTTTCTAACACTATCAACATCTAATACTTTAGGTCTAGCAATGTCAGAATCCTTTCTTTTTGGCATAATATCTTCTGGTTTATAATCTTTATCTAAGATACCATATACCGGAGATATAATTGGTGAAGGTTTAAACTTTTTCTTTTCTACTACTGGAACAGTTTCTGTTCTATCATATCTATTATATTCTACTCTTCTTGGTTTTTCTTTCTTCTTTTCATATGCTAAAACATTAGTTGGACGAACCTTTGGCATAGTTTGTTCAAACTCTTCTTCATCAAAAGCCGGAAATTTGAAAGTTGATTCAGATTTAAATAATTCTCTATCACTTAATTCTTCTACTGGATGAGCCATTTTTTCTTCTTTAGGCTTAGCGTATTCAGTAGTATCAACAACTTCTCTTTCCATTACTTCCTTTTTTACTACAGGTTTTTCAATAACTTCTTCTTTTTTTATTGGTTCTTCGATTTCTTCCTCTTCAAAAAGGATGTTTTTAATTTTACTCATGAATCCCATAATTTTACCTCTTCCTAATTAACTAGATCTGTATCTGGTATATCTTCTTCGACATATTTATATTCTTCTTCATATTGTAAATAATTACTATCAGAACTAACAGTTTCAAATATATTAAATTCTTCTTCCATAAAGTTAAGAACATCATCGCCCATCAAGTTTTCAATTACACTATCATTATACGTAATTGAAGACAGAATGCCAACGGCGTATGCTATAACTTTATTAATATCATTTTCATCTACCATTACTTCTATTTTAGCATAATTATACATAATTTCAATTAAATATTTTGAATTTTCATATTCATTAACTTCCAAATATCCTCTTTTTTCTCCATTTTTTATATTGCGAGAAATAAAGGAATTATTATTTATCTTATATTCTTCAGATATTTTATTATACTTACTAATTATATCGACATATAAATAATACTTATATTTAGTATCTTTAAACACTTCATTATAATCCGTACTATCTATAACTTTTAGACCTCGAGGCAAATAATAACGATATCCTTTTCTATTAACATTTGTACTATCCACTCTACTAGCTAAAGATTCACTAATAATATCTTCAACAGAATTGTCTTTAAGATTAGTACATCCAGTTAATAAAACTAATATACAACCAAGTATTAATAACTTCTTCATTATAATCCTCCTAGACTATTTCATTATAACAGACTTTTTATTAAATTAAAATATTATCTTTTTTTAGTAGCGTATAAATAATTAATCTTAACTCCTAGGTTAACAAACTTCTCTTCATATTCAGTCATTACATTTTCTTTATCAGTGTTAGCTAAATCTAGAGAAATATCTTCAATTTTATAGCCATAAGTACTAAGAGAAACTATACTGCTTTCAAATAAACCAACATTATCAGTTTTTTGTATAATCAAATTATCTCCTTTAAATAAATTATCATATACACGTAAGAAATCTTCGCTAGTTAATCTTCTTTTAGCATGTCTTTTTTTAGGCCATGGATCAGAGAAATTTAAATAAATAGTATCGATTTCATGATCGAATACCTCATTTAGCTTTATTGCATCAATGTTTATAACTCTTAAGTTAGTTATTTCTTCTTTGTTAATTTTATTAATAGCACGAGCCAGTACTCCTGTATATCTTTCAACACCAATAAAATTAATATTAGGATACTTTTTTGCCATTCCAAGAAGAAAAGAACCTTTACCCATACCAATCTCTAAATGAATAGGATTATTATTTCCAAATTCTTCTTGCCAATTATTTTTTAAAATACTAGCATCTTCTATTAAATATTCACAATTTTCTATTAATTCATTTTTATTTTTAATATTTCTTAATCTCACAAATATCACTACTTTCTATATTTCTTCATATAATAAACAGTAAGGGAGGAACTATAATGAAAAAAGACCGAAACACGTTTTTTAGTGAAGCTGGCATGAGTACTCAAAGTTATTTTGCTAATCCTAACTTGAATATACCGATTGCTAACCAACCATTCCAAAGTGCTCAAGCTTCGCAAAGCTTTTATGCAGGATCTGCTATCAATCCAAACGCTATGAATTTTCCAACTAATAACTACGGTAATTACGATTATAATGCTTTTACCGAAATAGAAAATCGTATTGCAAAAATTGAAAGACAAATAAATCGTTTAGAATCAAGAGTTAACAAACTAGAATCTCAAACTTTTTATTCAACAGATGACTATAACTCAGGAAATGATACCATGTATATGGTCTAACTTACTTTACCAAAAGTAAGTTTTTTTATAATTTTTTTCACATACTCTTTACCTAGTACATCATTAATTAAATTTAACTTCCAAATAACAAATAAGTATACTAATGCTCCAAATAAAGCAATCACACCAATGTAGATAATAATACTCATAGTACTACTTAAATTAACTGGAATTATTGATTTAAGTAAAATTACTACAGCAGCCATTATTATAATTGCTAGTAAAGTTTTAAATAACACTTTTATAGTTTCCATATATTTAAAATTGTGTTGTTTTTTTAGTGTTAATAACGCAATTAAAACAGAAGCTGTATAACCAATCAAGGTAGCTACTGTTGCACCTAAATATGCCGGAATTCCAATTTTAGAAAAAATAATCATAAGTGGTGCGTCTAATAAGGCATTTAGAATAAATCCTGTTAAAGCACTAATGTAGACAACTTTAAACTTATTAACACTTTGTAAAGTAAAATTAGTAACCATGAATAAATTTAAAAATAATGCTACAAAAATATTTAATGATAATATAGTAACTCCTATACTATTATAACCGTAAAAAATTGTCCAAATTGGTTTAGCAAGTAAAGATATACCTACTACCATTGGCAAGCAAATTAAAATAATTATTTGTAATGCTTTATTACATTTATTGTTAACATCATTATAATCTCCTAAAGTGTAAGCTTTAACAATTGTTGGAATTAAACTAGCAGTCATACCTGTCCCAACTGATGTTACAATCATATTAATTTTACTAGACCACGTATTAATAGCACTAGCAATAAATTCTGTTTCGGGACCAGTAAATCCTAATTTACTGATAGTATTTAAAATAATAAGCATATCAATAATGTTATATATCGATACTGCTACACTAACAATTATTACTGGTATCGCATAAGTAATAATCTTCTTTATTATTTCTTTGTTAGTAACTGCATCTTCTCTTTCGAATTTTGTATCTAAACTTAATTCTTTTTTATTCTTTATTATATTAGTTCCTATATATATAACGGATGCAATACCTCCTGCGAAAGCTCCAAACATTGCTACTCCAACAGCAGTAGTTAAAGATAATCCTAAAATATTTAAAGTTAAATAACTACCACCTAATACTACAGCAATACGAAAAATTTGTTCAATTACTTGACTAAAAGAAGATACATTAATTACACTATGACCTTGTAAAAATCCACGAGAAACACTTAAAAACGGAATAACTAAAATTGCAAAAGATACACAACGTATTACTAATGCGACATCCTTAATAGTATTACCACCTGTTATATCCTCTAGTAAAATCATACCTATTTGTTCAGCAAAAATAAATAATACTAAAAAAGATATAATCGCTATAATGCTAATTAATTTTATCCCTAATTTAAAAGCTCTAACTTTAGCTTCTTCTTTACCCAAAGTATTATATTCTTTTGTTATCTTACTTATAGCATTAGGAATTCCTGCTGTTGATATATCAATAAACAAAACATAAATAGTATATGCATAAGCATATAAAGCTCCACCCTGAGACCCTACTATTTTGTAAAAGGGTATTACATAAAGCATTCCTAAAATTTTAGTTAAAACAATTGCAAATGTCGCAATAAATGTTCCTTCAATAAAAGAACTTTTTTTCATAACATCACCTAACTATATATTACCATTGCTGTAAAACAGTAAACTTGTTCTTCTCCAAATACAGAAATAGCAACACTATACTTAATATCAATTATATCACCATTTAAATTATTTAAAAAGTTATTAATTGCAGTCTCTAAATCCTTTTCATGGCTTTCATCAAACATTTTAACTTTCATATTATCACCAAATATATAATAAAATATAAATGTTAAAAAATTTGGAATTATTTGAAAAAAAGTACATAAAAATGTACTTTTTCTATTTTACAACAATATTAACAATTTTTCCTTTAATAACGATTGTCTTTACAATCTCTTTACCTTCGATAAATTTTACTACATTAGCATTAGCCATACTCATATTAATCATTTCTTCTTCTGTGGTAGATAGAGAAACTTTAATAGTACCCCTTAATTTACCGTTAACTTGTACTCCTACTTCTCTTTCATCTTCCACAGTTTTAGCCTCATCATATTCTGGCCATCTACCATTTACAATTGGTTCATAACCGATTAACTCATTTAATTCTTCAGTAGTATGAGGCGCTATCGGATTTAATAATGTTAATAAAAGTCTATACTCATCTTTTGTAATGGTTTCTTTATCTAAATAAGCATTAGTTAGAATCATCAATGCTGAAATAGCAGTATTATAAGACATATTTATTAAATCATTAGTAACTTTTTTAATAGTCTTATTAATAATTACTTCTAAATCTTTAGAAATTCCTGTTTCTTCATTTAATCTATCTTTTAATTTTATAACTTTATCTAAGAAACGTTTACATCCTCTAAGCGAATCTGTACTCCAAGGCGCATCTTGTTCATAATCTCCCATAAACATTTCGTAAATTCTTAAAGTATCAGCACCAAATTCATTAACGATATCATCCGGATTAATAACATTCCCTTTTGATTTACTCATTTTTTCATTATTTGAACCTAATACCATACCATGCGATACACGAGTCCATATCATTTCTTTATTAGGAACAAGTCCAATATTGTATAAGAATTGTACCCAGAAACGAGCATATAATAGATGTCTTGCTGTATGTTCCATACCTCCATTATACCAATCTACTTTTCCCCAGTATTTCATAGCGTCCATAGATGCAAAAGCATTATCATTTTTGGCATCCATAAATCTTAAGAAATACCAACTTGATCCAGCCCAGTTAGGCATTGTATCCGTTTCTCTTTTAGCTGGTTTACCACACTTAGGACACTTACAATTTACCCAATCAGTGATTTTTGCAAGTGGACTTTCACCATCATCAGTCGGTTCATACTCTGCAACATCTGGAAGTAATAAAGGTAATTCGTTTTCTGGAACTGGTACCCAACCACATTCTGGACAATTAATCATTGGGATAGGTTCTCCCCAGAATCTTTGTCTAGAGAAAATCCAATCACGCATCTTATAATTATTAACAACTCTAGCAATGCCTTCTTTAACTAGTTTTTTAGTAATTGCTTCTTTAGCTTCTTCAACAGTTAATCCAGTAAATTCTTCAGAATTAATTAATTTACATCCTTTACCCAAATAATCTTGTTTTTCAAAAGCAGAAGTTTCAGTTTCTCTTCCTTCAATTACTTGAACCATCTCTAAATTATGAACTTTAGCGTATTCGAAATCTCTTTGATCATGAGATGGAACTGCCATAACCGCACCAGTTCCGTAATCACCCAAAACAAAGTCTCCTAAGAAGATTGGAACTTCACGACCATTAACAGGATTGATTGCTTTAATTCCTTTAACTATGCAGCCAGTTTTACCTTTATTAAGTTCTGTACGATCCATTGCTGATTTCTTTTGTGTTTCTAAAATATATGCTTCCACTTCTTCTTTATTTAAAACTCGTGGCATTAATTCTTTTATTAATTTACCATCCGGCGCAATTACAAAGAAAGTAATTCCATAAATTGTTTCAATACATGTAGTAAAAATTGAAAATCTTCCACCACCAACAATATCTACATCCAATTCTACACCTTTAGATTTACCTATCCAGTTAATTTGACCTAATTTTACTTTTTCTGCAAAGTTAGTATCTTCTAGACCAGTAAGTAAATCCTCAGCATAATCAGCCATTTTAAGCATCCATTGCGATTTTTCTTTTTGAACAACTTGATCACCACAACGTTCACAAACTCCGCCAGCAGCGTCTTCATTAGAAAGAACTGTTTTACATGTTGGACACCAGTTTACTGGGACAGTTGCTTTGTAAGCCATATTATGTTTATAAAATTGTAAAAATTGCCATTGAGTCCATTTATAATATTCTGGATCAGTTGTAGAAAACTCTCTAGACCAGTCGAATGAAAAACCTAAAGTTTCCATTTGTCTTTTAAATGTTGCAATATTTTCCTTAACTGCATCCTTAGGATGAATATGATTTTTTATAGCATACTGTTCAGCTGGTGCTCCAAAAGCATCCCAGCCCATTGGATATAATACATTGTACCCCTGCAATCTTTTCATACGAGCCATTGCATCTTGAGCAGTATAACTTCTAACATGTCCTACATGAAGACCAGAACCACTCGGATAAGGAAATTCTACCAAAATATAATAAGGGGGTTTTTCCCCACCATTAAAAGCTTCAAAACATTTATTATCTTGCCAATATTTTTGCCATTTAGCTTCTACTAATTTATTATTCATCTTTACCCCAACCTTTCTTAACTAAAATACGTCCGTAAATTTCATATAATGAATAAATAAGTGCAAATATAAGCACAAACCCAACTAACAATTGCCAAATCATATGAGCAGGTATAGCACTTATTACAGTTGATACAAAAGAAATTATAAAAGAATTAATAATAGCAGTCCATAAAATAACTGATTTATAATTAATTTTCTTTTTATCTAATTTGAATTTACCAACCAAATAATTAACTTCGCCAAATTCTTTAACTTCTTTTTTCTTAGTTGATTTTTTTGTTAGTTTCTTTTTAGTATTTTTAGCTTTTTTAAACATTAAATTATACTTTCTTAAATTAATAAAGAAATAATCCACAACAAAAACTAAAACATATAGCACTCCAAAAAATCCTAAATAAAATTGCCACGTATTCATATAATCCCTCTTTCTATTAAAAAAATCTCTCATCCAAAGGACGAAAGATTCGTGGTACCACCTTAATTTGTTCTCTAAATCTTTTAAGGGAGATTACCCCAATACATCCAAAAGCAAGTTCATAAGTTCTTTTTATTAGTTTGCACCAACCACTAACTCTCTTAAAAAATTCCCTTACTACTACTCTTTCTTCATCTGCTTAAAAGTATTATACTATTTTGAAGATTTAAAATCAATATTTAATTTCTTCTGCTAACCCCAATATAATGTCGGTAAAACTCCATATATAATTTACGTTGCTCGTCATTTAATTCAGGATTTTCCATCATATTATTAAAATCATTCACCAACTCATCAATAGTTTTAGCTTCTGCCTTACCTTCAACGACTTTATATAGCAAATTTAGTTTATTATATTTTTTTAAAACCCCTGGGTGTTTAGCAATTACTTTAGCAAATTCATCATCTAATGTTGTATCTTCACCATTTAAAATTCTTTTTCTATCATAAAGTTTTTCTTCAAACTCTGCTTTTCTTTTTATAAAATATTCTAGTGATGGTAATTCTATTTCTAAAAAGTTTATAAATTGGACAGCATCTCCTATCCCAATCATTTCCGCTTCTTTTTCAAAAGAAATATTATCATGATTTTGAAGATAATACTCAACGTTATGATCGAATATAGCAAATTCTTTTATTTGATCCATTAAAAATGGCGTTATATAATGTTCATCACAATATATTTCTTTATATTGATAAGTATGCTGTAATTCATGAGTCATAGTAAATAACAAAAAGAAACTTAAACCCTCATAAAAATATTTAATATCTATTTCATTAATGCTTACTATGCCATGAAAAGCATTTCCCCCAATTTCTTCCTTTAATTTATTATCAATAATACATTTACCATTCGGATATACTTTTTTTATCATTAATTCCATATATTGTTTTATTATAACTCTAAATGTTTCATAGCTTACATTTTGACTCCTTAAGAAAGTATTACGTATAAAATAATTATAATAATTTAATAATTCAACATTCCCATTATTAGAATTAATCATACTTTCTATAGTATCCATTTCTAATTCGCTAAACTCTTGACCATTATTCATTTTTTCAAGTGAGTCATTATAAAAGCTATAATAAACATCCCTATATTTATAATTATCAAGCATGATATCAAGCATTGGTATTTCTCGATCATATAAAAGCATAAATAAATTAAACAATTTATTTAGTGGCATTTTACTATTTTTGTATGGGCTTAACTCATTATCTAATTTTATTAACTCAGCATTTAATTTTGTTACTAAGTGATCTAAAACCGGATCTATACTACCACAATATTTACATGAAACATTTAAAAATGTTCCTGTACAGTGTTCACAAGTATTATGTTCTTTTATTGAAATAATTAACGGTTTTAATTCCATATAAGCTTTATTTAAAATTTCATTTATATCCATATTAACACCTACTATAATAAGTTTACTAACAATTATACCTAAATGCAAATAAAAAGAACTTAAATATTATAAGTTCTTTCTTCAACTACCTTTTCTACAGAAGTAATAAATTCTTCCATACTCAAACTAACAGTTTCTTGACTTCCAAATTTTCTAAAGCTAATTTCTTGATTATCTCTTTCTTTATCTCCTAAAATTAAAGTTATTGGAGTCTTTTTAGTTTGAGATTCACGCATTTTATAAGATAATTTTTCATTACGGTCATCAAGTTTAACTCTTAATCCTAATGAAACTAATTTATTATATACAGTTTTAGCATATTCTAAATGATATTCATTATTAACAGGAATTATATTAATTTGGGTTGGTGCAAGCCATAAAGGAAATGCTCCAGCATAATGTTCAATTAATATACCAATAAATCTTTCAATAGAACCAAATATAACGCGATGTAACATAACTGGACGTTTTTTTGTTCCATCCTCAGCAATATAATTTAAATCAAATCTTTCTGGTAAATTCATATCTAGTTGAATTGTTCCACATTGCCATACTCTACCTAAAGAATCTTTAATATGGAAATCTAATTTAGGTCCATAGAATGCTCCATCGCCTGGATTAATTTTGCATTCATGGCCTGCTTTGTGACATGCTTCTTCTAAAGCTTTTTCACTTTTTTCCCAAATAGCAATATCGCCAATATATTTTTCTTCAGGTCTTGTTGATAATTCAATATCATAAGATAGTCCAAAAATTTTATATACACGATCAATAAAGTTAATTAATTTAACTACTTCTTCTTCAATTTGATCTTCTCTCATAAATATATGGGCATCATCTTGAGTAAATGTTCTAACTCTAAATAATCCATTTAAAGCTCCACTTGCTTCATGTCTATGAACTTGACCCAATTCCCCAACACGTAGTGGTAAATCACGATATGAATGTAAAGAGTTTTTATAAACTAACATTCCGCCTGGACAGTTCATTGGTTTAACCGCAAATGTTCTTTCATCAATTTCACTTACATACATATTTTCACGGTAATTAAACCAGTGTCCGGATAATTCCCATAACTCCTTATTTAACATTATTGGAGTTTTAATAAATTCATACCCTTCTTTAGTATGTTCTTGATACCAAAAGTTTTCAAGTTCATTTCTAACAATCATTCCATTATGTAAGAAGAATGGAAACCCTGGACCAAATTCGCTCATCATAAATAGTTCTAATTCTTTACCTAATTTTTTATGGTCTCTTTTTTTTGCTTCATCTAAGAAAGTTAAATGTTCATTAAGTTCTTCTTCCGTTGGAAAACAAACACCATATATTCTTTGAAGCATTTTGTTGTTAGCATCACCTTTCCAATAAGCTCCGCTAACTTTTAATAACTTAAAATTCTTTAATACTTTAACTGTTTCAACATGAGGTCCACGACAAAGGTCAGTAAAGTCACCTTGAGTATAACAACTAATTACAGTGTCTTCTTCATCCATTCTGCTAATTAAATCTAATTTATATTCATCGTCTTTAAATCTTTCTAAAGCTTCACTTTTAGAAATTTCTTCCCTAAAAATTCTTTTACCATCCTTAGCTAATTTTTTCATTTCTTTTTCAATTGCTGGCAAATCTTCTTCTGTTAAAGTAGTATCTCCTAAATCAATATCATAGTAAAACCCTTCATCAACTACCGGTCCTACCCAAAACTTAGCATTTGGATATAAATGCTTTACAGCTTGTGCAAGTAAATGAGCACAACTATGGTTTAATGTGTTTAAACTTTCTTCTTCTCTAAAATTTCTCATATATTTCCTCCTATAAATAAAAAAAGAATGGTACATAAGGAGTCATATAGACGGTACCATCCTTTATTTAACTTAATTCTTATAACGGCATTAACCGGAAATCTCTTTCGAGTTCAGCTCCTAGGTAGTAATTATTAAATCGTTTATTAGTTTTCACCAACCACTAACTCTCTTTAAAACAAATGTTAATAACCATGTCCAATTCATTGCTTTGCTAATAATATAGCACTAAATAAATACTTTTGCAAGTTAGATTTCTGAAATATATTCTAATAGTTTTAAGAACATTCTAATAAAATGACTCTCCAAACCTTCTTTTTTTAGCTTCTTTATTAATATACGTTTTTGAGAGATTGCTAACTCACTAAATATAATAGCATGAATTCGCTCTTTTAAATATGTTTTTATTTTTAAGTCTGTTATGATTGATGCAATATCTTCATTAATAATACGAACCGCATCTATTTCAATATCTTGTCCTTTACAATTGATTGTTAATTGTCTTGTTGTATCAACATCTTTTACTTCTACTATAAAATCTGTATCTTCTTCATAAGATTCTATGCCACTATTAATTCGTTCATTATCTACATATACAATAACATCATCTGCACCTCTAGTATTTCTGAATCTTACTTTATAATCTCTTTTAGCTGGTAATATACCATTTTTTCCTTCTAAAGGTCTTATAATTAAAGTGTAATTATTAGCTAAATAATTATAATCAATTGCAGTTACTGTATAATAGCCTTCCTCATTTAAACTAGTTACACCATCATCTTCATATAACTTATAAACGTTACTTTTGCCAGGGAATACATGAATCTCCATTTTTTTAGGAAGTGAAGTATCATTTAAATTCTGATCTAATACAGCCATTGGAATTATAGATCCACTTTTAGCAAATACCGGATAATCTTCATCCTTATAAAATACTACATAGCGTTTATTACCAGGAAATTTTTTACCAGTTTTGAAATCATACCACATTCCTTTTGGTAAAAATATTTGTTCAATTGCCCGATTCATTACAGTTTCATTAGGCCGAGTAATTGGTGAAACAAAAAGTTCAGTTCCAAAGTAATATTCATTTTTATATACAGGTTCATCATATATCTCAGGATAATAATAATAAAGTGGTTGAACAAGAGGTAACCCGTTTTCGGAATATTTATATGCTTCAGAATACAAATAAGGGATTAAACGGTGTCTTAAATTACAATAATCTCTTACGATATTGAATGTTTTTATATCCCATAACCATGGTTCTCTTTTATAATAGATACCTCTTTTAGCACTAAATCTAAATATAGGGCTGAATGTAGCAAATTCTACATTTCTTATATAAAGTTCACTATCTTCAATACCATCTTTAAAACCACCAACATCATGACTCCACCATGAAACCCCAATATTACTAGCACTAGCGTTAAACTCTGGTAAATAATTAAGTGTATCCCAACTTACTGTAGTTTCACCTGAATAATGTACTGGATATCTATGTGATGCTACTAAAGAATTTCGAGATAATATTAAGCTTCTTTTTTCAGGATTATCCTCATTTTCTTTCATATGATAATAATTAAGAGCTTTTAAACTATCTAAATCTTTTCTTTTGTAATCAATCCAATAAAAGTCTACACCGTAATTAGATAGAGATTTTATTAATCTTTCCATATATATTTCGATAAACATTTTATCAAATATAGCAAATGGTATTGTTTGTTCTTTTTGGAAACCTATTAACCCACCAAGCTCTTTATATTTATCTTCATGAGGAAAAATTCCCTCACAAGGATCGATGTTAAGTCCAACTCTAACTCCATGCTCATGCATATAACTAGTAAATAAAGTAGGACTCGAAAATAAAGCAGGATTAAAAGTATATCCGGTTTTAAATTTATTATAATCTTTCGGATCTTTTATATGCCAAAACTCACTTAGTAAAAGTATTGATAAAGGAATACCATAACGATTAAAAGTTTTAACAAGTTTTTTTGTATCTTCAAAACTATATATTTTATCTCTATTCCACCAAATACCTAAAGCATATCTTGGAATTAAATAAGGTTTACCAGTAAGCATAAAATAATCTTTTAAACATAACCCAAAATCTCGACGATAAATAAACAAATAAGTATCTATCCTTTTATTTTTTGGATGAACTAAAAAACCTTCTTTATTAATAATCAAATTATGGGAGTCATCAATTGAAGCAAAACCATCTGTAGAATAAAGACCTTTATGAAGCTTAGATTTAGTACTATCTTCATCTAAACTAATATTAGTTCCTTTAAAGTTTCTTGCTTCAGGATGATTGAAATACCATATTTTATCGGTATTTTTTAAAATTACTTTTAAGTTTGAATCAGGCGCATATTTAGGCCCAACAAAAGGCTTTTCTTTGACATAAAGCATAGCAAAATATTTAGTAACAATTTCTAAATATTTATCATCTTGTTGGACTTTCATGTCTGGAACCGGAAAGTTCCTATTTATTGCAAACTCTGTAGGTTCATCCATAAAATTTCCATCAATGTCATATTCAAATCTAATTAATCTTTCAGTTAATACTGTGATTCGGTAATATTTACCTCTAAAAACAGCAGCCGAATTACTAATTGCTGCTTCTCTTAACTTGTTTATAGCCACTGTCTCACCCTTTTCTACTATTAATATAATATCATAACTTATATCTGAAAACAATAACTCTAATATTTCTTTTTTTAGATAACTTTGATAGAATAAGGAAAAGAAATCAGGGATTATTATGTTTAAATACACATTAGATAATAAAAGATATCATACCTTAAATTATTTTTATCGCCAAAAATTTAACCAAAAAGTATTTAAAGTTAGTTTAAATGGCAACTTTTCTTGCCCAAACAAAATAAATGGTAATGGTTGCATTTTTTGTACTAACGGAAGTGGTGATTTTGGTGGTGATAAAACAAAAGATTTAGTTACTCAATTTAATGAGATTAAAACTATCATGGAAAGAAAATGGCCAAATAGTTTATACATTGCTTATTTTCAAGCTAATACTAATACTTATGCACCATTAAACATCCTAAAAGAAAAATATGAAACTGTTTTAAATATTCCTAATGTTGTTGGTCTTTCAATTGCAACAAGAAGTGATGCTATAGCACCTGATGTTATGGATTACTTAGAAGATTTAAATAAAAGAACATTTTTAACAATTGAACTAGGTCTTCAAACTATTCACGAAAAAACACTAAAATTAATCAAGCGAGGACATACTTTAAAAAACTTTGAAGACTGCGTAAAAGAACTTAAAAAAAGGAACATATTTGTCGTAGTTCATATTATAAACGGGCTACCTTATGAAACAAAAAATGATATGCTTGAAACAGTTAAATATCTAAATAATTTAGGTATTGATGAAATAAAAATCCATATGTTACATATTATGAATAATACCGAATTAGCTACTATGTACAATAAAGAAAAATTTCCAGTTTTAACAAAAGAGGAATATATTGATATAGTTTGTGATCAATTAGAATTAATTGATGAAAAAATAGTCATTGGCAGAATTACCGGGGACCCAAATCCAAAAGAATTACTTGCGCCTGATTGGCTTTTAAAAAAATTTTGTGTCTTAAATGACATTGATAAAGAAATGAAACGCCGCAATTCATATCAAGGAATAAAAGCTAATAAATAATTTCCGTTATTAAAAAACCCTGTAATAAAACTTTTATAGAGGTTTCCTCATCAGATTTATTTTTTACAAAAGAAATATATTCATCAATATAAGTATTAACAGACTTTTCTAATGAATTATATTTTAAATAATCACAATAATCCTTATTACAAACTTTAATTGATTTAGGATTTTGTTTTATTTCTTTTAAATACCCTAATAAATCACGAGAATTTAAATTATTTACATCTAAATTTCTATCAATGTTTTTAGCAGAAACAGTTAAAATCATTGCTAAAAATAATATAAAAATAAAAAAATACTTCTTCATACACTACACCTATTAGTAGTATGTCCAAGTATTTTTTTATTATTTACGACCACTATCTAATTGTAAATTAGTTTTTAGTCTCATTATTGCATCCCGCGCAACGGTTAATTCCGCATTAGCTCGCGAATCAATATTAATTAATTCTTCATGTATATCCCCGTTTTCATCAAGATAAATATACCAGTCTTGATTAGCAAACCCAAATATTATGCCATTTGCAAACTTAAGTGGTTCAATGAATTCATAATTAAAGCCTTGTAATGCTAAGTTGATTGAGTGAACTCTATTAATAGCCATTCTTAGTTTATTGCAATCTTCATGACTATAAACTTCTTCCCTTGCAACAGGATATGCCGGAATATTAGTCTTATCAAAATCGATTGGCACAAAAGGCTTATTAGTTGTTGCCAAAACAATTCCTCTATCTTTAATGTCTGAATAAAACTTACTTAATCCTTCTTTACAGTCCGAAATGCCAAATGACACTTCACTAAGTCCAAGACCAACTGTTGCGTACGCATTATGTAAAAATACATTATCAAGAGGTTTTAAACTATCTTTTGATTTTTCAACCATAATTTCTGCTGCCTGTGTACAAAAATCCACAACATCTTTATTAGAATATTTTTCTAAATTACAACTAAATCTCAATTCATTTAAAAACACACTGTTACCATTTCTAAATCCTGATACTCGCGAAATAAATTCTTGAGTTTCAGGATCTACTAAACGAATGTTAAAACCGTTTTTGTCATTTAATACAAAATCAAAAAGTGTTTCACCTAACCCACCAATACGCATACAAGAACCAGTTCTCTCACCCATCGTTAAATTAGCGGGATGACTAAAATTGCCTACAACTACTTGCATTTTTTTACCATTAGGTAATGTTAATACTTCATTAAATGTTGGAACTGTCACTTCTGATCTTTTAAAGTTTTCAAGAGTTTTTAAAACCCCTTCATGCAACCTAGTGTCCCCTTTTGTTTTATATGGAGCCGCATTAGGTTTAGGATTAGATTTTAATAGTCTAAAATCTTCCATTCCTAAAATTTGACTGTATACACTAGACATTGCCGAATACGCTTCGGCATATTTCATAATAGAAATAATTCCTAAATTTAAATCTTCAGAATTTCTACCTAAACTATCAAGACGTTTTCTTTCTGTTTCACTTATTTCACTAAAGTAGGAAATAAAGCTAGCAACATCCGATACCTCTAAAGAAATATCAATATTTTCACTTGCTAATAATTTTTTAAAATAATCAGGTAATAAATGCAACTTATATTTATAAATATAAGTTAATAATGCTTCATAAGTAGCATTATTTTCAGGTTTTAAAATTGTATTTTCTAATACATCTATCCGTAAATTCATTAAGATAGCATATAAATTATCAGCATTAGCTTCAACATAATATTTTCTTCTAATTTTCCCCTCATTATCTAACGAATCCAAGAAATATGGAGAAATACCGGTTATTTTAATAATTTTGTTTGCAAGATTAATCATAAGTTTAATATGTTTTTGAATTTCTACTACTCTATCATCCGAAAAATCTCTTTTATCAAAAGAATAGTAATCTATACAATCGTTGGCTAGAGTTTCATCTATTCCTCTTTCCATCATTTCTAAAACAATTAGATTTTTATGAATTCTTAATGCACACAATTTTATAAATTGTTTTATACTATCTTTTTCATCTAAAATATAAGGTAAATTTAAAGCCTCATTCATATCATAAGTAAGACGATATTGTTCTCGTTTATTAGCTATATAATAATCTGTTATAAAATGTAAGACATTAATATAATAATCTTTCTCTTCTAAAGATCCACTCTCTATATATTTTATTATATTAAGTAAAAATGATTTTGGATTCTCTTTACAAGAATCTAACAATTCTGGATATGCTGTAATAAACTTTTTATAAAATTTATTTGCTTCTTCTTCATTAACAAATATAGTAGCTAAAGTTTCTAAGTCTTTTAAATATTCAGTATTTCGATCATTAAGTGAATGATTAATTCTAGCAAATATTTCAATATCATTAACATTTATTTTAGAAAATTCATATTGTTTTAACGCATCATATATTTTCTCAACATCAGCCATTTTAAATTCTAATTTAGGAAATAATCCAATAATCTTATTAAAAGTTTCATCGTTTGAATTTATTACTTCTTTGATATTTTCGTTATCCACATAACGAACTATTAATGGTCCAAAGTTATTTGCTAATATAGTAAAATGTTCTTCGTTTAATTGATATTTTTTTATAAGATAATTCTTAAGAACCTCTAAAACCTCTTTAGAATAAATACTCAAATCTTCTTCCAAATGGTTCATTTTTTCTAATAAGTATTCTACGAACACAAAATTACATTGCAGAAAGTAAATTAATAACTCTTGATTTTTTATTACCGATACAGTATTTCTCATCAAAAAATCAATTGCAAAATCCAAATCATTTTCGCATTTATCAAGTATTATTTTAGTACTTTCTAAATCAAATTCATATAGCCCATCTTTTCTTAACATATTAGTTGTCAAAAAAATAGTATCAATATGTCCCTCTTTTATCATTAAATTAATAAAATCATTATCATTTAATAAAGCCCTAGGAATTTTTTTAAAATTACCATTTATAACTTGTTCTTTAAAATAATCTTTTAAATCCTTTGAACAATTAAAAGAATCATATAATGAACAGTTACCAATTTTTATTAATTCCGAATAAATTTCTGGGTACTTTTCTAACTCATAGTCACTAAAATTTGCTTCCCTAAATCTTTCAGGATTACTCCTAATCATTTCTATAATATTAGAAACATAGTTATTAAGTATTGGACTACATAATACAATTGAAAATTTATTTTGCTTGATTAACGCCTCAACTACATTAGGTTTACTAAGTAGTATTTGATAATTGCTATTTGTTTTATATTCATCTGTAAAATCTTCAATAATATCATCAGCATCAATAATTTGAATAAACTTATTAACGTATTTTTCTACATTTGTTTCATTTATATTTAATGAAGGTATTACTCCTATATAACAGTGTTTATCAAGTAGTATATCGGCAATTATTTCTCTTTCTTTCTCTTCTAAACTAGATAAAATTTTACTCCAAAATGGATCTTCCTTTATAAGGGAATCAGAATTTTTTAATTTATTAATTAAAAGTTCAAAAGATATTTTTTTAGAACCTAGCATCTCTCTAATTAAGGCATGAATATCTAATATCTCTAATGGTAAATTACACTCTTTTAAATATTCATGAAAAATTGGAGAAATTTCTTTATTATTATTTACAAAATAATCTTTAATTTCTAATGCCGTTTTTAAGTCCATTCCAGATATATACGCTACATTGTCTAATAAATCCATTCTATTATTTAAAACAATTATTTGTAGTAATTCTTTAGAAATAGAAATTGATTCTGGTTTATAACTAGCATCTTTTAATTTTTCAGCAAAATAGGAGTTAACTTCTGAGGCTATCCTTTCATCAGAAAAATTAAAATTTAAAAAACCTTTATCTATCATAAATATACTACTATTTTTAATATAATCTTCATTTAGTTCATAATTGTATGCAAAAAGATCTAATAATTTTTCGGCAGCCTTTGATAAAGTTTTCCATTCTTCTCTATTATTAGCCAAAATATTAAATATCTTTTCATACAAATTTTTATTAAGACTAATAAATTTAACTTCTAATTCAGTAAAATTAAAATTATTATTTTCAATTTTTGTATTAATTTGTTCTAATAAATTTATTAAAGAGCGGTTATTATTCATTAATAATCACCCGCTTTCTTTAATAATTTCTCTAACGTTTCTGTACTATTTTTTGCTTCATTAATATCCTTAGCAAAAAATCTTACAAAATAAGCTCTGTTAATGCCATTGATTTCTTCTCCTCTAAAAGAAACAAAATCATTATTAGTAATAGTGTTACCTTCTATGATATCCGTATCTAAAAATATATATTTTGCATTTTGAGTAATAATTTCTCCTGAAAAACCATCAAAACTTTTAACTTTACCTATTGTCAAATTCATACTATCACTATCTTTCTTATTCATTATATCAAATTATCATTAATTTATAAATAATTGTTATCTTAAATAAAAAAAGAAAAGGTTTTAACTTTTCTTTCTACTTAAACTTAAACTTTCATCAGTTTTTTTATAACAATTACTAGGACTGAATGCTTCTGAATTTAAAAATTCTTCAAATTTTTCAAGCGGCATCTGAATTGCTCTTATACTTCCATTTTTAGGATCAACATCCGTTAGTTCAATCATAGATTCTAAAGAATTATCCGTATAAGGTCTAACATTTCCATGAGCCAAACTATTTCTTACTACTTCACAAATAATCTTGTTCCATATTACATCATCACTACTAACCAAATCTTTAGAGCGTTCTTTTAAAAATGATGCTTCAAAATAATCTTCAGTCGGCGGAGTTGTAGTATGACTAGATATTAATTTGTTTTTTAAAAAACTGCGATCAAAGTTAATTTTATCATATTCTATTTCTGTGAAATCTTTAACTTGCATACGATACATTACTAAATAAGCTTTTAAAATGGCCAATGCTGATAAACAAGATTCAAATGCGAAATCATCACCCCTAAAATACTCTATGTGAAAACGTCCATTATACATTGTTGAAAACAAGTACCAAAAATGCATCAACCAATTGCTAATATCTTTTTTTGGATTTATAGCAAATTGTAAATGAGAGGTAATTATTCCACATTGTTTATCTATATCAAATTTATAAAAATCCTCTCCAATTTTTTTAGTGATAAACACAAAAGTTTTAGCTATTTCGTTTGTATTTAAATGTCTTATCGAAGATTTAAAATTTTCATAGTTATTAGTTTCAGTCATTTTCTTAACAAATGACGCTAAATCTACTTTATATCTTTCATCTAATGAATCAACGTATAATAATTCTGGAGTATCTACTCCCACTGTTTTTAAATTATCATAGCTAAGTTCAACAATAGACATTTCTATCAATCTTGTAGTTAAATCAAGTTCATCAACAATATGATTTTCTGTATCCATTAGAAATGATTGCATTTTTTCTGCCAAGCCTAAATTTTCTAAATTACTAAAGTATTCAAAAACAAAAGTTTGAAACTCAATACTTAATAGTTCTGATTCATAATAACTTTTTGTTTTAATATGCGCTTTTTGTAATAAGTGATTATCACCATCTACATAAAAATTACCATGCAACAAACCATTTCTTACTCTTTTAATATGATCTGCGTTAGTTTTATCTGCAGGTATATCAATTATAATACTTAACCAGTCATCTAAGTCAGTTTCTCTAACTCTTTTAGCATCAAATGCTGCTATTTCTCTTTGAGCAGATATAGGAATATCTCTTTTTCTAATGTTTAAAGCATTATTTGCTTTTTTATATTCCGTAAATTTTTCGGTTTTTTCAATACTTTCTTTATTTAAACCTAATAATGCTACTGCTATTGTAAACATAATATTAGCTTGTTCAGCATATAAAACATCTCTATTGATTCCACAAGTATTTAAATACGCTCTAAACTGCTGCATTTTTGCTTCATCATAGCCGTTTTTATAAACTTCGGTTAATCTTTTAATAGCATTATAACTTCTTCTATAATATTTTTCGTAAGCATTCACAATACTCCACCCGTTTCTTGGTTGGCTATTATATCATATTTTTACTTTTATAACAAATAAAAAGATGTTAATAACTAACATCTTTAATCTAATATTGATTCAACTATATATCTAGGTCTTTCTTTAGTTTCGTTATAAATTTTTCCTATATACTCCCCAATTACTCCTAAACATAAAGTTTGAATGCCCCCAATTAACCAAATTGAGCAAACTATAAATGTCCATCCAGAAACAGTATTACCAATAATTTTCATGATTAATGAATAAATTAATACCGCAAAACTTAGTAATAAAATTATAAATCCTATCGATGTAATCATACGAAGTGGTTTAATACTAAATGAAGTAATTCCATCTATCGCAAACGCTAACATTTTTTTAAGTGGATATTTAGAATCTCCTGCAACTCTTTCGTTTCTTTCATAATAAGCAATATCCGTTTTATATCCCACTTGTGGAACAATGCCTCTTAAGAATAAATTTACTTCTTTATATTGACTTAATCCCTCTAAAGCTCTTTTACTCATCAAACGGCAGTCTGCATGATTAAATACAACTTCAACTCCCATAACATGCATTAATTTATAAAATGCTTCGGCAGTAAACTTTTTAAAGAATGTATCTTTTTCACGTGAACTACGTACTCCGTAAACAACATCTGCACCTTCATTATATTTTTTTATCATATCATCCATAACATTGATATCATCTTGTAAGTCCGCATCCATACTTATACTTATATCAGCGTGATCTTTCGCATACATAAGTCCTGCAAGTAAAGCATTTTGATGTCCTCTATTTCTTGATAAATTAACACCAACATACATATTATTTTCTTCATGTAGTTTTGTAATAACATCCCAAGTTTTATCCTTAGATCCATCATTAACTAATACTACTTTACTATCCTTACTAATTAGACCTTCTTCCATTAAACTGGCCATTTTTTTATCTAATTCTTTTTTAGTAAGCGGTAATGCTTCTTCTTCATTGTAACAAGGTATTACCAAATTTAATACTAAACTACTTTTTTTCATTTACATCTTCCTTCTTTCTAAACAAAACTATATACTCAACTCCTAAAGTTAAAGCTATAATTCCAAAATATTCGAGATATGAATATATAGGTCTTTTTTCTTGATTAACAATTTCAAATATTAAATCTCCTGTTTCAATATCTCCATTTAATTTTAACACACCTTCAGGATAATAATCAAATTCCTCTTTATAAGCAATATAAACATCTAGATTTTTTTCGGAATTAGAACTTAATTTAATTGTGTATTTTCCTTTTCCATAAGTTTTGTCTAAAATAAAATTAGTATATTTTTCATTTACTAAATCTTTGTTAGTAAACTCATGTTTATAAACAATATTATTCTTTTCATCTAAAAGTTCTAAATAATAAGTATCATCTAAGCTTTGTTCTGTATATTTGAATTTTAATCTTATTTTATTAAAATCATCATATAAATCTAAAGATTGAGTAATATAATTATCTTTATTAAGAGCAACATATTTTATTTTACTAACATCATCTTTTGCTACCATATTTTCTTTTAAACTTATAGATGTATAATAATTAAATCCCAAAATAAATAACAATATAGTTACGCCTAAAATAGTATATTTAAAATATTTATTAAGACTAATCTTATCACATTTTTCTTTTAAAGCGTCATAAGAATTCGTTCCAATTATAATTAACCATGGCAAGAAAGATAATCCATACCTTGGACAAACTTCCCAAATTATATAAAAGAAAACTGCTCCAAATAAGGCAATAGCCATTATTGATACTTTATTACTTTTATAAATATTAATTAAAGATAATATAGCCATAAACATAACTACTATTTTAGAAAATTGTAATAAATAATTAATAACAATATTTTTATCTTCAAGTAAATAGCGGTAAGACGGATTAAATTCATTTACTAACTCTAAATATTTCTGATAACTATAATCTCCTTTACCCCATACTGAAACTAATTTTACAACCAATTGTCTAGTCATTTCATAAGGTGTCATTCCAATTATTCTGTTTTTTATTTCTTTAATATTTAGTTCAGATCTTTCTTCTTTAGTTAAAGCACTACTACTTAGATTATAATCATCTTGACTATAATAACCATAATTATTTTTATTGGCTCCCATCATAATCCAGTGCGTCATTGGAAATTCTTTATTAGCATCAACATTAGGAAAGAAATTATTTTCTATTTGACCAATACAAAATAATGTTATAAACGCTCCTACTACAATTGGTAAGAATTTTTTTATTATAAATAATATGTTTTTAGTAAATACTAAATAAACAAAATACGCTACTAGCAAGAAAATTGCAACCGCTCTAATCTTATATCCTATTATTGATAAAACTCCAATTACTAAACCGTAAATGATGTTACTTTTAAGATTTTCTTCATCTTTATTTTTAACAATCAAATAAATAATAATACTCGCTATCGGAAGCATTAAAACATCTGTATAATAATAAGAAACATATAAATAAAAGATTGGAGATAACACGCAAATAAATAAACTCAATAATCCTTTGTTGATATCATACAACTTATTAACAGTTTTATAAGTAAAATAAGACATCACTGTAATACTTACACTACTTAATAAATAGAAAATCACATAGCTATTCTCAGGACTAATTTTTTGCAATCCATATAACAAAATTAATAAAAATCTATTATTTGGATAAACAGAAAAATACGTATTATTTAAAATTGTTCCTGTATGATTTAAACTATTAATCTCAGTTAAAATATGAATTAAATCTACTTGAGGAATACTACTTATAACAAATGTACTTAATAAAAGTAATAAAAACTGTAATATAAGTAAAACAAATACTATAATTTTCTTTTTCTTTTCATCTAATCTAATAATAATTTTATATAACTTAATTAGTAAAAATAAATAAACTATAGAACCTACT
The DNA here is from genome assembly GCA_017442305.1 of Bacilli bacterium. Classification (GTDB taxonomy): domain Bacteria; phylum Bacillota_I; class Bacilli_A; order RF39; family UBA660; genus RGIG2951. Next base: position 8,332 of record JAFRZY010000001.1, on the reverse strand, counting down.
ATTAAAACTAAGGGATTTAAATAATCATGGCTTCTATTAACATAGAAAAATACTGCTCCTATTAATGAAATAGAAAAACAGATAATTGTAAATATTATTAAGAACTTATTAATAAAACTAAATAACTTATTTTTCATTTTTATCCTTCTTAAATACAATTAATTTACTTAATAAGTAATTACCTACTATAACTAAAATTTGACTAACTATTTTAAATACTTTATCGTTGCCTTTTAAAAGAGTTACAAATATAAACATAACAGCCATATCAAGTAAAAGAGTTGATACTCTAGCTCCAGTAAATGTGATAAATTCTTTTAACTTGTTTTCATTTTTACTATTAAATACAAAAGCTCTATTGGTAAAATATGCAAATAAAACTCCTACTATCCAAGAAATTACATTAGCTATTTGTAATTCTAAACTAACATTAGGATCAAGAATTGTTATTGTAACCAAATAATAAGCTACTAAACTGACTACAGTTGTTAAAAAACCAAATATTAAATAATTAATAATTTCTTTATATTTTTTATATAATTCAAGCATTTTTTATTCCTCAATTCCCTTTAATTAATCTTTTATAATTATAACATATTTATTAGTACTAATAAAAGATTATTTTCCTGATTTAGGGTAATAAAAAAAGAAATGTTTTTAAAACATTTCTATACAATTAATATTATCCATAAAATTGCTATTGCCATTTGAACAAAGTAATTAACAATTCCGTATTTAAAATAATCCTTTATACCCCAAGTAATCTTTTCTTTTTCCGTCCCAAGATTTGCATCATCAATTTTACTCGAAAGAATAAATCCTGCAGTAGCACTCCACAAAAACAAACTAGATCCAGCACAAATGCTTGCGGCATAAGCTATTGCAACCCAACCTGATTCTGCTGCTAATGTTGTATTGCAAAGATTTACTATAACAGGAAGCATTGCAGCTGCTGCCGGTCCAGCTGAAACTAATCCTGATACTAAAGATGTAATTAACATAATTACTATCAATAAAATTTTAGAATTCGGTATATTCTTTTCTAAAAATTTAGCTACATATGTTAATAATCCAGATGAACTAACTACTGTTGCTAAAAATAAGAATGAAGAAATCATTAATACAGACTTCATATCAATAGTTTGTTTAATTCTAACATTCTTCGCTGACACAAAAACAAGTCCTATAACATAACCTAACAATGCTATCATTTCTGGAGGAATTATATTTTGAGGAACCACACTCCACGCAATAAACATCGCAAGCATAATTATTCCTAGAGGAATTAAAATATCAAGTCTTACTTTATTATTTCTATATCTACTTTGGAGTAATTCTACAGCTAATTTTTGATTTGTTTTTGAGTCATTTTTATCTTTAATAAAAAATGACCATAAAATTAATAAAACAATTGAAGTAATTAGAAATAAAGGAAAAGCTCGAAACAAATATCCAGTAAAGGTAGTTATTCCGCTTGTCATAATCACAATAGCAGGAAAATCTCCAATAGGACTAGCTGCTCCTCCTGTATTTGATAAAGCTAGAATTACTGCAAAGAATATTGCAATATATTTTTTATCAGCATTTAAGGCTTTTAAAAGAACAAATATTACAGGCAATACCATCATCACTGCCGTTATATTATTTAAAAAAGCGCTAATAAAAAACATTAAAATTCCAAATAAAAATATACATAATTTTTTTCCACCCTTAGATACCAAGGCAAGTTTCGTGGCTAAAAACTGCATAATTCCAGTTTCCACAATTAAATTTGTAAACAATTCCATAATAATTAGTATTACGATTACCGAATAATTAAATTTTTGAGTTATCTCGGAAACCGGAATCCCCATAACTAATGAAGCAATGGTGGATAACACGAAAACTATTGCAATTAAAAGCATAGATGGAACTGAATTTTTTATATTTTGTTTTATATACATATTATCCCTCCTTTATATTTTTTCGTTGAAAAATGTATAAATATTTATAGGTGTCCAACCTATAGGCCGTGTGTTACTCATATCCTTACCACATGATACTAAAATTCTATAACCATAGAATGATTTATAGCGCTCCATCATTCGATAATTATAATTTAATATAATTGCTCTTTCATTATCACAAAAACCAAATCCTACAATAGCGGCATTATTTCCAGTAAAATTAAGTGGAACTTCATTTTCATTAATAAATGTAACTTTAATCCCAGTTGGTTTATTATTAAAAATACGTTCATAAGTTTCTTCGTTATAACCTGAAGGAAGACATACTAGTATTTCTTTGACGTCCTTTTTATCACAAAGTTTTTCTATAATAGCAATTTCAGGAGTAAGAAAAAGAAATTTTTCTTTCTTTAACCTGCAAAGATTATCCACAATTTCATCAAGTTTAGCATGAATATCATCTTCTGGAATCGGTAAATATAGTGAAGCATTAGCTATTATTTCGTAATCTTGTTTATGATTATTAAGAACACACAACGTTTCCATTATTCCCGTTTCAGTAACATTATTTTCAATATTAGTCATTTTTACACCTCCTAAGAAGAGCGACCCTTCTTTTTTATTTTTTTTATATTTATTTAATTCTTTTTTGCAGCACCAATTACAACTGAAACAACACCTTCTGGAGCATGTTCAAGTATAACTGATACCAAATCTTTAGCAATTCCTAATTTATCAGAAAGCAAGGCTAATACTTCTTCATCTAAAGCTACATTTATAAATTTGTGAGATGTACCCCTACTTCTTTCTTCTTCACGTTGCGCAAGAAGAATATCAGCGATGCGAGAATCAGCATAAACTTTAAATCCCATTTGCAACGCAAATAACATTTTCATTTCAGGTGGTTCAAGACCAACTTTCTCGATATGGTACTCCCATAATTCTCCATACACTTCTTCCATTTTTTTACTATCATACATTACTGATATAACATGATGTCTTCCAAGCGGATCGTGATGATGCGGTGGTAACGGATGATGTTGTGTAGCAATTGTTTTTTCGTTAGATTTTAACATACATAATTCTCCTCTCTATTTTTTAATTTTTCATTTGTCGTTAGATCTATAATGTATTCACATTTATTTACTACTTTTTGTTGATGTGATATACACAAAATTCCCGCATTGACAGATTTAGCGTGTTTTATAAGATTATCAAAAGCTTTCTCTGTTGTATAATCATCTATATTTGCGGTAACTTCATCAACAAAGAACCATTTAGGTTGCCTTAAGAAAGCTCTTGCTAAAGCAATTCTTTGTCGTTGCCCTCCAGAAAAATTATTTGCATTTTCTGAAACCGAAATAGCTAAAACATCCTGATTTTTTTCTTGTAGTTCATCAAAGATTAATGCACTTTTTAACGCTAATAATAATTGTTCATTAGAAGGCATTTCATTAAGACCATAAACAAGGTTATCCTTTAACGTTCCAACTATAAATACCGGTTGTTGCACCATATCATAAATACCGGTACATAATAGCTTTTGAGAAACTGTTTTTATAGAATTACTTCCCGCTACTACGCTACCTTCTGTTGGATAAAAGCGCATAAGTCCTTTAATAACCGAAGACTTCCCTGATCCTGTAGGTCCACATAAAGCAGTAACTCCGCCTTCTTTTAAAGTAAAATTAACATTACTACAGATTCTCTTTTCTTTATCAGGCGTAAATACCGTTAAGTTCTCAACATAAATATCACCAACGGGAAATTTTTCAACATCACTTTTGTAAGAGAAAACATCATCTTCTACACTAGAGAAAAGAGAAATAATTTCCTTAACTTTAATTGATGAACTTGCAAATTCATCCATAAATACATGAACCTCATCAATTGAAGAACTTAATTGTTGGAATAACATTACTATAGTAATAACAACACCTTTACTTATAGAGCCTTTTGATACAAGATAAATCGCAAATAATAACAATAATACTGTGTAACTAACTTTAATGATCTTTTTAATTGAATCAAAAGTTCCCATATACATATGATGTTTACTTTCCACAGATCTTATCTTTTCAGTAAAAACGGCTTTATTTTTTGATTCCCAATCTTCAGAATTTGTTACTCTTATGTTTTCAATTCCTTGAATAGTCTGACATATCTCTCCATCTAAACAAGCTTTACTCGATATTAAAGATTCTCTAATTCCATTTTGAGATTTTATTTGTAAAATCGAAACAAATAACTCAAGAACAATGAAAGATAGAAATATTAATCCGATAAGCATTGGCGCTTGTCTAATTGCTTGCGTTATTGTAAAGATACTAATAAAAATTGCCGGAACAATTCTATTGCATATTACTTTTACAAGCTGACTGGCACCTGCAACCGATTGATTGATCTTCGCAGTATATTCACCACTTGTATTGGCATTAAAAAATTTAGTCGGAAGACGCAAAAGCTTATTAATGCTTCTATTTCGTAAATCTTTTTCAAAAGATACTGCAATAATATCAACCCATACTCTTCTAAATATAGCCAAAACTTCTGATATTACAAAAACAATTCCAAACATTATACAAGCCATTAAGCCTGAATCCACATTATGAATCGCACTACTTGATATATCATCATAGATTCTACTTAAAAGTACAGGCCAAATCGATGCAATACAAGCACTGAAAATAGCAACTAAGATAACAGCAACACAGCAGGTACGAAGTCGTACTGACAGATATTTGAATATTTTCATTTTAACACCTCCATTTGTTTTACTTGCTTTTTACATTATGTTATAATGTTTTTAGCCCTTTCGGTAATTACATTTTATCGTAATAAAAATTAAAAAGCGCGCAACTTATATGCAACATCCACGCAACATGGATATAATATAAAAAATAAAACAGGGGGGGATTTAGTAATGACAAACTTTAAAATATTGTACAATTATTTCCGAGATATAGGAGAATGTTCAAGCAGGCTTGATATGGCTGCAATTCTTGATGTGGCTCCACGTACAATTGATAATTGGTGTGATAAAGGTTACCCTATAACAAAAGCAAAACTTAAACCAGCAACAATTTGTAGAATATTATTTATAACAGATAAAAATAAGTTAGACTTTTTAAGTTATCTTGAACAACAAGGATTATTAGTGCCTACTGAATATAAAGATCCAAATAAATTTGAATTATTCTTTTACATGTTTTTGAAAGAAACTAATATTGATAAAAAGAATTTTAAATTTAATTCTGATATATTTAATAAATTAACAAATGAGAATGTTGATGATAACGAATATTTTTCTCAAAAACTTTTTAAGAAAAATACTGAGGAAGAAAAATTTAACATATCAAATCCAGATTTTTCATACTTTAATATAAATAACCGTATATTAGTTGAAGGACCTGGCGGTCAAGGAAAAAGTTTGTTTTTCAACAAATTATATGAAAAAGCAACCTGCTCTAACGCTTACAGTGCTGTTATAATAATTAAACTTATTGATTTAGTTTCTTTAACTGAAGAAGATTTAATACCTATTTCTAGTCAATATTATCAAAAGTGCGAAAAATGCTTAAATATTATAAGTTACTTAAATAAAGTAAATGATGTTCCGGAAGATATTTATAAATATGTTTTAAATGACATTGTACCGGATAAACCTTTCTTACTTTTGTTAGACGGATTAAATGAGTTATTTACATCACCTAATATAAGTAAGATTGCAACCATATCAAACGAAATAAGATATATTACAAATAAATGGAAAAGCGCTCAAATACTTATATCAACTCGTCTGTCTGAAGACACTTATAGATATAACAACTTAGATTACATTTCTAATTACGATATTCATACTTTAAGTGGTGTTCCAGAAAGTGATTATTCTGAATTTATCGAAAATAATAAAGGCTTAAGTGACGAAATAAAAGAATTTGCTAAAATCCCTTTATACTTTAACACTTTAATTGAATTAGAAAACACTGATAAACTAAATCTAAAATACGATGTTTTAAACGAAATATATTTGCAAAGATATCGTCAAACAAAACAAGATGCCAATTCCTTTTTTGCGTTTTATATTTTAGCTCCTTTATTAGCTCAAAAAATTAATAAAAAGACAGGTAATCGTATACATAAAACTGACATTATAGAAGTTGCCCAAAAGATTTCAAGTTCAAATTGGTCTTTACTATCAGAGACAGCTCAATTACTGTGCGGAGACAGATCAATAATAACGATAAATGATATAAATATTGATGATGCATGTAGAGTGTTAATGCAAGAAGGTCCTTTTGTCACTTTAGCAAACGGGTATTATCGCTTTTTCCATGATGAAATAAGGGATTACATGCTTACTTATTCAACGCTTCTATTTATGTTTACACTTAAAGCTGCAGCTAAAGATGATAATATAGATTTTGATTATATTGATAATATTAAAGCTGATTATAATCTGGCGGATAACCCAGCAAAAATGTTAAAACAACAATTAGGTTTAGTAAAAGGTGCTGATATTGAGCAAGCCCTAAATACCCATTATGATTTTTTAAAAGATATAAATAAAAAAATTACTCCAGCCAGAATTATTTATGCTCATACAGCATTCCTAATTTCCGATTATCTTACATTAGGATCTGAAGCAGTTGAACCTACGCATAACATTCTTCTTAATTTTCAAAGAAGAGTTAATTCAAATGTTAAAAATAATACATTAGAAAAAATTTTTGTAGGACTTACTGATGACCAAATTTTTAGATGCAAAAAAGCTTTAACGGAAATTTTAAGTAAGCATTGTGAATATTATCGTATAAAAAAAGAATATGAAAATGGACTTAAAGCGGTTGAGATAGCTGAAGCAATATTACCTAACCAAGAAAACATTATAAACCAAAAAGCAAAATTATATATAATGATGCACAGAGAATATGTTTTAAATAATAATATTTATGTGGCTAATTTTGAATTTTTTGATTATTCAGAATTATTTAAAGAAGGAATAAACCTTTTAAAGAAAGCCATTGAAAAAGATTTTAATTTATCTGTTAATTCGCTTTCAATGATAACTTCCTTCCCTGCTCCATATTTATTAGAAGACAAAAATATAACGATAAACATCGATTTTGTAGAAGCATTTAGATTAAACTATAATTTAATATTTACTGATAAACATAACAATTATATAATACGAGAAATAGACTATACAGTTAGACAAGCAGTTTCTTTACTACTTAAAGGTTATGTTAAATGTAATCCTAATAATGATTGTTTCTGTGGTGATGAATTAACAGAAGATACAATTATACCTGGTGATAAAAATCCTTTAGTAATAGATTCAACTACTCTAGCATTTGCGAAACAATTAATTAGCCTTGCTGATGGTACTAACAGACCTTCTATGAGTTACTTACGTGGTATGGTATTGTTTTTTGAAGGTAAGTATGAACAAGCAAAAGAATTTTTTGAAAAAGAAAATGGAACAGTTTTAAAAGATATTATTCTTCATTACTATTATGATGTTGAATATGATTTTGAACAAATATTTAAAAATATAAAAGATGTACTATATAATGAAGAACTAAATTATGCTGATCGTTGTCACCCTATTTATTGGTATTGCGATGCCAAAAATTTAGAACTTGCATTTAACCCATCAAGAAAATCATTCTTTAACGAATTCGAAAAGGAGTTACCGGACAAATGGAAAAAACTAGTGAAACAATTAACGCTATAACTAAATTTTTGTTTTTAGGAAAAGAAGAACATGAACTTGATAAATATGATCTTGTAATTTTTCTAGGAAATAATGATATTGAAGGAAGTTCTAAAGCTTTAAAGCATCTTTGGGATACCGGACATATTACTAATGATTCAAAAGTTATTTTAAGTGGTAATGTTGGAGTTTTAGATCAAGGAGAAGAACCTGAAGCTAAACGAATATTTGAATCAACAGTTGCTTTAGGATTACCAAAATCAATCTTTATTATTGAAGATAAAGCTACTAACACACTAGAAAACTTAAAATTTAGTAAAACTAAAGCAGAAGAAATTCAATCACTAACAACATACAGAAATATTTTATTCATAGGTAAGGCCTTTATGGCTAGAAGAGCAATAATGTGTGCTTCTGCTTGTGGATATCCTGTTGATAAAATAGATTTTTTTGGAACAGTTGATAAAAAAGGTAAAAATATTGGGCCAAATTCATGGTGGAAATCAGAAGAAGCAACTAAAAGAGTTTTAGAGGAAATAAAAAGAATAGCAGAATACACCTTAAAAGGTGACTTATCTATTAATTAATATTAAAAAAGACTAATTAAACATATAAATAAATTAGTCTTTTTTATTTGGTAAATTTTTAAAATATAAATTAATAATATTTT
>JAFRZY010000018.1 GCA_017442305.1 Bacilli bacterium | reverse complement strand
CTCGGTTGAGATAAGGCACTTATCTTCAAGGCTTCTAACGTGCTTCATAACAGTTTTACGGGTGAGACCTAAAGCCTCACCCATTTTTCTGTAGCTCGGATAACACTGATAGGTGTTATGATCTTCGCAATAAATAAGATAGTTATATACTGCGATTTCACCGACCGATAAACCGAGGCGCATTATTTCATTCGGTACTTGATAAAACCGTTTACTTATATCCGGTTTTTTATAGTGATTTATCATTGGCATCACCATTTTTCGAGTCAAAATCACGTTGCATTTCAGCGACCTCTTTTGCACTTAATATTTCTGAGAGAATAAGCCAAGCCAAGAGTTTAATTCCTTTAGTTTGATATCGTTCGGATTGGAAACGCTTAACAGCAACAATAAGATTTTCGTATTGCATCGTATTTACTATTTGTTCACGGATATCATATTGTGAGTATTCCGTGCCATGCATTTTCATACTTGGAGAAAACCAAAGTAGAAGTAACGCTCTTTTTGCTGTTTCCTCTAATTCGGGAAACGGAAAAGCATTTTTTGAAGATTTTGGAAAGTATACCTCGTCCATCAAATCAAAGATTTCATCACCACGAAAAAAATGTGTTTTAAGTTTTGACATACCCATTATTTTTCACCTCTTGACTTTTTCTCAATCCATTTACGGAATTGTTCCTTTTCAACCAACAAACGATTACCCGCTTTGAAGGTTGGGAAGTTTTTTTCGTGCATTAATTCGTAGGCTGATGAAGGTGCAATGCCGAGCACCTTTGCTACCGTTTGCGCATTTAATACAAGCGGCAGTTCATCAAATGATTTGTAACAACTTTCTTTCATTTTGCATTACCTGCTTTCTTTAATTTATTTGCTTGTGGTTTTAAAACAGACAAGTTCTGTTGATTACTGCCGCCAAAATAATATTTATAGCGGCACTTCTTTTGCAATGAACATTGTAATCACCGCATTTACTAATAAATTTTTCGTTTCAATATTTATTGAAACACAGTTTAATAGATTGTATTAAACCGTTTTGCACTGTGCTGACTATCGTTGACCTATGATGTTATTTCATCACGTATTAAACAGAAATCCGTTAAGATTTCTTACCCAGACTTTGAGGTATAAACAGCCGATACGCTCACTTGTTTTCTAGGTCATCGCATATTCATTAATGCCGTCTGCTCGCTCAACATCAAAGATGTTTCATGGCGAAGCTATTATATTATCCTTTGTATCTTTCACCCGCACAGCTATTCAGTTTTAAATACAGGCTTTAACTTTTCCTTGACCTGTGCTATAATTTTACTGGAAAACATTTCTTTTCTAAATGAGAAAATGAACTTTACAAATAATTGCAAAGTTCATTTTCGGACAAAAGCAAGGTGAAAATATGGTTAGTTTTTTGGCATTAAATCGTTTAAATAACAAGGGTAGACCATGCGGTTTATACTTAAAAATTGAGGAAAAAAATAAAATAAAAAGAACGTTGGTATCGTTTGGAAAAGAAACTGAATTACCGCCAACAACAATAGAAAACGAAATCATTAGACTTACTGATGTTGATTTTAAAATTTACGAAGATAGAATAAATTTAACTAACGAATTTTCTCAGAGGTTTATTTTAAATAGAAAACTTATTCGTAGAAAACATTTAAAAATATTTATTGAATCCACGGAAGAATATATTTTTGATTTTGAAAGGGACGACCCTTTGCACGGAGTTTTAACAAGAACTCTTCTTGAAGATCTTTTGGAGAATAAGGATTTGAAAGCTTCAATGAAAAAAGGTATTTCTTTTACTGTTAATGCTGTAAATCATTGTTTTTCTGATATAATAGATTTTAGAAATTTACTTATAGATTTGCTTTACGATATGTGCGATGGGAAAGAACTGGATTTTAAAGATGAATTTGTGTTATTGTCTTGTGCGGATTTTACTCAGATTATTACAATGGATGAAGGCGATTCGCCTGAATATTATTTTCGTACTCCAGCATATTACTATCTGTTCCTACTAATGCATTTTGTAAAAAACAAAACTAACATACAAATTTGTAGATGTTGTGGTAGATTTTTTGTGCCGAAAACAAAAAAAGAAACTTTATATTGCGATAGAATGCTCACAAATGGTAAGACCTGCAAACAATGGGCAACTGTTTTAAAACGTAAAATTCAAGTTAAAACCGATATTGTGTTAGATGCTTATGAAAAAAACAGAAGCAAACTATATAAGCGTCTTGACCGCGCAAGAGATTCATTAACGCAAACAGAAAAAAGTATTTCTTTTGATGAATATTACGCTTGGTTAGACATTGCAACAGAAGCAAGAGATAAATATATGGCTAAACAAATTTCAGCAGAAGATGCTCTGAAAATAATTGAGGTTAATGACTGATTTTTTAAGGAGTATGTAAAGAAAAAGACCTACAAGTAAGATTTTATTCTTGCTTGTAGGTCTTTTATTATCCACCGTAATTTTTCTCACTCATACATATGCAGACGTACCATTTACTGTTTTCCTTGGTTACTCCTACGGCTATGTATGGATACTTTGAACTGCCAACGTATGCCCAGTGTCCTTTGCTGTGATGGAAACCGTCTGCGATACGGTCAGACATACTTTCAGCCGTACCGAACCAATCGCCCATTCCGATAGCTTCTCGGTTGTAGCCTTGGTAGTAACTGTCCTCGGCGGTCATACCGTAAAGTGTCATATCTACGAATTCGCCGTATTTTAATTCTTTACACGCATCACGGATGTCAGTGTGTGAGAAGTTTGTGGTAAGCTCATCTGCTCTGAGTTGTGCCACCTTGGTTAGTCCGGGGAGCATCGTAGCTGCTGTGTCACCTTGTGCTATGCGGTGGGCATTTATTTTCTCAATGAAAAGCCTTTCTATATCTGCGGTATCAACCTCCGGCCATTGAATCCCCACATATATTTCTTCTTGCGGTTCTTCGGTTTTCCGTGGTGTTTCTTCTTTTGTCGTTTTCGCCACCGATGACTCGTTTGGCTTTTTTGTTACCGTAGGATTGGATTCTTCCTTTTGCTTTGCCGTTGTGGTAGGCTCTGTGGCGGTCTTGGTCGGCTCGGTCGCCTGAGCTTTGCTCTCGGTCGGGGGAGGCTCTTTTTCTTTCTCTGTCGGTTCTACCACCGGTGTAGGCGGTGTTGTTTCGGTAGGTGTTTCTGTTATTACCGTTTCCGATGCCATTGTCGGTGGACTTTCGGTAGGCGGTGGCACGGTTTTGCCACCGCATCCTACCATACTCACAAGCACCCCACAGCAGAGAAGAAGGAATATGATTTTCCTCATATATCATCGACCTCCTCCAAGCCTTGCATCACTTCCACCATTATGCGTGTTGCAAGGATAAATCCCGAACTGAACGCCTCACGCTCGGTGATGCAGGACAGTTCACTCGTACAGTCTTTGAACTTTTCAAAAGTTTCTTTTTGTTTCTCTGTCAGACCGGAATTTAGTTCTTCCTCGTTTTTGCATATCAGTTTAACGAGCTTATCCACTCTCGTCCCTCGCTTGATATACCTTTCGTGCGGACTGATGTTGCCGTAGTATAAATCTTCAAGTGTTGTCATGTGCGTTGCACTCCTTTCTTTTGCAACACAAATACATATCACAATACCTTTCACAAGTCCAGAGTTTTTTGATATAAAAGGAGGAAGCACCAACAAAATGACGCTTTCTGTAAACATGATATTTATTTCCTCAAAAAATTTCTTCGACTTTTGCTTGATATGTAGCATCAATTTCATCAATCACATAATGATAATATGATAAAGGATTTTTAACAGCATCTATAACAATGTCTTATTTATTAATATCATATGTAGATAAAATCAGCCTTTTTTTCACTGTTTCTTGCACCACTTCAAACGCAAAACTTTGATCTGTCAGTACATCTACGCCTCTATTAATTAGATAACAACTATAATCATTTTTTGTTATTTGCCAAACATAGACCTTTAACCCACCATCAGTAGAAACATTGAAAAATTGAGGATTTTTTCAATTTGAAAATATCAAGTTCCTCACGGATCTTGCATGCTTTATCGTATGTATCATCAGAGATCGAAGGACTATTATAGTTATAAAATATAAATGTAAGTTGTGCGTAATATTTTTAATTTGTTAGAAATTGTAGATTATCACAAAATAATGTAAAATAACACACATTTTTGCAAATAATACAATGATAGCATTATAATTAGTGTAAAAATCATAGGTTGTGGTCTTTTGGTAGAAAAATTATCAGATATAATTTTATCGAAATTAGAAAGAGACAATGCGATCAATGGCGAAATTGTTGAAGCATACAAATACGGAATACAGATTTTAATAATTAATGCTACTGGAGTTGTAATTTCATTAATATTAGGTTTTTTAATGTCATCTTTATTCCAAACAATTGTGTTTCTTTTATCATTTATTATCACAAGGAGATATTGTGGAGGTTATCATACTGATGCATTATGGAAGTGTCTACTAACAACAAGTTGCATGATTATTTTAATTTTATTAATAAGCAAATATTTTATTTTTTCTAAGTCTATATGTACCTTCATATCAATTAGTTCTATCATTATTTTTGCTGTTTTTGCACCAGTTGAAAATGATAAAAAACCTTTGGAGAATTGTTTTAAAAAAAGAAATAAGATTATATCTTTACTCATTTTAATTGTCCAATGCACAATCGGATATGTTTTATTATGGTTTAATATCCCCATTTATAAAATTGTGTTTATATCTATAATGTGTATATCATTTTTTATTCTTATATCAATTTTAAAAGAAAGGAGTAAAAAGAATGAAAAAAATATCGAAAATAATTGCAAAAGCCTCTTTGAGAGCGGCTGAAAAGGCAATGAACAAATCTTCTGATTGGATACTATTCCAAACAAAAGAGCCTAAAAATCTTCGCAAGATGCTAAGAAAATAAAAGGCAAGGCATATACCGGTAGGTATATGCCTTATTTGTTTTCAGGCGAGTTATACTATCAAGTGCAACAGTTTAAAAAATGGAAGTTCATACAAATCTCTGGTAGAATAGAGTTACCACACACCAAACTACAAGGGAGAGATTTGTATGAACTACACCCATCTTACCATAGAAGAACGCTGTTGTCTACGGGAATATTATCTAAAAGGATATAGTTATCGAAAAATAGCAGAACTAATAGGAAGAAATGTCAGTACGGTATCACGCGAATTAAAAAGAAATCGTACCCATATGTACGACATACCAACATATTATCCATACACTGCCCAAAAGAAATATTTACTTAGGCGCTCATATTGCCATAGAGGTATGTTTCAAGACCCTGCAAAATTGGAATATATTAAAGAAAAGTTATTGCTTACTTGGTCTCCAGAGCAAATATCTAACACACCATGCGAATTAGATATGCCATCGGTTCGAACTATATACCGTTGGATATATGAAAAATACATCGACGTGAATTTAAAAGTATTGCGAAGAAAAGGTAAAAGTCGTGGTAAAAAGGAAACCCGCGGAAAGTTTAACCTTGGCAAAACAATACGAAAAAGAGATAAAAGCGTATACAAACGCTTAGAATTTGGACATTGGGAAGCAGATACAGTTGTATCCGGCAGAGGTAAATCTAAAGTTTGTTTTGCTACATTAGCAGAAAGGCAAACAAGATATTACATAGCGGTTAAGATGCCAAACAGAAACGCTGATACGATGGCGAAAACAATTGTAGCAGCTCTATCCCAATTTCCAAATGATGCTGTTAAAACCATTACCTGCGACAGAGGAACCGAGTTTGCCGATTGGCAAACTATTGAAGAACAATTAAATTGCAGTATATATTTTGCAGACCCATACTGTGCTTGGCAAAAAGGAACTAACGAAAATCTTAACGGTTTGCTTCGCGAATTCTACCCTAAGGGTAGAAACCTGTCGCGTGTTAGTCCAGCTACATTAAAAAAGAACCTAGCGTTAATTAACGCTAGGCCCAAAAAAGTTTTAGGTTTCAAAAAACCAGTTGATTTATTTGAATTTTCTTTGTCCAAGTGTTGCACTTAGTTTGACAATTCATCTTTCATCTGTTTGTATTGAAATGAAATTTTTAATTAGTGTGGTATCATCTCCAAATTTAAAGACGATTTGTCGGTTTGACATAATATCAGAAAGTAATAATAAAATTTCTTTTTCTCTAAGATTACATTTATTAAAACTATTTATTAAATGCTTTTGATGTGTGTCTAGGAGATTGTGATCTATAGCGGGTGATTTTATATCTGATAATCCTACTAAATAATCAATACTACATTCTAAAATTTCTGTCATTTTTAATAATGTGGAAAGTCTAGGATTTGAAACACCACGCTCCATAGCGCTAATACTTTCTTGAGATATACCTATCAATGTAGCTAAATTGACTTGTGACATGTTTTTTTGATTTCGGAGACTTACGATTCTTTCAGCTAATTTTGTATTAGATTCTTTACTTTTTTCCATATATATATACCAACTTCAACAAATAGTAATTATATTTTAACTTAAAAAGCATTGAAATTTAGAGATATTATTTGTTTATACCGCAGAAAAATACAATTAAAAATTATATTTGAGTTTTTTTAAGAAAAATGGTACAATTAATTTGAGAATCGTGTAATAGGAATAGGGACTTATTTAAAATTAAATATTTTTTTAGTTGAAAAATAAATAAAATGATTAAAGTATCAAGGAGAGTATATGTTTACAATATTAATTTGTGATGATGAAAAAATATTTACCGACTTTTTAAGTCAAAAATTGCGAGATATAATTATTAAAGGGAGATATTCTGATTTTGAATATAATATAATAATTAAAAATGATCCGTCAGAAGCAGTTGGTTTTTGTATTAATAATATTGTTGATATCGCCTTTTTGGATATAGATATGCCTGGAATTAATGGGTTCGACATTGCAACGGTATTGAATTCGAAATTAAAAAATGTAAAGTTGATTTTTATTTCTAATTTTGATAATTTTGTATATACCTCTTTGAAATTTAAGCCATTTAGATTTATAAGAAAATCTGTTGTTGATAATGAACTAAAAGAGGCAATTGAATCCTCACTAAATGAAATTTTGATATATAATGGATTTTTGATTTTAGGAAATAAATATTTAAATGAAAAAATTTTTTACTCAGATATACTATACATAGAAAGTAAAGGTAATTATGTAGAGATTGTTACTGTTAATGGACAAAGATATTTACACAGGACTACATTGGGGGATCTTTATGACGATTTATATAATTATGATTTTGTAAGAATTCATTCTGGTTTTGTGGTTCCAATGAGTAAAATAAAGTTCGTACGTTCTAATATTGTAGAGTTGCAAAACGGATTACAATTAAAAATATCTAGAAAATATAATAACTATTTAAAAGAAAAATTTTATAAATATTTAAGAAGATAGGGCAAAATTATGTTTAAAATATGTTTGTTTGTTTTAGAAATAGTAGTATGTATAGTTGATGCTGTACTTGCTGGTTGGTTTATATCACGATTCAATGGTGCCAAATTAATTAGACCAATATCTATCGGATTTTTCTTGATTTATTCGGCTTTTAATATATCAAATTTATTTGTTTCGGTTTTTTCTGTTTCGTCAACATTGATAAATATGCTACTCTTACTCATGTTTTCTTCTTGTAGCATAAAACAAAAAGGTGTAAAATGCTTATTCTCTCCGTTTATATTTGAGGGAACATTAATTTTGGTCAACACACTTATAGTTGTTTTGACGGGTTTAATTATAGGTTTTGAAGTATCAGCAGTTATGAATGACCAAGGAATTATAAGAGCAATTTTATTAGTATTAAGTAAATTCACTATTTGGTTAACTCTTTTAATAATATTAAAAATAACAAGTAAGACTTCATCTTTTAAGTTACAAGACTATTTTTTACTTATTTTATTTCCTGTGACTTTATTTTTTGAATTAGTTATATTAATTAAATTTTCATTACTTTATTCGATGGAACACCTATACGGTTATTTTTTTGCTGCAATATTATCTATTTTATTGACATACATAGGCATTTATTATATGACATATAAAATCGTAGAGCAAAACAAATTAAAATCACAAAATGAATTATATGAGCAAATGTTAAGATTCGAAGAAAGGCGATATTTGGATATTGAAGAAGGTCTACAACAAATCAATAAAATCAGACACGATATTAAACATCAAATCAGTTTGACAAAAATGAAATTAGAGGAAAAAGATTATGTAGGGGTTGCAAAAGAATTAAATAGAATACTTAATAATGCTTCATCGGTTGGCAATATTGTTAAGACCGACAACAAAGTTGTTGATTATATTTTAAATACTAAACTAGGTAAAATAAAGGATTCCAATATCGTTATTGCCGGGAATGTTGGCGATCTAGAATTGATAGATGATATTGATTTATCAATAATATTAGGTAATATCATTGATAATGCTATTGAAGCCATAAGTCACATAAAAGAAGCGCGAATAGAATTGCTATTTTATAGAAAGGATTTTTATCAAAATATAATATGTAAAAACACCATTTCTTCCCCTGTTTTGTCGGAAAATCCCAACTTAAATACTACCAAAACGGATAAAAAAAATCATGGATTTGGATTAGTTTCAGTACGGGAAATAATCGCTCGCTATAACGGGCAGATTTCATTCTATGAGGAAGAAAAACTCTTCAACGTACACATAATATTGCCAATAGAATAATATTGATATTTTGAATTTGTTTATAAAAGGAGAGATAAATGATTAATGCAAATCATTTATCTCTCCTTTTAATTTGGCACTGCTAATACACGCTTATATAAACATTTACCGTAAAGTATATTTAAAATATCAGGCGTGTTTCAAAAAGTATAATTATGTAATTTATCCCTTAAAATCGTAAAATATCACAAAATTTTACAATTTTAACTTAATGAAGTTATAATGTAATCGTCAAAGATTAGTAATTAATAAAAACATAATGGTGTTTTAAGAACAAAGAATGTAATGAATTACTTTCGTGGGGAAAATACTATAATAATGTGATAATTTACTATTATGATACTGATTTCACGTTTCGCACTAGGGGTGTTTTATATTAATAGAAAACTTTTGGTTATTATTTTTTGCATAGTTATATTACTTTGCGGTTGCTCAAAATCAATAAAGTATACTACTGATGACATTTCTTTGCAAAATGGGGTTGTAACAGATTTAGGAATAAGCTCTGCGGGAAATACTTCATTAAGTCAAAATTCAAGAAATCCTTGGGATATTACAATAATTGATGGTGATGTATATGTTGCAACGGGCGATTATGATAAAAATACGGGCGGTATATCTATCTGGAAATATGATGATTCGGAATCTGAATGGATAAACTCAGGGGATGTTGAACAGGAAGCAATTGTTCGCTTTGTAAAGCTTAACGATGAAGATGTTGCAATAGGCGGCGATCCCGTTGATCGCCCTGAATATGCTGATACTTACGTTCTTAAAAATGGCAAGTGGGAAATATTCTCTAAAATAAAAGGCGCTTTACATATTTTCGACGCAGAATATTTTGATAATGCTGTTTATTTTGGTGTAGGATATGAAGCAAACGAATATCCTGTTGTGAAGTATATACCAGAAACCAATGAATATGTCAATATCCCTCTATACAAAAATGGAGCTGATGTTATATATGTTTTAGGAATGACACTAAACGTTGAACATAAAAGAGTGTACGACTTATTTTCTGTAAATGGTAAACTGTTCTGTGCATTTTCGTGTTACTATACTGAAGGTAAATCAACTATTGAATTCTTCGAATTAAAAAATGACAGATTCGAATTTTGTACAGCATTTAAAATGTCCAAAATGCGGATGGATAAAATCGTTAAGAATCAAATGTTGTTTAATTGTGATGCGGTTGTAGGTAAGAGTTGTTATATATCAACAGGCAATCTCTACAAAACTGAAGATTTTACAAAGTTTGATAAAATTGATATTCCTGACAATGCTTGTGTAACAGATTTACTGGTGGATAAAAGAAATAATAAAGAGATACTTTATGTTATGGCTGTTGTTAAAAAAGATGGAGAATATGAGAATGTAATTTATAAATTGGATAGCAATAATTTGATTAAAGTTTATTCTTTTGACTATGGTTTAAGTGCTTTGAGCTTTGCTAAATTTGGAGATGATTTCTATATTGGTTTAGGCTGTGATGGTGTGTATTCAGACGACGCAGGAAGAGTGTTAAAAATAGAAATATTTAAAAACGATAGTAGTATTTCTTAGAAAATTAAAACGTTAACATATAAAAGTGTTTATTGTTAGAGTTAATTTACCGATGGCTTATTAATTATTGGGGTTTTTGATTCGATTTATCAGGAGATAGGCATGTTAGATAATGGTATTAATAAAATAGAGAATATTATTAGAAATCGAAATAGTGGGATTAATCAAAATATAGTAATTAATAAACAGCAAATTTTAGAATATGACCAGCAGAAAGAAAATAGTTATAATTTTATAAAAAATTACAATTTTTTTATGCTCAAAAAAATTTGCTCTGATTTCAATAAACTTGGCATTAAATATATAGTTTTAAAAGGATGCGTTTTGTCATATTTGTTATATGATGATCCTAGGAGAAGGACTTCTTCGGATATAGATATTTTTGTTTTTAAAGAGTATTTAGAGACTGCAATTCAATATATGGAAAATAATGGCTTCGTGAATTTAAATAAAGAAATAGCACATCATAAAAAAGTAGTGCATCATTATGTGTTTAACAATAATATATGTAGCGTAGAAATACATAAAAATATATTAATTCCACAAATAAATATTGATGAAAGTTATTTAAAGAATACTCTGCAACAATATAATATACAAGGGGTTGAAATTTACAGTTTTTCAATAACAGCTATATTGGTACATTTGTTTTATCATTTATATATGGACGTTTACATTTCGCATTTAACTCATTATGAAGTGATTACAAGAGGTGGGTTGCCCAAAAGCAAGCGTTTCATGTATCGAATTTATGAAATAGTTTTATATGTTCAAAAATATAGAAAAACAATAAATTGGGAGGAATTTTATAACGAAGTCAACTCTCAAAAATTAATGGTTATGTTTAAATTTATGTTTGTAGAAATCTTAGAATTATTTCCTAAGATTATACCTCGTTTTTATGCTATAAAGCTATGTAGTAAAAACTATCAGGATTATGATGGAAATGAAAAGCTTAATAATGTTTTTCATAACTTTAGTCCTTTTACTAATAAGAATCAGATAGGGAATTATATAGATGCAAATTGGAATCAATATTGGTGTAATGTTATCAAAAATAAAGATGGGTATTCTTTTAGTAATAATGACGAGCACTTTAGTGCAAAATTCGACATAATAAAAAGTGATGGTTCTTTAAATATTGCCATTAAAGTAAAAGATAGTGATTTATCGTTTTCAGAACCAGATAATTTTGATTATATGCAAAGTGATGGAGTACATTTGATGATTTGTAGTACACCTAAATATTCATATAGTGGTATATTTTTATTCCCTAAATATATTGATGGTGTGTATAAAATTCTTGTTTATGATTTCGTATCAAACAAGTTAATATCAAGTGAGCTGATCGAAGCATCAATTGATATTAACTCTTATGGATATGATGTGAAAGTTTATTTTAAAAACAAATTTCTAATGAATAATCAAATAAGTAATTGTTTTTATTTTGGAATTATTGTTTCGAATTGTATAAAATCCTGTAAACATAGAATATCATTTCTTTCGCATACAAATTTAGAAAGTAGCTGGTATGATCCAGTTGGATTTTTAAAAATCGAAGTCTAATATTATTTTGGTGAAGTATGCTTAATTCTATAAAAAATTTTCTTTATTTATTAAAACCTTATTTTAAAAATAATAAATTTTATTTATTTAGTAGTTTAATACTAATTTCGTGCATAACGCCAGTAAATACTTATATTTCAGTAACATTACAACAATATGTTATAGATTCATTATACTCGAAAACTGGTTTTTTAAAAGTTTTAATAATAATATTGACGTTTCAATTAATACTTTTTTTAACAAGTTTTATAAGTGATTTTTGGGGGAAAATTTATGGTGAAAAGAAATTTTTATTAATTTCCCAAGAACTTAATAAACACATAATGAATAAAGTTTTAAAAATTGATTATAAAAATTTTGATGACCCAAAATTTTATGAGGCATATTCTTGGGCTTCAAGTGAATACGTTACAAAAGTTGAAGCCGCTAAACATATTCTAACTGAAATATGTAGTGTTCTGTTAACTATTTCTACACTGATTACATATATTTCTTCGACCGGTTTCTTAATTTTAATGGTTACAATAATTATTTTAATAATATCTGTTGTAATCACTACTAAAATCAATAAAATAAACATTAATAAAAAAGATGAAAGTATCATTTTTAACAGAAAAATAAGTTATTGTAGGGGAATATTCCAAAATCGTTCAAATATAATTGATTTATTTTCAAATAATGTTAGTCATTTCTTATTTAAAATGTATGAAACTGCTGATGAGGAAAAAGTAAAAATCATAAAAAAGTTTAATCTGAAATTGTTGATGTTAAATTCTGCAAATACCTTTATAACAGTGTTATTGAATATTTTTATTATGGCTTTTTTGTGTTGGCAGGTTATTAATGGTAAAATATCTATAGGTTCGTTTGCCGGTATGTTAGCTGCAACAAATTCATTATATGCAAATTTAAAGAGATTTTTCGGTTGCTATAATCAAGTATATGATCTTTCATTGTATTATGAGAAAATCAAAGCCTTTATTAATTATAAGTCTACAATTGAATGCGAAAAAAATAATAAAAGAATTGACGATGGTATTATATTAAATGTCAAACCGTATAGTATACAATTTGAAAATGTGAATTTTTCCTATCCTAACTCGAATTTTTCTTTAAAAAATATTAATTTTTCAGTTAAAAAGGGAGAAAAAATAGCAATCGTTGGTGAAAATGGTGTCGGAAAAAGTACGATTTTAAAATTATTGTTAAGACTATATGATCCTGACAGTGGACGAATTCTTTATAATAACATCGATTTAAAAGAATTTCCAATTAAAGAACTTAGGCGAGAAATTGGCTTAACAACACAATTCCCAAATATTTACGCGCTTCCTTTTGTTGATAATATTTGTTTATATAATGAAGAATTAGATGATGCTCAACTCAAATATATAGTTAAAGAATTTAATTTTGAAAAGATTTTTATTAAAAATAATGCTTCTATAGACACTCAAGTTTCAAAACAATTCGACAAAAATGGGATTTTATTGTCAGGTGGTGAAAAGCAACTATTAGCACTTTCCAGAATAGCTACTAAAAAGTTTGGACTTTTCATTTTAGATGAAGTATCATCTTCTTTAGATCCAAATGCGGAATATGAGTTTAATAAAAAACTGTTCAATATAATAGGTGAAAGTACTGCAATAATAATTGCACATAGATTATCTTCAATAAAAAATGCTGATAGAATTTTAGTTGTAAATGAGGGCAGTATTGTCGAGTCGGGTTCACATAGTGAGTTAATTAAAAAAGAGGGTATTTATTATAATATGTATAAAAGACAAGCCTCGGGCTATTTTGAATAAACAAGTTTAACAAATATCGGAGTAGTGGTATGGTAGATTATTGTATTGAAAGACCTTTTATGCAAACTATAAGGATAAAAACAGAGAGTATAAAGGTTGCTAAATGGTTAGCACTATATTACGGATTTTATTTTAAACCTTACAATAATAGTGATTGCATAATGATCGAAATTACTGAGTTAGATGAAAAAATTTTTAGCATAAAATATGGCAAAGAAAATTTTACTACGGACTCATTAATAAAAGATTTCTCTGACTTACTGAGGAGAATTACAGTTTGTGATCCAAGTGTTTTTGTATTGCATGGAGCTGCTATAGAATATCTTGGTAAAGCATATATTTTTCTTGCCCCTTCTACTTATGGTAAAACAACATTGGCAAGTTTTTTGTGTGAAAAGGATTTCGGATATATAACAGATGATTTTACTATTATCAGTATGGATAGTTTAAATATTATTCCATTAAATAAACCAATACATTTAAGAACTAAGAGTTTGTTTTTATTAAACAATATTTACTACTTAGATATTAAAACATTTTATCTTAACGATGGGCATACAAAAAGACATATTTATCAACCGCATAAAATAATTAATAAAGAAATACCGATTCATGGATTTTATTTTTTAAAAAGAAATGAAAAATTCAACAAAATCATAAAAATGTCAGATGTAGAAAAACCAATAGCATTACTTAAGTCTCTAATGTTTTATGAAAATATCAATAAGATTGCAGGAGATATTAACATACTTTCTAAGTTCCCATGCCACATTTTAGAATATTGTGATTTGAACTTTATCGAAAAAATAATTAAAAAAGAAGGTAATTCATCAATATGCGTAGAACAAGAATAGCTTCGGGCGGCATTGAAATAACTGATTATTGTAATTTGAAATGCATGCATTGTTATATTGGGGAAATAGAAAACCCAATACATATGGAATTAGATAATATAATATATCTTATAGATGTGTTGATTAAATATCAAGCCGAATATATAGTGATTTCTGGTGGAGAGCCATTTATGCATCCTTTTATAGATGATATAATTGATATAATTGGTACAAATTATCAAAATATCCCTTTTATAATTACAACAAATGGTTCTTTCCTCGACAAAAAGCATCTAGATCAAATAATAAAATATGAAAATATTCAAATTCAAATTAGCTTAGATGGAGTAACAAAAGAGGTTCATGAGCAACAACATGGTGAAAATACTTTTGATAAAATAATTGAAGTATTAGAATATTTAAAGTGTGTGAAGCGCAGAAGGAAAATATTGAGAATGACAGTTAGCAAAGTCAATTATAAAGAATGTGTAAAATTTGCAGAACTTGCTGATTATTTTAATATGGATACATCTTTCGCATATGTTACTAAAGTTGGAAGAGCAAATGAAAATTGGGATAATTTAAAAATGTCTCTCGCACAACAAATATATGTTAATGAAGAAATTAGAAAGTATGCAGAAAAAAGTAATATAGATATTATTCCGCCACAAAGTGTACTTAATTGTCCTTTCGAATCTTTTGAACATATATTTAGTGTGACAATACATACAAATGGAGATGTAGATATTTGCACATGTTTAGATGGTAAATATATAGTCGGTAATGCGTTCAAAAATGATTTTTGTAATATTATAAATTCAAATACAATAGACTTATTAACAACAAAAATATTACAAAGAAAAAATCAGTTAAAGTTCACAGAATGTAAGGATTGTATTATAAATTTTAGATGTCAACAAGGGTGTATTGGTCGTGCAACTTATTTAGGCGATGAATTCGGACTTGACGACCAGTGTGATTATAGAAGGGCTTTGATGTTTAAAAATTATTACATACGGTTTAATAATAAAAGAGGTAATATATGATAAAATTTTCACTTCAATGGCATATCACACAAAAATGTCAAAATAGATGCAAGCATTGTTATATGGATGATCAAGCTCATGATTTAACATATGCAGAGTATCTTGAATGTATTAATAATATTTGCAACTTTGACAAGAATAATGATTTTAATATTTCAATGGTAGCTCTTACGGGTGGAGATCCGCTTTTGAACGAAGATTGGTACAAAATAGCAAGTGATTTAAAGAAGCGAAAAAAGAAAATAATGATATTAGGTAATCCCGAAAAATTATCTGATGAAAATTTGAAAAAGATTTCCGAACTATCAATTATGCGTTATCAGCTAAGTATAGATGGTATGATGGAAAAACATGATTATATTAGAAGCGAAGGGAGTTTTAACCGAACAATTGAAGCAATAAAAAAGTTGAATGCATATAATATACCCATTGGAATAATGTTTACTGTTTCAGATTACAATGCGTCAGATTTATTTGAAGTTATTCGTTACTTGGATTCTTTAAAGATTGAATTGTTATTTGCTTTTGATTTTGTGATTTCGACTGGAAATGCCAAACAAAATCATTTAAAATTCACTATGAAAAAAGATAAATTATATAAGGAATACTTTTCAATTAGAGAATATTTAATAAGAAAGAATTCACTTGTGAAATTATCTGAGAAACCTACTACTATGTGGGTATATAAGAATTTCGAGCGTTTTAATCAATCAATATTACAATATGTTCCATATACAACATGTGATGGATGCGGTGCAGGGTGGAAACACTTAACAATAGTTAATAAAGGGGATGTATTGGCTTGTCGACGAATGCCAGTAAAAGTAGGTAATTTATTCGAAAATAGTTTTGAGGATATTTTATTAACTTCACCGTTTTTAAAAAAATTGCGTGATTTTGAAAATATAGGTAAGTGTACTACTTGTATTTTTCAAAAGTTTTGTCGTGGATGCCCTGCGGACACATATGCAAAATATGGGGTGCCATTCATAGATAACAATGCTTGTGAATGGTATATAGAATATAATAATAAATCTATAAAATATAAAACCGAAATAGATAAACTTTATAATTCATTTTATCAATTTAAATCTTATAATAAAAATAAAGATTATATAAAAGCTTTATTTTATCTAGATTCATCAAAAGAAGTTCTTTCTTTTTTATCAAATGTTAAAGAGTGGGGGAAAAAGCATAAAATCAATCTTAATAGTGATGAAATATTTTCGTTATTATATTTAATTCTACAAAAAAATTAAAGGAGAACAAATTATGAAAAACAATTTAATTGAATGGAAAAAACCAATAATTAAATCTGCAACATTTGAAGAAATATCTGAGTATGTAAAAGCAATGGCTAAAAGTGGCGGAATAGCATGTGTATCATGTGGTGCTACGGGTTGTAATATTGTTGAATGCGTTTCTTGCGGTTGTTCTGGAGGTTGTAATCCAATAGCTTTGCTTTTGAGTTGTACAGGTTTTTTACTTCTGGGGAGATCGATGGATGGAGAAGAATAGTTTGTCAAAGTCAAAAAAAGCATTAAAAGAATATGAATCATATTTTTCGATTTTTATGATATCAATGGGTGTTGGAATTTTTGTAGATATTATTACAAATATTCCTATTGCTTTAATGATAGGATACAACTCTAGGTTAGTGGGTTTTATTATAGAAAATATAGCGGCAACGGTTACAATGTTTATTTTAAATTTTAAAAAGGGATATCGTTGCCGTAAATTTGAGTTAAAGAAAATTTTGTTAAATATATTTTTTCTTTTAATTTTACAAGTTATTGCAGCTTTAACGATCGGTCATTCTATTTATTTTTCAGGGCCCTCATTTTATTTGGCCGAATTTGTTGCAAATACTACTTCAAGTTTTAAAAAATTGCAAATGTATAGATGGCTTTTTATGGTAGTTATTTTTTTATTTAACTATGCACCAACTATAATATTTGGGCAATACTTAGGATTAAAAAAGCATAATAAAGATTTTAATAATTACAGGAGAATAACCAATGATAAAATTCATTAAGAACCCAGCATTTGAGTTTATATATAACGAAAATGATACAGTTACAATTTTCGATGAAGACATGACAGTCATACACAGCTTAGATGATATTGGAAAAATTATTTTAGAATTTTTTAATAAAGAAATAGCAGAAGAATTTTTAAAGCTTGAACTTTGTAAAATCTTTAACAATATCAACCATGATGAATTGAATGACTTTTTAAATGAATTGAAAGAAAAACAAATTATAATTTCTGTACAATAGTTTTATATAGGTGTTACTTGATGTCTTCAACTAATGTTTATGGAATACTTAAAAAATATATTAATAATAAAGAAGTAGTTAATATAAGTGTTGATGGAATAAGCATGAACCCAACTTTAAAAAAAGGCGATATATTATGCGTAAAAAAACAACTACGGTACAATATTGGTGAAATAGTTGTTTTTAATTTCAAAAATGAAGGTGTTTTGGTACATCGGATATTAAAAACTAGAGATAGTGATTATTTTTGCAAGGGGGACAATGCCTTCAGGTTGGAACAAGTCAATGAAAATGATATAATTGGGAAAGTAATTTTGGTTAATGATATGGTTGTTCCAATATGGCCACAATGGAAAATCAAGTTATCTTATAATGTTAATAGAATTTTTTATAATTCTAATTTTAATATAGCATTAACAAAAAGTAGCAATTCTTACAAATTATATAAAACTTTAGTTTTAAACGATCAAATTCAAGATTTTTATTGTAAGGTTGTTAAACAAAACTTAAAACTAAAAGATGATGAAAAATTTTATGCAAGATTTAGTAATAATTATTGTATAAGAGAGATGTATTTTGAAATATTTGAAATGATTTCCAAAAACATAAGTTATAAAAATATAATCATATTAATTGCTGCGAAGTATAATGTTAAAACATCTGAAGCTCAGAAGGTTGTCAATATAATTTTAACAAATTTAGTTATTAACAAGATATTAATAGTAGAAATATAGCAATTTTGTTTTAAATATATGTTTGAGTATAAAGTGTTTCTGTATTTCGAAATGACATCAGGATATAATATTTGAAACTTTAAAGCAAAGTCATAAAACAATGTGTTTGGGACCATATTGCTAAGAAGATGTTTGGTGTGGGCTTTTGAAAATTTGAGAGAGTATTAAAATCAAAAAATCATATTGTATAGTCGGCTGAAACTAAATTTTATAAGAAGTTTGCACGCTTAAAAAATATATTATCGAAATAAAAACCATTTTGTTTAGATTATTATAATCTTACATATAATGAAAAATTATAAAACAAGTCAGGAATCGGTACCTATGTCTTAGTGAAACTTTATTAAGCAATAGCGGTTGGAATAAAACCCAACCGCTATTGCTTAAACGACCGATTAAATAACAAGGCCAATATAAATTCAATTAAGAACTAAAGGTAGTGTAGTAAATACTATCCTTATAATCTAAACTATTGTTTTTTAGTTAAATCAAATTTTGAATCCTTTTAATTTTAAAGATTGTTTCTATAATTATACTTGCTTAAGATTTGTTTTTTTCTTTTAGCAGTAACTTCAGTGTAGATTTCGGTGGTTGATACACTACTATGACCTAGGATTTCTTGTATCGCTCTTAAATCTGCGCCGTTAGCTAATAAATTGGTGGCAAATGTATGGCGCAAATAATGAGGTGTGGAGTTTTCATTTATTTTTGCTGCGATTTTAGTGGTGTTATATATGTATTCGATACCGTGTATGCTGATTTGCTCGCCAAAACGATTTACAAAAACTTTATCAGTGCTTATGGGTCGAGTTTTTCTCACCTTGATCCATTGTAACAAATTGTTCCAAGTTTGTTTGCAAGAAATATAAATGAGCCGTTGTTTGCGTCCCTTGCCGTGAATGAGGATAACATGTTCGGATGTAATAATATCATCCAAACTTATATTTGCCGCCTCAGCAATACGAATACCGGTACTTATAAGGATATCAATTAACGCAAGATTTCGATAAGATGTCCAAATTTGAAAATCGCTTTTGGCAGTTAAACTTTGATTTGTTATATGTGTTAAAAGTTTGCTTGTCTCACTGATTTCCAACGTCTTAGGTAATTTGCGTTCTTTCTTAAATTTAAAATGGTGAGCTTTGAAAAAATTTTTATCAATATATCCGTGTGAGTATGCATATTCACAAAACATCTTTAAAACAACAAGTTTTCTTATAATTGTGCTATCTTTTAATTTTTTTATTTGTGACAATTCTTGCACATAAAGAAGTACACTGTTATCACAGATTTTCTTGCCCTTGATAAAGTGGACAAACCCATTTAAATCTGAACGGTATGCGACAATGGTTTTTTCTGATAAATTTTTGGTTGATTGAGCAACCCTAAGAAATTCAGACACGGATAATTTTAAACTTTTCATAATACACCTCATATTTTAAAAATATATGGTTTATTTTAACAAATATTAATTTAATTTAAAACAAAAATAACTTACAATAACTACAAATTATTGTAAGTT
>JAFRZY010000017.1 GCA_017442305.1 Bacilli bacterium | reverse complement strand
GTCCCAATGTGGCCGTTCAACCTCTCAGTTCGGCTACTGATAGTCGACTTGGTAGGCCGTTACCCCACCAACTATCTAATCAGACGCAAGCCCATCTGCTAGTGGATTGCTCCTTTCCTCACTGTATCATGCGATACTGTGAGCATATGCGGTATTAGCAGTGATTTCTCACTGTTATTCCCCTCTAACAGGCAGGTTGCTTACGTGTTACTCACCAGTCCGCCACTAACCGCTCCAATAGTAAACTATAGGTTAAGTTCGTTCGACTTGCATGTCTTATGTGCGCCGCCAGCGTTTATCCTGAGCCAGGATCAAACTCTCTTGTTTTTGGTATCTATATCTTCACATGTCTCCATGCTACATATAAATCGTTTTTCAAGTTTCCTTGACTAGGTTTCTTACTTTGAATTTTTTTATAGTAGTTTTCTCTACTTCGCTTGGTTTCTTCTTCAAAGGGTTTATTGTTTACTTTTCAATGTACTTTTTAAAATCTCAGTTTTTTCTGACTGAGAACAATATAAATTTTAGCATATCTAAATGTCATTGTCAATATTTTTTTAAAAGTTTTTTAAAAAAATTTAATGTATTTAAAATGTGCTTTTTTATCGCTGTTTCAAACGACTTTTATATCTTAACACGCCAAACTAAAAGTGTCAATACATTTTTTTAAAATTTCCTAAAATTTCTTAATATTTTTTATTATATTTATATATCAAGTAGTTCAAACTATTATAAGGAGATAATTTCTATATGAATCAAATTTTAAACTTTAAAGAAGATGAAGAAAGCGCTATTAATGATGTTATAAATATAAATTATAATAAAAAATCCAAATATGCAATGAATAAATTTTTGAAATTTCAATTTATTTTCTCTAATATTATTACCATTATTTTTATATTTTATTTTGTAGCATATAAAATAAACGTTAATAGACAAGAAAAACTTTCTCAAGAATTAATAAATGGTTTTAATATTTCAAGTTTATATAATTCTTCTAGTAATTATATATCTGAAAAAGCATATTATAATTATGATGCTAATCTTTCTTTTAATATTATAGGAATAATAGAAATACCTAAAATAAATATAACTTATCCTATAATTTCTCAAGTTAATGATGAATTCTTAAAAATTGCTCCTTGTAAATTTTATGGTCCTGAATTAAGCAAAGTTCGGTAATATTTGTATTGCAGCTCATAATTATGATAATGATAAGTTTTTTAGTAGAATTAATACATTATCTTATAACGATATAATTTATATTTATAATTTAAATGGTGAAAAGCAAGAGTATAATGTTACAAAAAATTTCGAAACTGAATTTAATGATACTAGTTGCACTAGCCAAGATACTAATGAAAAACAAGAATTAACTTTGGTTACGTGTAATAATGTTAATAATAAGAGGATAATTGTGAAAGCATTAAAGAAAAAATAAAAAATTTATATTCTTTGAAAATATTAATGGATAAGAGCCGGCACAGAGGCCGGCGCTACAACTATATTGTATGTTACTTAAGATATGCCTTCGGAGCGCGGACGACCACAGGTCACCCCTAAACATTCGCAATATGTTTTTGCATTATAATAGGGCGGATATAAAATCCGTCCCTACATGTTTTATATTTATTCTTTTACTTCTACTTCATTAATAGTAATACTTCTAACGTGTTTGATTTTTTCCCATGTTGTGTCTCTCTTGAATAAGCATTTTATATTTATAGCAAGCCATGTTCCCATAAACAAAGGATAACACATTAAACCTTTTAGCATCGGTTTTATAGGTTTTTTATCTAACCACATTATAAACATTGCTGTTAATATTGGCAAGAAAAATGTTGGTATAAAATATCTTACACAGTTCATTAATAACTCTGCTGTTGTCATTCCATTTCCTGCATATATTACAAAGTTTAATAGCAATAATGCTAAAGTTATAATAAGCATTGGTATACTTCCTACTATATAAAATAGTCCATCTAATGCTGTTAATGTTTTATGCTCTTTTACACCTTTTGCTAATTCTTTTGTATAACATTTTATACATTGCATATGTCCTACTGTCCATCTTGTTCTTTGTATCCATGATTGTTTGAACCCTAATGGTTGTTCATCATAAACTATAGCATCAGTTGCCCATCCTAATTTTTTACCTTTTATTATATGTTTTAATGAAAATTCTATATCCTCTGTAAGAGTTTGTGTGTTCCAACCTTCTGGCTTGATTGTTTCAAACTTAACCATAAAACCTGTACCATTTAAAAGTGGAGATAAACCTAAGTTGTATCTAGCTAAGTGATATAATCTATGCATCATCCAGTAGAATATTGCATAACCTGCTGTTATCCAATTATCTGTTGGATTTTTAATATCTCTATAACCTTGAACAACTTCTTCACCTTGACAAAGTTTTTTATTCATTTCTTTTAAAAAGTTTTTATCAACTATATTATCTGCGTCAAAAATACATAACGCATCATATGGTGCATTTTCTTCAATTTTTTGTTTTAAAAACCATTGAAGAGCATATCCTTTAGTTTTTTTAGTTGCGTCAAATCTTTCATATACTATTGCGCCTGCGTTTCTAGCAATATTAGCTGTAGAATCAGTACAGTTATCAGCAATAACATAAATATCATAAAGTTCTTTTGGATAATCTTGTTTTTTCAAACTTTCAACTAGATTACCAACAACCTCTTCTTCATTATGTGCTGGTATAATTGCCATAAAACGATTATTTTTATTTTCAAGCATTGGTTTATCTTTTAATTTAATTAGTGAGCAAAGGCTAACCATTATTTGATATAACCAAAATATAGTTACTATCCAAACTAGAGCTTGTTGCAACACATATAAATATTCCATTTTTTTACCTCTTTCATTTTTTATTTATTTTTAGTTTATATTTCTATATTATTATTACACCTTTGATATTATACTATAAATAAAAATAAAATGCAACTTTTTCCAAAATTATTTGAAAAAGTCGCATTTTTAGGTAGATGTTTTAATTAAAAATAAGTGTCATTCCTGCAATAAAAAACGCAGAAGATATTATTATCCATTGCAATTTGATAGGTTCTGGTATATAGTCCGTACAATAAAGAGCTCCTAAACTTAATATAATTAAAACAGACGCGATTTTGTACTCAGTTTTAATTTTTTTCATGTCTATCTCCTCCTATTTTAATAAATATTAACATCTACCTTTTTGAAAATAAATTTTCATATGTAGCATTATAGCATGTTTATGTATAATTTGCAATATCTGTAGGGTTCGGTCTTGACCGAACCGCGGGCTAGTCAAGACTTGCCCCTACGTTTGCAAAATATTTTATTATAGAGTAGCGCGAGGAGATTAGGTGGTTACAGCTTCAAAAAATATTAAAATAAATGAAAATATCGAATGCACTTGAGGCTAAATTAGAAATTGTATTGTTCAGCGAGTAGGGAATCTCAAGTTCACCCTTGAGGGCGCTGCGAGATGAATAATTACAATTTCTATGAAGCCGAAGTATTGCCGAGATATTTGAATGTTTTTAATATTTTTGAAGCGTTTTAGTTATACCTTCGGAGCGCGGGTCGACTACTAGTCGCCCCTACACGTTTGCAATGTGTTTTACAAATTAATAAAAAATAGCAAATTCGGGACGGGGTACCGTTTGGCAGTCAAAGTCTTCGATGCTTTGCACAAACTATTATGGCCCCGTCCCTGGATTTTGCTATTTTTATTCTTCTACTTTTTCCTCTTTGCTGTCTTCTTCTAAACCTTTTTTAGTAAGATTTATTCTTCCTTGTCCGTCTATCTCATATACTTTTACAGTTACTTTATCTCCAACATTTAATACATCTTCTACTTTTTCTATTCTTTCTTTTGATATTTTTGAAATATGAAGTAATCCTTCTTTTCCACCACCAACATCTACAAATGCACCAAATGTCATTATTCTTGTAACTGTTCCCTCATATATTCCACCTTCTTCAATTTCGCGAGTAATTTCTTCAATCATTTTTTGAGCCTTTACTCCACCTTCTGAATCTGTTGAATATATAAATACTCTTCCGTCTTCTTCAATATCTATTTTAACGCCTGTTTCTGCAATTATTTTATTAATCATTTTTCCACCAGGTCCGATTACATCTCTTATTTTATCTACATTGATTGTCATGTTAATAATTCTTGGTGCATATTTTGATACTTCTGCTCTTGGCTCAGCTATTTGTGGTTTCATTATATCATCTAAAATATATTGTCTTGCATTTTTTGTTCTTTCAAATGCTTCTTCAATTATTTCATATGTTAAACCATCTATTTTAATATCTACTTGTATAGCTGTAATACCTTTTTCTGTTCCACCTACTTTAAAGTCCATGTCTCCAAAGAAGTCTTCTAAACCTTGAATATCTGTAAGCATAACATATCTATCTGGATTGTCTAAATCTGTAACTAATCCTGTTGATATACCTGCAACTGGTCTTTTAATTGGAACACCTGCATCCATTAATGCTAGTGTACTTCCACATATACTTGCTTGTGATGTTGAACCATTTGATGATAAAACTTCTGATACAACTCTTATTGCATATGGAAATTCGTCAGCTGATGGTATTACTGGAACTAATGCTTTTTCAGCTAATGCTCCGTGTCCTATTTCACGTCTACCTGGTCCTCTTGATGGTCTTGCTTCTCCAACACTGTATGATGGGAAATTATAGTGGTGCATATATCTTTTTGATTCTTCTTCATCAATTCCATCTAGCATTTGTTCTTCACTAACCATACCAAGTGTTGCTATTGATAATACTTGTGTTTGTCCTCTTGTGAATAATCCGCTACCATGTACTC
>JAFRZY010000016.1 GCA_017442305.1 Bacilli bacterium | reverse complement strand
GCTATAAGCAATTTTAAGACCTTTTTTAAGAGGATTTTAAATGCTGATGCAATCTTCCTTTTAAGAGGTGTCGTTGCTTTATTAACAGCCTTTTTTATAGGCTTTTTGACAGGATTAACAATTGTTTTCTTAACTACTTTTTTAGCATTTCTAGTTGCTCTAGTTTTTAAAAAGTCTTTACCAGTTCCATCACTAGACATAGCTTTATCTAAATCTCTTGACGCCTTTGTTATAGAACTTCCAACTTTAGTTATTCCTTTTCCTGTTTTAGATACAACAGTTATTGATTTTGAAATTTTACCTTGATTATCATTAAATTTAAAAGTCTTATTTATAACTTTTGTAATACCTGTCTTTAATTTACTTTTTGAAACAACATTTTCAGTATTATCTTCACTTTTGCTATTTTCGGTTATATTTTGGTTATTTACTCCTGTCTTTAATTTAGTAGTAGGAACATCATTTGTATCTATTTTATCATCACTACTATTTTCAGAAGTTTTTAATCTAGTATTATATTCTTTACTTTCGTTTGATGATTCATTTTCATTGTTATCAATATTATTGTTTTTTTCTTCATTCTTATCTAATAAATCAGTTTTTAAATTAGATACCTTTTTAGCTGTTTTATCTAAATAATCAAATCCTTTTTCTATACTATAATTTTTTGCTAGCTTCGTTCTTTCTAGTGATTTTGTAATATCATCCCTATTTTTGTTATCCATTATCTAGCCTGCACTTTATTATCGGTATTGTTAATCTCATACATAACATAATTTGTAGGTATTGTGTTTGAAAATGGTATTACATCAGAACCAAATACTAGCAATCCTTCACCAGCCTTTGCATCGCCTTCAATATATCTCGATTCTTCCTCGCTAATATTGAAAATACCGCATATATGCGGTAAATCTAATGCTTTTTGTTTTAATATAACAGCAAACTCTGAATTAGATAATATCTTCCTACCTTGTTCATTTTCCAACATATCTGCAATATTTTGAGTTATTATCGTATTCATACCTAAAAATTTTCTTCCAACCTTATAGAATTTTGCAACATATTCTGCTGAATATGGATTTGCAAGTAAGATATGAACTTCATCAATAAATATCCAAGTATATCTACCAATTTGTTTGTTTAATGTTAATCTATTCTGAATGTGATCTAAAACAACTAAATAACCAGTTTTTTGTAATGTTTGAGATAATTCACTTATATCAAAACTAACCAATCTATTTTTAATATCTATATTAGTATTTTTTGAAAAAATATCCAAAGAACCAGTTACATATCTTTCTAATACCAATGCTAAATCCTGTGCTTCTTGTTCTGGTTGTTCTTTTAACTTTTTATAAAAATCAGGTAATTTAGGAAGTAATGTTTTGTCTTGATAATGACTATTTTCATAATCTTCAAAGATTAACTTAGTGCACCTATCAATTATTGTTTTTTGTCCTCCACTTAATCCATTTGCACCTATAATACTTTCTAAAAAAGCAATTATATACTCTGATTTAGACTTAATTGGATTATTATTCCCACCATCAGTTAAACCATAATTCAAATCTAAATCAAATGGATTAATGTGTGTTTTAGATGTTGTAGATATTTTTATTGTTTGACCTTTAAAAACTTTTAACAACTCATCATACTCATTTTGCGGATCTATAATACAAACTTCATCCTCTGGGTAACGAAGTAAAATTTGTTCAATAAGCATTTTAACATTGAAAGATTTTCCTGCTCCTGATGTTGCTAAAACGCATCCATTACCATTAAGTAATTTCTTTCTATCACAGAATATTGCATTTTTACTAACTAAATTTCTACCATAAAAAATTGAATGTTCATGTAAAAAATCTTTACTATTAAAAGGAACATTAACTGCTGTTGCTTCGCTAGTTAATGTTCTTTGAAATTGTATAGAATTATGTCCAAGTGGGAGTGTATGTTGTAATCCTTCTAATTGTTGCCAAAGTAAAGCTCTCATTTCTACTAACATCTCAGAAGCAATTTCATGAACTCTTACTGTTTGTTCTTCTAACTCTTCAAATGAATTTGCTATAATACATACCATAAAATTGTTTTGAAAAATTTTTTGATTATTTTTTTGTAAGTCATATTGCAATTGTTCTGCATTAGAAATTCTTGTTTCTAACTTTTTATCTTTAACATAGTTATAATCCAAATTATTTTTACCTGCTCTTTTTATTTTTTCTAATCTTTCTGTTTCCATAGCTGATAAACTTCTATCCACTTGTTTAATCATTTTAGCAGAATTTGTTGGAGTAATATTTAATGTTGTCATTAAATTTATATTATCTAATGTTGTTAAACGATTATAAAATCTAGGTGTTAAAGATTTAGGAAGTTTATTAACAAATAAAATTCTCATAAATTTCTTTTCTTCTATCTCTATAAAATCAGATTCACGCATTGAAGCAACTTTAGGAGCAAGTGCATCATATAATGATAAATTATTATCTTTAGCATAATCTATAATATTATTTATTTTGCGGTCTTCTAGTGTTTGAATATTAATAATATTATGAATAAATTCCAATCTTTCTTTTACTGAAACAATTC
>JAFRZY010000015.1 GCA_017442305.1 Bacilli bacterium | reverse complement strand
TTACTTATCCAGAAATTGCTAAAATGCAAACTAGAGCTTTAATGGAAGCTGCAATCGAAGTAGCGGAAGAAGAAGGAATTACAATTGTTCCTGAAATCATGATTCCATTAGTTGGTGAAAAGAAAGAATTAAAATTTGTTAAAGATATTGTTATTGAAACTGCTGAGGCTGTTAAAGCAGAAAAGAATAGCGATATTGAATACCATATTGGTACAATGATCGAAATTCCACGTGCTGCATTATTAGCTGATGAAATAGCAGAAGAAGCTGAATTCTTCTCATTCGGAACAAATGACTTAACTCAAATGACATTTGGTTTTTCAAGAGATGATGCTGGTAAATTCTTAGATGCTTATTATCAAAATAAGATTTATGAATCAGATCCATTCGCTAAATTAGATCAAAATGGTGTTGGACAATTAGTTAAAATGGCTGCTGAAAAAGGTAGAAGTGTTAGACCTGATATTAAATTAGGTATATGTGGTGAACATGGTGGAGAACCTTCAAGTGTTGAATTCTGTCATAATGTTGGACTTTCATATGTTTCTTGTAGTCCATTTAGAGTTCCAATTGCAAGATTAGCTGCTGCTCAAGCCTCTATCAAAGAAGGGATGAATAAGTAATTTAAAACGAAAATCGTTTTAATACCAATAAATATAAGGAATTAATATTGTAAAGATGTATAATTCCTTATAATTACAAATGTTCTTATAGGACAAATAAAAGTAAAAATATACAAAATATTAAAGACTAAGATGACTTATAGTTGCAAATCTTAGTCTTTTTTGTGCTTTGTGCGACAAGAATTTGGAGGTATTAAAAATGCGATTATTGTATACTAAACCAGAATTAAAAGATTTATCTCAAGGATCAAGAATAGCGTTTGTCAGACAATTTAGATTGATGACACAAGATGAAGTATCGGATAAATTAGGATTAACAGGTGAATGCAAAAGAAGAACAATGACAAGATATGAGAAGGGAGAAAGAAATCCAAAAGATGATAGAACTTATGAATTATCTAAAATATTAAAAGTTAATTACAATGCAATAAAAAAATATGATTTCAAGGATCAATCAGATATACTTTATACTTTAATGTGGTTAGAAGAGTTGCTTCCTCGTTACCAAATAGATTTATCGAGAATACCAAGCATTAATGATGATAATATCATTAAATTTAAAGAATTCATCAATGAATGGGAAGAAATGAGGACAAAAAGATTTAAAAGAGAAATTTCTTACGAGCAATATGTTGAATGGAAGTTAAATTTAGAGGTGTAGTAGTATGTTATAAAAAATAGATTTGTTAAAAATTGATGGTTTTAAAAATCATCCTTATAAAGTTAATGATGATGAATCTTTAAAAGAACTTGCAAGTAGTATTAAAGAAAATGGATTGCTGAATCCTTTAATAGTAAGATTAAAGTCAAATGGTAGATATGAACTAATATCAGGACATAGAAGAAAAAAAGCAATGGAGTCAATAGGAATATCAGAAGCGGAAGTATATGTAAAAAAATTGTCTGACGAAGAAGCTACGATAGAAATGGTTGATTCTAATATGTATAGAGAAAAAGTTTTACCATCAGAAAAAGCGTTTGCATATAAAATGAAATTAGAAGCATTAAAGCATCAAGGTAAATCTTTGTCCCCTAAGGGAACTAAATCTCATTCGGTAGATGAAATAGATGATACAAAAACTCAAATTTATAGATATGTAAGATTGACTTATTTAATCCCAGAATTATTACAATTAGTTGATGATACTGTTTTAAAGGACAAAAGAGCAGTTTTAACGATGGGTTTAAAACCAGCGGTAGAATTATCATATTTAACAAAAGAAGAGCAAAAATTGGTATATATGGGGATTACATACGAGGATTTAACTCCAAGTCATGCTCAAACAATAGAAATAAGAAAATTAAGTAAATCAAAAAAATTGGATTTTAATAGTTTAGAAGATATTTTATGTCAAAAAAAAGGAAATCAAAATGATCAAATATCATTTAATAAAGATAAAATAGAATCGGTTTTACAAACAGAATTATTGAAAAGAGATAAAAGATATATTGAACGATATATAATAAAAGCAATTATAGAGTATAAAAAAATGAAAATTGTTGAAGAAGATGAATTGGATTTTTAAATAAAGTAAAGAAAGGGTGATAATATGGTTTTTAAGGTGGAAAAAAATAAGAATTATACAGTAATGAGTAATTACCATTTGAGAGATAAAAACTTATCTTTGAAAGCAAAAGGCTTATTATCATTTATGCTTAGTTTACCAGATGATTGGGATTACTCATTAAATGGTTTATGTTCTATATGTAAAGAATCTGAAGGAGCAATAAAAAGTACATTAAAAGAGTTAAAAGATAATGGATATTTGGTTATAGAAAAAGTACGAGGGGAAAAGGGATATTTTGAATATAACTATATTATTTATGAACATCCATATAAATTAGAAAAGGAGAAAAACAATCCAGAGGGTAAAAATCCACCTGTGGATTATCCAATGGTGGAAAATCATACCCAAATAAATACTAATGAACAAAGTATTAAAGAACAAATAGATAGAATAGATAAAACCATAAATGAAGATGAGGAAAAAATTTCTTCATCTTTTTCTTTAGAAGAACATCACGCTATAACTAAAGATTTAGTTGAAAGAGAATATTTAGCACAAGATGATGTAGAACTATACAAGTATGATAAATTTTTTAAGGAAATTTTAAAAAAACAAAAATTTACTGATGTAATTTCTATAACTCACTATATTATTTCTTGTGTTAAAAGTCGGCATTTTATAGATGAGTTTGATAATAAGATAGAGAATAAATTTGGATATTTAAAAACATCAATTGAAAATAATATTGAAATGTTTAAAAGACGTGAAATAGAATGGGATGATGAATTAGGATGGTTTAGGGAAGTGGATAATGATGATAAAGAATTAGATTCTTTTTATGACGATTTTGATTATGAAATAACATAAAAAAAGACTAAAATCAGTCTTTAGGAATATGTTACTTCTCAATCAATTTTTCGGCAAAACTATGTAGCATTTCAAGGTTTATATCGCTTAAATCTTTTGCGATTTCAAATATACTATATAAATTTGAATTTTTTCTGATAACAATGGCATCTACATCTTTTAAATCATTTTCAGAAAATGTACTTCCAGTTTGGTTTATTATCTTTTCTTTAAGCTGAAAAGAATTTTTAAAGCCTAAGCCTTCACTAATTTTTTTTAGTGTTGCACTACTAATATTACCACTATGCTTTTTAGATTCTAAATCAGTAATTACCATTCTTGAAATCCCACATTGATCTGCAAATTCTCTTGCACTCATTGTAGGATGAAATGACTTACGATAATTAGAGATGTAAGAACCAAGAGCATCTACAAATGCTTTGTCTTCCATATTCTATCGCCTTTCTTTAGTTTTTTTACTACATTACCATTTTACACTTTTTTTTGCATATTGTCCACTAATCGCCATTAATTCAAAACTCCTTTTGTGCTAAATTACTTATGAGAAATGGACAATTTTAACTTTATTTGTTATGATATTAGTGTAGTAAATAGTCTTGAAATAAATATAGGAGGATAGAAATGTTAAATTCAAATTGTGTGATGCTTTCATTTCTGACCAAAGGAAGGAGGGGCAATTTTGCAAGAACAGGTTGGTTCTAATGTAGTTAAGAGCATCAAAATTGAAGTAATAAGTGGTGATAAAAAAGGTGTAAACTTATTAACACAGTTTAGTGAAGAAGAAACAATTAGAATTTTAAAACAATGTCTTATATCGTTAGAAAGGGAGGCATCACAAAAAAAGTAGTACCGATTAAGGAAGGAAAATGATATATGACTAAAGAAAGTAATGAAGTAGTATCAGAAGTAAATGCAGTAATTAGTAGTTTTAGAAGTAAAGTTCATCAAGGAGATACAATTACAATGGATGAAATTGATGAATTATCAACTATTGTTAATCATCTAATAACTGATTATAATACGGTATTAAATGACTATCTTACAATGAACTCTTTAGCAGTAAAACATGATAAATTTTTAGAAGTAATTGGTATCATAGAGTTTGCTTCTGCAAATGATGTTGGGCTTTTAGATCAAACAATTAAAGCATTAGAAAAAGTTTTGAAAACAATAAAGCAGAGGTGAAATTTTGTAACTGTGTGGAAAACTTTCTACACAGTTTTATTTTTGGATATTGACATTTATAAAAAAATAATGTATTCTTTTATTGTAAGTGTCAGTTCAAACTGACACAAAAAGAGAAGGAGGGGATCGTAAAATTTGTAATAGGAGAGAGGTATAGAGTTTTTAATGAAGTATCCGAAAATCATGGAAACTATCTCACAATTATCAATATAAATAAAGACTTAATATATTATTTATTTGATGGTAGCGATCAGGTTCAATGTTTTTCAAGTAGTAGTGAATTTGCAGTTGACCTTATTAAGTTGGTCTAATTTTTTTAAATTAACTGTCAGTTCAAACTGACACGAAAGGAACTACGATGAAAAAAATTAAGAAAGAAAGATCAGTACCAAAATGGGTTTTACGAA
This sequence comes from Bacilli bacterium, assembly GCA_017442305.1. Classification (GTDB taxonomy): domain Bacteria; phylum Bacillota_I; class Bacilli_A; order RF39; family UBA660; genus RGIG2951. Next base: position 1,418 of record JAFRZY010000015.1, on the reverse strand, counting down.
ATCTACGATTGTATGGGAATTGTTGTTGTGGATACGATTTAATAAAAAAATATGGTGAAAAGAAGTTATTAGAAAAATTAAACAAATTTGGATTTGAATGTAGTTTAAGAGTTGTGCCAGATCCAGACGTCAGATTAAGAAGAAAATTAAAATATCCACCATCAGCTTATTATATTTTAGAAGTTGATAAGGTACTGACTACTAACAAATAATTGTTTTTATCAGTAAAGAAGGGTGAAGTTTATTTAATCGATTTGAAAGATACATATTCAAATGTCCAAAGTGGGAAAAGACCTTGTTTAGTCATTCAAAACGATTATGGAAATGAATATTCACCAACAACAATAGTAGTTCCCATTACAACAAAAATTAAGAAGACCTATATGCCTGTTCATGTAGTTATTGAAAAGGGAAGTTATTCTAATAAGGATCGAGAAATGGTTTTATGCGAATGTATCTTAACAGTGTCAAAAGATCAAATAATTAATCATTTAAGGACTTTTGATGAAGATACGATGCGAAAAATCGATAAGGCTTTAGAAGTATCATTAGGAATTGGCGTGAAAGGGAGGAATCAAAAATTAAAAAGTTAAAAGAGGCGTATAATGATATTTTTAGTAAAGGTATTGAAAATTATTGGAAGGATGAAGGTTGTAATAGTAGGATGCAAAAGTATTATAAAATTGCAGACTCACTTGATAAAACTAATATAGTTTTAAAAAATTTGATGGTCATTTGTTTCATTATAATTGCAACTATAACAATATTTAAGTTGTCAACAGGAATTTATATTACTGAAATGTATAAAGAAGATTTATATACAACTATTATGGAATCTGTCATGCATTATGAATTTTTAACTGTATTTGGTTGTTTGTTTTGGTTAATAGGAATAAGACTTGGTAAATATAAGTTTGGAAGTTTAAAAAACTATTTATTTAAAATTTTATTAGGATTACCAATGTTTTATTTGATTTATCTAAATGCTAAATTTATGGGTGGTTTAACATATATAGCTATGATATTTGTACTGTATTTAGTTATTGTTAATGTAAATTTCTTAGTAAGTCAAAGAGTAAAAGATTTATATGATGTTGCAACAGGTAATATTGGAACAGAAGAACACGAAAAAGAATTAGAAGAAGTAGATGTAGTATTTACAAAACAAGAAGTAGAAAATAAAGATAATAAAAAAGGAAAAGGAGATAAAAGATATGCAAGGAAGCGTTAAATGGTTTAGTGATAAATTAGGATATGGATTTATTGTTTGTGAAGAATTAGATGAGGAAGTATTTGTTCATTTTAGCGAAATACAAATGGATGGATATAAGTCTTTAAAAGAAGGAGATATTGTAAGTTTTGATTATGACACAGAAGTTGGGAAAGCTAAAAATGTCAATGTTATCAGAAGTGAAAAG
>JAFRZY010000014.1 GCA_017442305.1 Bacilli bacterium | reverse complement strand
ATCTTAGCTCTTAAATTGCTTCTACTTTGTCCTGCACCATTTCCGTAGCTATCTCTGTATAAAGTTCCTGTGAATATTACTTCATCCCCTACTTTATACTTTAAATTCCCTGTAGGTGTTGGTGTTGGTGTTGAACCACCATATTGTGGCAACTCTTTTGTTCCTAATAAATATGGTTTAGGATCTACCCAACTTCCATTTACTTTTACACCATAGTGAAGATGTTCCCCGGTTGAAAATCCTGTAGTTCCTTTGATTCCTATTACAGATCCAGCTTCTACTATATCTCCAACTTTAACTTTAACACTTCCATATTTCATATGACAATATGTGGTATAAACATTATTACCATGATATAAAGTTACATAGTTTCCTGAAGCTTGGCTTTCTGTATACCCTTTAACGGTATTCCTACATGCTGTTACTTTTCCTTTAGCAGTTGCTGTTATTTCTGTTCCTGATGTTATATCTATTCCACTATGAAAGTCTTCTACATATTTTCCTGTAACATTATTCCAGAATCTTCTGTTTCCAAAGTCAGAGCTTATCCATGATGATTTCAAGCCCTTAAATGGGCTTTTTTTAATATTATTTAATGTATATCCCATAATTATTCCTCCTCGTTAAATCCTTCACAATCTTCAGCAATAGAGATTGCTTCATCTTTTTCAATTTCTTCCACTAATATTTCTTCTTTATTTTCCATTTTCTTTTCCTCCATTTTCATGTTTTAATTGTTCTAAAACTTCTAATATTTTTGCTGGTAATGGTAATCCCATTGCTCCCCAATTTTCTATAATTGATATTCCTTCATTAGCTACAAAGAAATAAACAACCAGGTTTCTGATTGCTCCGGTATCTCCTACAATTCCATCCAACAAAAAAGATAGAGCTACGACTATTAAGTACCCTACCTTTTTGATTATTCCTTTAGCACCTATGATGCTATTTATTTTTTTGTTTACTATTGATTTGCATATTCCTGTGGCATAATCTAATACCATCAGAATTAATAATGTTTTCATTGCTGTATCCAGACCTCCTAAATAGTACACTATTGTTGTTAATATTGTACTTACAATATAGTTAATTGTTGCTTTCATTTCCTTTTTCCTCCTTTTATACTATTGAACAATTTGTTTTATAACTTCCTTCTGGTTCTCCTCCTAATAATATTGCTGTTATATTTAACTTGCTATTAGTTGGAATTGATTCATATGCTTCTACTACCAAACTTGTATATATTCCTGGTGTTGGGATCCATAACCCAATCACATTATCTATTATCATAAATTTGCATGTTGGCAAACTTCCTGAATTATTATGTTGCTTACAATTTATAAAGTATCCTAAGCTTTCATAATGATATGCCTGTATTATCGTATCTATTGGATTTCCACCATAGCCATTACCAATTATTTTTATCATTATCATTTTATAAAAACCTGCATTAGGGAGCTTTATCAACATACCACCGTAACTGCTTACATAGTCTACTTTTGTCTGACTTAGAATATTACTTAATAATTCTCTGTTATGAGTTATACTGGAACTATCTAAATATGTGTTATTTTTAAACTTTATTGACTTTGACATACGATTCTCCTAAATTATTTTTCTAAATCTTATATTTATATCTCCGGCTCCACTCCATGCTCTACTATCACATATTTGAAGTTTTATATAATCATTACTTCCAAATTGCCTAAGGATCCTAAATCTTATATTATGATCGTTTCTTGCATGTCCTGCTTTAGATAATGGTATTTCATCAGCATTTCCTGAATTTGTTGTTTGATTACTCCAAGCTACTACTCCTGATAAATATTCTCCGTATTGTGCATTAACACTCCAAGATGAAATAAAAACTTGCATTATGTAAGTTCCGTAATTTAAATGGTTTCCTTTTATCCCTGTATCGAACCAAGTTTCTGCTGAAGATATATGAACTGATATATCAAAATTAACTATGCTATCTACTAGAAAGTTTGGCAGAAGTTTTCTGTTATGTACTATGGAATTGCTATCCAGATATGTGTTATTTCTAAATTTTATTGACTTGCTCATTTTATCCCACCTAACTCGATAATAATTTACACCCTATTATTGTTGCTATGTACAAATGGTTATCTCCAGAATAATGTGAGTTATAATACACAGACACTTTATTATTATTTGTAAAATAATATTGCATCGTTGCTATTGTATTTGAATTATACAAAGGCATCACAGCAGAATATAAATTACCGGTAGCTACATTAGAACTTCCAAATTGATTAGCATTGAATATCAATTCTTCTTTTTTACACCATCCCCATACACGACTTCTAAATATTATTAATAAAAAATCATAATTACTAAAATTGCCTGATATTGTATAACTACTTCCTGGTGCTGATAGTTTTCCAACTTCTCCTACACTTGGAACATTATCAAATAGTACAGTCTTATTTAATTTGTTATTCAACATATCTTTCAAAGACTTTCTGTTATGTACTATCCCACTACTATCGATATATGTATTATTTTTAAATTTAATTGACTTACTCATTATGCTGTCCTTTTCCAAATATAGACAACTAAATATGGTGGCATGTTGTTATGGGCTTTTCCTCCACCTGTATCAGATGTAGTTCTTCCAAACATATAGGATGTTTCTGTTTGGGAGTTTATTATATCTCCACCTCCAGCTGTTTCCGACCAATACCATCTTCCAGAACTATAATTATGGTTATGTGTAGGCATTTCATTTATTGTTAAAGTATGAGTAGCAGAACCTCCTGTTTTACCTGCTGTATAAGTGCTTCCAGCTCCTAACAAAAATCTATCTTTTATCTGCACCCATGTTCCACCAAATACAGATCCTGGGTTGATGTTATTAACTGATAAATATATACTACCGACAGGAAAGTATGGGCATACATAAATTGGTTCATTATTTCTATTCCTAAATCTAATAGCTTTACTCATATTACCAACTATCTACCACATCGTATTCTAAAACTTGAATACCATTAATTTCTAACGATTCACTATTAACAGGGAAGCAATTTATTCCTACAGATAATTTCTTAGTATCTACAAAAAATATAAATCTACCACGAGATAAAACTGCATTATATGTTGTTGTTCCAAACTTATCAGTTATAGTTATTTTAAAATCCCAAGCTGAATTTTTGGTCAATGATAATGTTATCTGTGTATTATTATTAATAGTAGTTAAAGTAGAATATGTACTTGCTGTAGTTTGTTTATATTGATATTTTATTGTTACCGAGTTCTTAGAATTAATACTTGAATATGAGGCTTGAACTTTCAAATATGTTTCATCCTCATAATTGTTCTTTCTTTTTAATGTAATGATTCCGGTTGGCAGTGACCACGGAAGAAACTTTACGGTCTTGGATGCTGATGCAGTATTTCCCCTACTATCTGTCACTTTTACTGTTAAGGTTAAATTACTTCCTGAATTAATTACACCATAGTTAATATTTCCTGCACTTGTTAATGTTTTAGTAACACCATTTATTGTGGCTTCATACTTAGTTATTGATGCTCCTTTATTTCCTGTTGCCGAGCTAATCGTTACCAATAAACTTGATAAATTCTGTACAAGATATTGATTATCTCCGGTTACTGCTACCGTGGTACTATTGTTATCCTTATACGATATGTTTGAAGCAGATATCGTTGGACTAGCTCCTGTTATGCTTCCGGTGGCACTTTGAGAGCTGGTTCCTACTGATGTGCTTCCATTATATGTTGTTATTGTAAAAGAAAAAGTACCACTATTAACGGTACTCATTAATGAATATATTGTATTTAGTTCTGCTGTTGTAAAACTAACACTTGAACCATTCGTAATTCCACTTATAGTTTTTACGGTAGTGCTTCCGTATTTTATAACCATATCATCTCTAAAAGAACTGGAATATTTTGTTATTGATATTGGAATTGCATTTCCTATTGTGAAGTTTGAAATCCCACCTAGCACACTTTTAGCTGGATCTACTGTCAAACTAAATGTTGCAGATGTATCATATTTATTCCATCCGGCTTGAGCATATCCTCCGGTGTCTACTAATTCTGCATAAAATGATGTAGTTCCTGAGGTTTTATTGCTTACTGTATACCAACCTGTAGTGCCAGAATAAGTCCAACCTTTTTCATTTGAATTATATGTTTTAACTTGCAGTGTTGCTATATTAGTTCCATCTAGATATAGTGGCATCTTCATGGCATTATAAAACCAGCCACCAGAATTTATCCACACGGTATATTTAAATCTATACTGCATATCTGATCCAGATCGTTGATGTTCATATTCTATTGTCCAATATCCTTTAGGGCTACTGCACCATTGTCTTGAACTAAATAATGTTTCCATTCTCCACCTCCTATGTTAACGGAACAATTCCTATTCCTGTGTTATCTGTGGTTTCTATTCCCAACCATCTGGCTTTATTACATAATGTAATCTCTTCTTCTATTACTGACTTTTTCATATGGAACTCATCTCCATTCATCCAGAATACTTTATTGCCTTTAAAATCATATCCTGCAAATTCTTCAGGATTAATTATTACTTTACTTCCATCTTTTCCAAACACACAGATTCCATTTTCATCAAATGTTCCTATTAATGTATTTGCTATATCATAGATTTCTATTCTTCCGGCTTCATTAACATGAGAACCTACTTTAAATGTTCCTCCTTTTACAAGTGTTGCAGTCATATTTATTACATTAATTTGTTGCATATCTAAAGTTCCATCAATTAACCATGCTGAAGTAAAAGCTCCATTTATACCTGAATTTGAGAATCCTATTCCTGCTGAATTAATCATCATAACATTAGTTGCTTCTTCTTTTGGTAATTTATCAACTATTAATATTCTATTTCCTTCATATATTACATAGCTATCTCCTAAAGTTCCCCATATTTTAGATGTGGCTTCATTTAGTTCATCTTGTAATTGCACCGTTACTACTTCTTTTGCTGATGCTACTGTCTTATCAGTATCATTTTTTATTGTGCTTATTAGATCCTTTAGTTTATTTTTAAAATTACCAAATTCTATTTCTATATATTTATCTCTTATGCAATCATATTTTAATGAGATAACATTTGTGGATAATTCTATTCCAAGTTTCTCATGTTTAACTACTATTACATCTCCTAAATCAACGATACCTTCGATGTGTGCTTTCACTTTGTAGTTACATTTAAATATTTGATTATCATTAAGATATCTTTCTGCTTGACTTCTTAAATCTTTTAGTATTGCTTCTTTGTATGCAACTTCATCTAGATTTCCTTTATCATCTTTGAATTGTTCTTGGTCTATTTCCTGGTCAAACTTTATTACTTTCGTATATGGTACATCATAAATATCCATATCTGATATTAAATATACTTCTGGTAATGTTATTCCATCATATCCGACAGGTAATAATTTTGTTACTACATTATCCCATACCTCTGTTGCTTCAATATCTGTTGAGTTTTTTCCATATTTAATTGTGACTCCACGATCCATACCAATCGTTTTCTTCACACCTATATTCCAATTATCTCTGTATAGGTGACCTCCCCATTTTTCGATTACTACTGATATGGTTTCTTCTAAAGTTTTTCTAACAATTCTAGCCGAGTTCAAATCAGCTATATCTGATATCATTTTAAATGGTGTAGCACTATCACAAGCATTATTAAAATGATCTAAGGCATCATTACAATTTTTGTTTTCAGCATATGCATTTACTATTACATATCTAGCCGAGTCCTTCCACAGATGGTATCCTCTTACAGATATCTTATTATTTCTTTTTTTAGGATTCGTTAATCTAAATCCCTGTTCTCCCCACCTGGTATTAGCTCTTACTATCATTCCTTCTTGTAAATAATCAATATCTTCTATTGTGGATTCTATATCGATATAATAATCTCCATTATCTTCTATAAAAATATCAGCTTTAGTTGGATGTAGTATTTTTAACCCATTGTGATTGAATAGTTTTTCGTTGGCTTCATAAATTTTTATCATTAAATCCACCTACTTTTTGGTTCAACCTTTATTCTGGTCAAGGAACCTGTCCAGGTTATAGTATTGTTTCCTACTGCTAATTTAGGAAATTCTCCAAGCATATATCTATTTTTATATACTCCATTCAGATATGCTTCTTCTTGTAAGCTATCTATAACTACCGATGTTTCTCCTTCTGGGAATGTATATTCAAAAATTGTAGATCCATTTATAGCTATTTCTATATTTCCACTACCATATAAAGTAATAATTGGTTTTGACATTTCTAATCCCTGGTTATTTACTACTAACGATGTTTGAGTAGTAATGCTTAAATCCTTTACTGCCTCATCTTTCAAATATTTATATGGTTGTGTATAAAACTTAACTACTGCAGTTTTAAATCTTAGCAATTTTTCATAATCTATCTTATCCATGATTCTGCAATTATATATTTTATTTGGTTCATCAGATAATGTTAGGTTACCCTCTCCTGTAAAATATTTTGCTATTGCATCTAAGTCATAGTTTCTGGTTAATCCTATTTTTACATTCTTAGTGTAGCTTTCATACCCTAGGTCTTCTATAATATCCCCATCTCTTCCATCAATTTTGGTTATTGAAGTTCTCATTTTAGGTTTTGTGATAGGTGGTAATTCACATATCAATAGTCCTGGTATAGTTTCACTCTTTATTCCCTTCCATTCTATATATGCCATTATGAATACACCACCTTTTCCACATTATCTACTACTAATTCTCCGAAGGTTTCATCAAATGCTTTAAATGTCATTCCAGATAATGCTTCTTTAAATGCATCTACCAATACTTCTTTGCTGAAGTTTGTTTCTAGGCTTCCTGCAGAATTAATATTTGTATTTAATCCTAAGTCAAACTCTGTAGGTATTGCATTTTCTATATCTGTAGCTACATTATCCATCTCATCTGTAAATCCTTCTCCAATACCTAATGCCAAATTTTTACCTATCTGGTCTTCGAATAATTTTGATGGAGAATTGATTCCAAAGAATGACTTAATTCCTTTTAAAATGGAATCTCCAAATCCTTTTATTTTTCCAATTACCCAATCCTTAGCATTATTTATTCCATTCCATAATCCCTGAACTAAATTCTTACCTACTTCTGGGATTTTTTTGATTCCTTCTACTATTCCATCTTTAATTTTTCCAAGTAATTCTTTACCTTTGGCTACCATGTTCGAATAGTAACTAGCTATTCCTGTAACTAACGATGTAATGATTTGTGGTATTGCCTTTATTAGATTTGGTATTGCTTTCACAAGACCTACTGCTAATTGAATTGTTAGTTCAATACCCATTGCTATTATTTTTGGTAGATTATCTACTATTGCCTGAATTAATTTATCAATAATTACTGGTATCTTATCTATCAGGTCTGGAAGAGCATTCATAAGTCCTTCTGCTAAGCCAATTATTAGTTGGATTCCTGCATCTATTATTAATCCGATGTTATCTAGCAATGTTGTTGCCATTAAAATTACACATTCAATTATCTGTGGAATTAGTGTTGGTAATGATGTTGCTATTCCCTGGATCAAAGATACTATTATCTGAATTCCTGCTGATATGATTTGTGGGAGCATTGTTATCAATGCATTAAGTATCGTATTTATTACTTGATTCAGTCCTGTCATCAGACTTCCAATATTTCCTGTTATTCCTGTAATTAATTTTTGTATTAATTCTACTCCTATGTTTAATATTTCTGGTAATAGTGTATCTGCTAATCCTAACACCAATTCTATGATTCCATCTAAGGCTATACTTATTCTTGGAACTATGTTTTCTGCCATTATCATTACACTATCTACGAAGTTTGTTATCAATCCCTCGAAGTTAGCATTCTCATCTGCTACTCCTGTGATTAAATTCGACCAAGCTGACTTCATTGCACTAACGGATCCACTTATAGTTTGTGTAGCTTCTTTAGCTGTGGTTCCCATAGCTTCTGTAGCTTCTTCTAATGTCATTTCTCCACTTGCAACTTTAGCCATTGCTTCTTCATATGATAATCCGGATATTTTCATCTCTGTTTGTATGACATGTATGGCTTCATACACATCACTTAAATTGCTGATATCATATTTTATTCCACTTATTTTTTGTGCATCTGCTAACAGCCTTTCCATTTCTGTTTTGGTTCCACCATATCCAAGTTTTAGGTTATCAAGCATGGTATAATTTTGTTTTGCAAATCCCTGATAAGCACTTTGTATTAGTGACATGTCTGTACCCATCTTATTAGCATTGTCTGACATATCTCTTATTGCCATATCAGCTATCTTAGCCGATTGAGCTGTGTCATTATCAAGGCTCTGTAATAAACTTGCTGAGAAACTTGTTACTGTAGACATGTACTCATTTGCACTTAATCCTGCTGTTTTATATGCATTGTTAGCATATTCAGAAACTGCTCCAGCACTATCTCCAAATAAGGTTTCTACACCACCTACTAATTGTTCATATTCTGCATAACTCTGTATGGCTTGTTTTCCTAGATCTACAATTCCTTTGGCTACGGCTCCCATAGCACTTGCTAATCCTTTTACTCCAGCAATTATAGCTTCACTTGTTAGATTAGCTTTAATTAAATCTCCAAGTTTCAAAGTTTGTGTTCCAGCTTCTTTTTCTGATCGTGTAAATTCATCAATTTCCTTTGTGGCTTTCGACATTCTGGTTTCATTTTCTTTGATATTTTCACTTAGATTTTTAATTTCTGCTTTTAGTGTTTTAGCTTCTGCTGAATTCTTACCCTGTTCTAATACTACTGATGCATATTTATCTCTTAAAGTAGATAATTTTGTTTTTTGCTCATCTATCGTATCGTTCATCTTTTGGTAAGAGCTTCTATTATCTTCTAATTCTTTTTGGTTATTACTTAATTCTGTAGTTAAGTTATTAACTTCTGCCTGAGCTAGATTTAATTCCTTCTGATACTTATTTATTGTTATCTTATTTTTCTCATATTGAGACTCTGCTTTGGCTAATTCAGTTGATAATTCACTTACTACTTTCTCTTGAGCTTTTATCTCTTCAGAAGTTGAGGAAGTGTTATTTTTTAATTCTTCTAGCTTCTTATTTTCTTTTTCTAGATTCATCATCATATCCATCATAGCTACTGCATTTTTGTCTTGTTGTTTATTGAAGTCTTCTAATGCTGATTTGTATGTGGATATCTTTTTATTACCTTCTTCTATTTCTTTATTTAAGACATTGTTTCGAGAAGTTATGGCTTGAACTGATTTATCATTCTTATCAAATTGACTCGATACAACTTTCATTTCACTAGCCATAACTGTCAGATTGCTTGTAATTGTTTTTAGAGCTTTAGTGTATTCACTTTCTCCTGTTAACTTAACAGAGCCTCCAAATGATCCAGCCATATACATCCCTCCTTCTTATAACCATTCCTCTTCTTCAATTGCCATTTCCTCTAATTTTTGGTAACTAATTTTTCTTAATTTGAAATCATAAAATCTTTGGTAATGATAGTAGAGATTTCTAAATTTTCTGTATGTTAGTCTACCGACTTCTTTAGCTGATAGACCTAGAAGATTTATTCCTGTAAATAAAATCCACGAGAAATCGATCGGTTCATCTTCCTCGTGGACTATATGTTTTTTGGGTGATCATCTTTAACACTCTCTGTTATTGCTTTATTTAGCTTTTTGGCTGTTTCTTGAACACCAACTCGAGTTATTAATCTACCCACTTGTTTTTGAGTTAACAAAGGCTTATTATTGCCTTTTTCATCGTTCTCTATTTCAATGGCTTCATTTATCATTTCTGTAAAACCAAATATTAGAGCTTTTGCATTCGGTTCTTTGCCACCTTTATTATCAGTCAGTTTTCCCCACTTTTGTACGGTGCCATATTGTTTTTGTATGGCTTCCATTACATTTAAATTAAATACTAATGCATATTTTTCATTTTCTATTTCAAATTCAAATTTATAGTCTTTCATTTTTCCTCCTAAATATTAAAGGTGGACATTTATCCACCTTATGCTGTCTTTTCAAATAATCCTTCTAAATACTCAACTGCTTCATTAAATGTTGCAAATGTTTGAGTTTTAGACCAAGTACCATCCTCTAATTTTAGGACTGTACCTTCTAGAGTTGTTGTAGTAAATTCTACACTTTCTCCTTTTGTTTTTTCATCTGGTAATGCATCCTTAAATTTTACTTTACTTAAGAACTCTACCTTATATTTGTATACTCCATTTACTACTTTTGTAATTATTCTTCCGAATCCTACATATGGAGCTATATCTGTATCTTTACGGATTATTTCTCCGGCTTCTGACATCTCATGACCTGTTAAGTCTGAGTATGTTTGGTCATCATCCTCATCTACCGTAATTGATACAGTTCCCTTTTTGAAAGTGTAATCACTTTCTGCTAATCCATCATCAGCATATAATTCTGCTGAATTTAGATCTAATGAAACCTTACAATCGACAGCTTTTCCTGGTGTCTTAACCTCAGCATATGTTTCTGTTTCTTCATCTAAGATTCCATATCTAAAATTTTTCAACCCTATTCTTGCCATTTATATTTCCATCCTTTCTTTTGCAAATTCTAAAGTCTTATGATATAACCCTGTATCATTTTCATACATATCAGGGCTACTACCTGTTCTTATGAAGTTATTTTCTTTCATAACTTCTTTTATTTTTTTCTCTATTGCTAAATAATTACCATTACTGAAGATATCAATATCTATATATGCTACACTTCCAACTCCTTGGTCTTCTGCAAACAATGTAGGATCATCATCTGTAAAAGCATAAGTAATATATGTTTTGCTTTTTCCGGTATATGTTATAAACTCTGCCGGAATCTTTTTGCCTTCCACTTCAAAATTATCGAATATAGATTTTAATAATTCATAATCATTCATTTTTTATGTATTTCTCCTGAGCTTTAATCATTGCATTGGTTATTGCTGTTTCCTGTCTGAATGCTTTTCTGAAGAATGGCTTCTTCTTTTCTCCTCGGCTGGTTCCAAATTCTCTAGCTAATGCTATTAGTGGAATTGGCACACCTTCATCGTTATATCCATAGAATCCAACTTTTGTATTTATTCCATCATCTGTTGGTGTCTTGTATGATTTCGTAATCTTCAATCCTTTATCCAAAGATTCTGTACTTTTAAAACTAGATTTCATATTTGATTTAACTTGTTTATATACCACTTCGGCTCCTGCTCTGGTCATTTCACTTAGCATTTCTTCAGTATTGGATTCTAGCTTCTGGAATGTTTTTATTAGCTCAGTAGGTAATTCAGCATTAAATCCTGCCATTATTTTGTGACTTCTTTTGCTTGGATTTCTAATTCGATATTTTCTTCATCAATGTTATTCAAATACTCTATGGTATATCTTTTCTTATTAAACAGAATTATCATATCCCTGGTTATTTCAGTTTTTGGATAACGAATTGTGAAGTTAGTGTAGGCTTTTTCAAAATCACTATTATTTGCTATCAAAGTAAATCCTTTTGTTGTTTTGACTTTAGCCCAAGTAGTTAGGATGAGAGTGTCTTCTGGATTTTTAAATCCTGCACTATCATCCTTTATAGCTACTTTGTATATTGATATTTTTTTACTATAATCTCCTGGGTTTAACATATGTTATTTCTAGAGTGCATTCCAAGTATGGTTTCTACAACTTTATTTAGATTGTTTTTATCCACATATAAAGTCCTATTATCATACATGTCCTGGCATAAAATAAAAACGACAATTAAAAAATCATCGTATTCATCTAAATCCTTTACTCCTGTATTTTCTGTTATAAATTTTTTAGCAATAGTTATTAAAGCATTAAGTAATTTCCTATCTGCTTCATCGACTTCTTGTAATCTGATATAGTTAGCTATATCATCACATGTTATTGTACTTACTTTCATTAGTTTCCTCCTTCTTTGAGGTCTTGCCTGAACAACTAATGACCTTATTTATCTTTTTGATTATCTTCTGGATCTTTTCCAGCTTCCGGATCTATTGGTGCTTCTGGATCCGTTTCAGGTTCTTTTGTAGCTTCTGCTAATTGAGCTTTTAACTCTTCAATTTCTAATTTTAGTTCATCGTTTTCTTTTTTTAGAGATTCATTCTCTTTTTTTAATTCTGCTTGGCTTCTGTTTTTTTCAGAGTATTCTTCTATGTAACCAGCTTTTAAAAGGTCACTGATTATTGCTTTATCTTTTAATTCAATAACATGACCTTTTGAGCCAGATACTTTTCCACTAAAACTCTTTAATACTTTAAACATTATTCAGCAGTTCCTGGACAAACTAATTTAGAAATCTTTTGAGCATCTTCAACTTTAGCATCAAATTCCATCCATGCTACTACACCAATAGCATGTTGGTCAGCATATTTTTCTCTTAGAACTTCCATTTCAAGTTCTTCAGTAAACTTAGTTGCTAATCCTGATAAATCTCCATAAAAAATAGCAGTATTTCCTGCTCCAATATCTTTCATGTTATCAGTTTCATAAACTGGTTTCCCTAATAATGTATATCCGAAGTCACTTGTTATATCATCTTGTAATAAATATCTATCATTAGCATCTTTCAATAATGAGATTGATGTTAATGTTTCTGGTGACATTAACCATACAGCATTCTTTTGGAATTTTTGTTTTACTTTTCTTTTTGTTTTGATGATTTCATCTGCTGTAATAACATTTGCACTTTCAGCTGTAACGATTAATTTTACTCCTTTATCTAATCCTGTTACTTTTCCATCTGTACCATTTAATAATTCGTTTTCTACGAATAATGCAATTGATTCAGACATAATGTTGATAACTTCATTTACGATATTGAAGTCACTATTATTTACTAATGATTTAGATATTTTAGCTAATGCTCCTGCTAAATATCCTGTTAATTCAATACTAGCAAATTTACCAACATTACTTTCTAATGATTTAAATTCTGTAGCATATGCCATGTTTACTTTTGCATCTGCTGTTTCTGAATAATATGGGATTTCTAATTTTCCTTTGATATTATACTTAGTTGATTTTTCTAAAATAGGACAGATATCATAAACTTGTTTAATAATCTTTTTAGCAATAGTTACTGGAATTACTGCTCCATTATCTCCTTTTGTTAAATTAACATCTGCTCTTTCTTCTAGAACTACACCTCTGATATAATTCTCGAATGCTTTTTCTTCTTGTAAAGCTCTTTCTTCGTTTTCTTTCATTTCATCTTCCTCCTTCTTTTCTTCTTCTTTTTGTTCTGGTGTTGGCTCTTCAGTTAACTCTCTACCTTTTGTAATGGCTGAGATTGTTTCATTGATTAAACCAATTTCACTTTCTAATTTTTTAAATAACTCATTCTCATCTTCTGTGAATGCTCTTTCTTCTGTCTTTACTGTATTAAGTAAAGTTTCCATTTCAGTTTGCTTTTCAGCTCTTTGTTCAGTTAATGCTTTTAGATTCATATTCTATTTCTCCTCTCTTATCTTTCTTAATCTTTCTTCATAATCTGAATAATCTATTTTGACAACTTCCTTATCGGCATGTTGTTCAGGCTCCTCTTTAGTTTCCTGTCTTATGTCTATCGTTTGTGATTCTTCTCCACGATATTCAATAAGTTTTACTTGGTCATCTCTCATTTCGATGCTAGTTCCGATGTATGCCGGATACTTTCTATCATCTATAATTGAGACTTCTAGAAGATCCAAATCTCTGACGATTCTTTCTTCTATTCCATCATCATTGACTTTTCTATCTTCTTTATTACATAAAAAACCAAATGACCAACCTCTTAATTTGTTGTCTTTGGCTTTCTGTATTACTTCTGGATCCTCGACTTCTACAATGGCTCTTAATCCAATGTTGTCTTCGTATAACTTAGCTTTTCCACTCTTGGTATCAGCTAATTCCCTATCTCTTTCGTGATTTAATAACACCAGGACATTTTCTGCTTTTTCTAAGGCTCTTTGAAATACTCCTGATCGTATTCTTTCTACGAATTGTCCTCTGGTATCACACAAGACTTTGGATGTTCTTTCTACTGCATTGACATAGCCATCTATTACGATTTTTCCATTTCTAACTTCCACCTTCATCTGTACCACCTCCTTCTCCGGTGCTATGCATGTCTACTATTGAATTTGTATTTGGGGTATAGTATTGTCCTGTTGTAGTATCGAATACTACATTTCCAAGATTTAAAGTTATGACATCAAGTCCTTCAATGCTGTCATAGTCTTCTAGATATCTGATTTCATTTTTTGATATCCATCCTGTTTCTGATGCTATTTTGTAGGCTTCATATCTTTCTTTAATGTTTCCTCTACTTATTTCCCTGGTATCAAATTCAAAATAAAAAGACTCCTTCTCTTTTTCGAGTAGTAAGTCTTTATTCAAAGCTATTTTAATTGCTGTTAGTATTGGCATAATAGCTTCTTTCATAAATTCATCAAAGTTCTCTTTGTTATGAAATATGTGGTCTATTTCTTCCTGTAATGTTTTCTTTCTTTCATTTAATTGAAGTTCTACTGTTGTACTAGATCCTTCTTTAAAATCCATTCCTTCATTCAAGACAATTGCATTTTCACTTTTGTTTGAATACAAATTAGACCATGCTTGTTTCAGCATTGTTATTTCTTTTTCTCCAAGTTTTCTTTGTGAAGTTATAAATCCTTTTTTTGCTCCTCCTGTTTTTACAAGTCCGAGCTCATACATCAATGTTTGATATGCATTTTCAATAGCTGTTGATACTTCTCCAATTACACTTTTTCCTGAGCCTCCATTCTTGGTGCTTCTTAGTATTGTAATAAAGTTAAATGTTTCATATGTTTTTCCATTTACCATGTATGTTATATCTTTAAAAATAGGATCAGTATTAGTGTTAATCGATACATGTGATGCTTCTACATATCTCAGACTTTTAAATTTATTTTTTTGTTTTTCTATAAATAAATATCCACCTTTATCCAACAAATAATCTTGTACCCAAGCTTTTCTTAATTGGAATGCATCCAATGTATCTCCTGGATCTATATTTAACAATTTTATTCTTGGATCATCTTTAACTTCTTCTACTTTAGTTTTTCCTGTCTTTTCATCCTGAACTTCTCGATATAACCTTATCGGTATCATTGCTACGGTGTTGCATATTCTATCTACTGCACTGGCTACTGCTGGTAGTGACATTGCCTTATCTTTGTCAATTGTTTCTCCTCTTAGAATTGCTTTAAGTAAAACATCACTTGCTGACTCTTCTGTCTGTGGCTTTGTTGTTTCCTCTTCAGCTCTTCTTCGGAATAAATCTCTTATTCTCATCTTCCACCTCCTTTACTCAATTATCTGTACAAAGAAGTCATCGTTATCTAGGAATACATCTTGTTGTAGAAGGTGTACTGCATTTATTAATGCTACTACCATATCTACTTTTCCCTGGCTTCTTTTTTTAGTTATGTACCTATTCATGTTAGTGTCATAGGTGCATCGTGCATTTTCGAAGTTGATTTCTAATAATTTATTCTCTTCATATCGGAACTTACGATCCAATATTTTTTCATATAATAATTTCGTTGGACTATGTAATGTATCACTATGTTGTCTTATGACTATTGTGTTATATTTCTTATCCCATTTTTGAGCTGATGATAAAGCATTGTATCGGTCATATCCTATTGCCATAATTGTTACTTTATATTTCTCTTCTATTTGGAATACGAAATCTTCGATTATCCCATAGTCAACTGTCTTATTTCCACAGGCTATACATTTCATTGTTTTTATAAAATCGTAGTAGTTGATTCTTTCAAACTTATTCTTTTCTTCTATTCTTCCTTCTGGAATAAATGCAAATACATCAGCAAGTATTTCGTGGTCATCTTCTGATACCATTGCTACGGCACAGTTATCATTGGTCATGGCTAAGTCTACTCCTATGTACACTTTTCTGCCTGTCCAATCTATCTTAGCTACCTTACAACTCATAACTTCATTTACATCTATATAGCTCTCAGTTCCCATTCCCTGGTATATGATATTGCAGTGTTTTGTTAAGAAGTTTTCTCTTACTGATTCTACTGCTATTGCCTTAGCTCTTTTCTTAACTAAATCTTCCCAGATTTCTGGTATTTCTAAAGCTACTGGATTTGATTGTTTTAGCACTGTGTCATCAGTAGTCCATTTATTTATTGTTTCTTCATCTGGTTCATATAAAAGTGCAAATATGGTTTCATCTGGTTCTATTCCATCTAATACTCTTTTTGCATATGATACTTCATCTTCAAACGGATTATTGATTGTAGGATACTTAGTCGAGATTATACATCCTAATTTATTCAGAATATTCAATTGTCCTGACCTCATGGATTCTATTGCATATGGATTTGGTAATGCTCCTACCTCATCTGCTAGGAATACATTTGGAAGTTTTCCATCCATACGGCTTGATGAGTAGTTCAACGGATAATATCTACTTTCTGTTAAATTAAATTGTATGTAATCTCTTAGTATCTTAAATCTCTTACTTTCTTTATGTAGATAAATAAGTGGACTTGATTTCAATGTTTCTTCTATTGCTGTTTTAACTTCACGAGATAACGATCCATCTGGAGCTACTGAATAAAACTTTGAATACTTTGGTTCCAATAAAAAAAGCAAGATGAATATCGTTGCTATTGTATAGGTCTTAAAGTTCTTTCTGGCTATCTCTAGAATAGCTGTTTCATATCTTCTCTTATTTGGATTGCTTCTGTAAACAACACATAGAATTGATATGTAGAATACCCATTGGTATCCACACGAGCATTGGTATATCGTTTGTCCTGCCTTTAAACCTTTTGGCATTATTAACAGCTTCAGGATTGATTCTATCTGCTTTACTTTTTTTTCATTGATTTTATATTTTGGGTTCTTATCATTTGCTATCTCCAGAAAGCTCTCACATTGTTTTATGACATACTTTGGTGCTTCTACTTTTCCGGTTACTACATCTGATGCATATTGGTATGCCTTATTTTTCAATTGAGCCACCTGCTATTATTTGTAGCAGTGGATCATCCTCTTCTGTAACATCATCTTTTCGTAACGAGATGATTATCTTCATCAATGTACTTACTGTCTTATTTGCACTATCTGTAGTTCTGTTATAGTCAGATATGGCTGGATGTGAATAAACATTTTTTCTTCCTTTGACATATTCTTTAGTTACTAATGTTCCATCTTCCTTTATTGTTTTTTCTAGGTCATTTAGTATTTGTAATTGTACCTGGTATCTTTTAAAAGTAGTTAAGAAGAAAAAGTTTTGTTCTACTCCGTGCTGTTCTGCTATCCTTAAGATTTCTTGTGCCTGTTCGTTTAAGGACATTTTATTCATGTGTTATTACTCCTAAAATAATCCCCATTCAGCAAACTTTTCAAATCCACCAATTTTATTTATGTATTCTCTGGCTTCTTCTACTATTTCACTATATGGTTTTCCATCTATGATTTCATCTCCGATTGCACAGCTAAATTGTACAGGTTTATTTAATTCTTGAGCTTTTCTGAATGCATAGATATTTACTGATACATCAGCTTTAGATAAATCTTTTCCATGTAATCCTCCACCGGTTACACTTTGTGCCATATCAGATCCTAGCTTTCTATTTGTTGCTCCGGTATCTACATTAATTCCTCCTGTCCAATATCCTAACGGATTTACTATTGCATTTGGATAGTCTTCATAGATATCATTTTCTTCTGTATTACTTTGACAAATTATTAATCTATCTCCATCTAATATGTATTTACCATCAAATGGGTTCTTAGCATATATATCTTTTGCATAGCTAGATAATTTTATTTCTGCTTCTGTTAATGGTACACCTTTAAATATTCCATTATCCCCACATCTAACTTTATCTGATTGATTCTTGGCTAGATGTTCATCTTGCTTTTCAACTACTAAGTCTAGAGCTACATCTCCTGCTATTCTTTTTACTGCTTTTTCAACTTCATCAATAGTAAAAGTTTCAGATGTTTCTATTATCACATGACATACTCCATGACCTATCAACACCTCTACTGCTACTTTTGGATTACTATTTTTTTTGTAGGCTAAGTCTACTATTGCTCCTGCTATCCTATCTGCTATTTTATCTGGATGAGCTGGATTTACTTTTTCTATCATTCTTCTTCCTCCTCTAATTCTTTTTCTGTTACTACACCTTCGATTAATTTTATTGCTGTTTCTCCTGTTAAAGTTTCCCATCGGTCAATTATGACATCTACATATTTAGGATCTAATTCTATTGTGTAACAATTTCTTCCTAGATGTTCACAACTTATTAATGTTGAACCTGAGCCACCGAAGAAATCAATTACATTTTCTCCCTGTCTACTGCTATTCTTAACTAACCTAGAAATTAATTTAATTGGTTTCATGGTTGGGTGAACATCGTTCTTTTGTGGCTTATCTTCATGGATTACTGTTGTCGGAAGTTTATCAGCTAATATTTCTCCAATTAATTCTTTTAATTCATCTTTGGTATATTTATCTAAATCAGCTTTATCTTCAAACACCGTAGTTTGTGTTCTGTCATTTATAAAATAATGACCTGCTCCTTCCTTCCAGCCATATAGACAAGGCTCATGTTTCCACTGATAGTCCTGTCTTCCAAGCACCAATGCATTTTTTACCCATATTAGATTTTGTTTTACCTGACCTCCGGCATCTCTTAATGCTTTTCTAAAATTATAGCCTTCTGTATCTGCATGGAATATGTAATATGCTCCACCTTCCTTTAGCACTCTTAACATCTGTTCATAAAATGCATTTAGGAATAGGTAGAACGATTCATCATCCATATTATCATTCAATATTTTATTTCCGTTTTCTCTTTCTTTTCCGTATCCTGTTTCATTTATTGAACCATAGTTAACATTGTATGGTGGATCCGTTACACATAAATCCATTACTGCTCCATTTACTAACTTATCAATGTCTTCCTGGCTTGTACTATCTCCACACATCAATCTGTGTCTTCCTAGCTGATAGACATCTCCTGGTTTTGCTTTTGGTATTTCTGGTAATGATGCTTCTACATCATAGTCATCTTCCTGGAACTCTATGTCTTCCTGTGTAAAATCAAAATCATTGATATCAAATCCTGCTAATGAAACATCAAAATCTAATTTGTCGAGTGCTAGGATTTCCTGTCTTAATATTTCATCATCCCATCCTGCATCTAAAGCTAATTTATTATCAGCTAATATGTAGGCTCTTTTTTGTGTTTCTGTTAAATCCTCAATAAATAAACATGGGACTTCTTCCATCCCTAATAATTGTCCTGCTAATACTCTTCCATGCCCTGCTATTATTCCATAGTCACTATCTATCAGTACCGGATTGATGAAACCGAACTCTTTTATTGAATTGGCTATCTTCTCTACTTGCTCCTGGCTATGTGTTCTGGCATTGTTTTCGTATGGCTTCAGGACTGATATTTTTACATTCTCATATCTTCTCATCTAATCCTTCCTTTCCAAAAAACTCATGTAAAAATTAAAATTGTGTGAATGTAGGTGGGCTGTGGGTGGAGAAAAAATAAAAAGAATTGCTTTGATTATGCCTGGGGGGTTCTATATTTCCTGGCTACTATCTCTTGCAATTCTTCTCTGCTAATTTTATTGTCTTCTGCCATCTTATGATGCATATTGCACAATGTGATTAGGTTTTCACTATCTAATTTTTTAGAACTATCTTCTTCTATTGGTATGATGTGATGTACTTCTAATTGATTATAGTTATATCTGTAGAATGTATCGTACTTACCTTCTAGACATATCTGGCACAGATGTTTATCTCTGTTCCTTATCTGGTTTCTTTTTTCCTTCCACTCGTATGTATCCCTGAACTGATTGGCTGTTTTCTTAGGTTTCTTTTTATTCCTATAACAAGTTTTATTGATGTCATGGATTCTCCCACATACTGAACATGTCTTCATCATCTTATCCACACCCTTTGTTGCATAAAAAAAGAATTACCCTTCTGGATAATCCTCTTATGATATCATTATAGCACTAAGTGTACTGACATATACTGACAAGTTTATGATCTAATTGATAAATTGTAATTTGAAATTAGTTGCATTTGAAACTTCCATCTTCGCCCATTGGGATAATAGACTCTATTATTTCTTTTCTTGTTTTAGATTTTATATCTTTTATCGACATACCTGTTATTTCTTTAAATTCATTTTCTGTTAATAAATCTAAATTATATATTTCTGTTGTCATATAAGTATTGTCATCTTTCCAAAACTTACTTGTTGCACCTTTATACTTATCATTAGATTTTTGAATCAATTCTTTGTATGCATCAATATTGATATTGTCAGTCAATTTATTTGTATTGACTATTGAATATCTATATACTTCCCCATCCTTAAAATCATAATAAATTTCCATTTTATTTTCTTTTGTTGCATCTTCCATTACACAATATATTGATCTTTCATTTTTTGGCAACAAAAATATTATGCCTGCTAAAATAACTACTAATCCTAAAACTAAAACAACACTATTAACCCATTTTTTGTTTTTCATTAAAACCACCTACCTTTCTATAATCATTATAACATAAAAAAGCAAATCTTATTATAGATCTGCTTAATAAATTGTAATTTGTAGTTATGATCACATATTTATTTTTCTTTTAATAAACCTTCTGTTGTTAAAATATATAAATTATCTATTGTTTCATTAATATATTTTCGATCATGAGATACACTTATAATTGTTCCATCATATTCACTTAATACTTTTCTAATAATTGGATTAGATAAAGGACTAACATTTCTTGTAGGTTCATCAAGTATTAAAACATTACATTTATCTAACACTAATTTAACAAGAAATAACTTTGCTTTTGATCCATTACTTAAATTCTTTATTTTTCCAATCATCTCTTCTTTAGTAAATTTCATATTACCTAAAAGTAGTCTTGCTTTAGTAATCTCCTCTTTATTGCCTTGTGAAGAAATAAAATCCAATACATATTCATAATTATTTAGAATATCATCATATGTTTGCGGCATATATCCAACCTTAATATCATTTCTATCTTTTAATTCGTTATAAATTAATTTTATTAGAGTAGATTTACCAACACCATTTTTACCTATAATACATAAATGTATATTACCAATTACATCTAACTTTATGTTTTTAGATAATATCTTATCAGATACTTTTAATTCATCAATGTTTAAATTGATAATATTCTTTGTCCTTGGCATTTCAACATCTTCAAAAAAGAAACTAATACTTTCCTCAACATCTGGTACTTCAGTTAATTCAGCTTCATCTAATTTTTTCTCTTGTGACTTTAAAGAATGCATTTTCTTTTTTAAAACTTTGGCACCATGTGGATCTGCTCTTGAAATTGTATTTTGCTGATATTCAACTTTTTGCATTATTCTTTGCAGTTTTTCATGTTGTTTGGTAAATTTTCTTTTTTCAGATCTTGCAACTTGTGTTTGCTTTTCTATTTTTCTAAGTCTTTGTTCAACATAGGTATCATAACCAATTTTTAATAATGTATGTCTGCATTCAGTTTTCTTTTTTATTTGCTCTAAATGTAGAATCATATTTGCTGTATTAGCAAGTAGAGTTTCATCATGTGAAACATATATAATTGGTTTATTTGTACTATTAATAAATTTTTCTAACCACTCTAATGTTTCAATATCTAAATCATTAGTTGGCTCATCTAGAAATAAAATATCATATTCATTCAATAATAATTTCAAAATACTAATTTTGACTTTTTCTCCGCCTGATAATGTTCTAATTTTTTGTTTTAATATATCGTCAGTTAAATTAATTAATTCTAGATATTTATATAGATTATTAACTTTATCATAATAATCAGTTTCGTCTACAAATAAAAATTCATATACACTTTGATCTAGTTTATCAGCACTAATAGATTGTTCTAGATAACCAATTCTATTACCTTTTAGATTAATATTTCCACTTATCTCAGCATATTCACAAATGCCTAGAATGGATTTTAATAGAGTGGATTTTCCATTTCCTTCTTCACCAATAATAGCAAGTTTATCACTATTATTTAGTATTAAATTTAAATTCTTAATTAAATATCTATCATTAATAGATATAGTTAAATCTTTTATTTCTAACATATTATGCCTCCTTTTTTTGGCATAATCGAAGTTTATGCCAAACTTATTTAGTTAATGTTCTCATTTTCTTACCTCACTTTCAAATTACTATTTGTCTTTCAGTTATATTATACCATAAAAAAAGCAAATCTTTTATGTGATTTACTATTCTTTTATCAATTCTATAATTTCTGGATTCATAATTATTATTGAGTCACAATCCCAACCATAGAGTTCAAAGTATAATCCCCTGTTTAATATAACTTCTACTGCATCATATTCTTCTGCTAATTTTTCAAAATCTAGCAAAGTCCAAGGTGAATGTCCTAGAATACTTTTTTGTTTTGGTAATTCTTTTAATTTATCCATACTATCTATTAGTAATACTTTGGCTTCTGGCTTTAATTTAAATTTAAAGCTCACATCTAATCTTGCCCAATCTATTTCATTTCCTTTGCACCAATCTATCCAACCATCTGTTGTATCTACTCTACTTGCCCACAACCCACCGATTGGTTTTACTGCTTCTGGTCTATTCTTAATTTTATTAAATAATTTTATATCAAAGTTTTCGTGTCCGTAATGTATATATTCCATAATGCACCTCCGGTTTCTATGTACATGTATTATACCACAGATCCTGTTAATAAGATCCATCAAAAAACTACACTTATTTGTGTAGTTGATTTAGCATTGATTGATGATTTTTAATCATAGTATGAAGTGTTGTTTTTAATGTTTTAAATGCTATTTTTGGCATTTCATACATAAATATTAACCTTTCGTGCATTTTTTTAATTCTTTTAGTTTTATTCTTAATCTTTTATTTTCTTCCCTTAATCTTTTTATCTCTAATGGTTCTCCGATCTTATCCAATATTTTTTTAAAACACTCATTTTTTACATCTGCAACCAGAGATTCATATTTTGTTTCTAAGGTATTATATTTTTTTCTTAATTTTATGAAATCAAATAGTTCTTTCATTATTAGCCTCTTTAAAATATGCTTTTTGTTTTCGGAATAAAGTTCTCTCACTCATATACATTTCCATTGATATTTTCTCCCAACTTTTAAGTTCTATATATCTCTTTGTCATAATCATCCTGGTTTCTATATCTTCTATAGCAGATATACATTTTTCTATTTTTATTAGTTCTTCTAAAGACTTAGTTTTTCTTTTTTCTAACTTATTCTTTAATGTTATTAACAGCTCGGCTCTTTTTTCTACCGGATTACTCTTTTCATTACTGAATGGCATTCCTGTTAGTTTAGATACTCCAACTGATTGATTTTGTAATGTTTGGATCCTCTCTTCCAGATCCTTTATTTCTCTGCTTAAATAATAATACTTTGAGAGTTCTTTTTTAGTCATTTCATCCTTTGATTACTTTGTCTTTTTTCCATTTCAGTATGTGGCACATTCTATGCATTTGATTTGCTCTGTGTTTAATGTTATTTATGGTTTCATCAATTTCTTCTTCTGTCTGGCAAATATAAAAGCCTCCTGTTTTTCCACTTATACTCCCTACCACTAAATAGTAATCTTTATTTTCTCTGATGTTCTGTATAACTTTTCTCATCGATTTATCACTGTTAATGTTAAACATTTTTCTTAATTCTACATTTTTGATTAGGTTCTTTTTTCCTATATGGTTGGATATCAGATAACTATATACTTGTTCTTCCATTCCACCACCTCTTATTCTCCAAGTAACAGCTGTCCTGCCAATTGTTTCTTTTCTGTATATGCTAATGGTTGTTTATACCCATATTTCATCATATCTTGTAGTAGCCATTCTGGAATTATTCCTTTTTCTAACCACATCGTTGCTTTCTCATAATTTCTTACTTGCTGTACCGAATCTAATTCTCCGTATGCTCCATATTTGAAATAGCCATCTTCTAGCATTTTTTTTAGAATATCAAATTCTATTATTTTATCTATCTTATCTATTTCTTCTAAAATATCAGATATACTTGGCATATACTTTGATTTCCTAATTATATTATTAATTGCTTTATTAACTCTTTCATATTCATAATCTTTTAAATTTTCATAAAATAAACTAGCCATTGCTACTATTAAATCTTCATCTAATTCTTTGAAATAATAAGCATATGCAATTTTTAGTTTTGCTATTATCTTACTCAATTCTGATTGATCCATTATATATTGCCTCCAATGTAGATAAAACTTTATCTTTTCTTTTTGGTGTTCTTTCTGACTTTGGTACTTGATTTAAATATCCATCAAACTTATTACTAAATAAGGTTTCAGGTCTTAGAAATTGTTCAAAGTCAGTATTCAACCATTCTTCTGTTTTTATATCAATAACTCTTTTAAAATCTTCTAATGTATATCCTTCATTAAACCTGGCATCAATTACTGATCTGTTTTTGTTACTGCTAGGCTTATAATTTTTATTGGTTTTACTATTTAAATATTCAATGATTTCTTTGTAAGGAACCTTTGGTTCCTCTTCTTCTATCTCATATTCTATTATCTGATTCTCTTCTTCTATAATATCTTTACTCTTTTCTCTATTATCTATCTCTTCGTTATTATTGGTGTTACTATTATCGTTACTATTCGTAACGGCTAATTTTAGTTGTTTCTGTCTTTCACGGAATCTTTTTTGCCTTTGTGCATTTGCATTTCCGGCTTCACTTCCAACCATTTCCTGGTAATTAGAGATTTTTAAAGTTCCATCATCTTGTTCATATATAAGTCCTAGCTTTCTATATAAAGACATAGCAACTCTTACGGTGTCGATATCGTAATACTTACATTCTCTAACTACTTTATCAATATCAAACGGAACAATAATTTCTCCTATTGTGCTTTTTAATTCTCCATTGCTATTTGCTGTACTTAGACATAGTATCTGGTATATTACAACATACTCTGCTCCATTTTTCTGTGATAATAGAAAATCAATATCTTTTCTGCTGAAGAAGTCAGTTTTTAATTTTATCCAATAAAACTTTTTTTCCGAATTCATTTTTTACTCTTCTTATCTATGAGATAAATTATTAATAAGGTTATACAAATAATTAAAGTTATTATTACTCCATCACTCATCTATATCTCCTCCTAAATAATTTCTGCCTATTAATTTTATAAACTCTTCTCTACTATGTTTTTTTTCGTATTCTATTTGGCACACTTTTTTTAAATATAAATCTGTTTCATGACCTTTGCTACCATGTACACCAAATGTTCCTTCGTGGTGTTGATAACAAAGCCATACCTTAAATCCGTTTTTCTCACTAATTTTTCTTCTAGCTGTGCCAAAATATATGTGGTGGTCATGTAGACAATATCTTCGAGAACATATAAAACATTGTTTCTTATTCTGTATAATGCTCTTCATTTGTATCTATTCCTAAATCCTCAGCCCAATATTTAATGATTTCTAATAGTTGATTCATTTCTTTGGTATTAAGTTTGGAGCTACCCAAGAAGCACTTATAAACTATCATTTCTCTTCCTTTAAATTGTTCTGGTCTTACAACCTTTACAGCTCTGAAGTTTTTTCTCAATTCATCTTCTGCTTCTTCAGGAGCTAGTAAATATGTGCTTCTTAGATTAGCTTCTTCTAATGCTGATATATATATTTCATCTGGTTCTTGTTGCATATCTTCGTGACTAGCTATTTTACGAATTAATGCCCACATCATTTTATTTTGCTTTAAAGTTCTTTTAGATCTAACTTCTTTTAGTTCAATTACATAATTTTTAGTTATATCAACATCTATATCTGAGAATAGGTTTTCCATTAAAAACATTTGATTTTGTATGTTTCTAAATACTTGTCTTATTTTAATTGTGGTTTTCATTAGAATGGTAAGTCATCATCACTTATTTCAATGCTATCTCCAAAGTCTGCAAATGGATCTTCTGGATCTGTATATTCTGGTGCTGGTCTATCATCCTTATTTTTGCTTTCTAAAAATTCAAACTCTTCAGCTATTACATCATATGTGTATCCTCTGCTTCCATCTTCTTTATCATAGCTTCCTGTTTGTATTCTTCCGATGATTCCTAATCTATTACCTTTTTTTACATATTGACAAATAGTTTCAGCTCTTTTTTCCCATGCTACAACCGGAATAAAATCGGCATCTCTACTTTCATCATCTTTCTTATATTTCCTATTTACTGCTATTGTAAATCTTGTATATGCTTTTTCAGATTCTGTATATCTCAATTCAGGATCTGTTGTTAGTCTTCCTATTAATTCAACTTTGTTCATTATTTTCCTCCTCTAAATATTTTTTTAATAGTTCTAATGACATTTCCTCATTTATTGGTAGGTCAATGTATTTTCTGACTTTATCCCTTAAATGAAGACCTTTTAAAAATGTAATACTTACTCCATAAGTTTGTTGATAACCTATCCTGTATAAATTGGTTTGATAGGTAACATATTCTTTATCAAATACACTCGTTCTTTTTATATCTCCGATTCCTACATTTTCTCCTTCTTTTAGTATCAAATCTATTCTTCCGGCAGATACAGGTTTCCCATCATAAAATAGAACGATTGGTACCTCATTACCTATACATTCAAATTTAAATTGTTTCTTTAAAAATTTATAATTGTATAGTTCTTTGCATCCTTCTGTATCTATATTTCTGACCTCATAGTCTTCTATTGCTTGATGCACCTGAGTTCCTCTTTCAGATGCTTTTTTTAATACATCTGCTGATACATCTTTGTATTTGTTTCCGAATTTTATTTTTAGTATTTGAGTAATGCTAGGAAGGATTACTCCATCGAATATGTATGTATGTGTTTCATCAATATATTCGAGTATCCCTCCTGCTATTTCCCATGTTTCTATCATTTAATTTTTACCGTAATGTAGGCTGATTTTTTTCCATCCATTGTGACATATTGGTCATACAAATCTGGGTGTTCTTCCTGGAACTTCTCTTTATTAAATTTCTCTAGATTCGTCTGTGCTGAGATATAAGTAATGGATAACCCTGATATTTCATCTAAAAGTTTTATAACATTTTTCTTTTCCATTGCTTCCTTTATAGCTCTTTTATATGTATCTTGGATTTCTTTCAATTCCTTCATTTGTTTTTCTACTACTATTAAACTCTGTATCATTTCAGAATCTAATATTGCTCTATCTTCAACTATTGTTATTAATTCATTCATTATTTTTCTCCCTTCTTATTCTTGATAATCTCTGATGCTTCTTCTTTGCTTAATTCTTCGATTTTAACTTTTTTTAAACTTTTCATAATTTGTGATAATTCTTTTTTATCATCTTTAAACAAATCTCTAAGTGTCTTATCTTGAACTGGAGATATTGTACCTTTAACAACTTTCTTAACTTGCTTTGGTGCTGGTTTACTATATGATGTTTGCTTCTTAGGTTTCTCATCTTCTCTTTCTGGATCATCCTTCGTAGCTACTAAAAATGTAGAAGATAAAAATCTTTTAATTGCTCCTGTTGTAGCTTTATATCCTGCTTTATCCCCACGATCTAATCCTTCTCCGGTGTGATTACTTACTTCTGAATAACCTGTATCAATATCAATTAGTTTGCACCCTAAAGTTACTGTCCTACCAAATGGTTGTTTATCAGTACCTTCGAATGTTCCATAGTCAATTTCTGTAATATATAATTCAATTCCATGTTTACTAAATAGGTCTGTGAATAATTCCTTATATTGTGCTTCACTAAAATATTCGTAGTTATCATATTCATTAACTGCACCTTTAGGTAATATTCCTTTTTCCTTTAGTTCTTTTCTTATTTTATTTTTCTTCTTTTGAAGTTTAGATATCAGTTCTAATTCTTCTTTTGTTTTTTCTTCTGGAATAGATTGATTATAATTATTATTTAATGGTAATAAATCATTCATTACAAACACCTCCCTTTGATGCTAAGAACTTTACTCTTTGTTCATCAATGTTAAAGTATTCTGTAACAAGTTTCATATCTACTAAATTTCTTGGAATTGCATATCCTTCTTCTTGCATTCTGGTTTTAATTTCATTCTTAATTTTTAATGCTTTATTATTTCCTACACATCCAAGTTTTTTTATGTCATCTGTTGATGCCCACATTTTTTCTATAATTTTTAATATTTCTTTAGCTGTTAAACTCTTAACCACAATAACACCTACTTTCTGTTATTATGATTGTTTCTGGTTGATTCTCAGCTATCTTTTTTATATTTAGACCAATTAAAAACAGCTGACTAATAATCACTGCTATAGGCAAAATAACAAGTGTTACCTTTACCCAATTTTTCAATTTTCTTTTTGGTTTCATTTTCCTATCCTTTCATATGTTTTAAAGTTTTAAAGTTTCGTAGACTTTTTAAAATACGATTTTTTCGTATTCTGCTAGTAAAAAAAATATGTAACTATTTTTTTCTTTTTTTACTTCTATATTTACTTCATAATTACTTCTCATTTTTTTACTGCTAACTTCTTTTTCTTATTCGGTGAGAATCTGATCTTATTGATATCTACATTGTAGACTTCTGCTATTTTCTTTGATATTTCAATGCTTGGTGCTGTTCTGCCATGTTCATAATTAAACAATGTATACTTACTAATACCTATTAATGCTGAAGCTTCTTCCAATGTTAAATCAAGATTTATTCTCAATGCCTTTAGTGAATAATCTCTCATTAGCTTCCTGTAACCTCCTTCTAGTTTAATAATAATACGATTTTTTCGTATTGTCAATAACCCATTGTATAAAATTATGATTTTTTCGTATTATTTTACATTTTATCTTGCAAAAAAATACGATTTAATCTATAATGATAATTGAAAGGAGAATAATCATGAGTGCAGTAGAAGGTAATGACAATAATAAAGTCTTTGCTAGAAACTTAAATCGTTTCATGAAAATATTTAATGTTGAACGACATAAGTTAGCAGATGAATTAGAAATGAAATACACCACTCTTTGTGATTGGTGCAATGGTAAGTCTTATCCTAAAATGGATAAAATCGAAATACTAGCTGATTACTTTGGTATTCAAAAATCTGATCTAATCGAAGATTATGTTTGGGATAGAAATACCAGACTTGCTAGTATGGAGAAGAGAGTTGTCAGAGTTCCTCTTCTTGGTAGAATACCTGCTGGTGTTCCGATGGAAGCAATAGAAGATGAGTACACAATTGATTATGAAGAAGTTCCTGCTGATTGGATCACAGGGAATAAGGAGTACTTTGCTTTAAAGATTACGGGGGATTCTATGGAGCCACAGTATAAAGATGGTGACACGGTTGTATTTTTAAAAACACCTGTATGCAATTCTGGTCAGGATTGCTGTGTCCGTATTAATGGATGTGATGCCACATTTAAAAGAGTTACAATTAAGGATGATGGTATTATTCTATCTCCATTGAATATGGATAATAGTTCTGGCTTCTTGCCTAGACTTTATACTAAAGATGAAATAGAAACTATGCCAATTGAGATATTGGGTGTAGCAAAAAAATTAATAAAATATTTATAAAAAAAAGGACTTGCTCTGCAAAGCAAATCCGAAATGAAAACCTTTTTAAAAAGTCTACGAAACTTTAAAACATTCCTAAAAGGATATTTTTTTGGTCTTCGACTATTATTATATCACTTTTTAGGAATTTACACAATTATTTGAATAAATTTGAAAGGAAAGTGATATTTTTTATGCCTGTTTATAAATCTAGCACACCTACCAAAGATGGTAAGTGTTGGTTCTACAAAATTCAATATACTGATAGCTTATGTAATATTGTAAAATATACAAGTAAAAAGTTTATGACTCGAGCTATTGCAAAAGATGAAGAAAGAAAACATTTAAATAGACTTGAACAAAATAATAAAGCACCTGAGAAAATGACTCTTGGTGATCTCTGGTTAAAGTTTCTAGCTTTTCAAGATGATAAAGTAAAAAGAAAAACAAAGGAAGGTTATACTTATAAAGAAAAACACCTAAAATCTTTATGGAATATTCCCTGCTCTAGCTTTAACATTACACATGTTGAAGATTGGAAGAAACGAATGAATAAAGAAACTAATCTAAATGATGTTTCTAAAAATGATGTTTTAAAAGTATTATGTACTCTAATCAATTTTGGAATTAAATATTATAATTATAATTATAGTCAACTCTTAAAATTAATTGAAAAATTTAAAAATCCAGATGAAGTAAAAAAAGAACAAGAAATCTATTCTCCTGCTCAATTTGAGATTTTCCTTTCAGTAGAAGAAGATCCTAGATATAGATGTTTATGGAAGATACTATTTCATTGTGGTCTTAGAATTGGTGAAGCTCGTGGACTTCAATGGAAGGATATTAATTTTGAAAAGAAGACAATGTCTATTTCAAAGCAAGTTCAAAATGTTGATCGTAATACAAATGATTATTATATCTGTAGTCTTAAAACAGCATCTAGTAAACGAGTATTGCCTTTATTAGATGTATTCTATAATGATTTATTAGAATATTATAATTATGTTAAACAATTCAAAAATTTTAATGAAGACTTTTTTGTTTTTGGAGAAGACTTTGGATTACGAGCTTTAACATATCCTCTGGCTAGGAGAAGAAAAAAAGCCAATGCTATCAAAGCTGAGATTAAGGAGATTCGAATTCATGACTTTAGACATTCATGTGCTTCCTTCTTAATCAATAAAGGCATACCGATAACAGTTGTTTCCAAATATCTTGGTCATGCTAGTATTACGGAGACTCTTAATACTTACTCACATATGTTCCAAGATTCATTTTCAAATGTTAATGATATGCTTAATGAGTTCTACAAAATTGAAGCCTAAGTTGTTATTTTAATTGTTTACTTGTTTATTTTAAGTATTTAAATTATCTGGAACTTATCTAAAACTTATCTAAAACGATTTTTGGAGCAAAAAATACCATTTTTATGTAATAGAAAAAACTCGGTTTTTCCCTTTATTTACTTGGGTTTCCGAGTTTATTTACCACAACATTGCTTGAACTTGCGACCACTCCCACATGGACAAGGTTCATTTCTATTTATCTTATTAGATCTTTTGGGTGTAGATTTCACTTTTTCTTTTCCATCATTGGCTTTTCCTTCTAAGGTCTGCTTACGTACTATATTATGTTTAACTTCGGCTTTTAAAAGAAATAAAGCAACAGTACTATCTATTTTATTTAGTAATTCGTCAAACAAATTAAACCCTTCCATTGTATAAGCTTGAATTGGATTTACTTGACCATATCCACGAAGTCCGATTCCTTCTTTTAAATGTTCCATAGCGCTCATGTGATCTACCCAATTGGAATCAATTACTCTTAAAGTAATTGCTTTTTCAAACTCATTAATATTTGGATTGTCTTCCATTTTTTTATCATAATCTTTAATTACTAAATCAGTTAAATAATCAACTAGTTCTTGATCTTTTAAATTAATAACACTATCCATTTTTATTTGTTTATTTTTCATGAAATTTGTATTCATATATTCTATTATTTCAGACTTATCATCTTCTGTAATATATCCTTCCGGTTCTATATGACTTTCTACCAAATTAATAATTGTATTTCTAAAAGATTCTAAAATTCGTTCATGAATATTTTCTTCATCTAATATCTCGTTACGACGTGCATAAATGATTTCACGTTGTTCATTCATTACATTATCGTAATCTAATAGACTTTTACGAATATCATAGTTATTTCCTTCAACCTTTTTTTGAGCAGTTTCAATACTTTTTGTTAAAGATTTAGAACGAATTGATTGATCATCTGTAATCCCCAAATTTTCTAACATCATTTTTATTCTGTCTGTACCAAAACGACGCATTAAATCGTCTTCAAATGATACAAAGAATTGACTCATACCCGGATCTCCTTGACGGCCTGCACGGCCACGAAGTTGGTTATCAATACGACGAGATTCATGTCTTTCCGTACCAATTACGCAAAGTCCTCCTAACTCTCTTACTCCTTCGCCAAGTTTAATATCGGTTCCACGTCCGGCCATATTAGTAGCTAAAGTTATTGCTCCTTTTTCACCAGCATGAGCAATGATTTCAGCTTCTCTTTCGTGGTTTTTAGCATTTAAAACCTCATGTTTCAAACCAGCTTTTTTTAGTAAAGAACTTAAATATTCATTGGCCTCAACTGATATAGTACCAATAAGAATTGGTTGCCCAGTTTCGTGAATTTGTTTTACTGTTTTGATAATAGCTTTATATTTACCTTTAATATTTGAATATACTAAATCCGCTAAATCTTCACGTATTACAGGTTTGTTAGTAGGGATTTGAATAACATACATGTTATAAATTGCTCTGAATTCTTCTTCTTCAGTTTTAGCAGTACCTGTCATACCAGATAACTTATTATACATTCTAAATAAATTTTGGAATGTAATAGTAGCCATTGTTTTTGTTTCACTATTAATCGTAACGCCTTCTTTAGCTTCAATAGCTTGATGTAAACCATCACTAAATTGTCGTCCGTGCATTAAACGACCAGTAAATTGGTCAACAATTATAACCGCATCATCTTCTACTACATAATCTATATTTTTCTTAAATCCGTAATTTGCTTTTAAAGCTTGATTTAAATTATGGACTAAAGCTGTATTATTTAGATCATAAAGATTTGGCAAATTAAAATGCTTTTCTACCTTTTTACTTCCTTCTTCTGTTAAAGAAACATTTTTTGTTTTTTCATCAATAGTATAGTCAACATCTACTTTTAATCTTTTAACAGCTCTATCAGCATCAATATAAAGATTAGCCGAATTCATTTGACCACCAGATATAATTAACGGTGTACGAGCTTCATCTATTAAGATTGAATCAACTTCATCGACAATACAAAAATTAAGAGGTCTTTGTACTCTATCTTCAGCTCTTGCAACCATATTATCTCTTAAATAGTCAAAACCAATTTCGTTATTTGTAGAATATAAAACATCACAGTTATATACATCTTTTTTCTCTGCCGGGCTTAATTCACGCAAATTAAGTCCTACAGTAAGTCCTAAACCATCATAGACTTTAGATAAATATTCCGAACCAACTTTAGCAAGATATTCGTTAACTGTAACAATATGAACTCCTTTACCAGTTAAAGCATTTAAATATGTTGGCATAATAGCAGTTAAAGTTTTTCCTTCACCAGTTTTCATTTCGGCTATATTACCATAGTGGATTGCTAAACCTCCAATGATTTGGACATAAAACGGTTTTTCCCCAATAAAACGGGATGCTGCTTCACGCGCTACTGCAAAAGCAGGAACTACGATTTCATCAAGATTCGCTCCGCTTTCTAACATTTGTTTAAATTCTTCAGTTTTATTTTTTAATTCGCTATCAGATAATTTAGCCATATCGCTTTCTAAGGCTATTATTTGATCTGCTAGTTTTTCAAACCTTTTTAATTCTTTATATTCTGTATCTATGAGTTTACGCAAAAAATTCATATGATTACCTCCATTTAATTATTATATCAAATAAAAAAGGAGTTTTCACTCCTTATTTAACATTAATTATTCCAATGCTTCCATCTTTTCTTTTATATATAACAGAAACACATTCTTCTTCAATATTTTTAAATACAAAGAAATCGTGATTAATAAGCTCCATTTGTAAGCAAGCTTCTTCTTCATCCATTGGTTTCATTTCCACATTTTTTCTTTTTACAATCTTGCTTGGAGTCTCCTCGTCTTCTTCTGATTCAAAAGCAAAATTCATTTCAAATGCAGGTGTGTTTTTGTACTTGTTATTTAAGCGAGTTTTATTTTTTCTAATTTGTCTTTCTAATTTGTCAATTACTAAATCAATAGCTGCATATAAATCTGCGTGAGCTTCTTCGGCTCTTAAAGTGAACTTTGATGTAGGTACCGTAACTTCTATCTTTTGTTCATTGTTTTTAACTTTGACTAGGACAGAGCATTTTATATCTTCTGGATTTTCAAAATAGCGATCCATCTTACTCATTTTCTCTTCCACATAGTCCTTAATTGCAGAAGTTACTACGACTTTTTCTCCTCTAATATTTAATTGCATATTCTTATATCACCTTCCAATTATATTATATCAGATAAAAAACAAAAAAACTACTAAATAGTAGTTAGTACTTCTTCAATTACATCAACTGCTTGCAATCCTTTAGATGTTTCAATTAGTTTAAAATTTACAATAGCTCCTTCTTTCAAAGTTTTGTAACCTTCTTTGATTATAGCTGAGTAATGTACAAAGATATCTTCTAGGTTGTCATATTCAATAAATCCATAACCTTTTTCATTGTTAAACCATTTAACTCTACCACGCATAATTCCACCTCGCCTTCTAAATGCATTTACAACTACAAATTACCACACTATGTCCCTCGTATTCAAATAAAAGCATTCGACAAAATTTGCATCTATTTTCTAGTCAGAACTATCCAAGAATATCAAATTTGAATGAAATGCGCACTTAAGTTGTCTGAAATACTCACTTTTATGTCTAAAAAGACTTTTGTAGTGATTGAATCTTTATTTTTTTTGATTTAAACATTTATTTAATTTCTTTATACAAATTCAAATAATTTCAAATTTTTTTCAGATATACTCATATCATATGCAAGGGAAGTGAGTTGCAATGAAAGAAAAATTTGTCAACGGATTAACAAATTTTATTACAAAAAATAAAGACTGTGATGAATTGAAAATAAAAACAATTCGTTACGGATTAGAAGGTTTATATTTATCGGTAACAAAATTTATAGTAATTTTTATAATAGTGATAATTTGCAATACCTTAATTGAATATTTACTATTGCTTGTATTTTACTTACTAATTAGAAAATATAGTTTTGGACTTCACGCAACTTCTTCTCTAGCTTGCTGGCTAACAACACTTCCTATTTATGTTGGAGGTTCATTAATTATTAAATATTGTATTTTTAATCACTATATACCTTATGTTGTTTGGCTTTTTGCATTTATTAGTTTTGTACTTTGGGCACCTGCCGATACACCAAAAAGGCCTTTAATAAGAAAAAAACAAAGAAAAGTTCAAAAACTTAAAACTTGTATTATATGTTTTATATATTTAATAATTTTGATTTTTTCTAATAATTCAACACTTAATAATGCAATTATTATATCTTTAATTGTTCAAGCGGTTATGATTAATCCATTAATTTATAAATTAACTAGAACTCGGTTTAATAATTATCAATATTATCCAAACAAGGTTTAAATGTTTATAATAGATTTAAACAAATATTAGTAAAGGAGGTAAATTATGAACGTATTAGCTGATGTTGTTGCAGAAATAGCGACTATTGCTGCTGCTCCAGGATCTACTGAATGTTCTTGGTGGACTTGGGATGAACCTGAATGTCCTCAAGAATTATTATAACAAACAAAAAAGCAAATAATTTTTGCTTTTTTTCTTTTCGTTTATAATATTGATTTTTTCACTTTTATTTCTACTATAAATAAGTTATTTATTATTTTATTCTTTAATTTAACATCATTTTTTCGAAATAAAGAAAACAAACCTATTCCTCTTAAATTACCTTTTGTTGAATAATCCTTTTCACCTAATTTATCTATGTCAATTATATCATCAAAAGTATTACTTATATTAATGTGTATATATTCTTTCTCTTCACTAAAATCTATAAGAATTGACTTTTCATGACTTTTAGAAGCGGCTTCTAAAGCATTATCCACTAGCACGCCAAGCGTTTCACACATATTATTAAATACCCTTGGTCTTAACGTTTCTAAAAGATTACTCTTCATATTATTTTCAACAGCTAATTTTATATTAGGATTATTATAGGAATAAACTTTCTCGTAAACAATACCGTTGATCCCTTCTGGTATTTTATTAATATCCTGAGATGCTACAAATTTTGAATTATAACTTTCGATTAATTCATCAATTAGACTTTTTGTTTTAACATCAGCAACAGATTTAATACCTAATAGCTGACTTGTCAAATTGTGTTTTAAAATTCTATAATCGGTATCTAATTTAATAAAAAACTCATTATTTTTAACTAAAATTTTATTTAAATCTGATAGTTTCTTTATGTTATATTTTTTTATAATTATTTGAAATATAAGAAAAATAATTAATGATGCTATAAAGCTATACAAAGTCATTACAGATAATTTATTTATATTTGCAGCACATAAAACACTCAATATTATTAATGCTATTACAAACCCGAATTCTATAATGTGTGATGATTTTATTTTTATTAATTTTAACACTGTTTTATTAGTAAAATTTTTAATATACTTAATTGAACAAAATAAATATATCAAAAGTAACATTAGTAAACTAGATGCTGTTTTTATGTATATAATATTTACATTATTTAAAAGATTTGCGACTCCGGAAATCGATATTATTATCATTACCAAAAAATCTAAAAACAAGCCATATAACCATATTAAAGCAGCATAGTAAAATAGTTCCTTAATTGTTTTCTTTGAATTTAATCTAAAAACCAAAACAAAAAACGATAATGTAAAAATATTTTTTAAAAAGAAATTGTTAAAATAAAGTAATAGAGTTGTAATAAACGAGCCCAAAACTAATACTACTAACAGTTTAAAACTAAACTTTGTTTCTTCTTTGGTAATATTTTTAAAGCAGTTCATTATTACAAGTATTGTTAAAAATGCTACTACAAAAAAAGATATATAATCTATCATTTTACTTCAACCTCTTTCTTATATTTTTTAGATAACATATCTACTTTTGTTCCGTTATCTAACACAAAGCATTTATCTTTCCAATTAAATTTTTGAACATGATCTAAATTTGCTATACATGCTCGATGCACTAATTTAAATCTATTATCTAATTGGTCCAAAGTATCTTGAATACTTAAACCAACAGAAAATTTGTTTTTGGTTGTTACAATCACTACTTTTCTATCTTCTGTATCTCTATAAATATAGAGGATTTCTTTATAGAATACATGTAGATCTATATTACGACCGTGGTATATAAACATTTTGTTATCAAAATTCATTTTTAAAATTTCCTTAATATCTTTTTCTAGTCTAGAATCAAAGGAATGAAACTTTTCAATAAAATCAAATACTTTATATACATTTCTATAAACGGTTTCAAACATCTTGTCATGATTAGTCATAAAGATTATTTCGCTTTCCCAATCATTTTCTCTTATTAACTTAGCAATTTGAACTCCCGAATAATTGCCTTCTAATTCAATATCTATAACAAAAATCTTTCTATCACTTTTGTCTAAAATTTCTTCGCGTAATTTAGAGGTGAACTTCTGGTACACTAATATTTTAATTTCTTCATCGCTTTCAAAAGTAACCGTTCTTAATAAATTTTTTACTTTTTCCTGATGATGCTTATCATCTTCTATTACTATAAACTTTATCATATAGTTCACTCTTATCCTTATCTATGTTTACTAGTAGCAATTATATCATAAAATATTTTGAATAGCAAAAAAATACATTATTTTTTTAATGTATTTATTAAGTTATTAATAATATAATTATAAGAATTATCTACATAATAAGTTTGGTTATTAGAATTGCGTTCAATCAGTTGTGAATAACTTTCTAGGTTATCAACATTCCCAATAATAATTATTTTTTTATTTTTTAGTAACACGGATAAATGATTAGCAAATAAGTTAATATTATTTTTAAATAGCTTTTGATCAATGTAAATACTTTCCTTTTTTCCCTTAAAAATTTTTTTAGTTAAATATATATAATTATTACTTATTTTTAAGTATACCTTATTGTAATTTAAATTATATAAATCTGCTATGTTAATATAATTAATCTTATTAAACGCTAATTTTTCTAAACACATCTTTATTATTTCTTTTTCGGATGGAAGAGTTATTGGTTCGGTAACAACCGTTACGTTATAATTAAAAATCCCTTTATTTAAACCATATTTTTTTATTATTTTTTCAAAATATTTTATAAATTCTGAAGGATTAAAAATTTTACCATAGCTTATTACACGATTTGATAGTTTTTCGATATATGTTTTTTCTTTATACCAAATTATGAGCTCATCGTCCCATATATGCAGTACAATGGTTTTGGGTTGCATTTTATCACCATCATTTTAATTTTTTATATTTATTTTTTGTAGATTCTCCACCTCTTAAATGCCTTTCTTCAATATGTTGTTGCATTAAATCTTGAACTTTGCTAAACAACTCTTGGTTAATTTTGGGCAGCCTTTCTTGTAAATCTTTATGAACTGTGCTTTTACTTACATTAAACTCGCTGGCTACTTCTCTTACGGTTTTATTTGTTTTTAATATATAATTAGTTTCTTTTAAAACTCTTTCATTTAAATTATTCATTTAAAACAACCCCTTAATATAATATATTATTAAGGGTTGTTTTTATGATTTACTTTAATTCACTAATTTTCATATTATAGTAATCTTCTGGATTGACTACGTTTCCATCAACATATACTTCAAATAACATTACATTGGATTCTTGAGATTCTAATTTATTAGTTCCACTTATACCTATTACATCTCCTTTTTTTACGCTATCTCCTATAGCAACATTAAGTTCACTCAAACTATAGTATATAGTTGTTACTTTGCTTGAATTTTGAACTTCAACTACTATTCCTAGTATTTCATCTTCTTTTATATCTTTTATAGTTCCGTCCATTGTTGCTAGTGCATCAAATTTTTCTTGTGCTTTATAAAGTATTCCTGTATTTTCCATATAAGTTTTTTCATAATAAATTAAAGCGTTTTGTTGCTGTTTATCATCTGCACTTATATCATAATATCCTTTTGCTACTTCTACTTTATCACTTGCAAACGGTTTTATAATGGTATCGTCTTCGTCTTTCACTACTGAAACCACGTTGTTTTTAAATGCACTCATAACAAAATCATAGCTATCATATGAAATTGTCTTTAGTGATTTGCCAAATACATTAACTCCAACAAATACAGCGGCAATTATAATCAAATATAATGTTGGCAATACATAACCTCTTAGTTTTCTTTTTTTCATGTTCTCACCTTTCCTACTAATAAGTTTGAACACAAATTCATTTTTTATGCATTTATATTTTGGTAATATCTATATTTTTATAGTAATAATTCAATATGTCTTTGTAACTATATCCTTCGCTCGCCATACCATTTGCGCCATATTGACTCATTCCTACCCCATGACCATATCCATAGGTTGTAATAAAAACATTATCATTAGTTATAGTTATATCAAAATCTGTACTTCTTAAACTTAATAGATTTCTTATATCAGTGCCTAAAAATACTTTATCATTAATAGTAACTTTATTAACTCTATTAGAGCTTGATCTATTTATATCAGTAATTTCAATTTTGTTACATTCTATAGACAATTTATCACAAAATTCCATTTTAGCAAAAGTAATATCCACTTGAAAGTTGTTTAGAGAGTCGTTATCCCATTTTGATTCAACACTTTCTAAATAAGGTTGTTCCTCAAATACTAAAGCTGAATCTTCTGTATAACCATTACTCATAGCAAAATAATACGCTTTTATTACATCACCCTTGTATGTCATTATTTGGCCTTTGGTACTATTAACTGCCTCTTTAATCTTATTATAATAATATTTATAATCATTTCCCCATTTTTCTCGCATTGCTTCTTTATTAATATAACTTTGATCCGTTATATCACTTACTAAATCGTAATCCTTATTTGTGTTACTAATTTTATGATATGCATAAGTTCGCGCAGCAACAGCTTGCGCTTTTAAAGCTTCTACATTAAATGAGGCAGGCATTTCCGCTGCTACTACCCCAATTATATATTCTTCTAAATCAATGTTAGTAACTTCGCTTTTATCAACATCTTTTAATTTCACAGTAACACTATTATTTTGTGCCAAATTAAAATTAGTTTCTTTTTTATTGAAACTAATTACTACAATTGGAATTAAAATTACTACTGCTAAAATTAAAATTTTATTTTGCATAGTTTCCCCTTTAAATTATTTTTGTACATTCTATAAAATCAAAAATAAAATTCGAAATTAAATAACCAATAATAAATCCTAAAAGCAAGATTAAAATCCTTATTTCTGTCGTTTTGTTTTTACGAGTTATTTTTTCAAAATTTACTCCTGTTAGAGCAAAGATACTTAATAGGATACAAATTACATATACATATAACTTATAATTCATTATATGCTCCTCTTTCGTAATCCATGATTTTATTTATACGCCGTATATGACGCTCATCATTTAATTCTTCCGCATTAATATATGCATCGATTATTTTTTTGATTTCTTCAAAATCCTTAGTGTAATTGAATGTAATTACATTAGCGCCATTATCATTACGACACAAAATTGCTTCTTCAACAGAATCCACTTTAGCACAACGAATTCCTTTTACTTTGTTAGCTGCAATTGACATGCCTATACCAGTTCGGCAAACTAAAATTCCAAAATCCGCATTTTTGTTTATAACTTCGTTACACACCTTAAAAGCAAAATCTGGATAATCATCGGTTTTATAATTTACTTTGCTACAGTCAATCACTTCATAATTATTAGTTAAAAGATAATCTATAATTTCTTTTTTATAATTTATTCCTCTATGGTCACTAGCAATTGCAATCTTCATTTTTATCACCTATTCACATTTTATCAAAAATATAAAAAAAAAGAAACTGCATTAAGCAGCTTTTTCGTTTTTATCTAATCCATATTTACGGTTAAATTTTTCAATATTACCAGTTTTTTTGGTTCTTCCTTGAGCTCCTGTGTAGAATGGATGACATTCACTACAAACTTCAACATTAATATTTTCTTTAACAGATTTAGTTTTGAATGTTGCTCCACAAGCACATGTAACTGTAGATTCTTTAACATCTGGATGAATATTTGCTTTCATATCAATTCTCCTTTCGCCATACCTAATTCAAGGCATAGTTTTCCTTGCCTTTGTATTATACCATAAAAATTTAAGTTATCAACAAAATTTTATATAATTATTGAATTTTTAACAAACTTTTTAATTTCCCGACGTAAAATATAAGATTATCACTTTTCTTTATTGCAATATTTTTACCAATAGCTTTACCTCCAACAGTTAAAGCTGAGATTAAGGCTGCAACAAGCGTGGTAATTAGAATTACGTTTATGTTATATTTAGTTGCTAGAGTAATTGCTAAAGTGGTTCCTAACCCTCCACTAACAATTCCACATACATCTCCTACCACATCATTGCAAAAACTTGCAACAATACTGGCATTTTTTAATAAAGAAATAGATTCTTTTGCCCCTTTTTGCTTTTTACTAGCTCTCGCATGAAAGTTTTCTTCTTTACTAGTTAATGTTGCAACACCAATCATATCAAACAAAATTCCAATTAATATAACGATCGTTATAACAAATGTTAAAATAATTATTCCAACATTTGTAAATAAATTAGTAATAATAGTGAATAATGCCGCAAGTAAAAAAGTAATAAAAAAAACTTTATACGTCCAGTTACTCTTTTTCATAAGACTCCTCGAATAAAGTTAATTATATGGTATATTATAAATCAATTTTATGGCTTAGGTCGAGTTGAATTTCTCTAGTCTTTACCATAGGTTACCCACCGGCGATTTCTCTTTAAAAGACCAATTATGTGTTGCCTATCATAATTACTCGATTGCCACTTAGTCCATACCTTAATACTTATAATACAAACATTCTAGAGGTTTTCCCTAACACACAGTGGCTGATATTATTCGCTTTTGCAACTATATTTTCATCCAATTAATTATAGATCATTAAAGAAATCCCATATAATCACTCACGACACGCGCTTTTGGTAATTCTTGCTTGGTAGAGAGGATTTAAGTTATATGCCATTATAACGGTCCTGTCACCTTAAATCATATAAATGCCCTAACCTGGGCGGATAAAGCAAATATACGAAGTGCTTTCGCGCGATTGGTAGATTTTTAGCCCTACCTTCAATCAACTTGTGTGACTAGAATAATGCACCACACGAAATTAATTATACTATATTTCATTAAAATTGTCAAATTAGCGTTAACTATATTATTTTTATTAATTCTTCATTGACTTTTTTATGTCCCTTATAATTTAAGTAATAACTTGTATCGTTAAAGAAATATTCATCACTGTTGATAACTTTAGAAATATCTAAAAAATCTGCATTTTGCTTACTTGCTATTTTAGCTAAATTACCATTTATTGCATTGATGTCTTTTATATTATATGCATCATAAATACCTAATAGTATCACTTTTTGACTATTAATTTTTCTAATATAACTTAGTAATTCCGTTAAACTACTATAATAACCAGATAAGTCTTTGGTAGTAATTTTATTATTTAATGATTTATTTGCTAATTCATCTATACCTATTGCTATTATAATAACAT
Source organism: Bacilli bacterium (assembly GCA_017442305.1). Taxonomy (GTDB): domain Bacteria; phylum Bacillota_I; class Bacilli_A; order RF39; family UBA660; genus RGIG2951. The sequence continues at coordinate 16,483 of JAFRZY010000014.1, read as the reverse complement.
TTGCATCTTTTATTGCTTGTTGTATTGTTATTGTTTTACCATTTAAATTAGCGTTTTTATTTTTTTTTATATTTTCTAAAAGCTCATTAGAGGTTAAATTTGCCTCTGCAAATACATTATTATAATTTTCTAAATTATTTTTGCTTTTATAGTAATCTTTTAAGTAATCAGAATAGCTGTAACCGTTAACATTATAAGCAGTCATCCCACTTGCAAGCCCATCGCCTAATGTTAGTAACTTTACTTTATTGTTAATAGTTAAATAATAGATTCCAATAGTTGCTATTACTCCTATTATCACAATTATTAGTAACTTTTTTTTCATATTATCCTCCAAAATAAAAAGTAGAGTTTTTACTCTACTATTATATTTCTTTTATTTCAATCTTAGCACCAACATTTTGTAATTTCTCAATAATATCTTCATATCCTCTTAAAATATGTTTGATTTCGCTAATACGTGTTTCTCCTTCAGCAATTAAGCCAGCTATAACCATTGCTGCGCCTGCACGAAGATCAGTTGCTACAACATCCTTACCTTGAAGTTTTGTAGGTCCTATTATAACAGCATGACTACCATTAACTATTATTTTAGCACCCATCTTATTTAAGTATTTTATATGACCCATTCTATTCTCCCAAATGGTTTCTTCAAAAAGACTTGTTCCATTTGTTTGCGTTAATAAAACAGACATGGGTTGACCTAAGTCAGTAGGAAACCCTGGAAACACTAAAGTTTTAATATTAATCGGATTCATTGATTCACATTTGTTAATAGTTATTACATTATTTTTTATTTCGTATTTTACTCCAATATCACTTAATTTGCTAAGTAGCGCTTCCACATGTTCTTTTATAACACCGTCTATTTTTAAATCTTTTCCTAACAAAGCGCCCATTATAATATAAGTACCAGCTTCAATACGGTCAGGAATAACCTCTATAATTGCTTTGCCAAGTTTTTCAACTCCGACAATCTTTATTTCACTAGTTCCAGCGCCAGTAATTTTGGCACCCATATTATTTAAAAAAGTAGCAATATTTACTATTTCTGCTTCTCTAGCAGCATTACTTATAACTGTTGTTCCTTTTGCTTTAACTGCCGCTAACATCAAATTAATTGTAGCTCCAACTGATGCAAAATCTAAATATATTCTTGCACCCTTTAGTTCATCTGCTTCAATAATATATTTATCACAATCATAGGTAACTTTTGCACCTAACATTTCAAAACCTTTTAAGTGCAGATTTATAGGTCTAGCACCAATATTACATCCACCAGGAAAATACATCTCTACTTTATTATATTTTCCTAATAAAGCGCCCATAAAATAATAAGATGCCCGCAACTTTTTACTTAACTCTTCTGGAATAACTTTATTTTTTATATTTTTCATATCTAACTTTAAAGCATCCTGATCCAATGTTACTTTTCCTTCAAGTAATTCTATAATTTCTATTAAAGCATCTCGGTCGGAAATATTTGGAACATTATAAATAGTTACCTCGTCATCCGAAAGAATAGCGGCCGGTATAAGTGCTACTGCACTATTTTTTGCTCCGCTAATTTTGATAGTTCCCGAAAGTTCTTCTCCGCCTTGTATTATTATTTTTTTCATATCTCACTACCCTTTATTTTTACTTCCTAAAATGGAAATGTATTCTGAAACAACTTTTTTCAAGGATTTTTCACCAGCACTTATAACCTTTCTTGGGTCATATGCCTCTTTATTATTATTTATGAAATCTATTACACTTTTGTGCCATGCGATTTGTAATTCTGTATTAAAATTTATTTTAACTATTCCACACGCGATTGCATTCTTTAAAATTTCGGTACTTAAACCAGATCCGCCATGTAACACCAATGGCAAATTTGTTTTTGTAGATATTTCACGCATAACATCAAAATTTATGTTAGGTTCACCTTTGTAAATACCGTGAACACTACCTAAAGCCGGAGCTAACATATCTATATTAGTTTCCGAAACAAATGTTACCGCTTCGTTTGTATTGGTATAATAAATATCTGATGTTAATCCATCCTCTGTTCCACCAATTTTTCCTAATTCTGCCTCTATTAGTTGGTTCTTACTATAATTTTTTACTTCGTTAGTTAAGGAAATGTTATCATTTAAACTTAAAGATGATGCATCAATCATAATTGAATCAAAACCAGCATCTATAGCTTTTATACAATCTTCTTTTGTACTCGCATGATCTAAATGTATCATTACAGGTATACTAATATTTAAATCTTTAATTAGCCCTTTAACTAAACTAACAACTGTATTATAACCGCCCATGTATTTAGCAGCGCCTGTGCTTACTCCTAAAAAAACTGGACTTTTTTCTTTTTCGCACTCTTCTAATATATATTTAGCCCATTCCAAATTATTTATATTAAACTGCGGTATAGCGTATTTTCCTTCTTTAGCTTTTAATAAAATATTTCGAAAATTCATACATATCACCAATTTAAATATATAATTTATAAATATCTTTGTCAATTAAGTAGATAAGCGCTTTACATAATTCTATTTGAATAAATGCAAGATTCCTATAGTTAACAACAGCAAAGAACCTAAGACACTTGAATACACTCCAAGTATATGATTACAATATTTTCCCAAAATCAATCCGATATATGTGAAGCAAAAACTACATATAGAAAATATTCCCATTGCCATATAAATATTATGGGTAATCGCATTTAACCCAATACCTGTTGAGAAGCTATCTAGACTTACACCAAGCGCAAAGAAAAACATACCAATTAACGAAAGATTAAAAGCGCGATTTTCTTTTTTTAATAAATCAAATAACATTTCCAAAGAAATAGCAATTAGTATTAATCCCAATAAAAAGTTATTATTTATTTTAAAAATTGAAATTAAAGTGTTTCCTAGTAACATTCCTAAATATGGCATTAAAAAATGCATTATGCCAACTATTAGCGCTAATAATAAAGCTTTTCTATTAGAAATATTAAAAGTCCCCAATCCTAATGAGAGAGAAAAGGTATCCATACTTAATGCTAATCCAACTGAAAATAAAGTTATGATCTCTAACATAAAAAGCCTCCTAAATAATTATATTTAAGAAGCTTTATTTAATTCTTAAATTTATTTATAATTTCTTGAACATAAAATTTATATTCTGTTTGTTCTACATTCGACTCTTCGGCTTCTAATAAACATAGTGGAGGAAATAAAACACACCACCAATTATCTCCTAAGCCGTTACCTAAAGTTATTACTAATGATTCATATTCTCCTTCCGGATATATTACTCCTTTAAACTCCTTTTCAGGAAAATAATTGTTTCCATAGTTTATATTATAATCAGTTGTATAATTATTTATTTGTTTTTCTATTTCTGGAATATAATTATTTATATTACTTCGTGCTTCTGATATTGTCTTAGATTGTTCCAAATTTTTAATTATACCAGGCTCTATTTTATTTTTAATTTCATATTTAAGCTCTTGATCTTCAGTACTATTACTATTAGCAATTATTCTAAATCTAATAGCTGTATTTGGTATTACTATTTGATTTTTATTATTTATTAATATACTTATTAACGTAAATACAAATAAGAATATAATCATTTTTTTCATAAACATACCCTTTCTAAAAAGATATTGTTTAATTACCAATATTTTTATTCATAAAAAAACAAAGAAATTTATTCTTCGTTTATTATAAATAAATACCTGTCTTTATTAGTAAAATCTTTTTCTACTTTAATAGTAGCGTCAGGATAATAGTTATTTGCAATATCAATTATTTCCTTAGCTTGAGTCATTCCTATTTCAAAAGCAATAATTCCTGTTTTATTTAAATGACCAATTGATTTTTTTATAATATGTTCATAAAATTCTAAGCCATTATTATTTGCAAATAAAGCTTTTTGCGGTTCATATTTTGTTTGAGGGTCCACCTTTTCATCATACATCACATATGGTGGATTGCTAACAATAACATCATATTTAGCTACTATATTTTCATTTAAAATATCTTTTTTTATAAATTTGATATTAGCATTATTCCTTATAGCGTTTTCTTTTGCCACCTTTAGCGCTTTTTCACATATATCAACAGCCGTTATATTACAATCTATATTTGTTTTTAAGCTTATGGCTATACAACCACTACCAGTTCCGATGTCAAGAATATCTGGTTTTTTTAAATCATATTTATTTATTAAATTGATAGTTTTTTCTACTAAAAGTTCTGTTTCATAACGCGGAATCAACACGTTTTCATTAACAAATAAAGTGATGCCGTAGAACTCTACGTTACCAATCAAATATTGTACGGGATATTTTTGATTAAGTTTTTCTTCCAAATAATTGTAATTACCATCAAATTTTTTTAACAACAAATCCCAGTCTGGTCTAGATATATAATCTGGTTTATTCAAATGTTTCTCCCGCTAATTTTAAACGCATGTCTTCGTTTATTAAAGCTTCAACTATTGGATCCACATTACCATCCATTACACGATCTAATTCCATAAGTGAAAAATTTATGCGGTGATCTGTAACTCTATTTTGTGGATAATTATATGTTCTAATCTTTTCGGATCTATCTCCAGTACCAATTTTTGACTTTCTTGTTGCTCCAACTTCTGATTCTTGTTTTCGTGTAATTTCATCATTAATTTTAACTTTTAATAATTGCATTGCTCTATCTCTGTTTTTTAATTGGCTACGTTCTGTTTGACAAGTTACAACAACACCAGTAGGAACATGGGTTAATCGAACTGCAGAATTCGATGTATTAACTGATTGACCACCAGCACCACTAGAGTGATATACATCCATTTTAATATCACTTTCTTTTATATCTATATTTACTGTTTCTACCTCAGGCATAACTAACACGGTAGCTGTTGATGTATGCACTCTGCCTTGAGTTTCAGTGGCAGGAACTCTTTGAACACGATGAGATCCACTTTCATATTTCATTTTTGAATAAACATTATTACCTTTGATAATAAATTCAATTTGAGAAAAACCACCACTAGTTCCTTCAACTTCGTTAATAACCTCAATTTTCCAACCTTGTTTTTCAGCATAATATGAATACATTCTAAATAAATCACCAGCAAAAATATTTGCTTCATCTCCACCTGCTGCTCCACGAATTTCCATAATTACGTTTTTTCCGTCATTTTCATCCTTAGGGACTAGTAAAATTTCTAATAATTTATATAGTTCTTCTTTTCTGTTTTCTAAATTTTCCAATTCCAACTCAGCCATTTCCTTTAGTTCTGGATCTTCAAGCATGATTTTGGCGTCGTCAATATCATTTAATACTTTTTTATATTCTTCATATTTAATAACAGTTTCCTCTAAATCACTATGTTCTTTAGATAAATCCTTTAATAAATTATAATTATTTAATACTTCGGGAGTTGTTAGTTTTTCTTTTAATTCGTAGTATTTTTCAACTATGTTATCAAGTCTATTAAACATTATTGTTCCTCGCTTTCTTCAATATTATAGCATTAATTAATATAAAATTAAAGATAAGAAACCAAACAGCTATAAACTGTTTGGTTCCTCTTCATCGACATCTATTACAACTAAATCTTGTAAATCATCATCTGGTTCATCATCCGTATCATCAGCTTCATAGAAAATGTCTTCTTCTGATTCTTCTACCTCTATTTCCTCATCATCAGCATCTTCTATATTTTCTGATAACGTCTCTTCTTCATCTTCATCAATAACAATTGCCACATTATGTTTGGCTCTTAAATCCCAATATCCGTTTTCTAACATTGTAAATTTTTTGTCTGTAGACAAAATTTCAAAAAAATCTGCAATTTTATTTTCAAATTCTGCTTCACTTAAATTAAGTGCATTACAAACTTTTTTAAATAAATCGAATATTTTCATCTTTTTGCCAGATTCCTCTAAAATTAATACTGCAATATCATCATAACCCATTAATTCTAGTTCTTCTTGTGGTATATCTTTCAATTTCATAATATTCCTCCTAGATATTTTTTTGATTCATAATTCATATGATATTGTATGCATGTTTTCGCGCATCATTCAACATTATACGTATTTTTTTAAAATAAGCAATAGTTATTTATGAATTTTATAAATTTTACATTTTTTCAATTACTTTTACTCCAGTAATATACATTACTCTACTTAAAACCTCTGCTGATATCTTACATAGGGCAAGTCTGGCTTTAGTAAGCTCTTCGTTATCAGTAACTACCCTTAAATTATTATAGAATTTATTAACTAAAGAAGCTAATTCAAGAGCATATCTTGTAACATAGAATGTTTCATGAGCATTTAATGCTTCTTTTAACACTTCCGGTAGAATATCTAAATATAATAATAAGTCAGTTTCTTCCTTCTCTTGTAATAAAGATGCATCATATATACTTAAATCATAATTATTAGCCTTGTTTAAAATTGATTTTAAACGTACATAACTATATTGAATATAAACACTTGAATTACCATCAAAACTGATAGCTTGTTCTAACGAAAATATAGCATCCTTTATTCTTTCTGTTTTTAAAACACTAAAAGCAACTGCACTTACACCTATGTCAGTAGCTAAACTATCTGACAAATTTTTACCAGCTAGTGCTTGTCTTGACTTAGCTATACTAGCATCAAAAATATCTTTCATAATAGGAGTATTTCCTTCACGTCCAGAAATTTTACCAAATTCAGTTGATAATCTTCCATATCCAATATGTACTAAATTCTTAGCCCAATTAAATCCTGCAACATCTAATACTTTAAAAAATGCTTCAAAATGATGTTTTTGTTCTATTCCAGTAACATAAAGACTTTTATCAAATTTATAACAATTAAATCTATCAATTGCGGCTGCTAAATCACGAGTTGTATATAAAGAACCACCGTCACTACGTTCAATTAGACACATCCCCATATTATAAGGGTTAAGATCTATACATTTTGCGCCTTCACTTACTACTACTAGCCCCTTCTCTTCTAATAATTTAATTGTTTCATCGGTTTTTTCTGAGTAATATAACTCCCCGCGCCAATCATCAAAATTGATATCCAATAGATTATATATACGCTTTGCTTCATTTAACGCTATTGTTTTAAACCAATCACATAACTCAGTTGCTTCGCTATCCCCTTTTTCTATTTTTAAACTCCAAGCTCTAGCTTCTTCTATTAAATCTGGATTTGTTTCTTCTTCTTTGGCAAACATTGCGTATAATCTTTGAATTTCATCTACACCATATTTTAAAATATCTTCTTTATTGCCTTTTAATTTATACATGGCAATAATTTTTCCAAAAGGTGTCCCAATGTCACCTAAGTAATTAATTCTAATAACCTTATATCCTGAATTTTCATAAAGTCTAGCTAAACATTCTCCAATAACAGTTGTGCATAAATGACCTATATGAAAATGTTTGGATAATGTTACACTCGAATAATCTATACAAATAGTCTTATTTTCTCCGTCATTATTTGTACCATATTTACTGTTATTATCTATATTTTGAGAAACAAACTTAGCTAATTCCGCTTTATTTAAAACTATATTTATATAAGGACCTACTGCTATCATTTTTTCAACAATTCCAACACACTTCTTTTCTCTACAAAGATCTGTTGCAATAATCGCCGGAGATTTTTGAAGTTTTTTTGCTAACTTGAAACAAGGAATGGCATAATCTCCTTCTAATTCTTCAGGCACAGTAGATAAATCTGATGGCAATATTTCTTCGATATTTAAATCTTTTAATATTTTTTCTTTTACACTCATTTTTATTCTCCTTCCAAAATTAATGTTATAGGTTGATCAGTAGTTTCCAATTGATAAGAAATTATCAAATTATTATCTTCTATTATTTTGTCAAAGTAATTAATTTTAATTTCTAACTCATAATTTAATTCTTTTAATTTATAAACAGCTTCTTCTTTAGTATTATTCATAATAAGCAAAAATTCTTCGTTTTCACGTATAAGCTTTATTTCATCTTCTTTAATTTCAATTTTTGTATTACAAGAATCATCATTATACTCTAAAAGATGATCTTTTAAATAATGAACATCATAGCTTCCATATAATTCATTGCCTATTTTAATATTCACCTTATTATAAATAGCCAAAGACCCTCACCTCTTTTTGTTAAACATTATAGCACACGTATTAAGTATTTGCACTTATAAATTATTTTTTTTGATTCATAATAATATTGGGTGTTTATTGTGAAATTTTTGAGAACTTTTATTAAATTAGGAACTTTTTTATTTATAGCATTTGTTGTATGTATTATTGGTTTGTATACTTATGCTTTTTTTAGCCCAAAACTAGAATTAAAAACTGCTAATAGATTTTTTCTTTATGATAATAATGATATGTTAGTTTACCAAGGCTCTGGCAATAGCGAATGGGTTGATTTTGAAGATATTAGCCCAAACTTAGTAAATGCTGTTATTAGTGTTGAGGATAAAAACTTCTATAAACATCAAGGCTTTGATTACTTAAGAATTGCTCAAGCCATGATTACTAACATTAAAAACAAATCTATTGTTCAAGGCGCTTCTACCATTTCTCAACAATATATAAAAAATATGTATTTAGACTTTGCTAAAACATGGGATAGAAAAATTGAAGAAGCTTTTCTAACCTTAGAACTTGAGGTACATTACGATAAAGAGGATATATTGGAAGGATATTTAAATACAATAAATTATGGACAGGGAAACTATGGAATAGCTAATGCTAGTCAATATTATTTTAATAAAAAACCATCAGAATTAACTTTAGAAGAAGCGATTATGTTAGCTGGTATACCAAAAAGCCCTAATAAATATAACCCGGTATCTAATTATGATGCATGTATTGAAAGAGCCAAAATTGTTGCAAAATCAATGGTTAATAACAGTTATATAAATAATGATACTTTTAATAATTTATTTTTAAATCCAATCTCAATTTATGGTAAATCTAAAGAAAGTAATTTACAAACATTAATGTATTATCAAGATGCTGTTTTAGCTGAACTAGAAAACTTAGTTGAAATTCCCGGTTCTTTAATCGAGTCTGGCGGATTAAAAATATATACTAATTTAGATTTAGAAGCACAATCTGCATTAGAGGATTCTGTAAAAAAATATATAGAAAACGATTCTATGCAAGTTTCCAGTATAGTAATTGATCCAAATAGCGGTGGAGTCTTAGCATTAACTGGTGGAAAAGATTATTCCAAAAGCCAGTATAATAGAGCTATTCAAGCAAAAAGGCAGGTTGGATCAACTATGAAACCATTCCTTTATTACGCTGCTCTTGAAAACAATATGGTTTCATCTTCTACATTTACTAGTGAAGCTACTACATTTTCTTTAAGTAACGGAAAGAACTACACTCCTTCTAATTTTGCTGATAGATACGCTAATAAAAATATTACTATGACTTCTGCTATTGCAATGTCTGATAATGTATTTGCGGTAAAAACAAATTTGTTTTTAGGACCAGAAGTTTTAGTAGAAGCATCAAACAGAATGGGTATTACTGGCGAACTTTTAGCAGTTCCTTCTCTAGCTTTAGGAACAAGCGAATTAACATTGCTAGATTTTGCTAGAGGGTACACAACTCTGGCAAGCGGTGGCTATAAAAAAGAAGTGCACTTTATAAAAAGGATAGAAGACTTAGAAGGAAATATATTATATGAAGTTAAAAATCAAAATAATTTGGTATTAAATCCTAATTATACTTATATATTAAATGAAATGTTAACAAGTACTACAAACCCTGTTTATACTGATTATACAAAGCCTACTGCAATGTCAATTGCAGCAAAGTTAAGTAGAAAATATGCAATAAAAACCGGAACAACTACTACAGATTTTTGGACTGTCGGGTATAATCCAGATATATTGATGCTTGTATGGGCCGGACATGATGATAATCAAGAGGTAAGTTCTAGTAAAAGTACTATTACTAAAAATATTTGGGCAGATACTGTTGAGACCATTCTTAAGGATAAAGAGATTAGATGGTATGATACACCGCAAAATGTAGTCGGAGTGGCATTAGATGCAATTTCTGGAAAACCTACTAATGATGCAAAAAGAGCAACAATATTTTATTATGTTAAAGGTAGCGAAAATTATGTTTTTAAAGAAGAAGAAAAAGAGTAATCTAAATTTGATTACTCTTTATTAATTTTAATATTTATTTGATAATTGTTTTCTAAATCTAGCTCTTCAATATCTACTACAAACCCTTTAGAATTTAATTCAGTAATACAATCCCTAACAGAATTTATTGCTGTTTTTAAATCTAAACCAGCGGCTTCTTTTAATGTTTCTTCATATGCCGGATCTAATGTATCAACCAATGACATTGGATCTATAAATTCTTCATCATTCATAACTGGGATAGCATCTACTTCAATAGATGGTTTTAAAATTTCAAAATCATCATCTAAATTTTCTATTTCCTCTTCAATTATAGGTTGTGCTGGTAGTTCTAAATCAATTACTGGTGCTGTATCTATAATGTCAGTATTCGTATCTTCCACTATTGGTTCTCCAGCCAAAGGATCAATTGCTACTTCAGAATTATTAGATGATTCTTCTAATCCCATAACTACAGGCTCATCTTCAAGAAAATTAAAGAACTTATTAGGCATAGATTTTTCTACTTCTTTAATATTATCTAATATTTCATAATTTTCTTTAGGTTCATTAGTAATATCTATGGCATTAGCCTTTATTTCTTCAATATTTGGTTCTATATTAATTAGAGGAGCTTCTGGAGTTACAGAAGAAGACATTTCTTTTTTTATTTCCATATCTAATTGTCTTACAGTTAAACGTTCATCTAATATTCTTTTTAACCATTTTTTTTGTTCTTCTTGTGAATCAACAACAAGCAATGCTCTTGCATGTCTTTCAGAAATTTTTTCGTTTAACAAGGCATCTTGAACTTCTTCTGCTAAATTCAATAATCTTAATTTATTAGCAATGGCTGATTGAGATAAGCCCATTTTTTTGGCTAACCCTTCTTGAGTCATGTACCCTTTATCTAAAATATTTTTATATGATTTAGCTTCTTCGATTGAAGTCAAATTTTTTCTTTGAACATTTTCAACTAATGCTACTTCAGCACTAGTATTATCGTCAATATCAGCTATAACTGCCGGTACTTTAGTTAAACCTGCCATTGTAGCAGCTTTATATCTTCTTTCACCAGCAATTATTTCATATTTATCTCCCAATTTTCTAAGTACTAAAGGCTGTATTATTCCGTGTTGTTTAATAGAATTTGATAGCTCTTGTAGGGCTTTATCATCAAAACTTATTCTTGGTTGAAAACGATTTGGAATGATGTCCTCAATAGGTACTTGTAAAATTTCAGAATCCAAATTCATCCTATCAGCCCTCTTTCTATTCTTATCACTATTTTACTCTATTTAAAAGTTTATTTCAATGGCTTTTTTAGTATTTTGTCATAACTTCTAGGATAAACATCTGGAATATCGCTATTTCTTTTAATAGATAATATTGTCCTATTACTGTTTTCTTTAGGTAATAAAAACTTGGTATTTTTTACAATTTCAGAATTTAATACTTTTAATGTGTCCTTGCTCTCTTCTATTTCTTTTGTAGCTTCTCCTTTTAGAGCCACAAATAATCCTGAATCTTTTAATAAAGGAAGACATAATTCGCTAATAATACGTAGATGTGATACAGCTCTTGCTGTTGCGATATCAAATTTATAACGATTATTTTTTACATAATCTTCTATTCGTTCATTAACTATTTTTACATCATAAAATCCTAATTTATCACAAATATATTTTAAGAACTTCGTTTTCTTATTATTAGAATCAAGTAAAGTTAAATTAATTTCTGGAAATATAATTTTTAATACAACCCCTGGAAATCCTGGACCAGTACCAACATCTATTACACTTTCTTTGGTTAAATTAATATTTTTTACTATTGTTATTGAATCATAAAAATGTTTTAAATATACGTCTTCTACATTTCTAATAGCAGTCAAATTGGTATGTTCGTTATACAAAAGTAATTCTTCACAATATTTTTCAAACAAAGATATTTGTTCTCCATTTAATTCGATACCTAATTTTTTAGTTTCTAAAATAAATTCTTCTTTATTCATTTTTACCGTATTCCTTTTTTAAATATACTGCAAGAATAGAAATATCGACGGGATTTACCCCACTTATTCTTGCAGCTTGCCCAATAGAGATTGGACGTATTTTTTCTAATTTTTGTCTAGCTTCACTAGCTAAATTATTTACTTTACTATAATCAATATCATTAGGTATTATTTTTTCTTCTAATTTTCTTGTTTTTTCAGCTTCTTTATAGGCTTTCTTTATATAACCTTCATATTTAACCTCAATTTCAACTTGTTCTAAAATATCTATATCATAATTTAGTTCAAGAAATTGTTTTATAAAGTTTAAATTAATTTCTGGTCTTTTTAGTAAATTTAAATAACTAATCGTAGTTTTAGGAACTTCCTTTTTAGCTGATTCAAAAATTTCTTTAACCTCTTTAGTTATTTTCAATTTGTTTTCTGCAAGTAATTCTTTTAATTCAATTATTTGATTCTTTTTTTCAATAAGTTTATCATATTGTTGTTTTGTTACCGAACCATTTTTAAAAGCTATTTCTCGTAAACGTAAATCGGCATTATCATGCCTTAATATAAGACGAAATTCTGCCCGTGAAGTTAACATACGATATGGTTCTCCCGTACCTTTAGTTACTAAGTCATCAATTAAAACTCCAGTATAAGCTTCATCTCTTTTTAGTATAATAGGTTCTTTTTTATTTAGTTTATTTACTGCATTAATACCCGCTATAAGCCCTTGAGCAGCTGCTTCTTCATAACCACTTGTACCGTTTATTTGACCAGCAGTGAATAAATTTTCTACCACTTTTGTTTCTAGCGAAGGTTTTAATTGTAAAGGATCGATTGCATCATATTCAATTGCATAAGCCCATTTTGTTATAACTGCATTTTCCAATCCACTTAAACTATGAACCATGCGTTCTTGCACATCTTCGGGCATGCTTGTTGAAAAACCTTGAAGATACCATTCATCATAATAAAGACTTTCTGGTTCTAAAAACAATTGATGTCTTTCTTTGTCACTAAATCTTACTATTTTATCCTCTATTGATGGACAATATCTCGGACCAATTCCTGTAACATATCCACCATACATACTAGATTTATCTAAGTTTTCATTTATAATCTTATGAGTTTCTGCGTTTGTATATAGAAGATAACATTTTTGTTGGTCATCTACCTTATATTGAGCTATTCCGTCAACACTGAAAGTATATAATTCTTTATCACCAAGTTCTTCTTTCATTTTAGAAAAATCAATAGAAGACGCTTTAATTCTAGGAGGAGTTCCTGTTTTTAACCTTTGAATTGTAAATCCAGCAGCTTTTAGAGAATCACTTAGATGATTTGAGCGTTTTTCACCATGAGGTCCTCCTGGAGTATTTTTTGCTCCGATTAAGATATTCCCTTTAAGGTATGTTCCTGTTGTTAAGATTAAAGCATCACAAAATAACTTATCTCCGTTTTCTAAAGTTATTCCCATAATTTTATTGTTATCAACAATTATTCCTTCAGTCATAGATTCTACTAAAGTTAAATTTTTAGTTTTTTCTAATTCTTTTAACATTTCTTTTGGATAAGTTATTTTATCAGCTTGTGCCCTAAGAGATCTTACTGCTGGACCCTTTGCATTGTTTAACATTTTTATTTGAAAATGCGAACGATCTGCAACACGCCCCATTAGGCCTCCTAATGCATCTATTTCACGAACAATAATACCTTTAGCAGTTCCTCCTATAGATGGATTACAAGGCATATCAGCTATATTTTGGATATTTGCAGTTACTAAAGCTGTTTTTTTGCCCATAAAAGCACTAATGTGAGCTGCCTCGCAACCTGCATGTCCGCCTCCAACTACTATTACATCGTATTTCATAACTCACCTACTTTCCTAAACAAAAGTTAGTAAATAATTCATCTAATAATGCATCTTGATAATTTTCTCCAATAATTTCTCCTAATAGATCCCAAGCTTGTTTTATATCAATTGCTAACATATCTACCGGAATTAATTCATCCAGATTTGCTAAAGCATGTTCTACTGCTTTTAAAGCTTTTTTTGTTAAATCAATTTGTCTTACATTAGATAAATAAGTCATATCCTTTGTTTCAATTTTTTCTAAATTAAATTTATTAATTATTTCTTTTTTTAAATTATCTAAACCACTAATTTCTTTAGTATTACCATCAACTATAGTAAAATCATCTTTATTAAATAGTAATTTTCTTTCAAGATCCGTTTTATTTATAAAAATAATATTTTCATATTTTTTTATTTTTTCTAATAATTCTTTATCTTCATCTGTTAACTCTTCGTTATTATTTAATACTAAAATTACTAAATCTGCACTATCAATTGCAGCAATACTTTTATCTACTCCAATTTTTTCTACTACATCTTCGGTTTCGCGAATTCCTGCTGTATCAATAAAATTAATTAAAATACCGTTTAAAGTAGCAGATCCTTCAATAATATCTCTTGTAGTCCCTGCAATATCAGTTACTATTGCTTTTTCTTCTTCTAGTAAACTATTTAGAATACTACTTTTACCTACATTAGGGCGCCCTACTATAGCAACATTTAAACCTTCACTAATTATTTTACCATTACGCGCTGTTGCTAATAAATCTTTTAATGTTTCTAAAACCTCAGTTAATCTGGGCTTTAAGTTACTATGAGTAATTTCTAAAGCATCTTCATATTCCGGAAAATCAATATTCACTTCAATATTAGCAAGTAATTCTACTAAAATTGAACGTAGATTTTTTATTTTTTTACCTAAGGATCCACTTACGCCGTTTAGTGCTACTTCACGGGCACTGTCTGATTTGGATTTTAATAAAGCATCTACTGATTCAGCCTGAGTTAAATCTATTCGTCCATTTAAAAAAGCTCTTTTGGTAAATTCTCCTGGTTCAGCAAGTCTTGCACCATTTTCAAGTAATAATTCTAAAACTTTGTTAGTTGTTGATATACCACCATGACAATTTATTTCAACTACATCTTCTTTAGTGTAAGTTTTAGGCGCTAACATAACAGATACTAATACTTCATCAATATTTTTTTCTCCATCATATATATAGCCATAATTGATTGTATGACTTTTAACTTTAGTTAAATCTTTTCCTTTAAATATCTTGTTAACAATATCTAAAGCTTCTTGTCCACTTACACGGATAATAGATATTGCTCCAACACCCAAAGATGTTGATATTGCGCATATTGTATCTTCCATACCTGCTCACTTCCTGCGGGTATTATAACACAAAAAAAGCATAATATCATTATTTTTATTATGCCTTTATTTTTGATTATATTGTCTAGTTTGTTTCATTTTATTAACTATATCAAGTTCTCTATCAACATTAATAAATAACATATATGGTTCAATATTTAGAGATTTAGCAATACTTTCAATTTTTGGAATTGTTGGACAATGCAAGCCTCTTTCAACATCAGTTATATATCTTGGACTTAATTTACTTAATTCTGCTAACCTTTCTTGAGAATAATTATTAACATATCTATAATACTTAATATTATAAATAAGTAAATCTTTTAAATTTTCAAACTTCAACATCATAAATACTACCTCTATTTATAATAGTATGATATTATTTACTGCAAAATATTCACACGAACTATTTACTGCAAGTTATATTTATGTTATTCTAAAAATGAAAGGAGTGAAAGTATGAAAAAATGCAAACATTGTCAAACAGAAATTGATACAAAAGCTAAGGTATGTCCTAATTGTAGGAAAAAACAAGGAATACCCACAGTTCTTATAGTAATCTTAGTTATTATTGGTATAATAGTTATTTCTAGTATTGCAAGCAGCGGAAGTGATGATGAATCAAAAGCAAGTGGTAATACTACAACAGTTGAAGATTTAACACTACTTGATGGACATACTGGAAAAGTTGATAGCGAATATTCATATATAATAACAGGAACGATTAAAAATAATAAAGATAAAGATTTTTCTTATGTTAGCGTTGAATTTTATACATATGATTCAGATGGTAATTTATTAGATACTTGCTGGGGTAATAATAGTGGTCTTGAAGCTAATGGAACTTGGAAATTTGAAGCAAGTTGTTTCTTTTCTAACGGAAATGCATCCGATGTTGCTTCTTATAAGTTAAAAGAAATTGATAAATGGTAAGAAAAAAATCTACTAAATTAAGTAGATTTTTTTTTATATTGTAATTTCAACCGCACCACTTTTAATAATTTAATTCTATCTCAAATGTTGATTTATAGTCAAATATTTTCTTAGGCATAAAGTTAATTTCAAATGCTATATCATCTAAATAGATTTGTGGAATCATTT
>JAFRZY010000013.1 GCA_017442305.1 Bacilli bacterium | reverse complement strand
TTTTGGTTACTAACCAATATGCATATGTTACTCCGATTATTACTAGGAGTACTGCTACCATACTTGTTATTGTGATTATAGTCTTTTTATTTTTCATATATACTTACCTTCCTACCTTTAAAAAATATAGCACAGGTGCATTGTCATATTTTGTTACATTTTAATTTTAACAATTTAGTCTATCACTGTCAATGTGATATTATCATTATATTGTCTATCTATTTTACAAGGTAAGTATAATATACCCCCCCCAGCTGTCAACTGTGAATAACATTCTTGACACAAAAAAAGGCTCTTTTTGAGTCTTTTATCTAACTACTGAATCTAACGCTAGAGTAATCATATCATCAAGAGTTTTTTCTCTTTCTTCTATCGTTAGTACTTTATCTGAAAATTTAGAATCAACTGCAGTTAAAATAACCGCTGCTTGTCTATTCATTTTTTTAGCAATATAGCAAAGGGCAAAAGCTTCCATTTCTTCAGCTAGTAACTCTACATCATCTGGTACTCTTTTTAATATTGCATCTACATCAACATAAGGGCCAAATACATCACAAGTCATAACAGTTCCAAAATGTACATTTAAATTTTTACTTTTGGCTTTTTCTAAAATTCTTTCTGTTATGTCTAAATCAACATTTACTAAATATTCTGTTCCACCATCATATTGGAAAGCAAAATTAGATTCGGTATAAACATCACTTGCTACTACTACGTCAGAAACATTAACTACCGGATTTACTACTCCACTAGTACCAATTCTTACTATTAGACCAACATCATAGAAATGAAATAATTCATAAGCATAAATGCTCATTGATGGCATTCCCATACCATGTCCCATAACTGTTACTTTATAACCATTATATTCTCCAGTAAACGCAAGCATATTACGAACTTTAGATACTAAAGTAACATTAGTTAAATATTTTTTAGCAATATATTTTGCTCTTAGAGGATCTCCTGGCATTATAACTATTGGAGCTATATCCTCTTTTCTTGCTTCGATATGTTTTGGACTATCTCCACCAAACATAGTATCACACCCTTTTCTTTTTATTCTTCTTCTTGATATAACATATCAATAAACAAATCTTTTACTAATTTAAATTCTTCTTCATCTACAATTGGAGAAACTCCAATTTCACCATCTATTTCAACTTTTTTTACTATCATTTGTTCATCTAGGAGTTCTTCATCATTATCTACTTCAATAAGAAAATAGTAATCATTATTGTTAAATTCTAAATGTTTTACCACTGTATATTGTTTATTATTTTCTAAAGTCAAAATATCATATAATTCAATCATCGGCTTACTCCTCCTAAATCTTTACTTAAAGAAACAATATCGTTTACATTATAAAATCCTTCATATCCATGTTCGTTCATAGCCAAAACAGAAGCTACTTTTCCACCATTAGCTAATAACATATTCATGTTTTCTTCGGATTGAGGATCATTTGCGTAGAAGAAATATAATTGTCCTTCATAATTAACTGCAACTCCACCAATTTGTCTTTCAATCCCATCGGTGCCAAAATAAGGACTTAATCCATTTCTGCCTAATATAGCATCATACATATTATTGTAAATCTTAACGCCTTCTTTTAAAGCAAACGCATCACCCAATTTGAATACAGCTTCCTCTTTTTCTTCTTGAGGTGTTTCTGTATCAACATCTTGTTGATCATCTTCTTGGATAACAACATCTAAATCCGATTTAATATCTTCCTCAACAACTGTATCACTAACACCAATATTGGGTTCATCTAAATCTGCATCGTTATTTGATTTATTGATACTTTCTACAATAGTAGTTACAAGAGGTGTTGCCATTACACCAACTACTACTGTAGCAGCAATTACACATGCAGCTTTTTTTATTTTTTCTTTTAATTTTTCTAAAGATTTAGGTTTTCTTATGTTTAAAACTTTTAAGAAGCCTTTTTGTTTTTCCGTGGCTACTTCTGGTTCTTCTTCTTTTTTTACCTCACTAGCATGTCTATTTACCATAGCTAGTAATTCCTCATTTTCTAATTCAAACTGTCTATCTTCCGCAGAATCTTCCTTTTTAGTAAAATCATCTAAAGAGATATCATACATTGGTTTAGATCCTCCAGTTAATGGTGTTACCGGAGCAACTCCAACAAAAGGATTATCATCAACAATTTCCCCAACCTGTCTTGGATCATTAAGTGGCAAATCCATAAATGGATTTTTTCTACCACTAGAAAGATCTGTTACCGTCATTTCTTCTACATACGGACTAGTTAAATTTGCATCTTTGGCCAGATTATCTCTTTCTTCAATTTCTTTTTTTAGCTTATTAATTTCAGAGCGAATTCTTGGATATTGTTTATAGTAATGTTCTGAAATTCTAATTGATTCACCTTTATAATGAATAATTCTTTTTTTACCACGAGCCTGTAACATTCTTTCTAAACGTTTTTCTAATTCAACTATTTTTTCTTCTGGAGATAATTTTTCCCAGTAGTCTTCTTCATACTCCACTTCTGGTTTAGGCGGATTAATAACATCAATAGTTTCTTCCTCTTTTTTTACTGGTTCTGTAAAAAGCATTCTATCTTGTTTGCGAATAGTTTTTGCTAACTCACGTTTTTCAGCCGCTAGTGCTCTATATTCTTCTGCAAAGTATTCGTGGATATTCTTATCTCTACCCTCAGCATTAGCAATCTTTATGCAATTAGTTCCAATCTTAGCTCCATTAGCAATTTTTTTAGAACGTTTTTCAATTTCTTTCATTAATTTACTTAGTTCTTTAAATCTAGTTATATTAGCTAAATATTGTCTTTGATTCTCTAAAGTTTCATGATCATAAGTATTAAACTCATCATTAATAGCTTTTAACCTAGCACCATATTCGTTAATAATTTCTAAATATTCTTTTTCTTCTTTTAAACTTGCATCTAACGCTAGTTTAGCTTGTTCTGAATTATCATTTTTATATAATTCTCTAACTTTAGATAGTTCTTTAGTTAATTCGCCATATAACTCTACCCAACTACCATACTCTTTTTCTAATTCTTCTTTTTTTGATAATAATAATTTGTATTGCTCAACATTTACTTTAATTTCTTCTATTTTTTCTTGCACAATACCACTCCTAATCTAAATCAATTATATAATATATTTTAGTAATTTACTATCTTAATTCCATTGTTTTACACATTTTAGCATTTATCAATTCAGCTAGAAATATACTATTAAAGCTCAAACACTTAAAACTAAAACATAAAGTAAATGATACCACTCTGGTAAAAAATATAATGTTTTTTAACCACTCATACTATACACTCATTTTATTATAATATAAAACCTACTACTAACCCAATAATTATACAAACTAGCGTTCCTATCAACTCGCCAATCAGCCCTTCTTTTATATGAAACCAATAATTGTGATACTCATCTTTTATATCTTCAGTTCCTTTAAAAATAAATTTTTCTGACTGACAAAACCATAAAAGATCTAAAACTATAACATCATAAATATTAATACTAGTCCATATAAGTAAAGAGTTTAAGAACGTTTCTTTAAACGTTTCGTAACCATTAACGTACCTTAATACTAAACTAACTATAATTATTATAAAAACAGTTACTATTAATTTTGTTATTATTTTATTTTTGTTAGTCGGAATCTTATCTTTATATTCTGGTAAAGATTTAACTTTTTTTTGAATCTTAGGTGGATAATTATATAGTGTCGCAATTGGATTTTTACTCATCAAATAAACCATCATTGTAAATAACAAACAAAAAATAATTATTTCTATAAATACTATCATATAAACACCCTCTATTATTAAATACATTGTAACATAATAATTTTTATTCAACCACTATTATCATAAAAAAGTAGAATCTCTCTAGATCCTACTTTTCTAAATACTTCTTTAAATCCTTTAATATTTTTTTTGTATCATTTACCCCAACATTATATATCTCTTGCATTTTTTCTTTATTTCGATCAAATATATTAATTACTAATTTTTTAGATGGCCGTATTACAAATATTTCTTTTTTGTTTTCCATAGCAATTATTTTTTTAATAGTTTCGTTATATTTTTCTGGTCGCTTAAACATTGCATCGATAAGCAAAGGATACTTTTTAAATTTTCTTTTTATAATATTCTCTTTTTTTAAGCTTAATTTTTCTTTACGATAATCTTTGGGTTGCGTTAGCACTACAATTATTTTATCGTAATGCATTTCTTGCATTTTAGCTATAGGTATACTATCAGTTATTCCGCCATCTAAATATAGCTCATTATTTATTTTAATCATCCGTGATGCAAGAGGCATCGCAGATGTTGCTCTTATTACTTCTAAATCCTGATAAACATCATTTATTTTTACATATTCTGGATTACCAGTCTTTACGTTAGTAATAACGGCGTAGAAATCTTTATTATTTTTTAAATAAGTATCATTATCAAAAGGATCTAACTTTTTAGTTACTTTATAATAAGCAAAACTTTTATTAACTAAATTACCTGTTAATAATAAGGAAAGAACACTTATAAATCTTAAATCCTTAGAATATTTCTTATTATATCGAAGCGCTCTTCCTTTTTGGTTAGAAAAATAATTTAAACCAAATAAAGCTCCAGCTGATACTCCGATAATTCCATCAACTAAAACATTCTCTTCCATTAATACATCAAGCACTCCTGCGGTATATAAACCGCGCATAGCTCCGCCTTCTAAAACCAAACCAACTCTTGTCATAAAATTATGCCTTTCTTTTTAATACAACCATACTTTCAATATGATAAGTATAACTAAACATATCCATTATATTAAATTTTTTGATTTCATAATCACTTGTCAAATCTTTTAGATCTCTTACCAAAGTCATCGGGTCACATGATATATAAATGATAGTATTAGCTTTTGTATTTTTTAAAAATTGAATTGTTTTTTTATCTAATCCTTTTCGCGGTGGATCTACTATTATTAAATCAACTTCATCTTTTATTTTATCTATTACTTTAGAAACATCCCCTAACATAAAATAAATATTATCTATTTTATTCATTTTGGCATTCACTAAACCATCTTTAATCGCGTTTTCAACTATTTCTACACTATAAACTTTATGAGCTTTTTCACTTGCAACAATTCCTAATGTCCCTACACCAGCATATAAATCGAGTACTACATTAGATTCACTTATATTATCTTGTAACAAATCAAACATCTTACTTGTTACTTTAGGATTAATTTGAAAAAACGCATCATAAGACACTCTAAATAATTTATGATTAATAATATCGATAAAATGTGGGGATCCATACATCACTTTTTTATTGAATACTATTCCCACTAATTTATGATTACTTGCTAAATATTTAGTATCAATTAGCATATCATCTTGCGTTTCAATCACAATTAATAATTCTTCATTATAATTACACCTAATAGTAACTAGCGCATTTTTTAAATTTAAATAATTAATATCTCTAATAAATTTATTAATTGCTGGATTAGCTACTAAACACGCATCAATTTCTACTAAAGTATGCGTATCATTTTTAAAATAACCACATTTGCCATCGATGATTTTTAATTCTATTTTATTTCGATAGTTATACGTTTTTTCATTTTTAATAACATTAATATCATCAAATTCAATTTTAGCTAATTTTAAAATGCTTTTTATTTTATCAAGCTTATATTTTATTGTATCTTCATATTTCATATGTAATAAATTACAACCACCACATTCCAAAAAATATGGACACTTAGAAGAACATCTAGCTGAACTTTTTTTCAAAAACTCAACAACTTTACCCTCCAAATAATTTTTCTTTTCAGCAACAATTAAAACATTCACTTCTTCACCAACTAAGGTATTAGGCACAAAAATAATTTTACCATCTATATATCCTATACCCCTACCGTGATGATCCATTCTTACAATTTCAACACAATTCATTTTATCCCACTTTTCCTAAATATTCTTCTAAAGTTATTCCTTCATTCATTATTCTAGTAGCAGCCAAAACTCCTACATATCTAAAATGCCATGGTTCATAAGGATACCCTGTAATATGTCTTTTTCCTTTTGGATACCTTAAAATAAAACCAAATTTAAATGAGTTATTAAAAAGCCATTTATATTCCTTTTCTAACTTTCTTGGGTCATCTACATACCTTCCTTTTTGATAAGCCGCTATATCTACACATAACCCGGTTTGATGTTCTGATTCTCCCGGTTTAGCCAAATAAGAAATATCCTTTTTAGATTTTAATAACTCTTTATATAATTTTTCTTGATAATCATACGAACGATAAGCTGAATCGCAAATAATATCGTAACCATCATTATAAGCCACCTTAACCATTTCAAGAAATTTTTTATACACTACTTTATCTAGCAAGAGAATTAAATTTGGTTTATCCCCTTTACGATTTTTTACTACCGTTAAATTATCAGGAACGTAATCTTTATTAAGCCGATTATTTTTATTTACTAGCATTAAATAATTCATCTAATCACCTAATAAATTATACGTATATATTAACAGTATACCATATTTTTTTTGGTAAATAATAGTAATGGTGAAGATAATGAACAAAATCGTAACAAGAATCCAAAAGGAGTTTTCTAAAACTCCTGATTTAGTCATAAAAGAAATTCAAGCAGGATTATTTAAAACTATATATGTTGTATTTTTAGAAACAGTCTCTAGTGGTGACAAAGTAAATGATTATATATTAAAAAACCTAGCTAATATTAGCTCTAATGGATCGATAAAAACTAATTTAGAAAGCATCATCCCCGGACCTAACATGAAAGAAATTACTGAACTAGATCAAATAGAATTTTATATAACGAGTGGATTCGCCATTGTTATTTTAAAAGACACTTGCTTAGCGGTA
Source organism: Bacilli bacterium (assembly GCA_017442305.1). Classification (GTDB taxonomy): domain Bacteria; phylum Bacillota_I; class Bacilli_A; order RF39; family UBA660; genus RGIG2951. The sequence continues at coordinate 18,491 of JAFRZY010000013.1, read as the reverse complement.
GAAGTTCGAGCAGATATCCATCGCTCAGTAGGTAGCCCAGAATCAGAACCAGCTATCGTTGGACCTAAAGATGCTTTTACCGAAAACTTTCAGATTAATTTAGGATTAGTAAAAAGACGTATTAAAACCAGCAAATTAAAAACTGACAATTTTGTAGTTGGCAGAAAAACAAATACTACTGTCGGAGTCTTATATCTAGACGATGTTGCAAATAAGGAATTTGTTAAAAAAATTGAAAAAAGAATTAGCGAAATTGACATTGATGGCATAATTGATTCTAGTACATTAGGATTATTAATCGAAGGTAACGATAAAACTTCCTTCCCTAAAGTACTTAGAACGGAAAGACCAGATAATGCAAGCAACGCTCTTTTAGAAGGAAAAATAGTTATCTTAGTTGATACATCACCATTTGCATTAATTCTGCCGGCTTTCTTTGCTGATTTTATAAACCCGGTAGTAGATAATTATGTTAAAAGTGGTAATGCCAAGTTTGTAAAAATTTTAAGATTAGCTTGTTATTTTCTTTCAATGATTACACCTGCTTATTATATAGCTATCGTTAATTATAATCAAGAAACTATTCCAACTAGTCTTTTAATAAATTTTGCTACTCAACGGGAAGGCGTTCCTTTCCCTAGCATAATTGAAGCATTAATTATGCTTATCATCTGCGAAATATTACGAGAAAGTGATTTAAGATTCCCTAATGCTTATGGTAGTGCCATTTCTATTCTTGGAGCTTTAGTTTTGGGAGAAGCCGCAGTTAGCGCAGGAATCGTTAGTCCAATTATGATTATAATTATTGCTATTACATTTATAACCGGTTTAGTATTTACTGATTACGAAACTGTAGCAAGCATTCGGTTTTACCGATTCTTCTTTTTAGTAGCAGCCTCATTTTATGGTTTATTTGGAGTAGTTTGCGCCTTTGTTTATTTCTTAATCAAAATGAACAGTTCTTATTCTTTTGATAAACCTTATTTCTTTCCTTTATCACCATTCGATAAAACTTATTTCAAAAAAACAATTTATAAAGGAAAAACAAAAAAAGATAACAAACGCACTAGTATGTTAACAAACAATATTACAAAAAAGAAAAATGGTGATATCATATGAAAAAATTAATTATCTTATTATGTTTAATCTTTCTAACTAGTGGTTGTTACGATTATGTAGAACTAAATAACTTATCCATAATAAGCGGTATTTCTATTGATTATATAGATGACAAATTCTTAGTTGGCTATGAAATACTAAATGAACAAAAACAAGGAAGTGATGCTACTACTAAAGGTACAATTATTGTAGAAGGAAAAGGAAAAAATATTGCTGAAGCTTTTTTAAACACTGCTAAAGAAACACAAAAAAAGCCCTATTACGCTCATTTAAAAACTTTAATTATTTCTGAAGAAGTAGCTACAAACAAACTAGAAAGCATAATCGATTTCTTTCTTAGAAATACTGATATAAGAAGTGAATTTAATACTGTTATTGCAAAAGATACAGATGCTTTGGATATGCTTAGTAGCAACAATAAAAATCAACCAGTAATTAGCGACTTAATTGAATCTCTCTTAAACAGTAATAAATATTATAAAAACAACACTTCTACTGCCCCATTTGAAGAAATTGTTACAGATATTTTAATATATGGCAACGAAGCGGAAATGGCCGTTATTGAAAAAGATGGCAATACATTAAGTGTAAGTGGTATCGGAATATTTAATGAATATAAATTACAAGGCATTCTAACTCCAGAGGAATCTATCACTTATAATGTTTTAACAGGTAATGCATTAAATGCTAGTTACACTACTTCTTGCGACAGTGACTCCATAACCCTCGGAATTTACAAAAGCAAGCCTGAAATAAAAGTGACCAATAATAATATTGATATTAATTTAAAATTATTTGGTTCTGTAATTGAATCTAATTGTAATTATAATTTTAAAGATACTAAAACGTATGAAAAATTAAACAAAGAGTATTCAAAAATAATAAAAGATAAAATATATGATTTTATAAATACCACAAAAATGCTCAATAGTGACATTTTAGGAATTAGAAGAACTTATTATATAGATTCTCGAAAAAAGGATGAAAACATTTGGAAAAATGCTAAATACAACGTAAATGTTGATTTAAAAATAAACAAAAAAGGATTAATATTTGAGGTGCATAATGATAACTAAAAAACAACGACTTTCAATCATTTATTTTTTATCAAGAGCAGTTTTCTTAGGCGTAGGTTATTCTTTAATGTTTGCCTCGGCCGGTAAAGATGCTTGGCTTTCCATAATATTAGGTACATTAATCGGTATCATTATTGTCTTAGCAATAAAATTTGTTATGAAAAATAAAAAAGACATCTCTTTAAAAGAAGTTTTTAAAAAGATGAAATTTTGGGGAGTTATCTTAGAAATTTTATATTTTTTGTTTTTAATGTTTTTAATGTATGAATGCATTCTAATCATGCAAACGATGACTACTTCATTCTTTTTAGTTAATAGTCCTCCTTTATTTGTTGGAGCAACTGGGGCTTTCCTAGTTATAATGACCATCAAAGAAAACAATACAACAATTTTTAAAGTAGCGGAAATTCTTGCAATTATCGCAGTTCTAACAACTCTAATTACTTGTATTACTCTTATACCATATGGTGAAATTAAAGCGTTTTTGCCAGCACTTACTGCAAGCCCTAAAGCTATTCTTATAAGTTCTCTTTACTATACCGCAATAAGTACAGGGCCTATCCTTCTTGCATTAGACTTTCAAGATGATGGTAAACACTTAATAAAAACTTATTTAGCTTCTTCTTTCTTTTTACTTTTATTAGGTTTAGTTATTATCGCAGTATTAGGTCCGGTTTTAATTCAAATATATCGATTCCCAGAATATATGGTTTTAAAGCGTATTAAAATTATGGACTTTATCGAAAAAGTTGAAAACATAATTTCAATCATTTGGATCTTAGATGCATTTATGATTCTTGTTACAACTACCCATAATTTAAAAAATTTATTACCTGAAAAAGGAAGTAAAATAATAAGCTCAATTATTTTGATTATTTTAACAATTATTACTGGAATAGTATTTGGTGGCAACTATATTTTAGTATTAGAAACATATCATTTAGTCCCACTAATTCTTGGAATATTCATTATTCTAATATTACTTCCTTTGGTTATATATACAATATTAAAGCATAAAAAAAGAAGGCATAGCCAACTTTAAATCCAACGTGAAATATATATATTACGAGTAGTATATTCTTCATATTTAGTAAATATAGCTATAACACTATCTACAATTGCTTTTAAAATATCAGTACAACTTTTCTTAATTCTCACTTCTACAAGTTCTCTACGCATTTCTTTTCTAAAAGCATAATCTTCAATATATTTACATAATACTTTATCTATTTTTCCAACAGTTTTTATATCTTCTAAATTAGTAACATCTATTCTAAAAACATAATCTTCATAAATACTAACAAGTTTTTCTGTTATATAGTCATCACTAGCATAATCAAAATTAACAATACGATAAAAGTTAGGACAATATTTTAACACTTCTTTGTTATTACGCATGTTTTACACCTACCTTATTCTTAAAATAATCATACTACATTAACAACCCTTTGTCAAAAGATTTTAGGAATTTTATATTATTTTTTCTTAACACTAAAAATAGTGATATAATTATTTTAGAAACTAGGAGGAAACTATGAAAAAAAGAAAAGTAAAAAAGAAAGTTTGGGTAGTACTTGCCCTAATTATAATTGTTGCGTTTTTAATATATGGTGGCAAAAAAGCATATGATGATTATAAATATAAACAAACTAATGAATATAAGTTATTAGAAGTTGGATATTCTAATACTGAAACTAAACTTTTATTAGAAAAACTAGATAAGAAAAAAATTGAAGAATTAATAAACTCTGAAAAGAACGAAGATATAATAAACTTTTTCAAAGAAAAATATTTTATCTTAAAAAATCTCGAGGAATACTTAGCTTATAAAAAAGAAAACAATGCTCTTTCTTATTCTGAGGTAGTTACTATCATTAATGTTAATCGCAATAACGACTATTACAAAGATGACCATGAAGCTAATACAAGTTTAAATTATAGTATGTTAGTTAATAAATACTATAAATTGAGTGCTGATTATGAACCTGATGATTTAGTTACCATAAAAACAGATCATTCTTGGGGAGCATATGGCGAAAACAAAATTAGAAAAGATGTATATGATGCTTTTAAAGATATGTGGACAAGTGCCAAAGAAAGCAACATTCAGTTAATGATTAATTCAAGTTACAGACCATATAGCGATCAAGAAAGAGTTTATAATAATTATAAAGATAAAAATGGTGAGACTTTCGCCGATAAAATAGCTGCTCGTCCAGGATACTCAGAACACCAAACAGGCCTTGCCTTAGATATATTTTGTACAACCAACTCAAGCACTAAAACTTTTGCTGATTCCGAAGCTTATACATGGCTTTTAGCAAATGCTCATAAATTTGGATTCATCTTAAGATATCCAGAAGACAAAGAAAATATTACCGGATATGCATTTGAATCATGGCATTATAGATATGTAGGTAAAGAACTAGCAGCCAAAATATATAATGAAGGAATTACTTTTGATGAATACTATGCTTATTACATAGAAAAATAAAAAATCTCATATGAGATTTTTTTATTTTTCTAAATATTTATCTAAAAATTATTTGCTCCTGATTCTTGCAAAACCATTTTTGGGTTCATCATCTCCCGGAAGTGGTCTAACAACACTTTGTTTTATATATTCTTCTTGCTCTCTTTCTGTTCGAAACAAACCCATTCTTATTCTTGCATCGCAACCTAAATAACGTTCTGGATGCAAATTAACGTCCTCTTTTGTTTCTTCTGTTACGTGAAATTCCGGAAAATCTTTTTCCATAAGGATTTCTTCTAATCGTTTATCCATTATACCCACCTCGTTTTAATAATACCATACCCTACTTAACTTTACTAGCTTTAACAATTTCTATTTTCTCTTTTTTCAAAGTAAATAATCTTACTTTACTTTTACAATGTGGACAAACAGCTTTATTAAACCCTCTTTTTCTAGGTAGTGGTAACTTTAAAATCGTTTTGCATTTTTGGCATTTTTTATATACATGTTCTTTATCTTTAAATTTCCTTTTTAAATTTTTAAATGGTTTTATTAATGAGTTTTTTAATCTTTTAAATTTTTGGTTTTCAGCACTACGAACATATATTTTTTTAGAAAAAAATCTATAAAACATAACAACCAAAATTATTAATTCTAAAACTCTAACAATATTACTTTTTAAAAATGTGTTTAATATCATTAACAAAAAATATACTATAAATAAAAAATTATATAATTCATCAGCTCCATAACGTCCCTTCATAAACATTCTTATGCGTTCAGAAAATTTCATAACTTTCCTCCTTTTTCGTTATAAATATTATATAACATATTTTAATATTATTACAATTTTTCATAAAAAAAAGAACTAACATAAAATATTTACAATATTTTATATATAGTTCAAAATTTCAATTGGTGCTGATTAAAGGAATCGAACCCTCAACCTACTGATTACGATTCAGTTGCTCTACCAATTGAGCTAAATCAGCATAGAAAAAAGATACTTGGTATTTTTATTTTTATTGGTGCCTTGAGGGTTTAGATACCGAACTCCATATAAAAGCACAGCATCCACTTCAATTCAAATAAATTATACCACACAAATTAAAAATCAAGCACTAATTTTTAACTATTTTCTAACATATTTTTAACAAATTTTGTTTTTTTATTTCGAATAAAACAAAGCGATACATAATTATTCAAAAATTCTCTCAGATTACATTCAAAGGATAATTCACAAAAGTTTTTTTCATTTACATTAGGGTAAAAATTAATTAACCATGATGACACTATATTTGCTATAGGATATTGAACTAGATAATTAATCAAATTATTTTCACCAACTTTTAATATCCTCATTACACTTTTTTCATCAATATCTTGCAATTCAATTCTGTTCAATTGTTTATATAAATTTTCATAATATAATTCATCCTTCACAATTTGTAACATTTTCTTTTCCATATATATTCTATTATTTCTTCTAATCCTTATAACATTATCGTATTCATTTGATATTTCTAATTGTTTCTCTAATTGTTTTTCCATATAAAAAGCAAATGCTTCAGCTAAAATCCAATATTTGTCTGGAATTATTTTACAATTACGATCAATGTAATGCGCAAATTCATGCACTAATGAAAAAATATCACTATCATTATGGTTTATCTTTATATAGGCTATTCCGGTTTTAGTATCAACATATGATTCTACTTTATCAGATATAATAATTTTCTTTTCATCAATATCTTTTACAATTATTTTATAATATTCAGGGTTATAATTTTTATAAAAATTTAATACAATAGTTATTGCTTCTAAATTATTATTCGGATATTCTATAAATTCATTATCAACATTAAAAACTTCTATCATTTGTAATATAACATCCTCTTCAATAAACTTATGGTAAGTTATTTCTTTTGACAAAAAAGTTGCGAATTTTCCTAATAGCATTTTTTTATCATACTCCATTCTCTACAGTATTTATACATTGCGATTAATGACAATATTTGTAATAAATATTTTATCATATTTACTTCTACTTTTAAATACGAAAAACCTCGAATATTTCGAAGCTTTTCTCCCATAAAGAAAAAATCCCCACTTCTATACTGAAGCGGAGACACCTTTAACTGAACCATAGGTTCAGATTAATCACTCATGGTGGCCCGTATGGGATTTGAACCCATGAACTACTGCCTTGAGAGGGCAGCGTGTTAAACCCCTTCACCAACGGGTCATGTGTTTAAAGTATAACACAACAAAAAAAGAAAAGCTAGAATTATCTAGCTTCTAATAAACTTAATCTACGATTAATTTCTTCTTTTCCTAAAATTCTTTCAATTTCATAAAGATCTGGGGTTTGATGTAATGAAGTTACGGCATATCTAATCATTTCACAAATATCTCCAACATGGCCTTTATAATTATCAGGATTTTCTTTATATTCTTTTACTTCTTTAGCATAGCCATATTTTTCTGCAATAAGTTTTAGCTTATTATACCATTCATCTTTTAGATCTTCTTCGTTATAGTAATTAGCAAAATAATCTTTGATTATTGCCATACTATCCGCACTAACTTCTTCAGTATAAGTTGAACCATCAAATAATTCTTTAAACATATACCATACACTTTGTTTTATTTCACTATACATTGCAAAATCTTTACGAGGCTTTTTTTGTTCTCTTTCCACATTAAACACTTCTGTTGCGTATTCCTTGTACTTAATAAGCAAATCATAAAAATCTTTATCAAATTCTTCTGCCCAAGAAACCGCCCCTTCATAAACTTCTGCAGCTTTTAATCTACTCATATAGTTTTTAGAAATATTAATCAATTTATCTAAATCAAATAATGTTCCGCTAGCACTAATCTTTTTAAATTCTAATTTAAAATCATCAATAGTTTTATCTTTATTTTGATCATACCATGCTTCAAAATTAGTATTAGCAATAGTTGTTAAGTAAAGTTTAACTGCCTCTGTTGGAATACCTTTTTCGTGATAAAAACTAACTGCAGCTTCTGGATCTTTTCTCTTACTTAACTTACGACGTGAACCATCTTCATCTATTTTCATAACTAATCCTAAATGAGCATATTTAGGAACTTTAAAACCAAATTTTTTAAATAACTCAATATGCAAAGGAGTTGATGGAAACCACTCTTCTCCACGCATTACATGAGTAGTACGCATTAAATGATCATCTACAACATGGGCAAAATGATATACAGGTATTCCATCACTTTTAATTAGTACATGGTCGATATCATTTTCTGGGTAATCAATTTTTCCTCTTACGCAATCATTAATAGTAATTTTTTTATTAAAATCACCAGTAGATTTTATACGAAGAACATAAGGTTCTCCATTTTTAATACGTTCAATCCTTTCTTCATTGCTCATATTACGACACTTAGCAAATTTACCATAATATCCAATACGATGCTTATGTTTTTCTTGCATTGTCCTGATACTTTCAATATCATCTGCTGAACAAAAACAGGGATAAGCATAATCATTTTCCACTAAATATTTAGCAAAAGTTTCATAAATTTCTTTTCTCTTAGTTTGAATATAAGGCCCATATGCTCCTTTTTCTTGATTTTCAGAAACAACGCCTTCATCAATCGTAATATCAAAATTGGCTAAATCATCAATAATTCCTTGAATACCATTTTCAACGCTTCTTTTTTGATCAGTATCTTCAATTCTTAAATAAAACACACCATTAGTATCTTTAGGAAACTTTCTTTCAATAAAAGCAGTTAATAAACTACCCATATGAACAAAGCCAGTAGGACTAGGTGCAAAACGCGATACAATTGCACCTTCCGCTAAATCTCTTTCTGGATACATTTTTTCATAATCTTCAATTGTCTTTGTAACATTTGGATACATTATTTCCGCTAAATCTTTATTAGTCATAATATACTTCCTTTCAAAATGGCTGCCCAAGTAGGATTCGAACCTACGAAATCTCGGAGTCAGAATCCGATGCCTTACCGCTTGGCTATTGGGCAATGTATAAATATTATAACACACTTTTTATCAAGATATAAAAAAACTGAGCTATACTCAGTTTTAAGATACAATTTGATATGGGCTATCAATCGTTCCATTACCCCCAAACAAAACATCTGCTTTAATATTAATTACTGGTCGCGGTCCATAAAAGCGAGCAGATTCATCACCAGCAGCTCCAGTAGAAGTTCTATATTCAGGTTGAAATTCTGTAAATACATAATTATTTTCATATTTTGTCATAGTCCATCCACTTGAAACTCCTCTATATAAATAACTATTATTTTTTTCAATATAGTTACTACCAGACATTACAACTTCATCAACAGTTAATAGACCAAGAGGATGAGTAAGTAATCCATTACCATAAGAACCATCTACACTGTATTTAGATTCATCTTCCGTACAAACCAAACTTGGGTTAGCTGTATCGATATATTGATTATTACAAAATATTCTGTCAGCTATATACTTATTATAATCAGCGTAAAGATTTCTATTATACCATGCATCTATTTCAGCTTTTACTACACTATCAGTTTTCACATCATTATCCATGTATGTATACCCACTAGAATTACCATAAGCAGTATTTTTTATAATTGCAGAGTGATGCAAACCATTTTCTTTGGCTTCAACTCCATCATAAACAAGCCGGATTGTTCCATCGCCATTGATTCTTACTATTCTCCAATACATTGGATCATTTATTTCGTTACCAAATTTAGAACAAGGTAAAGCTGGATAATTAACATTTCCTCCTGCTATACAAGCATCTAAAGTATCAGACTTAGAATTAGTCCAACCATTAGAATAATATATTTCATTTGCTTCTTTCCATGATCCTAATTGTACATAGTTATTTGTTACATCACCACGAAAATAATAACTCGTTCCATAATCATCTTCGGCACTGTATAGGCCGTATTCTCCATCTACAGTTGCAGTTCCAAAATTAGGAGTTTCATTCTTTAAATAATTATTTTCTTCAGCATCATCAAGTATTAATGATGCAAGAGTATTTCCTTGTGATGTAATATGTTGTCCCACTGATACACTTATTTTACTTCTAAAAGATTTGTTTTGTTCACTTATTGGGGCATCTGCATCTATCCATATTCTTAATTTATATGTTACTGTATCTTCAGTTGTTTCATCTGATGCACTAGCCAATGTTCCATATAGTAGCGTATATGATTCATAGGCTCCTGAAAATGTCGGTTCTGCTCCTACATAATCATACAATCTTTTGGGTGTATTTTGATCTATTACTGCTTTTAAGCTACTCGCTTTTATGGCTGTTGACTCTTCTCCCACACTTTCCAAGTTGATATGATAGTCCACACCGGTCGTACAGTTATTTGTTACTGTAAATTCATAGGGTACGAGTTTCATTCCATCTTCATCGCTTAACGGAAATTGATCTTGTAGTTCGATATCATTTTTTTCGCCACTTAGCGAAATATCTAAACATCCTGCTCCAATAATATTAGAATTTGTTTGGGTCTTAGTTACTAACCAGTATGCATATGTTACTCCTATTATTACTAGGAGTACTGCTACTATACTGATTATAGAAATTACTACTTTTTTATTTCTCATATACTATCCTACTTTCTACTATCTAGAATTAGTATAATATACCCCCCCCAGCTGTCAACTGTGGGTAACTTTAGTTGACATAAAAAAAGAAAAACGATGTTGTTTTTCTTTTTACATTTTTTTCTTTCTTTGGAGTATTAGTTGAGAAGATTCAACTAATTTCATATCTTCTAACCCAAAACATTCACAATCAATTTCTGGATTATAAAAAATATGATCTATAGGCCCTTTTGATAAATCAAACATTGATAACAATTCATCAATATTTTCTCCTTTTAATGCATCAAATCTTTCTAATTCTAAAAGTTGTAATAAATAAAGTGATTTAGGAATCGAAAGCACATTATCCAAATAAAGCATATCAAATAACGGATAATAATGGCGCATATATTCAAAAGGTAATAATACATAATTTAAAACATTACCATTTTCATCAACTATTTTTGCAACAGGACAATCTTTATAAAAACCGTTTATATAATTATTTATTAACAAAACCACTTCCTTCATAGGGCGGTCATAATCTTTTATAAATTCATGATAAATTCCGTTATGTTCAAAATCTAGCTCATCTATACTATAAACATCTTTAGAACCTAAAATTGCTGGTCCATTAGTTGACGCACGATATAACATGTCTTGGTATGGAACTTTAGCCATTTCTTCTTCACGATAGATTTTTAATTTATCTTCATCTGGAACTAAAGTATATATATCAATTCGATTTCCCTTCCTATTAAATAAATACATTATTATCACCTTTCAATCGGGAAATTACAGTTTATCATATATAAATATTTATTGTCAATTACTAAATTGGTGTCCCTGACAGGATTTGAACCTGCAACCTAGTGCGTCGGAGGCACTCACTCTATCCAATTGAGCTACAGGGACATAATAAAATTGTAACACTAAAAAAGAAACAGTTCAAACTGTTTCTTTAAAACAATCTTATAATATCTTGGAAAGTTATATAAACCATCAAAAGCATTAACAAGAAAAAACCAACTGCGTGAAATACGTTTTCAATTTTAGAATCAACTGGTCTACCAATAATTTTTTCAATTATCATAAATAGTACTCTTCCCCCATCAAACGCTGGGAACGGTAATATATTAATGAAACCAACATTAATACTTAAGAACGCTAAAATATAAACTAAATACGAAATTCCCAAATTTATTCCTTGACCAACAACTTGATAAATACCTACTGGTCCAGATAGTGAATTTACTGAAAGTTTTCCACTAAATAACGATGTAACAGTTAAAGCCATAGTTTCTATTACACTACCAAACTTTTGAAAAGCAAATTTTATGCTAGCAAAGAAACCTTGTTTAGCTTCAGTATCAATAGCTACTCCAAATACTTTGGTCTCTTCACCATCTTCATTTTTTTCTGTTTTTGGCGTTATTTTATAAGTATCTACTTTTCCATCTTGATGTTTTACTTCAAATGTATAATATTCATTTTTATTTTTAAATGCTAAAATTATTTGTGCTTTATCCCAAGTATTAGTTTTATGTCCATTAATACTTATTATTTCATCACCTGCTACAATACCAGCTTGTGCCATTGGGTAATCAGGTTTTGCTTCCTTAACTACAGTCCCGTTAGATGTTACACCCCAAATTAAACCATAAAAGAATAACAACACTATTGCTAATATAAAATTATTTACTACTCCCGCAATTAAAATTATTAATCTTTGATGCCATTTTTTATTACACATAAATTTTTCTTTAGGTATGTCTTCGTCATCTTCATAAACTTCGCCAGCCATTTGAACAAAACCGCCAATTGGGAAAGCTCTTAAATTATAATTTATGCCATCTTTTCCTTTTTTAGAAAATACTACCGGCCCCATACCAATTGAAAATTCATAGATATGAACCCCAAATGTTTTTGCCCAAATAAAGTGTCCAAATTCATGAACTAAAATAATAATACCTAATATTAAAATAAATAATAATAAAGTTAAAATCCACATAAATGAATCCTCCTAAATAATTGAAAACAAAATAACATATGCAATTGCAATAAATGCTAAACTGTCTAATCTATCTAATACTCCACCATGCCCTGGCATTATTTTTCCGAAATCTTTTATTTTATTTTCCCTTTTAATTTTACTAAATACTAAGTCACCAAATTGTCCAACAACCGATAATATAATAGTAGTAACTACTAATCCAAAAGAAAAACTACCGATTAAATTACAATAAAATATTATAGCTATTGCTGATCCTACTAAAGTTCCTGCAATACTGCCTTCCCATGACTTTTTAGGACTAACATCCGGAATAAGCTTATGTTTTCCAATTAAACAACCAATCAACATCGCAAATGTATCAGTCATTATCGCAATTAATGCCAAATAAATAACTTGATATAAACTTATAGCACGCAATAAAATGAATACATTAAATACCGTTCCTAAAAGTAAGATAGAACCAATCATAAAAAATGCATCCTTCATTGTATAAGTATCATTTTTATATAAAACTGCTGGTATAAGTAAACTTACCAATGTAATTGCAATTCCTCTATAAGTTACTCCAAACATAATTGAATATCCATCAAATTCTGAAAATACCAACAATAATAAATCAATTAACCCAATTACTTGAATAATTGCTGGTAATTTATTATGACTTTCTTTTAAATCTACTACTTCTTTATAAGCAAGTACTGCTAAAATTCCCATAGCAAGTATAAAAGGTTTCCCTCCTAAAATTAATAATGGCACAATAATAGCAAGAGCAACTATTGCACTAATAACTCGTGTCTTCATTTGATTCCTCCATATAATTCTATTCTAATATTAAGTATACTATTTATTAAACTTACAGTCAAACCAAAGCAATTTATTTGACAAAAAAAGATTAGTAATAATTATAATAACTAATCTTTTCGGATTTTTTTCCAAACACATTTTTTTATATGCATTTTCTAAATTTCTGTAATATCCCTTAGTACAAAATGATCATTTTCATATTCAAATTTCAAATTGTATTGATATGAGTAATCATTTCTTTCACTAAACATTTTATTTATGTAAGCATCAGTTTCTTTTAAAGACAACCCAAACAAAGAATAATCCTCAAATTTAGTATCATATAAGTATGAAACTGTAACCATTAATTCATTATCTATCTGAGTAAAATTAGTAATTTTTGATACATGTCCATCTGGAGATAAACCGTTATCGTGTTCAAATAAAGATACAAAATTATCACCATCAAAATAATAATAATCTGCTATATAAATAGATTCTTGTATAGCATCTTTATCTGTTCCAAATAAAACTTTATATTGCTTATTTACATCAACATATGAATAGCTTTTAGAAGCGCCATTATCAAAACAAAAAACGCCATATTCCAACAAACCATAATCTTGTCCATCAAATTCTAAAATATTATTGCCAGCTTTTTTACAATCCGTAATATTAGATCCAATCGAATTTTTTAAAGCTACAAACAACTTTATTTTTTCAAAATCAAGGTCTTTTAAATTATTGTTAAAATAATATTTTAATGATTTTCCGTAATCATCCAAATTATAGGTGCTTCCTAGGTTTGTATATTTACTAACCAAATTGTAAACTTCATCATAACTCAGTTTTTCTATAACATCACCATTAATTGTTTGATCCCCATTTTCTTTCACATCAGTTTCATTAATTTTAGAATCACTATTTCCTCTATTATATTCTAAATAAAAGACATAAGCTCCTAGTAAAACTAATAAACAACTAAGAACTATTAACCAAATTTTTAATTTTTTATTTTCATCCATTATAATCAACCTTCCTTATTCTAATAATACCACATATTTTAATCTTTAAAACTTTAATATTTCTAGTTTACAAAAAAAGACACTTATTTAAAGTGTCTTAAAAAGAATCAATATTAATTTTTACTTTTTTATTGCCATTTATATAAGCATAAGCTTGTACTAAAGTTCTAATTGATGTAGCCATTTTACCATTTTTACCAATTACTGCTCCCATATCTGATTCATGAACAATAATCTCTATAATAGTTGCATCATCTTCAGCTCCAAAGCTTGAGACTTTAACCATTTCTGGTTCTTTACAAATGCTTTTTACTAAATATTCAGTATATTCCACTAAATTCATAATTATTTACCTTCTTTAGTTTTTACTTTACTTGCTGCATATTTAGCCATTATACCTTGTTTGCTTAATAAAGCTTTAACTGTATCAGTTGGAACAGCACCATTATTTAACCATTTAATAGCTTTTTCTTCATCAATAGCGATTTCAGCTGGATTCTTAATTGGATTATAAGTTCCTACTGTTTCAATAAATCTACCATCTCTAGGGCTTCTTGCATCAGCTGCAACTACACGATAAAATGGTTTTTGTTTTGATCCCATTCTTTTTAATCTTAATTTAACTGCCATTATTATTCCTCCTTTGTTTCCAAACTGAACATAGTATAGCATATATAAGAAAAGGTGTCAACTAATTTTGGTTGACACTGTTAATTTAGATAATCTTCATCTATTTCTGATATAACTTCATCATTAATTTCATCTTCTTCATCATTTATTACTTCGTAATCATCTTCTAAATCTTCAACACTAACTTTTAATTTTGTATCTCCTACTATCTCTACACCTAATTCTTTTTCAATATTTAATTTTACAATTCCTTCATCTATTCTAACTTCTGATACTGTAGGTTGTTTTAAACTTCTAACAATTATTTCGCTGGCATTAGTAATTGTTTGATTATCCTTAAGTCTTATATTCATTTGATCTGTATAATTAAATCTTTCAGTACTAACAGCAGTTTTGCTATCACCATCGTATGAATACCAAACATTTACATCAAAAGAACCATTTATTAAAACACTACCATTATTATTAGCACCACTAAAAGTGTGGTTAATTACCCAACACCCCAAAACAGTATTAGGACTTTCCTCCGTTTTTAAAATATATTCACCTGCACTAGTTTTTTTAGCTTTACCTACCACAGCTTTTGTTACTATTTCTTTATAATTACCCATCATGAAACTCCCTTCTATTTTAATCTATGCAAACACTAGACAAAAGTACACTAATAAATAAAAAAAAGAAAAAAGTTTGTGCTATAATAAATTTAGGTGATATTATGGATTGTATATTTTGCAAAATTGCAAACAAAGAAATTGAATCAAAGGAGTTATATCAAGATGATTTTGTAATAGCTATTATGGATATTAACCCAAAAAGCATTGGTCACACATTAATCATTACCAAAGAACATTATACGGATTATACCGAAGTTCCCGCTGAAGTTTTAGCGCATATTAATCGTGTTGCAAAACGTTTAGGTGATGCCCTAATGGAAAAATTAGAGGCTACTGGTATGACTATGAGCGTTAATTATGGTTCTGCCCAAGAAGTAAAACATTATCATATGCATTTAATTCCTGTTGACAGTAAATACAAAGGCAAAAAAACTGTTGATGAAGCATTTAAAATATTAACTACTAAAGCAGAGGATTAAAATGAAAAAAAGAAAACTAAAAAAGTCGTTTTTAATTTTTATTCTATTTGTATTAACGCTATTTAGTTTATTGGTTATTGGTTATTTCAAAAATTTGAATGGTGATAAACCAAACATTAAATTACCAATAAAAGATATAATAGAACCAGAAGAAAAAATTAAAACTTATAATTTATCTTTAGCCGCTACAGGCGATGCTTTACTCCATATGGATGTTATTAGAGACGGCAAACAGCCAGATGGAACATATGATTTTAAACATCAATTAACTCATATAAAAGAAAAATTAAAAGATTATGACTTAGCTTATTATAACCAAGAAACACCTTTTGCTGGTGATGATATACCTTATAGTGGTTATCCAAGATTTAACTCTCCTTCTGCATATGGAGATGCAATGATCGATGCCGGATTTAATATGGTATCTCTTGCTACAAATCACACTATTGATAAAGGCGAATCAGGTGTATTAAATTTCTATAATTATTGGAAAAAGAAAGAAGGGATAATGTATCACGGTATAGCAGATTCTGAAGAATCTAGAAACCAATATATTATCCAAGAAAAAAATAATATAACTTATTCAATGTTATCCTATACTACTTCTACTAACGGATTACCAATTCCTCAAGGAAAAGATTATTTAGTTAATGTTTATGATAAAGAAAAAGTTAAAAAAGATGTTGAATACTTAAGAGATAAAGTTGATGTTTTAATAGTAGCAATGCACTGGGGAGTTGAATATACACATACTCCCACTCAAGAAGAATTAGAAATAGCTAACTATTTAGCAGAGTTAGATGTAGATATCGTTTTAGGCGCTCATCCACACTGTATTCAACCAATAGATATTATAGACGATACTGTAGTTTATTATTCTCTAGGAAACTTCATAAGTAATCAAGGAGATATAGTAAATTCTAAAGGATTAAAAGTTATTATTGGTATGCTAGGCACTCTAAATATTACTAAAACAGTCGATGGTGATAATACAACAATCGAGATTAATAATGTTGGAGCTGACCTATTGTATACATATGATCAAAGTAATAAAAACTATCAAGTTATTCCGTTTAGTATGATGAATGATAATACATATTTAAAAAATTATGAATCAGTTTATGAAGAATACAAAAGCATTTCAACTAAATTAAATGAAAATATTCTCATTGCTCCTTTAGGAAGCAACTAAAAAGAAGGATTAAATCCTTCTTTTTTAATTCATTACTATTTCGTATGGAGTTCCATATGATCCATCTCCTGTGAATTTTACGTTAGCTTTTAAGTTGATTACTGGACGAACATTAATTTCGTTTCGTACATAGTCCTGACTTAAACCATAAGTCGGATCTAAAGTATACATATATAAACCATAATTATTATGAGCTGGCGAAGCAGTCCAAAATCTAGTATTAGTATATAAATAGCTGGACGGTCCAATGATTTGAACCTCATCCATAGTTATTAATCCAACCGAATATTCGAAATATCCATTTCCTAATTTATCGCTTACCGCATACCTATCGCTTTTATTTTCGCACTTTAGCGAAGGAGAAAAATTTTCTTTTCTATTTTGAGTCTCAAAAAATATTTTTCTTGTCGTTGACAATTCTGGGGTTGTTTCATGATAATAATCATCTAAGTACTGATATTTAGCACTTTTATCGTTGCAAAAAATCCCATCAGAAACCCAGTTATCAAATCTACCTTTTATATTATTGGAATACCATAAATCTAATATGTTTTTTACTAACACTTTCGTTTGTATACCATTTTCATCATATGTATATCCAACATATTTTTCATCATTACTATCTAAGCTGTAATCAATAAACATACCCAAACCAATACTTGCAAAACTGTTAACATTGCTATTTTCGATTTTTTCGATTCCATCGTAAATCATACGAATTGTTCCATCTCCGTTAATTCGTACTATTCGCCAGTACATTGGGCTTTCTTCTAATATAGGTATTTCTTTTCTTATACTGTTAACAGTATCATAAACTGTTACAGTTGTATCTTTTGCATATGTTCCAAATTTTACATAGTTATTTGTAACATTTCCTCTGAAAATAAATGTTTCTCCTAAATCATCTTGCGCTTTATATAGTCCTGCATCATACGAAGTTAAATCTTTGGAAAACATATTATAACTCGATAATATTTTTGCTGTTACATTATTACCTTCAGTTCCAAATTCAGTTATTTGAAATAATCTTTTAGCGCTATAATTTTTTTCTGCATCTCTTAAAGTATAATTCCCGCAGGTCTTTGTGCCATTTCGACATTCTTCCAATGTTGCCTGTGTTAGTGTTCCGGATAATGTATATTTTCCTGTTTTTTTATCAAATTTATACGTTGTTCCATACCAATAACTATTTGATGTTCCAAGATTTTGTGATGATGCTGTTACTGTGCTTGCATCTCCCTCTGTCCATTCTGCACTTAAGCTTGTTATTGCATCCGCTCCTCCATAGTTAGAAAGAATATCATAAGCTAACGTGCCTTCTTTATATGGATTTATTACTCCTTGTCCTATTGTTACACTTATTTTACTTTGGAATGTTTTGTTTTGTTCGCTTATCGGGGCATTTTCATCTATCCAGATTCTTAGTTCATATGTTACTGTATCCTCTGATGTATCTTCTGATGAACCAGCTAAAG
>JAFRZY010000012.1 GCA_017442305.1 Bacilli bacterium | reverse complement strand
TTATGCCTCTGTTGAGTGTAGAGAAAGAGGTTTAGATCCTTTAACTACTAATTTAGTTGTTGCGGATGAAAGTAGAACAGAAAAAACAGTTTGCTTGGCGATTACCCCATCAATGAAGCAATATGGTTTAGGCGGAAGAGCTAGATTATATGAAGTAGTACAAAAAGTTAAGGAAGTAAATTATCAAAGAAGAAAAGCAAATTACTATAAACCATTTACAAATAAATCCGTAAATGATTTAGAATTAAAAAAAGATAAAAGTTTAGAATTGGATTATATAATAGCATCTCCTAGAATGGCGTATTATATGGATTATAGCACTAAGATTTATAATGTTTATTTAAAATATATTGCACCTGAAGATATATATGTATATTCAATAGATGAAGTGTTTTGTGATATTACAGATTATCTTAATTATAATAATATGACACCAAGAGAATTAGTTACAAAAATGATTCATGATGTATATGAAACAACAGGAATTACTGCTACTGGTGGAATAGGAACAAATATGTATTTAGCAAAGGTAGCGATGGATATAGTTGCTAAACACACCGAACCTGATAAATTTGGTGTAAGAATGGCAGAACTGGATGAATTAAGTTATAGAAAAACATTATGGAATCACAAACCTTTAACATCTTTTTGGAGAGTTGGAAATGGATATGCTAAAAAATTAGAATCCAATGGATTATATACAATGGGTGATATAGCAAGATGTTCCGTTGAAAATGAAGATTTGTTATATAAGTTATTTGGTGTTAATGCAGAGTTATTGATTGATCACGCTTGGGGTTGGGAACCATGTACTATAAAAGATATAAAATCATATAAACCAGAAAGAAAAAGTTTAGGATCAGGTCAAGTATTACATTGTCCATATAATTATAAAAAAACTGAATTAATTGTTAAAGAAATGGCAGATTTATTGTCGTTAGATTTGGTATCAAAAAAACTTGTAACAAATCAATTAGTTTTGACAATAGGATATGATATAGATAATTTGACTAATCCTTCTATATCTAGTAAATATAAAGGTGAGATAACAACTGACCATTATGGAAGAAAAATACCAAAACACGCTCATGGTACTATAAACATAGATCATTATACATCTTCGTCAAAAGTTATTATTGATAAGATGCTAGAGTTGTACAAAAACATAGTAAATAGGGATTTATTAATTAGAAGAGTTAATATTGTTGCGAATAATGTTATTGATGAAAAAAAAGCAAATAATAAACCAAATTATCAACAATTTGATTTGTTTACTAATTTTCAAGAATTGGATGAAAAAAATAAAAAACAAAATCAAGATGAAAAAGAAGAAAATAAACTTCAAAATGTATTATTATCTATAAAACAGCGATATGGAAAAAACGCTATTTTAAAAGGTATGAATTTAGAAGAGGGTGGAACTACAATTGATAGAAACGGACAAATAGGAGGTCATAAAGGCTAATGGATAAGAATTACGATGATATAATAAATCTTCCTCATTATGTATCTAAAAAGCGTCCGCAAATGAGTATAGAGGCTCGTTCGGCACAGTTTGCACCATTTTCTGCTTTAACAGGATATGATGATGCTATAAAAGAAACAGCAAGACTTACTGATAAGAGAATTGATATAGACGATGGGTTAAAAAGCGTTTTAAATAATAAATTACAGTATATATTGGATAATATAAAAATAAATCCTGAAATTGAATTTACATATTTTGTTTATGATAATAAAAAAACAGGAGGTAAATATGTAGAGAAAACAGGTATTGTAAAAAAAATAGATATGGTAGAACAATATGTAATGTTGAATGACAAAACAAAAATTCCCATATTAGAAATAATTAATATTTCAGGCGAATTATTTAATTCAATTGAAGAATAGTAGAAAAATTTCTACTTTTTTTTATTTTGTAACTTAGTTGTAACTTTGGGGTAATATAATTTATTTGTAAGAACGGAAGGAGAATGTTTATGGAAATATTAAAAGTTGAAAATCTTACAAAGATTTATGGCAAAGGAACAACAAAGGTAGTTGCTCTTGATAATGTGTCTTTTTCTGTTGAAAAAGGGGAATTTGTTGCAATAGTTGGAGCATCAGGTTCAGGCAAATCTACTTTATTACATTTAATCGGTGGAGTAGATCGCCCAACATCAGGAAAAGTATTTATTGATGGAAAGGACATTTATGAACTTGATGATGATAAACTTGCAATTTTTAGAAGAAGACAGGTAGGTTTAGTATATCAATTCTATAATTTAATTC
>JAFRZY010000011.1 GCA_017442305.1 Bacilli bacterium | reverse complement strand
TGCAAAAAAATACACTCTTAAAGGTTATGACAGCGATGATATTATATCAATCGGTACAATAGGTCTGATAAAAGCCATAACCTCATTTAATCCCGACAAGGGTGCAACACTTGGAACCTTTGCCGCAAGATGCATAGAAAATTCTATACTAACATAATGGAAACAAATGTTACAGAAAAAGTACCTTTTTCAAAAGAATGGAAGATTTTAAGTAAAGCAGGAGAAAATTTATATATCTTATACAGATATGAAAATAATTGTATACGATATGCACCTTTATATGTTCATTCTTTTAGGTTTATTATAGGAAATGATTATAAAGAATGTGAAAAATACAATCTTATAATTACTAATCCTTATGAATTAGAAAACATTAATGAGAAAATAAGATGTTTTAGATTAAGAGAATCTTTATATCAGGAAGATATTGCTAAAAGAATAGGAATTGATAGGACAACTTATATCAGTTATGAAAAAGGATTAAGAATTTATCCCATAGAGGTTATGACTAAATTATCTGATATATATAATGTTGATTTAGATGTGTTATTAGATGATTATCATAGATTTATATATTTCAATCAAGGTAAGAATATAAAGAGCATAAGAAAAGAATTGGGAATGAATCAAAAGGAACTTGCTGAATCTTTAGGGGTTAGTTTGTTAGTGATAAAAAGAGCAGAACAGGAAAAAGTTAGATTTTTAGAAAAGAATTACATAAAACTAATAAGTTTTTATAATGAACATATAAAATTTACAGTATAACCTATTAAGAATCATTTTATCTTTGTGTAGAATGATTCTTTTTTAATTAAATAAAAATCCTTATAAACAAACATTCGTTGTTTGTAAGGGGATTTTAAGCGTTATAAAATGACACATAGAAGAAGTTGGTTAGGCTGTTTGAAATACAAATTATTTTTCTTTTGAGTTACAAAAACATTCAATTGTATTTAAGACAACAGAAATTTCTCGTTCGGTTAAGTTATCTGTTCTTATTGTAAGACAATCATCTAATCCCAAAAGATAATCCGTAGTAACATGAAAAAGTCTTGATAATTCGACTACAAAAGGAGTAGATGGAGAAGAAAGTCCCATTTCCCAAGCATTAACACTTGCTCTTGTAAGTGATAGTTTTTTCGCTACATCAGATTGTGTATAACCCATTTTTTCTCTTAAAATTTTTAATCTTGTTGGAAATCCATACATTGACTTTTCCATTTTGCATCACCTCTTAGTAATTTTATAATATCTTTAATGATATTTCTTTATCTTTTATGATAATATTGATTGACAAAAATGTCGATGTATGGTATAATGTCAAAAAACAAAGGAGGAAAAAGAAAATGAAAAAGAAAATAATTTTAATTTTAACGTTGCTTTCATTAACAATGGTATTATCTTCATGTGATGGAGTATTAACAACAAATAATAACGATGAATATTCGTACAATGATGATTATGAATCGGAAGGGAATTTTGAAGATAAACCAGTTGATGAATCCGAACTACCTTCAGAACTCTATTTCATGAATGCTATGGAGCCACATAAAGATGGAGAGGGAAACTATTATTTTGATGGTTACATTGTTCGGGGGAGTTTATCAAAATATGGCAGTGGAATGACTGTAACTATCAAAGGGAAAAATGGCAGAGAACTCAGTTCAGGCGATCAAAGTATTTCAAAATATTCGTTTAATAGTGTAAATGGTTGCAGTTATAATATAGGTCAATCTTTGCTTAATAATGATTACAGAGTTACAGAAGTTTTGTTCAGATTTATATATAATTCCGATGGTGACCTAGTTGAAATGCAACAACTTTCAAACTGATTTAAAGCAATGAAACAGAACTTCACACCGATATTGTTGGTAGAGTTTGACAATAAGTTTCAATCAAAAAAGTATTAAATATACTATATATCATTAACGGTATTTTAGGTATTGAATTTTTATCCTAAAGTACCGTTAATGTTTTTATAAATATTTATATATCTTTATCGGTATTTAAGGTTAAGACTAAAGTACCGATAAAGGTAAGTAGTTTGTAAGATTCTATATTTAGTAGAGAATCTTTTTTTATAAATTCAAATAATGTTTTGAAAAATAATCTCTTTTATTATAGTAGGAATATGATTTTTTTCAGAATTCCCAAATATATTAAAGGAGGTTGTTAAAATGATTAACAACAAAAGAAAAGTAATAATTAACAGAGAGTCTTTTTTGTATATACCGACATTGGTCTTTATTCAGTTTGTTTATAAAATTTTTAATAAATGGTACATACACAAAAACAAAGGCGTCTTCATATAATAAAACAGTTAGTGTTTTCGGAGGTGCTTTTTTTGTTGGCATTATTCTCAATGTTGATGTCGATAATCGGAAACGGATTATTTATGGTATCATATGTTACCGGATCTACATCGTTTTTAAAACCG
>JAFRZY010000010.1 GCA_017442305.1 Bacilli bacterium | reverse complement strand
GGCTGTGTCCGATTTGGTACTGATTTTTTAATTTTTAATGTATGATTTTTTCTTATTTTTCTCTGTTTACAGTTGAAATTTCATTTCGATGATTTTTGATAATTTTTTGAATTTGATTTTTTTATTGGTTGGTTTTGGTGTTGTTTTATTGATTTTGTGGTGCATTAAATTGAAGGTTTGTTGAATTTCATTTATTTTTATTTGTTTTATTTTGAATCTTGTTGATGTTACTTTAATTTATTATATTTAATCATATGTTTGATGTACATATAATTAGAGTATTTTTTAAGGTTTGTTTCTAGTGTAAAATTATTTAAAAAGAGTTATATATTAATTGGAGAGATATGTTTATTTATGACCTCTAAAACAAACTCTCCAGTATTATTTAATACTGAAGAGATATATAAAATTTTCTTTTGTGATGGTGAATGTGTTGTTGATCTTGATTTTCCAATGGTTTTACTTTATTTTTTAGATAGTATTGCCCGTGATGATGATAAAATCATTTTAATTAATGTTAATCAAGAAAATAACTTATTTGATGAAGAATTTGTTTGTAACGGAACCAAGAGCATATGTTTGGATAATTTAAATCATGTTCATGTCCAGAAATATATTAAAGAAGTTGATGATTTTGATATTACTGCTACAACTAATTTAGATAGTTTTGTTGATGAAAATTGTAAGTTTAGTAACTTTTTAGCGGATTTAATAGTTAAATTGCTAAGTATTGAGCAGATTTCTAACCAGAAAGTTAGTGAAATATTAGAGCTATTTTTAGGAGTTAAAATTCCCAGACAAAGAGTTCATGACTTATTTAATAAAGCGATTGATGGATATTTGAGTATGAGTATTAAAGAGCTTCAAGAAAAGATTATAGATGGTGAAATTGAATTTAGTGGGTTAGTTCATTATGATGAAGAATTCCTCTGGATTAAACACCAACCATACGTCCGTTTAACATTATTGGACGCAGAAAACAAGTTAATAATTGAAGATACCATAATTCCAAGAGATTTATTTTCAAAAGATTATATAAAATTATTTTTAGAAACATCCCTTGGAAATTTAGAAGTAAAAACAATAATAACTGATGGATATCGTGCATATGCATCAATAATTGATGATTTAGGCTTCAATCATCAAAGATGCATTTTTCATGCAATGAAAAACCTAATGGATAAACTAATAAAGAAACATAATGGGATAAATAGGCGAATAAAAAAATTAAACACAGAAATAACCGAATTAGAAAAAGAAATAAAAGAAATAAGTGAAAAATACAAAGGACAAAAAGGTAGAACACGAAAAGACGACACACAAAGACAAAAAGATAATGAAAAAAAGAAGAACTTAAATAAAAAATTAAGCAAAAAGAAAGCCGAAAGAAAGAAATACACAAACAAATTAAAACGAGACGACAAACTTGTGAAAAAAATAAGCCTAATTTTCAAATCCAAGACTGAAAAAACAGCAAGAAAACGATTCCAAGAATTATACGATAAATTAGATGACTTGCCAAAAGAGATCAAAGCATTCATAAAAAACTTATCCAAATACCTGGACAAAGCAATACAACACACAATAAACCGTAAAATCCCAAGCACAAATAATTTAATTGAAGGATTTTACAAAATAACACTCCCTGGAAAAATCAAAAGGATATTCAAAACATACAGAGGCCTGCTCATCAGAATAACACTCAACAACATCAGGTGGATAAATCGATGTGTAATCATCAACAAAAACTAAGCATCAGTACCAAATCGGACACAGCCCTAAATATTATATATTTTAAGTTTAAAGCAATATTTATATGATAATGTAAATTTTATCTTATATTAAACCAAAAATATTTAAATAAATTAATACAAACTATTAATTGAATATTTGTATCATCATTATATTTTTAGGAGTCATTTTAAATGGAATGGAAATATCTCCAAGCAATCACTAAAGGACTATCACTTAATGATTTGTTAAATCAGGATTTAATTGATAATATTAATGAAAATTTAGATGGTAAATGTGTTGAAGCTATTACCATTCAACTTCGTGTACGTGATGAGAAACTATCTAAAGACTCCGAGTATGAAATAATTTCTATTGCAAATAGAAACTCTAAAGATACATTGTTAAAGCAAGTTATTGTTGATGCTGATACAAATGAGACACTTAATATATTTATTGATGCAATTAATAAACTGGAGGAATGATTCATGTCAGGATATGCTACTGTAAATGGAAATACTAATGTCATAGATGATTTTTTAGACATTTTTAAAGAGTTTTACAATTCCGTTAAAGAGAAATTCACTAGAAATGATGAAATGCCTCTTGATGAATTTATTAATAAATATTCTGAAGATAAGAAATTTTTAAATGATTTAGAATCTATTAAATCTTCATTAAATGAAATTTCTGAGATGATGGAACAAATCAACTTTGATTATGATGAATATTATAACTTTGCATCAATTAAAAGAATGATTACTTACATTGTTGATAATCTTGAAAAATATTTTCACTATTCTTCATTTATAGTGCTTCTTTTAAAAAACTTCAATGATTTGATTGTTAAAGAAAGACAATTGGATGATTATAAAGAAGAATATGAGAAATTTGATGCTTTCTTATACGAACAAGAAGATTTCTTCTATACTGAAATCTTTGATGATGATTCAAAATACGACAATGCAATAGATGAAGTAACAAATATCTTGGGGTAGGTTAATGAATGCCTTTTTAGATACTAATGTAATAATTGGATACATTTATTCATTAGACCCTTTACATGCTGCTTCTCGAAAAGCAATTGTTGATGAGAATACTAAGTATTATTCTTTTCATGTCAACGAAGAAATAAAAGATGTTTTCAAAAGAAAAGATAGGGAATATGCTAAATTTCTGACTAAATTAGAAAAGATATTTAATAAATATGGGGATAGTGACTTCATTGATTTAGCTGAAATTCACATGAAAGTAAATCGATTTGGACAAATCGGAAAGTTTGAAGTTGATGATATGCACAAAGCTATTGATGTAATCTGGCAGGAATTAAATTTTGATGAAAATACAGATGCATTTAAGGTAAAAATAGAATTCAATAACTATTTTGGAAATTTTGAATCAAAACACAGAAATGGTAAAAAAGATTGCTTAAAGAAAATGAATTTCATTCCAGCTTATCAAAACAAAGATCCAAATGTTTTGAAAGCTATTCATCGAAAATCTCTTAGAAATTATTTCCACGGTGAAGATGAAAAGATTCTTTTTGATGTTCATGAATATCTTAAAACTAATACAATTAAGAATTTGGTGCTTATAAGTAATGATAAAGATTTTATAAAAGCTATTTCTGAATTAATTAGTGTTTTATCGTTTAATAGATTTAAATATCTTGAAGATTTATTGAAAAATTAATAATTGAATGGTTTAATATCAGATTAATCTAGAATAGATATGTTAAAATTTAAAAAACTATGGAGTTAATGTTGGGTAATTTAAATCTTATACCAAATGCCTTCCCCGTATTAGTTTTTAATAAAAAAGTTAAATAATTAGTATTGGAGGAAATTCATGACAACAAAATTCATTATTAGAAATGATGATAATCCTAAAATAATTCATAATGATTTATCAGATTATTTGGATGTTGAATCTATTTTAAAAAAGGATTATGAATATATTTATGTATCTATTTTAAATGAAGGATTTATATTAGAGAATAGGTTCGGGGATGTTTTTAAAGAAATATTATTTGAAAACAAAGTTGTAGGTTTTGCTTTTTACGGATTAAATTCAGCAACGAATTTTGTTTTAAATGAAATTTATGTTTTACCTGAATTTAGGGGCAATTCATTATTTTTATTGGAAATTAATATTCTTCTTGCAGCAGGCAATTCATTAAGCATTTTACAGCCAACAAAAAACATTGTTGAAATTCTAATTCATTATGGATTTGCATCTAAATTAAGTGAAAATATTGTAGCTAGTGCAATTAGTTTTGATTTTAAAAATGAGGATATTTTATCAAATTCTAATGGAGCTCCTGATGATGAACAGATATTGTCTTCCAATATTTATGATTTGGATATTCGTTCCAGTTTATTGCTTATGGATATCTCAACTTCAGGACGAAATATTATTTATTATCATCAAGAACTTGAAAATGATTTTAAGGAATATGGAAAACGTAAATCATTAGATAATAATTATTTTAATGAAATCAAAGAATTGTTCCTGCAGAATTCCGAAGAATTTACTCAAATAATGTTCGATTTAAAAGATAAATTGCCAAAGTCTCAATTGGGATTTGATATAGTTGTAGGGCATGGCGAAGAATTTTCAGATTATATGCAAGACATGATTGATGATGGAATCATTTCTAAAAATAAAGCTCAGGAAATTAAGGATGTTTTAACAGAAGAATATGAGCGTGGTGAAGTTACAGATGATGGAATAATCACCCGTTTTAACTTTTTCCTAAACGATTTGGATTCACAAATAGACCTATTGGATATTTTTCAGTTGAATACAAATATATGTCCGGATTGTTACAATCCCATAAATCTATCGGATGAATCATGTCAAATCTGTGGTTATAATCTGTTTTATGAACATGATTCTGATTTTATTGATGATGATTTTGAAGATGAATTTTTCATCGATAAAGGCAATACATTCTCTTCCCTGTCGGAATTATTTGAAAGGTTGGATCGAAAATACAAGCTTGAAAACATTAATTATGGAAAAGATTATCCTACAAGCTATGATTTAGATCAATTTAAAATTTTAAAATTCATTGATGAATATCATAATTTGGATTTGGCATTTCTTATAATTAACAATTTAAAATTGCCTCAAGACATATTTTCTGAATTATTATTTGGTGAAGGATATGTTACTTATGAAATTACTAAAGAAACTTGGGCTGATTTTGCTAATAATTATTTAATTGTGGACGAATTGAAAGATATCTTAAGAGATAATGGACTAAAAATTTCGGGAAGAAAACAGGAACTTATTGATAGAATTGGTGAAAGTGATATTTCGTTTGATGAATTTGTCTCTGATAAGTTATTTTTAACCCAAAAAGGTAAAGATTATTTAAATGATTATTCATGGATTGAACTTTACATGAATTTTTTAAGCAAGTTTGATTTTGATGATTTTAACAAATTTCATGAGGTTAATGAGGGGGATTTCAACGAAGTTGTTTCAAAATATCTTGATGAGCATATTGAACTGGCTAGGAAGAAAAGAGATTTTGACTATTTAATAAATTGTTTTTCATCTAAAGCAATTTTTGCAGAATTGGATGAGCATTTAGATGATGCATTAAACTGGGAAATGAGGAGATTCTGTTTGGCAATTAATCCGGTCTATTTGGATAAGTCTTATTATAATTTTTACATGCCGTTAAACCAGGAAAATATAGATAATTTAAGGTTATTGAAAGATGAATTTTCAATTGAAAGATTAATTGATTCATTTGAAAAATCTTGGAATTATTTTAAATTTAATAGGTGCATTGTTTCAAAAGACGATGCTAAAATTATTCTTGAAAGACTATTGAATAATCATAAAGATTTGAAATTTATTAATAAAGAAATGAAAGATAAGTACTTTGGGAAAAATCGAATTGATGATACTCATCAGACAGATTTAAATGATTATTTTAAATGATTTGTAGTTGATTTTTCATGGTTTAAATTTCTCTTTAAACTTTCTATAGAAATTGTAATCATTTTTTAATTGTTTTTTAACAAAGTTGATTAATTCATCATATTCTAGATTATCAAGGATTTCATCAATTTCCATAAATTTGTTTTTATTGTCTGGAACTTCTTCATTTGACAATAGGTGAAGACATGCTGCCATATGTTTGCATGATTGCTCACCACACTCGCATGAAATGGAATCAACATATTTATCTTCACATAATTTAATTTTTACTTTAAACTCATAATCATCTAAACAATTGCATTAACAATGCTTCCAGTTTTTTCAATAAATTTAACCCGTCCTGATTTGTAATAGTTTTTACCAGTTCCGTTTTCACGATAGTGAAAATCTAGCTGCCACTCATATTCATCAATCATAAAATCACTTCATTTAAATATTTTTCACATAAATCCTCGAATTTCTCTTCATCAAATAGTTCATTTAAGAATTCATATGCTTCTTTTTTTGAAACAAATTCTTTTTCAAGATTCATGGAATCCCAAATATTGTTAAATATTTCCTCAAGATTATTAATCTCTAATTGGGATGTGTAAATTCTAATGCATTCAATGTCATAGTAATTTAAAAGGACATACATACTATAATAATCTTCGTAATCGTAAATTGGATTGATTCTAAAAATATAATTCTTAATTTCTTCTTTCAATGCTTCATATATTTCATCTGCATAAACATAGATAAATGCGCGTGCATTTATACAATCGCTGACATATCTAAAGTCTTCACATTTATGGGCATGGGCTAAATGTTTATCGATATATTCAAAACCTATTTGGATTAGGTCACTAGACTCATTTTCATCAATGAACTTATAAAAGTCATCAAATTCAAAATCATTTAAGCAAACATCATATAATTCAATCCATTTGAAATCATTTAGGAATTTTTCACCATTTTCTGCAAGTTCAAATTCACAGTTTTCAAAATCAAGTGATGTAACATGTTCCAATGCTAATTTAACTAATTTTTTCTTTTTACCTGAAGCAGTTATTCCATGTTTTTTTAAAATATTTGTCAGTTCATTTGCATTCATTTTTAGGATTTCATCTTCAAAATCGACACTATCTGATGCAATTGGGGTTATATAATTTTTTTCTATGATGTTTTGTCTGAGAAGGTGGTCTCCATGTACTGTTTTAAATTCAAGGTTTCCAAAGATTTTATCTAAATTAGGTTCATTTTTTAAATAAAGTAATATTTGGTATGTATCATAGTCAAATGATCCTGTGGGATAGTCTTTTCCAAAAACAATGTTTTCATCAAGAACATAGCCTGCATGGTTATGACTAAAAATTGAAAAAGGACTATTTCTTAAATCGTAAACGATGTTATTGTCGTCGGAATATATTTTCTTTAATTTGGTCAAATCACTTCTTTTCATAATACTATTTATCTGATAATTAAATAAATAATTATATGAAAGGTTGGCAGTTAAGTTTTGATGAAGAATCATTAGATGGGGCAGAAAATTGTGAAGTGGAAATTTCACATGTTGGAGATAGCGAAATTATTGCTAAAGTTGATGGTTTTGAAGTAGTGGCACCGATTGTTTTTCACTCTCCATATCATGTTTTCTGTAGTTGCAAATCAAAATATTCCTGCAAACATGAAGCAGCATTAATATTTTACATTGAAAAACATCCGGAATTGTTAAAAAATAGTCAAAGAGAAGATGATTTGATAATATCAATTGATGAAAATCAGCTTCGTGATTTTCTGAAAAATGAGATGAAACAAAATTCAAAACTTAAAAAGGCTTTTTTAGATAAATTTGGCAATGAATCGGTAATTGATAAACAGTATTACATTGATAAATTGGATCAAGTATTTCGCTCAGGCGAAGATAGGTCTTTTGTGGATTTTGGAATTTACAATATTGACATGATGGAATATGCATTATATGAGTTCATGAACAATGAACTGCCAAAAATACTTGAGATGAGAGAACATTCATTTGCATGTAGTTTAGTTGAAAAGATAGCTGAAATACTGGGGGATGATTTGGCAGTAAGTCATGATTCATGGTATGGATTGGTGGAAGATTTCATGGAGTATGTTTATATTTTGGAAGATTCAATCTATTTAACTTCCGATGAGAGAAAATCACTTGAAAGAGCAACAAGTGAAATAGTAAGTTATTTATAATTATTGCATGATTGTTTTTTAATATTTTAAGGATGTTCGAATAGTTAATTTTATATATTATGTTTTTTTCACTACAATTTTACGAAATGGGGTCAATTCTGAACCTAAAAATTTAAATAAGTTAAATATAATAAAGTATTCTCATGCATTACTACAAATTCGAGTCAGTAGATTTTGAAGAGCAATATGCTTTTGAACTAACTCATTGGAAAAAATTCACTTCAAAAGAATTAGATGAAATGGTCATTAAAGCAATCAAAACATATGTTGAAAAAGATTACGATACTTATCTAAATTTTCCATGTCATTTGGATATTGGTGATTTATTTTTTGATGAAAGTCTTCAAGATACTTTAGTTAAACTGTTTGGATTTAAAAAAATTGATTTTGAAAGTAGAGTGGAATATGGTGGTGAATCATTGTTCAATGATGATTTTCGCCATGGGGATAGAAAAAATTTTAAAGAAATTTTAAAAGATGTAAAAGTTCCGAAATGCGAAAGTTGTAATGAAGTGAACTGTTTAATTGAAAATGAAAGGTTTTAAACTAAAATATACTTAATGGGATTTGATAATCATGGGATTGACTCCTCAACAAACTTTGTTATATTTAGAGAAATACATATATTATGAAGTTTATTATAACCATAAAAGATATGGTTTTTGCAGTGAATATGATAAAAATGAATTTGAAGAAAAATATCCAAATAAATTTGTTTTTAAAGAATTTAACTTTAATTATGATGATTTATTATTTGCGTCCAGATTAGAAAAATTAATAAACTTATTAGAATCCAATCCGGAAAAAGTTGATGAAGAATTAAAAACTAAAAATATAAGTGATATTCTTTAATTTGGTTAAACTTTTTTCTTTCAAAGGTTAGTAATGGATTAGAATTCATAATTTAAAATTTGGGGGCGACATATTCCCACACTTCTTCAAAACTAGTTTTAACGCCAAGTTTGCTATATTCTCTTACAAGTGTGTTAATGTCCCTTTCAAGCAACTCTTTAGAAATGGGATTGTCTAAAACTACTGACTGTGAAACGTCAATTATGACAGGTGTTTCGTCTTGATTTAAAATGTTGTAGTTAGATAAGTCTCCATGGACCAATTTTGCTTCATTGACAAATAATTTTAATTGAACGAGCAATTTGTTCCAGAATTCTTCAGGATTTTTCGGTGGCTGGTTTTTAACTGGCTGAGCTGGATTTCCGTCATCGTCACCAATAAATTCAATTATCAAAACATTGTTTGAACTTGTATGTGGTTTTGGAACAGTCACTCCAGCGTCATACAATCTTGTCAGGTTTTTAAACTCTTTTGTAACCCATGAATAAATGATTTTCCTTTTATTTTTTGTTTTGATGTTAAATCTTGGATCTCCTTTGAGGTAGTAATCCATCTTTTTAAAATCAGATGTTGCTATTCTGTAAATTTTAACTGCAACAAATTTCTCATCATCTGTAATGCCTGTAAGCACATTTGCTTCTTTGCCTGTGCTTATGGCTCCATTCAAGATATCAATGTATCCCTGATTAGCTAATTTGTATAATGTTTCCAGCGTTAATTTATCAAAAATTTCATTCCCTACCTTTCTATCGGAACTGTCTTTTTTCCGTTTTCGGGAATGCATTTTTTCATGGGCTGCATCAGCTTTAGCTATTTTTGAATCCATTTATATCAAAAAAATAAGTAGATAGACTACATTTTCAAGTAGCCTTTTCTTTCAAGCCAATTTGATTCGGTTTTGGTGTATCTCCAAATTACATCAGCTTTTTCATCAGATTGGAAATCCCATGGTTTTACAAGGATTACGTCTCCTTCACGAATCCAAATACGTTTTTTCATTTTTCCAGGGATTCTGGTCATTCTTATATTTCCATCCGCACAACGGACTTTTAATTTTCCGTGT
>JAFRZY010000009.1 GCA_017442305.1 Bacilli bacterium | reverse complement strand
AATAACTGTACAACGAGTGTAGATTATCAAGTAAATCTAGAAAGTATTGGGGATAGCGCAAATGCAATTAAAGCAAGTGCTATTAAAGTTGCTTTAAACGATGAAATAAAGCTATTAACTGCTGTAGGAAATGCAGAACCAACAGTAAGTGGAGCATACGAATCAAATATGATTTTATATGGAACGCTAGCTGGGTCTTTAGAAGAAACAGAAGATGATACAATAACATATGAATTGCGTATATGGATAGATGCGAATGCCCCAATAAGTGAACAGAATAAAACATTCCAAAGTAAGATAAGTGTAACAGTAGGACAAGGAATAACAAATCCATATAAAGAAGGAACGCTAGCATATGATATTCTTTCTAACTATGGAGGAGCAGATGCAATAACAAGCTTGAGTGCAGAATGGACAGAAGGAGATGCAAGTACAGTAACAGCATCATCACAAAATTTTGGAATATCAAACAACTATTGGTATGGAACAACATATGAATTTGATAAAGAAAAGGGTTATACATTATCAGGAACACTAACACAAGCAACATTAACAGAATGTCGAAATGGAACTAAGGTGTGTGGGAAATACACTTTAAAAAACACAGATAAAAACTACAGTTATTCAACAATATATGAAGTAACAGCATTTGGAACAAGTGGGAATTATGTAACAGCAAAAACTATAAAAGGAAGCAATGTATTTAGTGTAGTAACAACCTCTAGTGATGCGGGGCTTTATAAGGCACAAGATGACTTGGGAATTAGTTATTACTTTAGAGGAGCACCAACCAACAACTATGTCAAATTTGGAACATATGTGAAAGATACAACGTTGACAGTTTTGGATTATAATAATTGGACAACAAAAGAAGTTGAAGTGGCGTCAGGGACACCAATGTATTGGCGGATAGTGCGTATTAATGGCGATGGAACAATAAGAATGAT
Organism: Bacilli bacterium; assembly: GCA_017442305.1. Lineage (GTDB taxonomy): Bacteria > Bacillota_I > Bacilli_A > RF39 > UBA660 > RGIG2951. Next base: position 12,871 of record JAFRZY010000009.1, on the reverse strand, counting down.
ATATGATGGGACATCACCTGTAGAAAATGGAGTTTCTCATACAGCAACAATAGCAAATACAGCATATAACACAAACTTTGATAATGAAAAATATGTAGGATATACATATGATGATGGAACAGGAACGCAAGTTGATAGTACAATTAAAGGTGTAGTAGATGACTGGTACGAAGAACACTTAAAAGATACATACGAAAAATATATAGCAGATGGAATATTCTGTAATGATAGAGAAATATATAAGTATGAATATTTAAATGAAGATTGGACAGTAATAACAGATCCAAATCAAGCGGCATATACATATACATATTATGGTCCATATGGAAGATTAGCAGATAATAAAGCACCAGAATTAACATGTACAAATAAAAGTGATAGATATACAACAAATGATAAATTAGGCAATGGATTACTTAGTAATCCAATAGGATTAATAACGGCAGACGAAGTATTCTTTGCAGGAGGCACAAATTTAGCTAATAATACATATTACCTGTATAGTAATGAAATGTATTGGCCTTCCGCTCCGTATAACTTCTTTGATTTAGACGACAGTGTGTATGCGTGGTATGTCAACTCTGATGGCTTTGTCGGCAGCAACCTCCTCAACGATGACTACCCGGGTGCGCGCCCAGTAATCAACTTAAAAGCTGATGTTAAGTTTACTGGTGATGGTCGAATAGATACAAATTCTCCTTACGAAATAGTAATAGATTAAAAGAGATTTAATAATCTCTTTTTTTATGCTAAAATAAACATGGTGGTAATATGTTTGTTACATTAGGAGAAAACACAGTTGAAGTAATTATTACACGTAAGAATAATAAAAATATTTATTTTCGTTTTTCTGCTGATTTAAAATTACATATTACTTGTAATATATATGTAACAAAAAGAGAGATACTAAAATTAATAGAGAAGAACGAATTGAAATTATTAAAAATGTACGAATCGCAAGTTAAGCTGAATAATAGCGATGCATTCTTTAATTACTTAGGTAAAAAATATATTAAAGTTGAAGATCCTAATATAAAAAATATATATTTTGAAGATGGTTACATTTATTATCCTAGCGAGAAGAAACTAAACAAATTTATTAAAGAAGAATGTATAAGAGTGTTTAATAATGAAGTAGAAAGATGTAAAGATAGCTTTAGTAGGCTTCCTGTATTTACTTTAAAAATTAGAAATATGAAAACTCGTTGGGGAGTGTGTAATAGACGCGATAATATAGTAACGTTAAATAGTGAGCTATTAAAAAAAGATATAGATTTAATTGATTATGTTATTATTCATGAATTATGTCATTTCTATGAAGGCAATCATAGCAAAAGATTTTGGGATTTAGTTAGTGATTTTTATCCCAAATATAAAGATGCAAGAAAAAGGTTAAAGGAGTGTTAAAATTGAAAATAGATTCTTTAAATAATGAACGAGTTAAAAATTGGACTAAATTAAATAATAAAAAATATCGTGATGAAACAGGTTTGTTTTTAGTTGAAGGGGATCATTTAGTAACTGAAGCTATTAAATCTCATTTAGTAACAGAATTAATAATATTAGAGGGAACAGAATTTAAAACTGCACTCCCTTATGTTGAAGTTTCAGCAGCGGTAATGAAAAAAATTACTAATCAGGTTTCGATTTCTAATGTTTGTGCAGTTTGTAAAAAAATAGAAGAAAAAGAAGTAACTGGAAACGTGGTTATTTTGGATGATATACAAGATCCTGGGAATTTTGGAACAATTATCCGCAGCGCTATAGCGTTTAATATTGATACAATCGTTGTATCACCAAACACTGTTGATTTATATAACCCTAAGGTTATTAGAAGCAGTGAAGGGATGGTTTTTCACATAAATGTAGTAAAAAGAGATATTAGTTCTTTGATCGATGAGCTACACGAAAGAAATTATTGTGTATATGGAACTAAAGTAGATGATGGGAAAGTATTAAAAGGAGTTAGTAAAACTACTCCATATGCAGTAATTATGGGAAACGAAGGATCTGGGGTTAAAAGTGAATTATTAAGTAAATGTGATGAACATTTATATATCCCGATGAACGAAGTTTGTGAAAGCTTAAATGTTGGGGTTGCAACCAGTATAATTTTATATGAATTATTTTAAATAGAAGGTTTGATTTTAATGGAAAAGTTAAATATTAACGAAATAGATGCTGAAAGATACATAAAAGAAGGTTTAAATTTAATTGGGATTTATGATATTTCTAAAATTATAAGTTATTTAAATGATGAAGGAAAATAAAATATGAAATCTATTACGAAAAAGAATTTCGTGGTATAAAAGAAAAACATATAAAACCATTATGTAAAAAAGATATCGTGGCCATATTGTTTTTAGGTTTAAGTTCACTAGGATATATGGTTGATAGTGTAAATATCGAAGCAATAGACGATGTAATTCACTACAGTGCACTCGTTAATATTGCTCAGTTTGAGAATTCTTTTAAAAGAAGTAGGAGGAAAAAATAATATGGATTACGTATATGTAGGTAAAATAGTCGATACTCACGGTATTAAAGGTGAACTTAGAATACGAAGCAATTTTGAAAAAAAAGAGCTTGTATTTAAACCTAATATGGTGTTTTATATTGGAGATACTTATATTCCGGAAACTGTAAATACATATCGTCCTCATAAAGAATTTGATATGGTAACCTTTTCTTCTTACAATAATATAAATGAAGTTTTAAAATATTTAAAACAAAAAGTTTATGTTAAAAGAAGTGATTTAGAATTAAATAATAATGATTATTTATTACAAGATTTAATAGGATTAGATGTAGTTGAAGAAAAAACTATACTAGGAAAAGTATCAGAAATAATGTATAATAACGGTAATGATTTATTATGTATTACGGGTAAAAACAATTTTTATATTCCACTAAAAGGCAATTTTATAAAAAAAGTAAACGTAAACGAAGGAATTATTGAAGTAGAAAACACTAAAGGATTGATTATATGAGAATTGATATTTTAACACTTTTTCCTAATATGTTTAATAATATTTTAGAAGAATCAATAATTAAAAGGGCAATTGAAAAGAATTTAGTTGAAATAAACTTAGTTAATTTTAGAGATTATACCCCTCTTAAAAATGGTCAAGTAGATGATACTCCATATGGTGGAGGTTCTGGTATGGTTTTAAGATGTGAGCCTATATTTAATGCTATTGAAGCTATTAAAACGCAAGAGGCTAAGGTAATACTTTTAACCCCGGATGGCACTACTTATGATCAAAATATGGCAGTATCTTTAAAAGACGAAAAACATCTTATTTTAATATGTGGACATTACGAAGGGTTTGATGAACGCATCAGAACACTTGTTGATTATGAAATAAGTATCGGAGACTTTATTTTAACTGGTGGCGAAATACCAGCAATGGTTTTAGTGGATAGCATTACTCGTTTAATTGATGGGGTTATTACTAAAGGTAGTTTAGAGAGTGAAAGTTTTAATGATAATTTATTGGATTATCCTACCTATACTAAACCAAGAGTTTATAATGGACTAGAAGTGCCGGAAGTACTTACTAGTGGTGATCATGCTAAAATTGAAAAATGGCGTTTGGATGAACAAATGAAAAAGACCGAGGCAAAAAGACCAGATTTACTAAAGAAGTGAGGTGAAAAACATGGCAAGTTTTTTGTTAAAAAAAGAAGAAAGAAATTATGAGATTCTAGAGATGGATTATGAAGCAAAAGGTTATACTTTTAAACCTAAAGCTAAAATGCGAGAAAATTACATTATAGTAAATAACATAAAGTTAGTAAATCCGTTGATGATTGATGGAATTCTAACAGCTAAATTTAACAAAAAATATCGACAACTTGTCATGATAGTCTTTAATATTTTACAATCAAGTGATGAAGAAACTACCGAAGGCGATATTATGATTGCTCTAGATGAAATTGCAAAGCTTCGTGTAATTATTTTAAATAAATATCAAAAATTTTTAACTCATGAAAAAGAAGAAAAGTTTATTAAGCAATTAAGGATTTTAGAAAATGAGCTAAGAGCAAAACAAATTAATATTCGTATGAATATGATGAATAACTTATATTTTTATGATGAAGAAAGATCACGTGGAGGGAGATAACGTGATTTTTTATTGCTATTTTCATAAAATATAATTATAATATTTACTTACGAAAAGAGGGATTTTTATGAATCTAACTTTATGGTTAAATAATAAATTTAAAGGATTAAACTTAGAACTTTTAGCAGTAGAACTAGATATGCCTTATGAAGAATTAGCGGGAATACTAAATGGTACAGGTATACCTACATTTACGTTTGTAGTTAAAATAATGCATTATTTTAATATGGATTCTAACGATCAATTAGAGCTTTTCTACTATGTAGGAGAAAGATTAGGAATAGGGGCAAACTCTGTTTTTAAAGGAGTAGTAGATGAATTATTAGCTATGAATGACGAAAAACATACATTAAATCGCAAATAATGTTTTAATAAAACTTAAATAACGTGATATAATTAATATGGAGTAATGTAGTATGAAAAGAAATGAAGTGGATAGATTAAGACTTAGTCCAATGATGCAACAATATATGGACATAAAAGACAATTATGAAGAAGAATTGTTGTTTTTTCGTTTGGGCGATTTTTATGAATTATTTTTTGAAGACGGGATTCTTTGTTCAAGAGAACTAGAATTAACTTTGACTGGTAAAAATGCCGGCTTAGACGAAAGAATTCCTATGTGCGGAGTGCCTTTTCATTCAGTACAACCATATATTGAAAAATTAGTTAATAAGGGATATAAAGTTGCGATTTGCGAACAACTTGAAGATCCAGCATCAGTAAAAGGAGTTGTTAAAAGAGGCGTTGTTCAAGTAATCTCTAAAGGTACAGTAGTAGATTATGAATTACTAAGCGAACATGATAATAGCTATATTTGTAGTGTTCTTGATTTTAGTTATATTTATTTACTTACATATGCTGATATTTCAACAGGAGCAATATATTCCTTAACTTTACCTCACGATAAATCCAAATTATTAAATGAACTTCTAAATCTAAATATCAAGGAAGTAGTTTTAGCAGATAATACTGATACTGAACTTATCACTTTGTTAAAAAACAATTATAGTATAGAGGTATCAATTAATTCGGAATATTTAGAAAATGGTTATGAATCTTTAATAAATAGTGTAGAAGACATTAGAAATAAAACAGGAATAAAACACTTGCTTTATTATTTAGTAGTTAGAGAATTAAAAGATGTTTCACATTTAGAAAGTGTAACTATAGTTGATAAAGCAGAATATTTAGAAATGGATGTTCATACAGTTAGAAACTTAGAATTAGTTGAAACGTTACGTTTAAAAGAAAGAACATATTCTTTAATATGGTTATTAGATAAAACTAAGACTGCAATGGGAAGTCGTAAGCTAAAATCATGGTTAATGAATCCATTAAAGAACAAAGAGAGTATCAATGAGCGATATGATAAATTAGAAAAACTAAATAACGAATTTATTTTAAAAGATGAATTACGAAACTTATTATATGAAGTTTATGATTTAGAAAGATTATGTGGAAAAATTACTTGTGGTAATTTAAATGGCCGCGATTTATTACAAGTAAAAAATTCGCTAGCGGTGTTACCTCGTATTAAAGAAATAGTTAAAAATCTTGATTTTGGTTATGAAATTGAAACGCATTCGAATATTTACGGATTACTTGAAAAAAGTCTTTATGAAAATCCGCCATTAGGAATAAAAGAAGGCTTCCTAATAAAAGAGGGATATAACGAAGAGTTAGATGAACTTAAAAGAATCCGTAGTGGGGGAAAAGATTTTCTTTCTGAGTTTGAAACTCGCGTAAAAGAACAAACAGGTATAAAGACTCTTAAAGTTGGTTACAACAAGATTTATGGTTATTATATTGAAATTAGTAAAGGACAAATTGGGTTGGTTGATCCTTCTCTAAATTGGGAAAGGAGACAAACGTTAACTAATTACGAAAGATATATTTCGCCTGAACTAAAAGAAAAAGAAGCAATGATTTTAAATGCTGAAGAAAAAATAATTGAACTTGAATACAATTTATTTAATGAAATAAAATCTATAGTTAAAAAAGATATATTTGCTCTTAAAAAAACAGCAAACATAATTAGTGAACTAGATGCATTAGCATCTTTAGCAGTTTGTGCTGATGAACTTAACCTAGTAAGACCTACTTTAAATGAAGAAGGTATTTTAGAAATTATTGACGGAAGACATCCTGTTATTGAAAGAGTAAGCGATAAAGAATATGTGCCTAACGATTGTGTAATGAAAAGTGATATTTCAACACTTTTAATTACAGGCCCTAATATGAGTGGTAAAAGCACTTATATGAGACAACTAGCTATTATTGTTATAATGGCTCAAATGGGTTCATTTGTTCCTGCTAAATCTGCCAATTTGCCAATTATGGATAAAATATTTACAAGAATTGGTGCAAGTGATGATTTAGTAAGTGGTGAATCAACGTTTATGGTTGAAATGAATGAAGCCAGAAACGCTATTGCCAATGCTACTCCTAATAGTTTAATTTTATTTGATGAATTAGGAAGAGGAACAGCTACCTATGACGGAATGAGTTTAGCGCAAGCTATACTAGAATATATTAATACAAATATAAAATGTAAAACTTTATTCTCAACTCATTACCATGAGCTTACTAGTTTAGATAGAACATTCCATAACATAAAAAACGTTCATGTAACGGCTGTTGAGGAAGGAAATAATATTACATTCCTTCATAAAGTAAAAGTTGGTGCAGTAGATAAAAGTTATGGTATTCATGTAGCAAGACTAGCAAAAATGCCAGAAGAACTATTAAAAAGAGCTTCTGAAATATTGGTGGAATATGAAAATGGCTCTAAGAAAAATAAAAAAGATGATAATATTCAACTTTCAATGGACTTTGAAGAACCCAAAGAAATAACTAAAGACTATGTTAAGGAAAAATTAGAAACAATTGATCCTTTACACATAACTCCGATAGAAGCTTTGAACATATTATTTGAACTGAAAGATTTAAGTAAAAAATAAAACGTCATAAACCGACGTTTTTTTGTTTTTATCTTTTATTTACTGCATTTTTCATGACACTATGTTATAATTAAATGACTGAGGTGAATTATATGGCATTAACTAGAAGTGAATTAAGAGAAAAATGTATGATTATTCTATATCAATATGAAATCATGAGTAAAACTAGCATTAAAACTGAGATTGAAGAGATAATCGAAACTAATTTGGAAATAGATAACGATTTTGTTAGAGATATTGTTTATGGGGTAGTAACTCATAGAAATGAACTTGATGAGTTAGCTAATAAACATATGAAAGATTGGTCACTAGAACGTATTGATAAAACTGGTGCTCAAATACTACGTATTGCTATATATGAGCTTAAATATACAGAAACACCAGATATAGTAGTAGTTAATGAAGCAGTAGAATTAGCTAAGAAATACAGTGATGACAACGTAAGAAAGATTATAAATGCTGTTTTAGATAAATTAATTAAGGAATAAAATGAAAAGAAATAATGGTTATATAGATTTAAATGACTATTTTGGTAAAATAAAACATAAAAATAAATGGCACAATTATGATTTTTTACTAAATGGTATAATAGAGCCTAGTATGTACATGGATTCACATTATTGGGTAAAAATAAGTGGTAAAAAATACTATTTTAAGCCAACTAATTATCCGTATCACGAAATTTTAGGTTACTTTATTGCTAAATATTTAGGATTTAATGCAAGTTTTTATGATTTAGCTGAACTTAAAAACATTGATCATAAAGTTGTAAAGGGTGTAATTTCTGAAAGTTATAGAAAAAAGAACGCTAAATACATAAATGGGACCGAGCTTTTAGGAGAGTATTACAAAGAGCAACCAGAAATGGTAAAAGATATGGGCTTAACAGATAGTTGGGTTGATTGTTATGAAGGACCTAATTTTTTGGACATGAATAACCTAGAAATTATCTGGCAGGCATTAGAGTATCGCTATAGAAACCAAAAAAACGTCAATATAAAAGTTATGATGGATGATATAATTGAAAAATATATTTTTAGCATCTTAACTCGAACTAATGATTTTGGGGCTCAAAATTGGGAAATTGAAGAATCTAATGATGGCGTTAAGATTTGTCCTTTATTTGATAATGAATCAATATATTTTGGCAGCGATGTAACAGCAGCGTTATCAGTAGGATTTCAAGATAATGATCAAAGTATAAGAGAATCGTTAAAAAAGTTTTTGACAATTTCTTCACAAGAATATATAGATTTATTTATAAAAAAATATGAGTTTTTAAAATTAGAAGATTTTTTGATATTAATAAAAAAAGTAGAAGAACATTTGCAAGTGATAATTCCGCGTGAGATAAAAGATGAATTAGTAAATATTTTTATGTATAATCGTAAAGAAATAGCGGAAGTACTAGAAGAATTAAATTTAAAACCCAAAGGAAGGTAGTCTTATGGAAGAGAAATATATAAATATTACTGAACTTAATAATTATATTAAATCTCGTTTTGATAACGATGAATTCCTTTTTAAAGTGTATTTAAAGGGCGAAATATCTAATTTTAAGAATCATACACGCGGACATTTATATTTTACTTTGAAAGATGATAATTCGCGTCTTAGTGCGGTTATGTTTTACAATAACGCAATGAATCTCAATTTTAAACCGGAAGATGGTATGAATGTGTTGGTAGAAGGTCGTATTTCTTGTTATCCGGCTCAAGGGTCTTATCAAATCTACGTTGAGAAAATGGAGACTGACGGATTAGGGAATTTATATATCGAATATGAAAAGTTAAAGAAAAAATTGGAATCATTAGGCTTGTTTGATGTTAGTCATAAAAAACCAATACCAAAATTTCCTAAGAAAATTGGGATTATAACTGCATCAACAGGGGCCGCAGTAAGAGACATAATGAGCACCATCAAAAGAAGGTTTCCTATATGCGAAACAATTCTTTTTCCAACATTAGTTCAAGGCGATGGTGCAAAAGAAAACATCGCAAGACAAATAAAAAAAGCAAATGAGTATGATTTGGATGTGATAATATGTGGCCGTGGTGGCGGATCCATCGAAGACTTGTGGGCTTTTAATGAAGAAGTAGTAGCGTATGCTATCTATGAATCTAAAATTCCAATAATTAGCGCTGTTGGTCATGAACCAGATTTTACCATTGCCGATTATGTTGCGGATTTACGCGCTCCTACACCTACAGGAGCTGCAGAAATGGCAGTACCAACTGTATTAGAAATAAATAATTTGTTAAATCAATATGTAATCAGGCTTAATAAAAATATAAAAAATAATGTTAACAATAACTTCATTAGATTAAGGAATTTTAAAAACAGCTATGTATTGAAAAATCCACTAGCGTTATATGAAACAAAAGAACAAAAATTAGATAACTATATTGATTTATTGAATAAAATTATTGATAAAAACATAAAAGAAAAAGAGCATAAATATGAAATCTTAATTAATACACTAAAATTAGTAAATCCACTGTGTATTTTAGAAAAAGGATATTCACTAGTAAAAAAAGATAATAAACTAATAAATAATAATGATGATATAAAAGTAAAAGATATAATTGATATTAAATTATATAAAGGTAATATCAAAGCAGAAGTCAGGGAGGTATATAATGATGAACAAAAAGGAATTAATTAATGGACATAATGCATTACTAAAAGAATTAGGAGAAAAAATTGATGATTTAAATCTGCGCATAAGAAATGTAGGAATCACGATAGAACAATATGAATATCAAAAAAACTTTTTTGTAGAAGATTTAGAAGAGAGAAAAAAAGAAAAATATGTTTTGGAAAATTATTCTAAAATTATAATGATAACAAAAATAAAACACATACTAAAATTTTTATTAAAACTAGCTTTGGCGGGAGTTGTTATTTCAATTCCAATGATTGCGCTGAAACTTTATCCGTTATTAATTATATGGGTAAGTTTAGCTGTTATCCTTGCTGAACAAGAAATAAAAAGTTATGATAAAAGCGTTCATGAAACTAAAAAGATAAAACATATATATGATGAAGGTAATTATAATATTGACGATTATATTAGTGATGAAAAAGCTATTATTAAAGAACTTGATGGTTTTATTAGCCAAAATACTAAACGATTAACCGAAATAAAAACTGAATTAAATGAAACTGTAGCGAGAAAAAATCAAGTTTCTAGCGAATTAAGTGATTTGTTATGCGAAGATGTTTTAACCGAACAACAAGAGGAAAAACAAAAAGAAGAAGATAGATTAGCATTAGAAAGGACTATTAAACATGGAGAAAACGTTCGAGGAAGCTCTAAATGAACTTGAAATAATTGTTAAGGAAATGGAAAGTGGTACTATTGAACTAGATACTGCTATCGAAAAATATACCGAAGCAATGAAATTAGCTAAGTTTTGCAGTGAAAAATTAAAAACTGCAACTGATAAAGTTAATAAAATATTAACAGAACAAGGTGAATTAAAAGACTTTGAAATAGAAGAATAAATGACAATAATTGGCAATGACCAATTATTGTCTTTATTTTTTTTATGTTTTTCTTCATACTAATAAGGGTGATTATATATGAAAAAGAGAATGTTAATTTTATTGTTGCTTTCTTTATTTCCACTTAAGGTATCAGCTTATTCAAAATATATTATACCAGGCGGAGAAACATTAGGAATAGATGTTAAAAGTGACGGTATAATGGTAATAGGATTTTATAAAGTTGCAGGAAAATACAATAAAGGTACAACGGAGTTAAAATCCGGAGATTATATTCTTGAAGTTAATAATAACAAAGTATATTCAGTAGATGATTTAACAAAGGAAATTGAGGATAACGTAAATGATTCCAGTGTTACTTTAACTTTTAAAAGAAAAGATAAAATAAAAACTACTGAGTTATCGCTTATCGAAGCAAATGGCATATATAAAACAGGGCTTTATGTAAAAGATAACATAACTGGAATAGGAACATTATCTTATGTTGACCCAGAAACTAAAATATTTGGCGCATTAGGTCATGAAATTGTAGAAAGTAATTCAAATTCAATTGTTGAAATTCGAACGGGAACAATATTCAAGAATGAAATAACCAGTATTGATAAAAGTGTAAATGGTTCTCCTGGAAGCAAAAATGCAAAATTTGAATATCAAACAGTATTTGGGAATATTTTTAAAAATACAAATTATGGTATTTACGGTTCTTATATTGCGCCTATTCCAGAAAAAGAATTAATTGAAGTTGCGGAAAAAGAAGAAGTAAAAGTAGGAAACGCTAAAATATATACGGTACTTGAAGGAAATAAAATTGAAACATTTGACATAGAAATTAAAACAATTAATGAAAAAAGTAAGATAAAAAATATGACTTTTGAAATAATCGATAAAGATTTAGTAGATAAAACTGGAGGAGTAGTTCAGGGAATGAGTGGAAGCCCAATAATTCAAAATGATAAAATAATTGGTGCAGTGACGCACGTAGTAATTGATAATGTGACAAATGGATATGGGATATTTATAACAACGATGTTAGAAGAAGGAGAAAGATAATCCTTCTTTTAATTTGACTATATATTGGAAAATTTATATAATTAATCTGAGGTAACAATATGGAAAGAAATAATGGCTACAAAAATTTAACTAACTATTTTAAAAAACTACTGAAAAGGAAAGAAATAGATTTAGATGTTTTAGAAGAAAAAAATATAATCAAACCATGTATTGATGGTGCCAGCGCTGTATTCTGGTTTAAATATTTTGGGGTTAATGTATTATTTAAAAGATATAAAAACGAATTTTGCAGTTATTCAGAATTGATATCTGAAGAACTAGCAAAACATTTGGGATTAAAAAATGCTCAATACGATTTAGCAGAATTTGAAAATAATAAAGGTGTTATTTCTTACGATTTTAGAAAACAAAATTATGAGTACGAAAATATATATTCTATACTTTTGGAATATTTTAAAAAGGTAAATCCTGAAGATGTTTCACCATATGAGTATGTTTATATTGATGATGCAAAAACCGAAAGAATTGATCTTTATAATAATTTAGAGGATATTTGGTTGGCTTTAGAATATTATTTATATAACGATATAAAAATTGATAATAAAGATGTACCAAAACATATCGAGAAATTAATGATTGAATTAACTGATAGATTTTGTTTTCAAATAATAAGCGGAAATTATGATATGCATTGCGCAAATATTTTATTAGAAATTTCGGATGACCGAAAAGATATTTCTCTAGCGCCAATGTTTGACAATGAAGACATGTTTAAAATAGCTGATGAAATACTTTATAATTTTCATGAAATACCAAGGCTTGCAATTGATCAAGATGATTTTGCCAAAGAGATAGATAGTAATAAAATGTTACGAAAATATTTGTTTATGTCAAGTGAAGAATTTTTAGAAAGACTTGAACGTATGATGCAAAAAATAAATGAAGATACTATATATCATATATTTCAAGATGTGGAAGAAAAAATAAGTAGACCAATTCCAGAAGATATAAAAAAAGCTGTTGCGATTAATTTCGATAAAAATATAAGCGATATAAATAATATAATTGCGGAAGTTAAACTTCAAAAAAGATTATAAAAAATAAAAAACCTTAGTTATAAGGTTTTTTTTATATTGTAATTTCAACCGCACCACTTTTAATAATTTAATTCTATCTCAAATGTTGATTTATAGTCAAATATTTTCTTAGGCATAAAGTTAATTTCAAATGCTATATCATCTAAATAGATTTGTGGAATCATTT
>JAFRZY010000008.1 GCA_017442305.1 Bacilli bacterium | reverse complement strand
CTGAGCCAGGATCAAACTCTCAATAAAAAAGATTTATTAAAAATCTATTAAATTTAGTTTAATCTAAGCTACTCAAAATTGACTTGTTTACTTAGTTTTCAAAGATCATTTCGTGTCTCTTTCGTAACACGTGATATTAATATATCAAATCGTGTCGACGATGTCAACAACTTTTTTTGTTTTTTCGCAACTTTTTTCAGGCTTTATAAGGCATCTTTTTTGTTGCGCATTAGTAATATATCAAATCAAAAAAATAATGTCAACAATTTTTTACATTTTTTTTATTTTTTTTTCAAAAACGTAAAAAAACAGTAAAAAACGGTAACTTTATCCTCCCTTTTTGGCTATTACTCTATTATTATATGATAAATAAAAAAATAATTACTTATTAATTATTTTTTTGTAAAGTTCATAATATTTAGATACTACGTCAGCTGCAAATGGTCCTTCATTGTTTTTTTTCATTTCTATTAATTCGCTAAGTTCTCTTTTTATTATTAAATCTATTTCTTTTGGATATTTCATTAGCTTCTTATGATAATTATATTCATTTCTATCCAAAATTTTAAATCCGCCATCAGGGAATACTCTTAAATCTAAATCATAATCGATATATTTAATAATTCCGTTGTCAATCAAAAACGGAGTTGCAATATTACAATAATAAAACAATCCGTGTTTTTTTAATTGCCCCAATACATTAAACCATCTCTTTTTATAAAAAAACAATATAGCTGATTCATTAGTCCTATGTACTCGTCCATCATGTTCAATTAATCTTGCTTTATCATTTGCACATACTAGCATGTCATCGCTAGCTTCTAAAACTACGGCTTCATCACATATCCTATCAATAGCACCACTATGTTTATAGCAATGAATCTTTAACTTATCTCCTACTTTAATATTTTTCATACAATTTACGATCCCGCTTTCATAAAATATTATACACCACATTCTAAAAAATAACAATTAAACAAAAAAAGATAAGTAAATCTTATCTTATTCTGTTAATAATTCTACTGCTTTGGGCAATTGTTTATCAATTATCTCTTTAATTATCTTTTGCTCTTCATCTTCATAAATATATTCGTTTTCTATTTGATATTCTGGGATTAATCCAATTTCATCAATACATTTTCCCGCCGGAGTTAGCCATTTGGCAGATGTATATTTAACCATTGAACCATCTTTTAGTGTAACAGTTTGTTGAACTTTACCTTTTCCATAGCTATTTTCTCCTAATAATTGAGCTCCGTAACTATCGTGTAGTGCTGCAGCTAAAATTTCCGATGCTGATGCACTATTTTTGTTTATTAAAACCAATGTTTTATATTCTTGAAAAGCATCAGTTTCATCCACAAAAGTCTCAGTTTCATTCTTATCCTCTAGTGAATATATTGTTGCACCTTTTTTTAGAAATAAACTGGCAACATCACTTGCAGCGTTCAAATAGCCACCCGAGTTATCTCTAACATCAATAATTAATGAGGAAATATCTAAATTGTTAAATTCTTTCAATTGTTCCTCAACTTGAGCAGCAACAGTGTTTGAAAATGTACTTATATATATATACCCTACTTTTTTATTATTAGCCTCAATAACTTCTGAAGCTATAGCTGGAACATATAATTTTGACATTTTTAATTCGAAACTAAGTTCTTCATTATTTCTACTAACAACTATTTTTACAGATTCAGCATTTGTATTTTTAATCATAGAGGCTATTTTACTGTCAGTATAATTGCTTACATCCTCACCATTTATTTTTAATATTACATCTCCGGCTAATATACCAGCTTTTTCTGCCGGAGAATCTTTAGTTACTTTTATAATAGTATTATTTTGAATCGAAACCCCAATGCCTTTATATTCACCAGCTAATTTTTCGGCAAGCGATTCTGTTTCCTCTTCACTTAAATACGTAGTATAATTATCTCCTAAATAATTCATCATTGCAGCTACTGCTTCTTCTAACATAGCGGTTTTATCAATATCTTCATAATAATCATCTAATATAGAAGCATATACTTCTAAAAATTCATTTAAAGCGGGATCATTTAATATTTCTCCATAAGTTAATCCAGTAGATTGTCTATAACCATTATACATTATCACTCCAGTTGTAATCCCTGAAACAATAGCGGTTACTAAAATAATTATTATTGTACTAATTAAATTAAAGCCTTTTCCTTTATTCAATTGATTTCACCTTCTAGTATATTAATGATATCATAAAAAAGCATAAAAAAAAAGCTTTATTAAAAGCTTTAATTTATCCCAAATTCTTTCTCTATTTCGCCAATTTCCTCGATATACTTAGTTATTTTACCATTCTTTACTTTAATTAAAGTGGTTTCCCCAACTTTAAGTTCATCAAGATTTTTTGCCTCTGAATTAGTCTTTCCATCTTCTGAGATATAATCTTTATTCATGTTATCATCTAAATCAACAAAATAAACAAATAGACTTGAATCGTCAGCCATATATTTATTAGTTATAGCACTATAGTATCCAGCTTTATTATCAGAATTACTATATGCAAACACATAGTATTCTTCATAAGGTCTATTTAACATAGTACCAAACACGGTTTTGCTATAATTTATTTCAGCAACATTTGTTTCCGTATTACTTGAAGAATCAGATTTCACAACAACTTTTGTTAAAAAATAAATGGCCACTATTATTAAAACTACCACAATCAATATTCCCACAAACTTAATTATAGTGTCTTGTTCTTCATTTCTAATTTTCTCGTTTTTTATTTTAGCAATACTTTTTTTGTTTATATTTTTCATCATAACCACCCAATAGGTATTATAACAACAATTAAAAAGGAAAGCAACTATTTGCTTTCCAATACAGTTTTAGTATTACCTATTGAAGAGGCGATGGTAATCATTTCTTCTTGGCTTAAATCGTTACTAGCTAAATAATAATCAATATTATTAGTACTCCAAGATAATGAGTTAGCACTTAAAGCAGCTAGCGTATCACTAACCATCATAGGATCACCAAATACTGGAATAACTTCAAAGTCTTCTGATGTTTTTGCCGTCTCTTCTATTAATATAAAATCTTTATCCCCAGAAAAAGTTAATATAACTCTTTCTCCATTTTCTGTATCTATTTTCTCACTTGTTTTTAAATGGGTATTTGTTGGTACATATAAAGGATAAATAATACTCTCTATACTACCGGATGTTTGTTCACTACTACTATTTTCTGTTGTTTGATTAGGTGTTTCGTTATTATCTGTCGTGTCATCCATTTCCGGATTTTCACAATTTTTATTTGTACAATCAACATTTCCGCAACAATCATCATCAATTAAATCATCTAAAACAAAATCGTCGTTATCTAATCCTGCTTTTAAATCAACATTAGTAAAAGCTACTTTAATTTTTACTATATCATCTTTATTATATACCTCAACGCTTTCAATGTTCATTTTTTTATCAAAATAAATTTTTTGATAAGTTAACTCCGTATTATTAGGATAATTTACGCTTGATTTTAAGATATAATTGTTTTCCGTCTCTTCCATTGTAACATTTTCATCGTTTTTAATATCTTGGACTAAAGATTCAAGAATGTAGGCTTGCGAACTATTAAAAGGCCATTCACTTTGAAACTTGAAACTTTTATTTAGCGAAGGTGTAACCACATAAACACCATCATTATTTCGTAAAATTATTTGTTCATGATTATTAGTTTGATTTACTAAAATTACTTTATAGTAATTATCTTTTAAATAATATGCTTCTAAACTATAAGTAAAAGTTTCCTCATTGTTAACTATTTCCATTTTTCCATTTATTTTATATGATTTGGAACCATTAACATCACTTACAAAAGTCTTAACAGCACTTTCTTTTGTTACTTTTCCACAACCTGCGGTTATAAACAATAAAAGCAAGCATAATACTAATAATTTCTTCATTTAACCACTTTCCTTTTCTAATTAAATATATTTGAATCTTTTTTAAAATATTCATACATATTAATCAGAATTTTGGTCATAATACTAGTAAAGGTGAGTGATTAAATGGAAACATTACAAAAGATAGCCCTAGTATTTACAATAGTAGGTGCCCTTAACTGGGGATTCATTGGTTTCTTTGATATTAATTTAGTTGAAACTCTTTTTGGAGAGGCTCAAATTATATCAAGAATAATCTACGCTATTGTAGGTATATGTGGTATTATCAATCTTGGATTACTATTTAGCCATATCCAAGGTGACCCAGATAGAAGATAGTCTGCAAAGGACTATTTTTTATTTAAAAAAATAAGTGTAAATTATTCACACTTATTCTTTATTTTTAATATCAATTTTTATCTTAGTTGATACTACAAATGATAATCTCGGATCTGAGCTTTCAATCTTAACTTCAACCTCTTGATTATCTCCAACTGTATAACCAGCTAAATCAATATAAGCATTAATATTAGCCGCACTAACTGAATCTATAACAGATTGAACGCCTTTAACTTGTACCGGAATTACTGCTCCAGTTGATGCGGTTGGATCTAATCCCTCAGGTAAATTTTTATATTTAATATCTCTATGGCTCAATTCAATTGTTTTTTGCTTTTCATCGCCAAAAGTAACGGATATTGTAGCACTACTAGCACTCATAGATCTTACTCCGTTTGGTTTAGAAATTGTAACATTATAATTTTTAGTACCCTTATTTCCTTCACCTTCAACATTAATAGTTACGGGAACACTTGTTATCTCACTTATTTCTTCTTGTTCACCATAAATATCTAGCGAATAAGTCGAATTATTATTAATTAAAATCGATGCAATTGCTTTACCAGTAACTAAATTACCTGTAGTAAGAACACTTAGAGGAACAGTAGCGCTATGGCTATTAAGTTTAATAGTAGCCGTTATACTTGCCGGAACAATTTCTACATCTTTTAAAATAACTCCTTTAGAATCATAAGCAACCAAAGGTATATTATCTATATTATATGTTCCTTTTTCTGTTAATTTTTCATTATTTAAATCAATTAAAGCTTTTACTGTTGCTATTTCATCTAATACTTTCCTACTACCCTTTACAACAACTTCTGTTTTTGATAACTCTACACTTTCAACACTAAGTTTATCATCTAATAAATCAGTATTTAAAAGATCATAAGTTATTACAGAAAGTTCACTTATCTTATTGCTTATTGTAATCGATACATAAGACGGATCTAACTTATAAGATAACGAATCAATTGATTTTGTATAATTTAAATATACTTTATATGGAGTAGAACTAGCACTATAATCAGTAAGATCAAGAATAACTTCATGTTCTCCTAATTGTTTCGCTAGGTAAATATCACTTTTTCTACCTGTTAAAATCATATCTACTGTATCAGGAATACCCTCTATTACATAAGCTTCTTCATTATATTTAACAGTAACTGGGATATTTGTAATGACTTCTGCTTCACTTTCAACAAGCGTAATTACACGTGAATCAATTAATAAAAATACAATTACTGCTAGCACTAAAGATGTATATAAAAGTACATTTGGTCTATTTAATAACTTATCTAATCCGCCATTATGATTTTTTAAATAGTTATTAACATTATATATTACTCTACTAAGTGGAGTAACTATACCTCTATCAATTAATCGATATATGGCCTTTAAAAATGAGCCTATCATTTTTCCAATCTTACTCATTTTTGTCATCCCCACTTTCATTTTCGTCAGCTTCATAGAACACTTCTGTTTTCGGATTCAATTCATCAATTAACATCATTCTAAATTCATCAAGCGTTAAATTATAATGCAATTCTCCTTCGCTTGCAATACTAATACGACCATTTTCTTCCGAAACAACTAAAGCTAAAGCATCACTTTCTTCTGAAATACCTAATGCTGCTCTATGTCTAGTACCTAAACGTTTATTAATATTACCATCCATACTTGTTTTAAAAACAGCTCCGGCACAAGTAATACGATCTCCTTGTACAATTACTCCACCGTCATGTAACGGACTGTTTGGAAAGAAGATTGTATTTAATAAATCATCTGTTAAATCTGCATAAACTTTTGTAGCTGGTTCAATATATTCTTGCAAAGAAATTTCTCTTTCAATTACAATTAAAGCACCAATTCTATTACGTTTTAAATATTCAACTGCACTCATTAATTCATATACAACTCTTTCTCTTTCATCTAAAGTTAAAACTCTATGTCTTCCAAGAAGGTTGGTTCTACCAATCGACTCCAAGAACCCACGAATCTCAGGTTGAAATACAACTATTATAGCTAATGGTCCCCATTGAACTACGTACTCTAGTAATAAGCCAACTGTATATAAATTTAAAATATTACTTAAAAGTTTGATAATTAATATTGCTACTACCCCTTTAAATATTAAGACCATTTTAACATTATTTTTAACATTTTTTAAAACATAATAGAATACTAACCAAACAATTGATATATCTAATACTTTTGTAAATAAAGACCAAATGGTTGCTAAGGTCATAAAACACACTCCTTTATTAATGCTATCTAATTATATCAAAAATCAAAATATAATACTAGAGCTTTTTTGTTAAAGTAAAAATAAACAAAAAAATGAATTACATTTAAAGTAATTCATTTTCATTATTTTCTAACTCATTTGCTTGGTCATTTGTAGGCACGTTAAAATCTAAAAATTCTTCTGTTTCATTATTTATTTCTGAAACTTGCTCAACATCCATTGATATCTCTTGTAAAGAAGCGTCAGTTTCCTTTTCATGTAAATTAGCATTATCGCTAAAATGTAATTTAGGAGCTTTTTTTTCATGCGTATCAACAATGTACCCTATAAGTGCAAATATTAATATTAAAGAAATAATTAAAAACCATAAATAATTATCAACTAAAAAGTTCAATATTATCTCCATTTTTATTCCTCCTAATTACAATATATTATATTATTGCTTAAATTATGAAATTGTTAATGTTTGCCCCTCAGGTTGAACTTGAATAAATGTGTTACCATCATTCACAACAATTTCTTCACCATTTAAGTATTTATAAACAGTTTGAGCATCTCTGCTTTTCTTTTCCCAAGTAATTGGAACTGCATAACCATTAGATATAAAATAGCCTTCGCCACTACCAATATTATTTAAATTTTGACGCCCTGCAGTATCTCCAGCAATATTACTATTATCTACTTTATAAGTTATAATGTTCTTAAAGGTGTATTGTTCTTTAGTAACATAATCCTTATGTTCTTTTTTATTTATAAATCTTTTATAAACTTTATTATCTGCATCATACTCATAAGAAGAAGTAACACTACTTGAATACTTAATAGAAACATTATTAGCAACTTCTGCTTTTTCCAGTTTAGATAAATCTAATTCATCTACATTATAATTTAATAATAAATCTTTTTTACGCTCTGTTCTTTTTTTACCAATACCTTTTTCTAATTTTTCAATGCTAGTAAATAAAGTATGTTCACTGGATACGTTTAAAGTTTTATCTCTCCATCCAGTTTTATTATCGGTAACTTCAATTCGATCTATACCTAGTTTACTAAAATCACTGTGCGCTTGAGGACTTTGACCATGATGAACATAAATAGCATCATTTTCTAACGCGTAATCTAAAAAATAATGACGTGAACTTCGGATTGAACCAATTCTTTCTGTTTCTTGGTCTAAAAATAATGCCATATATCTTGTTAATCCACCCTCAACTATAAATTCATAAATAATATATGCATCTTGTAATCCACTTTGCAAAGACCTTGCAGTACTAATATTGTTAATCATAACAGCATAAGGTCTTGAATCTGAATTTAAATCAACTATTTTTATTTCTTTCTGTTCGTCTTCTACTTTTGAATTATTATCTTTATTCAAAATTACCTTATCATCTTTATTACCAAGGAATCCTATTAGCATTAAAACTCCAACAATAAGAACAACTGCAATAGCAATTAATATAATTATATTTTTCTTTTTTAGCTTTATTTTTTTCATAATACCTACCTACCTAAAAAAATTATAACACTTAATAATAATTTTTTCCATAAAATAAACTCTTATTAATAAGAGTTTGTTTTAATTTCACGATCAAGATCCCTTTTTTTAATGGATTCTCGTTTATCATAATTTTTCTTGCCTCGCGCCAAACCTATTAAAAGCTTAGCTTTATTATTTTTTAAATATAATTTTAAAGGAACAATTGATTTACCCTCAATACTTGATTCCTCTTTTAATTTTAATATTTCTTTCTTATGAAGTAAAAGTTTTCTTGTTCTTCTTTCATCATGGTTAAATCTATTGCCTTCTTCATAACGCGCTACATACATGTTAATAACAAAAGCCTCATTATTTTTTATATGAACAAAACTATCCTTTAAATCAACAGATCCTTTTCGTACAGACTTAATTTCCGTTCCAGCCAAAGAAATACCGGCTTCTATTTCTTTTTCAATAAAATAATCAAAATAGGCTTTTTTATTCTTTATTTCCATCTTGCACCTCAACTATTTTAAAATCAATCATAGCATTTTCTTTCGAAGCCGCTATAACCTCTATTCGAACTTTATCACCGATACGATATTGTTTTTTGGTTGTCTCACCAATTAGCGATAATAACTCTGGTACATAATTATAATAATCTCCTTTTAAATTATTAACATGAACTAATCCTTCTACCATATTTTCAAGTTCAACGAAGAAACCAAAGTTAGTAACTGTGCTTATTACTCCGTCAAATTGCTCACCAATATGATCTTCCATATATTCAGCCATCTTCATATCCATAACATCACGTTCAGCATTAACTGCAGCAACTTCCCTTTCACTAGAATGTTCCGCAATTTGCGCCAAACTATTTTCCCAATATTTTATATTGGACATACTTAAATCATGTTCTACTAAATATGACTTTAATAATCTATGTACTGTAAGATCTGGGAAACGTCTAATTGGTGAAGTAAAATGCGTGTATTCCCTACTAGCTAAACCAAAATGGCCAATATTTTCTTTGCTATATTCCGCTTTTTTCATACTGCGAAGCAACATACTAGAAAGAATTTTAAACTCTGGCTTGTCATTTAGCTCTCCTAATAATTTTTGCATACCTTTAGGCGATAAATCAACAACCCTACTATTTAATGTATAACCCATTTGTTTAACGAGATTAACAAAGTCATCTATTTTATCTGGATTAGGTTCACCATGTACACGATAAATAAATGGTAAATCCATATTAGAAATATGAGAAGCTACAGTTTCATTAGCTACAATCATAAAATCTTCAATTAAACATTCTCCATCTTCTCGTATGCGTTTTACAATATCAATGGCCTTTCCGGTTTCGTCTTGAACAACTTTTGCTTCATCTAAATCAAAATCGATATATCCTTTTACAATTTTGTGTCTGCGTAAGATATGAGCTAGTTCATTCATCTTATATAACGATGAGGCATAAACTTCATAATCAGGATCAATAATATTACGCATTAAAATATCATTAACTTTTTTATAAGTCATTTTCTTTCTACTTTTTATATAGCTAGGAAATATATCATAATCTACAACCTTACCACTATGATCTATTTTCATTACACAGCTCATAGTTAATCTTATAACCCCTTCATTTAAAGAACAAATTCCATTTGAAAGTTTATGAGGTATCATAGGTATTACAGTATCCGCTAAATAAGAGGATGTTCCTCTATCATAGGCTTCTTGACCCAAAGCAGTATTATCTTTAACGTAATTACTAACATCAGCTATATGGACTCCTAATTCATATAAGCCATTTTCATATTTAATACTAATAGCATCATCAATATCTTTGGTATCATCACCGTCAATTGTAAAAATTTCTTCACCAGTTAAATCACGACGACCAACTAATTCAGTTTGAGAAACTTCATCAGGAATTCTTTCCAACTCTTTTTTTACAGCCTCACTAAATTCATCATTAATTCCGTATTTATAAGCAATACTTAAAATATCAACTCCCGGATCTGCCTTATGCCCAAGAATTTTTATAATCTTCCCTAAATATTTCTTCTTGCCTATTTCTTTAATAAGTTTTACCAAAACTTTATGTCCATCAACACACGATTTTAGGCTTTCTTTATCTAATTCTACAATTATATCTAATTTATCATTATCTAGCTTTAATTTCTTTTTGCGTTTTATCTCAACAATTTCACCAACTACATTAGATAAATTTCTTTCAAGTACCCGAATAATTCTTCCTTCTTTTTTTATATCGTTTCTGGTAATTTCAGCTAGAACCAAATCGTCATCTATGGCATTATTTAACTTATCTTCTGGGATAAATAAATCGTCTTCTTCGGTTAATAAAACAAATCCAAACCCTTTTTTATTTATTGACAACTTACCTATTTTAAGTCCAGGACAATTTTTATATAAAATATATTTATCTTTATTAGTGTGATAAATAATATGTTCATTCACAAGTTCACCTACAGAAGCAGAAGATTCTTGATATTCTTCTACCGTATTTAAATTAAGCAAATTATTTATTTCTAACATCGTCTTAGCTTCATAAACATTACTTAAAACTTCAAGTATTTTATCTTTCATTTCAAATCTCTCCTTCAAGAGTACAATTTCTTTCACCATTATTCATTTCCACTTTTACAGTATAATCTGATACTTGATATCCATTTACAACCTCGTCAATAAGGCCTCTTTCTACCAATTTAATTCCCTCTACACTTGTTCCGTTCCACGATGCATCTGATAATATCACGTACGTACATGCTGCTTCTTCTACTAATTCCTTAAATTCTTCACCCTTTTTTATATTCTGTTTATTTATTAAGTTTACGGTGTTAACACTTATTACTACACCAACTAAACCTAAAAGTGCTATAGTAATTATTAATTCAATTAAAGTAAAACCGTTTTTTTTCATATCATTCACCTTATAATCTTATTATAGCATAAAAAAAAGTGTTTATAACAACACTTTAGCTTTACTTTACTATCGCACTACATTAGGAATAAAATCAAAGAAATGATAAAAAATAAAATTCCTAAAACTAGAGTAGTTCTGCTAATTAATAATTCTAATCCTCTTTCTTTCATATTTTGGAATAAGGCTTCATTACCACCAGTTATAATTTGGCTCGCATCACTAGCTTTATTTCCTTGTAATAATACTAAAACTATTAATAATACAGATATAACTAATAATATTGTTTCTAACATAATGTCACTTCCGTTCAATAGTTAATTTATCATATAAGTATTAAAAAATCAAGTAATTGATACTTGATTTCCTTATTTACCATTTAATTTCTCTTCAATCCTTAACAAACGATTATATTTTGCTATTCTTTCTCCTCGACATAGCGAACCCGTTTTTATAAATGGCAAATTAAACCCAACAGCAAAATCTGCAATAAAAGTATCTTCTGTTTCACCACTTCGATGAGAAATAACCATTTTGTAATTTGCTTTTTTAGCCAACATTATAGTTTTAGTCATTTCTGTAACTGTGCCAATTTGATTAGCTTTAAGTAAGATTGCATTACCCGCTTGCATATTAATTCCCTTTTGTAAATATTCCTCGTTTGTAACAAAATAATCGTCGCCAACTAACATGACTTTATTACCAATTATTTTTGTTAATACAGTCAAAGACTCAAAGTCATCCTCATAGAAAGGATCTTCAATACTAATAATAGGGTATTTTTCAATAAGCGCTATATAATATTTTATCAATTCATCAGCACTTAACGTTTTAGAATCAAACTTATAATATTTATTTTCTTTATCATATAATTCAGATGCAGCAACATCTAAAGCAATAAAAACATCTTTGCCAGGTATATATCCCGCTTTTTTTATAGCCTCAACAATTAAATCTAACGCCAAACTATTATAAGCCAGATTAGGTGCAAACCCACCTTCATCACCTACAGCAGTACTCAACCCTTGAGCTTTTAAAATTTCTTTTAGAGTATGAAATATCTCAGAACCAGCTCTTAGCCTTTCTTTAAATCCTTTTAATACAGGTACAATCATAAATTCTTGAATATCAACATTTGAATCAGCATGTTTTCCGCCATTTAAAATATTCATCATTGGAATAGGCATTGATACTTTACCTGTTGATAAATATTCATATAATTCTTTGTTTTCACTTTGAGCTAACGCTTTAAAAGAGGCTAAAGATACCGCTAACATAGCATTAGCACCAAGTTTACTTTTATTAGGAGTATTATCTAAACTAATTAAAGTTTTATCTACTAAAACCTGATTTATATCTAATCCTATTAAAGCATTACGGATAATCGTATTAATATTTTCTACAGCTTTAGTTACTCCTTTACCTAGATATCGACTATTGTCATTATCTCGTAATTCTAAAGCTTCTCTACTACCAGTGCTGGCACCACTCGGCACTGATGCAACAGCAGTTACCCCATTTGCCAAAGTAATTTCCGCTTCTACAGTGGGATTCCCTCTACTATCTAAAATTTCGCGTCCACGAACATTTAATATTTTCATTAATCCACCTCTTTATCTTAACTATAGTATACCCTAATTAATAAAAAAATAGCAATTAAAAAATATTGCTTTGACAATACTTTATTTAAATATTTTAATAAAATCTTTTGCTCGTTTTTTTAATAATATAATATTAGTTAAATCAATAATTCCGTAAACCAATAAAAATACTCCAACAACTTCCACTAAGAAAAGTTTAGCAAACGGGTTTATTATAACCATTAATCCAAATAAAATAGAAATAATACCAACAACTAAAGTGATTGTCCAAGAAGCTTCTTTAATATTTTTTAATCTAATACCGTAGTTAATTTTTAATCCCCCACTAACAATTAGCCAAATTCCCAAACCAATTGTTATTATATTAGCTAAGGCAAACGGATTTGAAATCACAAATACTCCAATCAAAAAACTAATAATACCATATATTAAATTAAAAGTTAATAAACTAATTCTGTCTTTTTTTATATAACTTATGACAGCAGTTATTCCTTGTACACAAAAAAATATCCCAATTAACCAAGAAACTGTTTTAATTGCAGCTGAAGGCACTGCATATAATATTAATCCTAAAATAATCATTATTAATGCTAAAATAATATTAGTATTCATATAAATATTAAATTGACTTTCTAAAAATTTAATAGCGCCTCTACTTTTCCTCATTATTATCACCTAATTAAATTATACTTTCATTCAAATAGAGAGTCAACAAGTTATAGACTTTTAACCCTAAAAATGCTATAATAATCTACTCATTAATGAAAGGAGGAAAACCATGAAAATAAAAGAAATTTCATTTATTCAATTTGACGAATTCGCCTTAAAACATAACATGAGCAATTATTATCAAACATCGTCATACGCCCTTTTAAAGTCTAATCACGGATATGATTATGATTATATCGGCTACTTTGATATTAATGATAATATCGTTGCATGTTCTTTAATATTGTGCAAAAAAATTGGGCTAAAAGACTATTATGGTTATGCTCCTAAAGGTTTTTTAATAGATTATTTTGATGAAGAACTCTTAAAAAACTTTACTAATGATTTGAAAAACTATTACAAGAAAAAGAATTTTACATTTATTAAAATAAATCCGGAAATAGCTATTGGAGAAATAACATTAAATCCATACCAAGTTAGATATAACCAAAATATATTAATTAGAAATATATTAAAGAATAACGGATATTTAAAGCTAAAAGACAATTTATATTTTGAATCTTTAATGCCACGCTTTAATGGTATAATACATTTACCAACATTTAATTATACAAATCTAAAGAAAAATGTAAAAAACAAATTAGTTCAATCAACTAGAAAAGGTTTACATTTTGAAAAAGTAGATAGAAATAAAATCGATGAGTTATACAAATTTATAAAAGCTAAAAAGAAAAAAGATAAGTATTATTACCAGGATTATTATAATATTTTTTCGAAGAATGATAATGCAGATATTTTTTTGATAAGCATCGATTTTGAAAAATACTTAATTAACACAAAAAAAGCATATGAGGAAGAACTAGAAATAAACAATAAATACAATGAAGACCTTTATTTAAACTCTACTGAAAAAAAGATAAATATTAAAATGAATTCAGATAAAACCCTACTAAAATATAAAAATGATATTACTGAAGCAACAAACGGATTAAGAGAAAATAAAAAAGTTTATATAGCCGGAGCAATGACTATTAAACATAAAAATAGAGTTCATATTGTTGTTAGTGGCTATGACAAAAAATATGAACACTTTAATCCTAATTATTTTTTACATTATAATATTATTGAGTATTATAAAAATAGTCACAGTTATCTAGACTTAAACGGAATGACTGGAGATTTTTCGAAAGCTAATCCTTATTATGGATTAAATCAATTTAAATTAGGCTTCAAGCCAAAAGTTTATGAATTTATTGGTGAATATGATTTAATTATTAATGAGTTAAAATACAATAAATTATCTATGATTGGTTTATTAGCTAAAGAATTTAACAAAAAAGATATAAAAAATAAGACTATCTAGTCTTATTTTTTAAATATAAAGTTTTTTTGTATTATATAATTTATAACAAATATAATACCATCAACAATTATTTTTATTGTTGTAGCATTAATGTTAGTAACTTTGTGAATTATCCACACAGATAACGCCGACACACTCATTTGAATAATTACTAACAAGTAATATTTAACTAAAGATTCTTTATCAACTTTAGAATCATTTTTATGTTCAAATACTTTATTCTTGTTTAAAGAATAGTTAACGAGTGATGAAATAATTCTCGCAATAATAGTTCCAACAACAATAGCAAGATCACCAATTACAAATCCTAATACTTTTGATAAAATAGCAAAGATACCAATATCTATCAAAAAAGAAATTAAAGCTGATATTATATATTTTAAAAATTTAATCATCTATATTACCTCTAAACTATTCATAAACTTCCTTATAGCAATTATTTTCTAAATTTTCTCTAAAAGAAATATGTAATTCATAAATCTTTTTATGGATATTATTAATGACATCTTTATAATTACTATTACCATGCAAAGTTAAAATAGAAATAGTATACGGATTTTCATCAAAAACAATCCCTATGTTATGAAAATAGTTACTATAAGAACCATACTTATGTGCAATTTTAACCTCATTATCCAAAATCAAATGGTTTTGATAATCATTAGTCATAAATTCTTTTAAATAATTACCATTTTTATGTTCCAGCATTATCTTATAAGCTCGTTTTAAATAAATGTTAGTATCACTAGCCGTTTGATTACCATATTTTTCTCCACCTACACCAGTAAGTATAGAGGTTGCTCCGAGACTTTTACCATAATCTCTTAGATTATTATATCCTATATAATCAACTAACATAATATGTGCAGTATTATCACTAACAGATAAGGAATAATTCATTAAATCAAGCAAAGAAATTTCTTCTCCAATTTTTCTTGCATCCATTCCTTTACTAGATCCTCTAATATATTTGCTTTGATATGTCATTGTACTATTAAAATCCAAATTATTATCATACAAATATAAAGCATCTACCAGCTTTATTAAACTAGCACCATATATAACTTCATTTTCCTTATATTTAAAAGAAAATCCTGAACTTAAATCCTCATAATATACATAGACATTATATTTTTTTATTTCATCTTCTAATTCAGTTATTAATAATTTAATACTATCGGTAACATCTGTTTCTTCAGCTTTTTTTAATAAACAATTGTTATATTTATTTTTCTTTTCCTTTTCAATTTTTTCTAATCTTAATAATTCCAATTTTTCTTGCTTAACAAGATATGCATCATATTTTTTATAAACTGTTATACCAATAACACAAATTAAAATAACTAACAAAAACTTAGATATTTTTGACAATTTTTTTCTTCTTTTATGTTTTGTCATAATATCACTTCCTATAGTAACTTAAGTATACCAAAAATTAAGATTATTGCAAAATAAAAAAGCGAATAAATCGCTTTTTATAATTCTTAATTATTATTCGATAATTTCAGATACTACACCAGCACCAACTGTACGTCCACCTTCACGGATAGAGAACTTAGTTCCTTGTTCAAGTGCTACGTTAGCAATTAGTTCAACAGTCATATCGATATTATCACCAGGCATAACCATTTCAACACCAGCAGGTAATTCAATAACACCTGTAACGTCTGTTGTTCTGAAATAGAATTGTGGTCTATAATTTGAGAAGAATGGAGTATGACGTCCGCCTTCTTCTTTAGATAATACATATACACTAGCTTTGAATTTTTTGTGTGGAGTAACACTTCCTGGTTTAGCAAGTACTTGTCCACGTTCAACATCTTCTCTAGCAATACCACGTAGTAATACACCAGCGTTATCACCAGCTTGAGCATAGTCTAATGATTTTCTAAACATTTCGATACCAGTTACAACTGTTTTTCTAGTATCTTTTAAACCAACGATTTCAACTTCGTCGTTTAATTTTAATTCTCCACGTTCTACACGTCCTGTAACAACAGTTCCACGTCCAGAAATAGTGAATACATCTTCAATACTCATTAAGAATGGTTTATCAGTATCACGTGCAGGTGCTTCGATATAAGAATCTACAGCAGCCATTAAATCACGGATAGCTTGAGCATTAGCTTCATCACCTTCGATTGCTTTTAATGCACTACCACGAATGATAGGACATTCAGCATCAAAGTTGTATTCTCCTAATAATTCTCTGATTTCCATTTCTACTAAGTCTAATAATTCTGGATCATCTACTTGATCACATTTGTTCATGAATACAACAATCTTAGGTACACCAACTTGTCTAGATAAAAGAATATGTTCTCTAGTTTGTGGCATAGGTCCATCAGATGCAGATACAACAAGGATTGCACCATCCATTTGTGCAGCACCAGTAATCATGTTTTTAACGTAGTCAGCATGTCCTGGGCAGTCAACGTGAGCATAGTGACGAGTGTCAGTTTCATACTCAACGTGAGCAGTATTGATAGTGATACCTCTTTCTCTTTCTTCTGGAGCTTTGTCGATATCAGCATAATCAACAAAATTTCCAAAATATTTTGTAATTGCAGCTGTTAATGTTGTTTTACCATGGTCAACGTGTCCAATAGTACCAATATTAACGTGTTCTTTAGAACGGTCAAATTTTTCTCTTGCCATTTTAATTTTCTCCTTTCATATACTCTTATATTTTATCTAATGCTTGAATAATTTTCAAGTATTATTTTTAGTTAACGCTGTTTTTCTTAATGATTTCTTCAGCGATTGATTTTGGAACTTCTTCATAATGATCTAAAACCATTGTAAATGTTCCACGCCCTTGAGAGTTTGAACGTAATGTTGTAGCATAACCGAACATTTCAGCTAGTGGTACCATTGCAGAAATTTGTAATGCATTACCACGAGATTCTTGTCCAAGAGGTCTACCACGACGACTAGTTAAATCTCCCATAACGTTACCCATATATTCTTCTGGAATTACTACATCAACTTTCATAATCGGTTCTAGAAGTACAGGTTTACATTTATTCTTAGCTTCTTTTAAAGCCATACTAGCAGCAATTTTGAAAGCCATTTCTGATGAGTCTACATCATGATATGAACCATCAAATAATGTTGCTTTAACGTCTACCATTGGATATCCAGCAAGAATTCCACCAGCCATAGCTTCTTGTAATCCTTTATCTGTTACTGGAATATATTCACGAGGAACTACACCACCAACGATAGCATCAACGAATTCATATCCTTTTTCAGGATTTGGTTCAAATTTAACCCAAACATGTCCGTATTGTCCACGTCCACCCGATTGCTTAATATATTTACCTTCACACTCAGCTGTTTGAGTTAAAGTTTCACGATATGCAACTTGTGGTTTACCACTATTACATTCAACGTTAAATTCTCTTCTCATACGATCGATAATTACGTCTAAGTGAAGTTCTCCCATTCCAGAAAGAACTGTTTGACCTGTTTCATGATC
Organism: Bacilli bacterium; assembly: GCA_017442305.1. Taxonomy (GTDB): domain Bacteria; phylum Bacillota_I; class Bacilli_A; order RF39; family UBA660; genus RGIG2951. Next base: position 24,385 of record JAFRZY010000008.1, on the reverse strand, counting down.
AGTTTTAACACGAAGTGTTGGATCTTCTTCAACTAATTTTTGAATAGCAATTGCCATTTTATCTTGATCATTTTTAGATTTTGGTTCAATAGCTATATCAATAACTGGTGCTGGGAATTCCATACCTTTCATGATACAAGGATTTTTTTCATCACATAATGTATCAGCAGTTGTAGTATTTTTAAGCCCTACTGCAGCAGCGATTTCACCTGCATAAACCTCAGTAATTTCTTTTCTTTGGTTAGCATGCATTTGTAAAATACGTCCGATTCTTTCTTTAGTTCCTTTAGTAGAGTTTAAAACATAGGAACCGCTAGTTAGTACACCTGAGTATACACGGAAGAAAGAAAGTCTTCCTACAAATGGATCTGTCATAATTTTGAATGCTAATGCTGTAAACGGTTCTTTATCATCTGGATGACGTAATACGTCATTTCCGTTTTTATCAGTACATTCAATTGCTTCCACATCAAGAGGTGATGGTAAATATGCAATAACTGCATCTAGTAACGGTTTAATACCTTGATTACTTAATGCATCAGCGCATAATACTGGGAAGAATTCTACTGATAAAGTAGCTGTTCTAATTGCTTTTTGAAGTTCTTCAACAGTGATTTCTTCTCCTTCTAAATACTTCATCATTAATTCTTCGTCATGATCAGCAACTGCTTCAATTAACATAGTTCTATATTCTTCTGCTTTTGCTTTCATGTCTTCTGGAATTGCAATTTCTTCTGCATTTTCACTTTCTGTTCCATCAAATTTATATGCTTTCATAGTAACTAAGTTTACAATTCCACAGAATTCAGATTCAGCCCCAATTGGTAATTCAATTGGTGCAGCCTTAGCACCTAGTCTATCACTAATAGTTTTTAAACTATAATAGAAGTCAGCTCCTAATTTACCCATTTTGTTGGCACAAATCATTCTAGGAACTTTATATTCGTTTGCTTGTCTCCAAACTGTTTCTGTTTGAGGTTCTACACCCGCTTGAGCATCAATTAAAGCTACAGCTCCGTCCAATACTCTTAAACTTCTTTGTACTTCAATTGTGAAGTCTACGTGACCTGGGGTATCGATTATATTTAATCTATAGCCCTTCCAGTGTGCAGTTGTTGCTGCACTTGTAATTGTTATACCACGTTCTTTTTCTTGTTCCATCCAGTCCATTTGAGATTCACCATCATGTGTTTCTCCAATTTTGTGTGTTATACCTGTATGGTAAAGAATTCTTTCTGTAGTAGTTGTTTTTCCGGCATCGATATGAGCCATGATACCAATGTTACGAATTTTATCTAAAGAAACATCTCTTGCCATATCTATTACCTACCATTTAAAGTGAGCAAATGCTTTATTTGCTTCTGCCATTCTATGAGTATCTTCACGTTTCTTAACAGCGCCTCCGATACCGTTAGCAGCATCTTTTATTTCATTTGCTAAATTAATGGCCATTCCCTTTCCATTTCTTAATTTTGCATAATTTATTAACCATCTTAGTGCTAAAGCTTGAGCTCTTTCATCGTCAACTTCCATTGGCACTTGATAGTTTGAACCACCAACACGACGAGATTTAACTTCTAATGCTGGTTTAATATTTTCTAATGCTTCATTGAAAACATCCATAGCAGGTTTCCCTGTTTCAGCTTCAACCATTTTAAATGCATCATATAATATTTTTTGTGCTGTACCTCTTTTACCATCTTGCATAATTTGATTTACTAATTTAGTAACAACTTTTGAATTATAAATAGGATCTGGTAGCACATCTCTTTTTATTGCTCTTCTTTTACGCATTTTTATCCTCCTTTACTTATTTTTAATTATTTAGTTTTTGGTCTCTTAGTACCATATTTACTTCTACTTTGTTGTCTGTTATTAACGCCTTGAGTGTCTAAAGTACCACGAATTACATGATATCTAACACCGATTAAGTCTTTAACACGACCACCACGAACTAAAACAACACTGTGTTCTTGTAAGTTATGTCCTTCTCCTGGAATATAAGCGTCGATTTCTTTACCATTTGAAAGTCTTACTCTGGCAAATTTACGTAATGCTGAGTTTGGTTTCTTTGGTGTTCTTGTTCCAACTCTTGTACATACTCCTCTTTTTTGTGGACTAGATGTCTTAGTTTGTTCTCTTTCTAATGTATTATAACCCACATTTAATACTGGACTTTTACTCTTTTTAACTTTTTTCTTTCTCTTTTTAGTTACAAGTTGATTTATTGTTGGCATAATATCCTCCTTCCATATACACACTTCCTGGTGTATCAAAATGTCCATTAAACTAGGTTCTACCTAAGCAGAACCCGATTTAAAATGCACAAATAATATAACACTTATATAATATGATTGTCAAGCATTTTTTATACAAAAAAATAAAGGCTTAATAGCCTTTTGTCTCATAATTATTACATTTAACATATGAATTATAATTATATACCCCATTATATGTTAATTTAACATAGCCAGTGCACGAATCCCCGTTATAGCTTAAATCTCTTAAAACATTTTCATTTACCAAATCCTCTGATTTAATCGTTAAAACTTCACCAGTTTCAGGATAAATAAACTTTAATTCCACATATTTTTTGGCAGCCTCAGTTAACTTAACTTCCAAATCTTTATACGGTTTTAAACTTTTTTGATATCCAAAGCCTAAAATGGTTAAAGCTATAATCAATGCTAAAACTAGTCCGGCCCAAATTATATAAATCACTCGCATTTTATTCATATTATCACCCTATTATTCTCTCATTCTCCATATAATATATATTTTCGTTTTTGATTAAAACATCTTCAGTAAACGAACTATATAAAATATAAATAAAGTATATTGCTAAGCAAAAGAAAAATAACAATATCGCACATAAAACAAGCATTTCTCTTATTCCCCAGCCTCTATTATTAAGCTTCATTTTTTGCCTCCAGTGGTAATTATTATATAACAAGTACACTATTTCCGCAATCCCAAGAATGATTATCCTTATTTTTCTTTAAGGAAGAAAGGACCAAATTCAACTGCTGTTATACTTCTTCTTTGGTAATTATAAACCTTATAACCCAATCCAGTACAACTATGAACAGTGCCGTCATTATAAGTTTTAGTCTCTTCTTTTATACAAAATAATGCATCTTTATTAATTCTAAATCTTAAATAATCTGTTAAAACAACTGCAGCCCACAGAATAGCAATAACTAAAATTATAGTCTTTATCGTCTCTATCACTTTATTTTTCATACTTACCTCTTTATCTTATTTATAGTATATCGAGATTTTTTTTAAATTGCAATTATTAAATAAAAAAAGAACCTATATTAATAGATTCTTTTTAAGCTAATTAAGCTAATTCTACTTCAGCACCAGCTTCAGTTAATTGAGCTTTAATTTGTTCAGCTTCTTCATTAGCAACGTTTTCTTTAATGTTTCCGCCGTTATCAGCTAAAGCTTTAGCTTCAACTAATCCTAAACCAGTAATTTCTTTAATGATTTTGATAACAGCAATTTTATTTCCACCAGCTGATTTTAATACTACAGTTTTAGTAGTTGAACCAGCTTCTTCAGCTTGAGCTGGAGCAGCAGCTACTGCTACAGCACTTGGATCTACTCCAAATTCTTCTTTCATTGCATCAACTAATTCTTTAACTTCAAGAATAGTCATTTCTTTTAACGCACTAATAAAATCTTCTCTTGTTAATTTTGCCATTTTATATCTTTCCTTTCCAAATTATTTATTTTCTAATTGTTCAGCATATAGATTTAATCCGATAGATAAATCTCTAACATATTGCATCATTCCACCAGCCAACATTGTAAGAAGACCTTCTCTAGATGGAATAGAAGCATATTCTTTAATTACATCTAAGTCAGCTTTTTCGCCGCTTATGATACCAACTCTAATATCAAGTTTGTCATGAGTTTTAGCAAACTCAGCAATAACCTTAATAGGTTCAAGTAAATTCTTACCAAATAATACTGCATTTGGTCCTTCTAAGAAACCATCAAGACTTAAATTTAAATCATCTAAAGCTCTTTTTAATAAAGTGTTTTTATATACTTTAACTTCAGCTTCAGCATCTCTTAGATTATTTCTTAATTCACTTAAATCAGAAACTGTTAACCCTTGATATTGAAATAAAATTACAGATTCGCTATTTTTAATCTTATCAGTAATTTCACTAACAACTTCTCTTTTTGCATTAAGAATTTTTTCGCTTGCCATTTTATCCTCCTTTATATATTAGAAAAGCTTCCCGCATATATGAGGAAGCCTAAAAAACAAAGTATTTTTAAGATTCCCTCGGTAGGATTATTAAACCTTTGGTCCCTACTGTCTTCGGTGAGTCGCTTTTTCTAACACATATTATATTAAATGTTTAATTAAATGTCAAAAGAATTTTTATCTAATTTAATTCCAGGACCCATAGTACTAGAAATTGAAATATTTTGAATGAAAGTTCCTTTAACACTAGCTGGTTTTGCTTTAGCAATTGTTTTAACTACATGGCTTAAGTTTTCTTCTAATGCCTTAGCATCAAATGAAACCTTACCAATAATAGTATGAATATTACCATAAGTATCGTTTTTGTAACTAACCATACCTCCGTTAATATCTTCGATAGCTTTAGCAACATTAGGTGTTACAGTTCCAGTCTTAGGGTTTGGCATTAATCCTTTAGGTCCTAAAACTTTACCAATTTTTCCTAATTGTGGCATCATTTCTGGAGTTGCAACGATTACATCAAAATCAAACCAATTTTCATTAGTGATTTTATCGATCATATCAACATCTCCAACATAATCAGCACCAGCATTTTTTGCTTCAGTTGCTTGTGCACCCTTAGCAATTACTAAAATCTTTTTAGTTTTACCAGTTCCGTTTGGTAATACTAGTGATCCTCTTAATTGTTGATCAGATTTTTTAGAATCAATATTAAGTTTTATAGCAACTTCAACAGTACTATCAAATTTTGTAGTTGCTGTTTCTTTTACTAACTTAACTGCATCAGTTAAACTATATAAAGCATTTTTATCTAGTTTACTTGAAGCTTCCACATATTTCTTACTATACTTTTTCATACTTACCTCCTAACTGTGGTTTATTAGCGGATTTAATTTTATTTTTAAAATTTAATTATTATTCTTCTGTTTCAGTTTCTTCTTCACCAATTACTGGAACTTCTACATTTTGAGCTTCTTTAGCAGCTTCTTCCATTTCAGCAAGTTGTTGGTCACGTTTAGCCATTTCTTTTTCTGCTTCTAAAGCTTCTTTAGATTGTTCAGCTAATTCAGTATCGTTTAACCCTTTAACAGCAACACCCATGTTACGTGCAGTTCCTTCAATTATTTTCATTGCAGCATCTACATCATAAGCATTTAAATCAGGTAATTTAGTTTCAGCTATAGCTTTTAAATCTTCTTTGCTGATTGTTGCTACTACTTGATTAGCTCCTTTAGCACTACCTTTTTGAACCTTTGCAGTTTTCTTAATTAAGAATGCTGCTGGTGGAGTTTTTAGAACAAAGTCAAAACTTCTATCGTCATAAACAGAAATTTCACAAGGAACTACATCTCCCATTTTATCTCTAGTTGCATCATTAAATTTTGTACAGAATTCTTGTAGGTTAACTCCTGCAGGCCCTAAAACAGTACCAACTGGTGGTGCTGGTGTAGCTTTTCCAGCTTCGATTTGTAATTTAATTCTTTTTACGATCTCTTTTGCCACGAAAACACCTCCTATAAAATTTTTTCGCGTAAGTGGTACAGGGCAAATCCGCGTTCCCTCCCACTTAACTAATTATATTAAAATATATAATTGCGTTTTAAATAATAACACAAAACACACAAATTTACAAGAAAAATATAATTTCTAATGTTAATATGTTGCTTAAACCATTCGCTATTTTGATTTTTTTACCTAATTTTATGTAATAATTACGTAAAATTCAAACAATTTATTAATATTTACTTGATTTTATGTTATTATATATTTAATGAATTGGAGTGTATTAATATGGTAAAATTTGGAAGAAAGTTCTTTTTTGATAGAGCTCACACTAAGAAAAATTATACTTCTATAATTATTATTGGAATAGTGCTAGTAATTGCAATAATAAGTACTTTTTTAATTACTCATTACTTTAACAAAAAAGATGAAATTAAACTTGTACTAAATAAAGAAATTAAAATAGAAATTTTTACAGAAATTCCTACATTAGAAAAATACATTAAGGAAATAAAAAATTTAAAATATACTGATTTAAAACTAAGCTATCCTGCCGAATTTACAACTGTTGAAGATATCGGAAGTTGCGAAGACCTAAAGGACGTAAATAACTGCAAAAAGACTTTGGCTTCAACAATCGGCGAGTATAAAATTACAATTACAAGCGAAAAAATAAAACTTAAAGAACAATACGCTATACTTAAAGTTGTGGATACAACTAAACCAATTTTAGAGTTAAAAGAATTAACAATAACTGAAGGTACTAAATATGAAATAAAAGATTTTATAGAGTCTTGTGAAGATAATAGTCTACTTGAATGCAAATACCAATACAAAGAAAACACTAATGAAAAAGAAGAGAAAGTTGACTACGCAAATATCTCAGAACCAGGAGAATATGAAATAAAAATAACAGCTAGTGATTCGCAAAATAATAAAACTACAGAAACAACAAAATTAACAATTAATAAAAAGAAACAACAAAATAATAAGCCTAGCAAAAATGAAACGAATAATAAACCTAATAAAGAAGAAACTACAAAACCAAAATCATGCGAATTCGGAGATTTAAATTATTCTGATGCCTACGTGATTGCAACTAAAGTACTCGATAAAGAATGTGCTATTAGTCCAGCAGAAGCAGAAAAATTAACTAACAAAGCTGCTACTACACACAACAAAAAATTAATTAATGAAGTACAAAAAAATTATTTACAAAAAATTATTGAACCAATGAACTTAGAAGGAGAACTTGATTACGAAATAAGTTACGGTTTTGTCTATAACACCACAAATAAAGGTGTGGTCGGATATTTCCTAATGTCAGAAGCTAAACAGACTGTAAACGGAAATACAACAACAATAGCTAGATACTATATTGATGAAAACGGAAACAGAATTTGGAAAATCAACACATTAAATTTAAAATAAAAAAAATCCTAATAACTAGGATTTTTTTTAACGATTATTTCTAAAACGATCTTTAGGATCTAATATTTTCTTTCTTAAACGTATACTATCTGGAGTGATTTCAACATATTCATCATCTTCAATAAACTCTAACGCTTCTTCTAAAGTGAAAGTTTTTGGTTTTGTAAGTTGAATTGCTTCATCACTACCGCTAGAACGAGTATTTGTTAAGTTCTTATTTTTACAAGGATTAACATCTAAATCATTATCACGGTTATGAAGCCCAATAATCATACCAGTATAAACTTCAGTAGCAGGTTCTATAAATAAAGTTCCTCTATCTTCTAAATTAAACAAAGAGTATCCTAAGGCTTTACCATTTTCCATTGATACTAATACCCCATTTTTTCTTCTACTTATAGGACCAACATAGGGTTTATATGTATCAAAACTACGTACCATTACTCCTTCACCTTTTGTGTTAGTAATAAAAGCACTTCTATAACCTATTAACCCGCGTGTTGGAGCCGAAAATTCCAAGTGAACATAATCATCACTACTATTGTTTATTACTTCCAATATGCCTTTTCTTTCTTGTAAATCATTTATAATTGTACCAGAATAAGTAGTTGGAGTATTAATAATAACTTTTTCAAAAGGCTCGCATTTAACCCCATCTATTTCTTTTAGCAATACTTCAGGCTTAGAAACAGAAAGTTCATATCCTTCACGACGCATATTTTCAAGCAAAATTGATAAATGTAGTTCTCCTCTACCACTAACTTTAAATCCGTCGGTGTTTGGTAATTCTTCTATTAATAAACCTACATTAGTTTCTAATTCTTTTGTTAGTCTTTCCTTAATATGTCTAGTTGTTAAAAATTTACCACTAAGACCCGCAAAAGGACTATTATTTACTAAAAAATTCATAGACAATGTTGGCTTTTCAATTTCAATTGGTGGAAGAGGGTCTACAACATCTTTTTTACAAATAGTATCACCAATAGAAATATTGGCGCATCCCGCAATTGTTACTATATCACCGTAATATGCTTCTTCTTTTTCTACTCTTTTAATTCCCTCATTAACAAATAATTTAGAAATTTTAAAAGATGATACAGATCCATCATTGGAAACTAACGTTACCGTTTCACCATTTTTAATTTTTCCTTTATTAACACGACCTATTCCTAATCGTCCTATATAATCATCATAATCAAGCGCTGATACTTGTAATTGTAAGTTATCATTTATATCTCCACTAAAAGGTTCAACATGATTTATTATAGTTTCAAGAAGCGGCTCTACAGAATCACTTTCAGAATTCAAACTCAACTTAGCTATACCATCACGAGCAGTTCCATATATAATTGGGAAATCTAGTTGTTCATCTGTAGCATTCAAGTCCATAAACAAATCAAAAGTCATATCAACTACTTCTTCAATTCTTGCATCACTTTTATCAATTTTATTAATAAAAAGAATAGGTCTTAAATTTTGCTCTAACGCCTTATTTAAAACGAATCTTGTTTGAGGCATTGGTCCTTCTGCAGAATCCACAAGTAATACAACTGTATCTACTGTCTTAATTACTCTTTCTACTTCAGATGAAAAATCAGCATGACCAGGGGTGTCTACTATATTAATTTTATAATCTTTATAACGAATAGCGCAGTTTTTAGAATAGATAGTAATACCTCTTTCTTTTTCTAAATCATTACTATCCATTACACGTTCTTCAACCGCTTCATTTTCTCTAAAAACGCCGTTTTGCTCTAATAATGCATCTACTAAAGTACTTTTTCCCGCATCAACGTGTGCTACTACAGCTATATTAATAATCTTTTCCACAAAATCAACTTCTTTCAAATTCACTTTAAAAGAATACAACAAAATTTAACATTTTGCAATAAAAAAGTATTTAAGCGGATTCTTAAATACTTTAATTAGCAAAATATTTCTTTAAATATTTGTAAATAACAACTATGGCCACAAAAAAATAAGATATCTCAAAACAAGCAGATATTATATTTTGGATTATATAGGATATATTATTAATATTTAAACTATCCAACAAAATTGTTTTAAAAAATATGAACGGAATTTTTATCATTATTGTCAAAAATAACGTATATAGTATTTTCCCTAAAGCTGTTCCTATTTTTTCTTTATCTTTAGAGCAAAAAATTTCTTTTAAATTTTTATAAATCATTATTATATTACTAATAACTGGCTTTTTTTTACTACTCGCATTATTCTTCATAATAATTACCTTTCTAAATTATACTAATATTATATCATACTAATAAAAAAAATTCAGATTTACTGAATTTTATTGTTTTCTAGAAAAAAATATTAATGCTCCAAATCCGCCAATAACAACGACAAATATTCCAATAACTATTAAAGTATCATAATTCTTTGAAGGTTCAATATCTCCAGATTCTATTTTTTCAATAACATCAAAACGTTCATCGCTTTCATATTCTTCTTCAATAGCTTTAATTATGTCTTCATTAAAATCCGAAGCATATCCACCAAATGTTTTTTCACCTATAACGATATAAGGAACGCCTGATGCATCATCATTCATATAATCAATTACAGTTTCTTTTAACTCATTATTATTCTTATCATACCATACTTCGTATTCTACTAGTTCAAATTTGTCACCGTATTCATCTTCAATACTAGCAAAAAACTCTTTTGCGGCTTCACAATAACCACAACCATTGCCCCAGAATAAATAAACGTTAACTTCGTCCTTAGTTCTTGGCTCAACTTTAGTTTCTTCAGCTAATGCACTTAGTGGAAACGCTAAAGTAACAAATAAAATCGCTATACTTAAAATAATCTTTTTCATCTCATTACCTCCTGAAATTTATTATAACAAAGTGAAATTCACAATTCAATAGTTGAATTATATTAAACTGATGTTTTAATTTTTTCTTCATATTTAGTATGTAAAATATCTTCTGATACTTCACTTAATGGTTGGCCCAAATATTTCCTATAAACTTCTTTTATATCTGGATTATCATAACTATTACGTACCTTCAAATTTGCATCATCAGCATATAAATTTTTCATTCTTTTATCTCTATACGTTTGTAATTTAGATATAGACATCATCGGTTGCCCGGCACCACCAATACAGCCTCCCGGACAACTCATTACCTCTATAAAGGTGTAATCTCTTAAACGAGGATATATCATTTCTATATTCTTTATACCGTTAATAACAGCTACCTTAATTTTAGTAACTTTTAAATCAACAAATGCTTCTTTGATAGGAACTTCACCACGCACTACAGTGAAATTGAGAAAATCTATCGGAGCAGGTTCATTATTTAAAAGATAATAAGCGGTTCGTAATGCAGATTCCATCACTCCACCACTTGCGCCAAAAATAACGCCAGCACCGGAACCTTTTCCTAATAAAGAATCAAAATCTGTTGGAATTACTGCTTTAAAATCTATTCCAGCTTCCCTAATCATCATAGCTAATTCACTGGTTGTTATACAAAAATCCATTCCTTCTAATTCAGGGCGTGCGATTTCAGATTTTTTGGATACACATGGTGTAAGCGCTACATTAATGATTTTTTCTTTATTCAAATTCATTTTACTTGCAAAATAATTTTTAATTATTGCTCCTTGCATACTAATAGGGCTTTTAGAACTTGATAATAAATTAAGATCATTACCATGATATTTTTCCATATAAGTTACCCACGATGAACAACAACTGGTCATCATAGGTAAATCTTTTTGATTTTCTATACGTCTTTTTAACTCAGAAGCTTCTTCCATTATTGTAAGGTCAGCACCAAAAGTTGTATCTAAAACATAATCAAACCCTAAATCTTTTAAAACTCCCACCATTTCTCGCTCTAGGAATTCGCCGGGTTCATAGCCAAATTCATCCCCAATAGCCACTCTTACTGCCGGAGATGTAGAAACAATAACTGTATAGTCGCTATTCAGCAAATACTTTTGAACATCCTGATATGTATATTTTGGAACTATAGCTCCCATCGGACAAGTCAAAATACATTGACCACAATTAATACAGTCATCATCTAAATTATTTAAATTTTTACATGTATTTAAGCACTGACCACAATTAACACAACGCTCTTCGATACGCATTATACTTTTATTATTCGGATCAATAAAAACTCTATTTTCCATAATATTATCCTACCAATTCTTTATATATTTTTACCAATCTTTTTATGATTTCTTTATCGTCCATATCTATTTCATTGGTAGCAATCAATGTGGCTAAACCATTTGCATATAACCACATATGCATAAATAAACTTTTGGCATTATCAAAATTATAACCATGTTTATTAACCAAATTAATTATTGTAGACTGATTCCACTTTTCATCTAAAACATTTTCTATACTTACCCAATTTAAATTATTTGATAAGAATAAACATTTAAACAAATTTTTATTTTCCTTAGCAAATTCTACATACGCTACACAAAGAGTAATTAAAGCATTTTTATTATCCACTCGATGTGTAATAAATTCATCATATTCCTTATATATTTCCTTGTAAACTTCTGTTTTAATTTCTTCCATTCCATTAAATAAGCGATATAATGGCTTAGTAGACATATCAAGTTCTTTAGCCAAGCTTCTTGCGTTAATAGAATCCCAACCACCAGTGCGCACCATATTAACTGCTTTTTCTATTACTACTTCACTACTCATTTTTGTTCCTAATGACATATTAATCGTCTCCCCTACACAATTAAATTACCCATTTTGAATAGTTTGGTAACTTATGTTACCATTATAACACTATTAGATATAAAAAGTCAAAAAAATGACAAAACTTGCCATTTTTTAATTACTATCATAATCATCTAAAAAATTGTGTTTTAAATCTCCCTTATGATAACCAATAATCGTATTTAAATTAATATTATGAACACTTTTAAAAATATTTTGTTCTATATATGGATTAGTTTTTCGAAAGTTATTTATAAGCATTTTCATTTCTAACCTTTTAGAATCTAAATCTTTGTTGCTATCAGTTAATAAGCAGGCGCAATTAATAAATTGAAGATTATTATACTTTGCCCAGTTAATTATAGCTTCTTCTTTTATTAAATATAATGGTCTGATAAGTTCCATCCCCATATAATTATCACTATGAAGTTTTGGCATCATTGTTTTCACTTCTCCACCATAAAGCATTGATAAAAGAATTGTTTCAATAACATCATCAAAATGATGCCCTAAAGCAATCTTATTACAACCTAATTCTTGTGCTTTACTATATAGATACCCTCGACGCATTCTAGCACATATATAACATGGTTTTTGGGCATTAAGCTTTTGAGAAACCGCAAAAACATCAGTCTTAAAAACATCCAAAGGAATTTCTAACCTTTTAGCATTTTCTATAATTTTAGCTAAATTTTCACTTTTATACCCAGGGTCCATTGCAATAAATTTTAATTCAAAATGCATTTTCCCATGCCTTTTTATTTCTTGTAAACACTTAGCTAATAAAAAAGAATCTTTACCTCCCGAAATACAAACAGCTATTCTATCATTTTCTTGAATCAATTTATAATCATTAATTCCTTTTACAAAAGGCGCCCAAATATCTTTTCTAAATTTCTTTATTATACTTCTTTCAATTTCTTTATTACTCATGTTTCTACCTCATATAAATATCAAACTATTTCTTAAACTTTTTTCGAAAATTAACTAGTCCGAATAAACTAATCCCCATTATAATAACAGAAAAAGTCAAAAGGATGTTAGAAATATTAATAGTTTTATTTGTATCCAGATAAACATTACCAAAATAAGATTCTATATTATCTATAGTTATTACTTCTTTTCCAATTACTTCGTTATAAGCGGTAATTGCTAACTTTTTTACATCATTCGGAATCCGTTTAGTGTATCCCACAATTTTATACGAATTTTCTTCTAAATCTAAATTTATAATATCTTTATATATCTTATCCTCAAGATAAGCAATATACATAAATTCTCCGTCTTGAACTATATAATACTTGCTAGTTTCATTTGGATACTCTGCAAACAAAATTGGATTGAATTTAATATCTATATAAGCATTTTTACAAGTGTTTTTCTTCTCTAATATTAAGCTGTTTAAAGGGTCTATAGATTCATCTTTAAATGAAAATAAAATTCCAAGAAGTAACAATAAAAAGCCAATAGCAAATACAAAATATAATAAATATCGAATAACTTTATAATCATTTAAAGCTTTTTTATTTATTTTTTTAGAAACCCTTTTCATAAACAACTCACCTACTAATTACCATTATTATAACAAAAGGCAAAATATATTGTCTATCACCTTTATTTTCTTTCGCAAATAAGATATAATTTTTATACAAAGTAAAGAGGGATAACATGAATGAAATTTTAATATTTGGACACAGAAAGCCTGATACAGATTCAGTTACAGCTGCTATAGCACTATCATATTACAAGAACCAACTAGGATTTAAATCAAATCCTTACATACTAAGCAACATAAATCGTGAAACAGAATTTGTTCTACAAAAATTTGGTTTTAAGGATCCAGAGTTTTTAAACGATACAAAACTACAAATCAAAGATATTAATTACCATCGCGGGTGTTTTATAAACGAAAATGAAACAATATTAAATACATACAAATATATGATTAATAAAAATGTAACCGGAATACCATTAATAGATAAAAATTATAAATTTAAAGGGCTAATAACTACTACCATGATATTAAAAAATATAGTAGATAACAATAGTACTGAACTACATTCCTCATTTGATAAAATACAAGAAACAATTAATGGTACGTCAGTAAATAAAGTAAACGAAGAGATTAAGGGATTCGTAAACACAAATAACGAAGTCATTGGCAGCAATACAATTTATATTGCAAACAAAATTGATGATAATTTACAAAAAGCATTAAATTTAAAAATTAAATTATTAATATTAAGCAATAATATTAAGCTTTCTAAAGCTTTACTAGAAATAGCAAAAAATCATAAAATAAATATAATAAAAACAAAACTATCTATAGAAGATGTTTTAAAATATATCCATTTAAGTACAAGCATAAAACATATAGTTAATAATAATAGATTTGAAGAAATCTTTGAAGAAGATTACTATGATGATTTTTTATCTAAAAGTACTAAGCTTGGATATAATAACTATCCAGTAATAAATAAAGAAGGAAAATGTACAGGATTACTTCGTATTACAGATATAAATCATGTTGAAAGAAAAAAAGTAATCCTAGTTGATCATAACGAATCATCTCAAAGTGCTTTTGGATTAGACGAAGCAGATATATTGGAAATCGTAGATCATCATCAATTAGGTGATGTCAGAACTAACAAACCAATTAACTTTCGTAATATGACTGTAGGTAGTACAAATACAATCATATTTTCTATGTTTAATGAAAAAAACGTCAAAATTCCTAAAAAAATTGCCGGGATAATGCTTGCCGGAATTTTATCGGACACCTTAGCATTAAATAGTCCGACAACCACTGAATACGATATAGAAGCAGTTAAAGAACTTGCAAATATAGCTAAAATTAATTATGAAAAATTTGCAATTGAGATGTTTAAAAAGGGAACGGTTTTAACCGATAAGACTAAAGAAGATTTAATTAATGAAGATTTTAAGGTTTATACTTTAGGTAACAAAAAATTTGCAATATCTCAACTATTAACTTTAAATCATGAAGAAATATTAACCAAAAAGAAAGAATATATAAAAATTTTAGAAAAGATTAAAGAACAAAAAGAATATGAATTAGTTCTATTTTGTTTAACAGATATTTCTTCCAAAGGAACTTATTTCCTATATACAGAAAAGAACAAAGAACAAATAAAAGAAGCTTTTAATCTTGATAAAATTGAACAGGGATTTTATATTAACAAAATTATTTCTAGAAAACAACAAATTGTTCCCGTTGTAATGAATGCATTAAAAAATGTTGGTAACCGCTAGGTTACCAACATTTTTATTTCTTGATTAAAATATTATTATTATTTTCAAGTAGTGTATTTAGCTCATTTTCAGTTATGCTTGAATCTAAAACTAAATATATATATTCGTTCATTTTAATATCTATTATTGGAATCTCTCTTCCTTTTACAACAATACTTTTAGCATTTTTTGTAGCGACATTATTAGTTAAATTGTTTTCTAACAAAATATACATATTACCGGCATTTTTCTCTAATCCATAAACTTGAACATAGTTATATAAAACTGTAAATATTTGATTGCATCTAATCTCATTTATAATCAGATTTGTCCCTTCTTTTGGGGAACTTGTAAGTTTTATTGAACCCTTTCCATCAATAATCTTAACCGGAATATATTCTTTACTTTCACTACGTAAATAATTGCTATCTCCAATAGAATAGTTAATACTTTCAAGATTATCAAGTGCTTCTATATGTAGCATTTTGTTAAACAATAAATTGGATGATAATCTATTATTCTTAGTAATTTTATAGTCAATATACAAATCTGCATAACCGCTTACGCTCTCATCAGTTTCCACATTAACTATTATTTCCTGATCACTTAAAACTTCGGCACTAACTTTTATATTGAAGTCTTCATTAGTTATCTTAAAATCTTCAGAAGAATTCTTTTCCCAAAATAATTCATACTTATTTCCATATACAGGATGATAACTATTATAAAGCTCACGATAGAAAAACCAATTAGCCCTCGAAATCCATCCCATTTCCCAATGACTAAAATAACGTTGAATTGTAGCAACGTAATCAAAATTACCTTCATTAAAAATTTCTAAATATTCGTTTCTTGCATTATCCCCTAATACATGAATA
Source organism: Bacilli bacterium (assembly GCA_017442305.1). Taxonomy (GTDB): domain Bacteria; phylum Bacillota_I; class Bacilli_A; order RF39; family UBA660; genus RGIG2951. Next base: position 8,367 of record JAFRZY010000008.1, on the reverse strand, counting down.
ATATAGTCATATTTAGTAGGTTGATACTGATTTGTTATAGTTTCCAAAGCTGATGCATAAGTAGCGAAAACTTTTTTATCTTGCAAAAATTCTTTAGTCCATAATAAGTCTTTACCTAAGTCTTTATTATACCCACCTAATTCTTCAATATACTCGCCTTCTTTTTCATAAGTGATGAATCTAACTTCTTCTTGTATACGACTTACTCCCCACGATATTCCAATTACTGCTAGAATTACAATTAATAAATGAGCATTTTTTTTAGATATTCGTTTTTTCATTAAATTAATTACTTCATATAATAAAGTAAAAACTAATATCATGATTGCATATTCATAACTACTTCCACCACTTAATAATCTGTATTCATTAACTGCGCAAAAGGCAGTCATGTTAACAAATGCCGGAACAACATATCTAAGAGTATATTCTCTTTTAGTATTTCTAAAAAATAAATAGTAGTAATATAGTGAAACTAAAATTTGAATAACTCGATAAAAAGATATATCTAAATCAAATAAGTAATAACTTTTACCAGAATTATAATACCAACTTTGATAGCCGCCAGTTCCAAAGGTAGATGATAACCAAGAGACAAAGTTGCCTCTAGTTAAAATCGTTACATAAATAAAAATGAATGCAACAGAAAATATTAACTCTAAAATTGTAAATAATATCGCTAACCAGAATTTTTTGTTTGTTTTTAAATACATAAGAAAATATAAAATTGCTAAACATAACCAAACGCTTATTCCGTAATCATTACTCCAAACAAATGCCAATGCAGATATTGCCGAAGTACCTAATAAAAAGAAAATGTTTTGTTTATTAGAAATATTATTAGAATTATAAGTCTTTTTAAATAAAACGGTAAATAATAGAACAGATATTGGCAAAATCATTCCTCTAATAAATCTAGCCGAATTACCAACAGTAATAGCACTTTTAAATGCTGTAACAAATTGATTATCTAACGCAATAGCATTTTCTAAAATTAACGGACTGATAATTAAAAACAAAAGAATACCAATAGTAATTAATAAAGTTTGTTTTTTATTCTTAATAATAGAATTACCTATAGCATAAGAAAGTAAAACAGTTGATACAATTGATATAAAGTTAAACGCTACTAAGCTAGCTTGATAGTTGCCACCAAATAAAAAAGTAAATATCGAGCCTAAATATAAATGGCCTAACCCTAAATAATCAACAAATTGTAAATATGGCACTTGCCCCGCTAAAAATCTCCTTACAGGGTTAAAATTTTGAAATGTCCCATTTATCGGAATAAAATCAACATAATGTCCCGCAATCAAAGCATATAAATAACATATTAAAATAATGGCCGCAAATAATAAATATTCTTTCTTATTAATTATAAATTCTTTTACTTTTTTCAATTTACTTCAACTCACTTATTACCGCTATATTATAACATTTAGTTTTATTGATAACAATCACAAAATAAAAAAGAACTATTTATAGTTCTCTATAATAGTTCAAATTGGCTCAAATTCTTTATTTAAAAGTATCGGCTTTATTATCGGAAGATAATATACGTATCTTTTTAACTGAATTATCAATCACTCCAAAATAATTAGATAAACACTCAATAAATTCAATTAGTCTTTCTATATTTTCAACTACAACATCTTGTTCCTTAACATTTGCAAACACTATTGATTTACCTAATACCGTTTGAATACAAATCGAACTATCAACTGATGAAATATCAAGGTTATTCGTAATTTTAACTTTAGATATAGCATTCGTATTAATAAGATTATTTACAGTTGTCACCTCTCCAATATAAATAGTAAAGGCAACATTCCCAAAGTTAGCCAATCCCTCGTGATATTCAAATACATCTAACGATGCAACACCTTCGGGCAAAGAGTATTCACTACTTATAGGTAATTGCAATTGAAACGGAAGAATATTCCCATTAATATCCCTTGCATTTATAAGAGTTAAAGTTAATTTTTCATTTTGTGCAAACATAAAACCACCTGAATCAAAAAAATTTTTTATCTTATATCATTTTCGTATTTCTTTTTTAATACCTTTACTAAATTGTTTGTAACTAATTCATAATCCCCTAATTTTCTATAATGATAACTTATATACTTAAAATTATTTATAATTGAATTTTTTATTTTAGGTAAGTCTTTATAAGTTAACCCTTCACTTATCCTATAATGATTTAAACACGTTAATTTGTAATCATTAAAATAATCATCATCCAATATAACATAATTTGCTATATCATTATTTTTTAAATAATCAACTATTCCAAGTACACGCGAAGGTAATTTTAAATCCAGTATATTTCCTTCACACCATCTATATCCAAAAAAATTACGTTTATCATAAATTCCCCATAATTTATAAAAAACTTGATACTTGCGTACCAAGTTTATCTTAACGAACACATTGGTTCGAATCATACTAATGGCACGATTTTAAAAGGCAATTCCAAATTTTTGTTTTTACCTCTTTCTTTTTTATTTAATTTTCTTTTTACTATTAATATCTAGTTTACATATTAATCCTTCTTTAATACAATATGGTACAACTTCATTTTTTAAAGTATTTGACAATAAATTCATATCGTCATCAATTCCAAACCACATAAATTCTTCAATTTCTTCAGATGTAGTTATTTCACCTTTTAATTCTCCATTATATTTAAATACATAAAAATGTATTTTTGTAGTTTGATCACTTGTTGCAATTTCTTGAAAGTCCATTACAAATTCAAAGTTATTTTCATCAAATATTGCATTTTCACCTAATTCTTCATGGCATTCTCTAATAGCTGCTTGTAATGTTGTTTCTCCATTTTCAACACTTCCACCAATCATTTGGAATGTAGGTCTTTTTCTTGGTTTATCTATTAAAAGTTTACCATCTTTAAAAAACATTGTTCCAACTACGTTTATTATTTTTTCTTCCATGATTTTCCTCCTAAAATTTATTAAAAAACTTGATACTTTCGTACCAAGTCTCATATTAACGAACACATTGGTTCGAATCATACTAATGGCAGGGGATGAGAGAATCGAACTCCCAACTAAAGTTTTGGAGACTCCTATTATACCATTTAACTAATCCCCTATTTTTGGCTACGTACAAATTATAACACATATTATCTCAATTTACTAGTTTTTTCATATTATATAACAGGTGATTATTTTATGATAATAAACTATTCCACGAAAGAATTGGATTTATTAGCAAGAATTATGCGAGCTGAAGCTTTGTCAGAGGGTGATTTAGGGATGCTCATGGTAGGTAATGTGGTAGTAAATCGAGCTTTAGCAGATTGTCTAACATTTAAAAACATTAATAGTGTTACTGATGCGATTTATCAAAAAAATCAATTTTCAGGAACTAATAGTTCCTTGTTTTACGGCCAATCTACAACAACCGAAAAAAGACTTGCAGAAAGAATATTAAAAGGAGAATATTATCATCCTGCTACTAATTCACTTTGGTTTTATGCTCCAACTAACAATACAGACTGTAAAACAACATGGTACAACCAATTTTTATCCGGTAGATATAAAAATCATTGTTTTTATAAACCGGATCCAGGAATTTGTAAGGAACTTCATTAAGAAGTTTTTTTATTTTAAAAAAATCTAGAAATTTCTAGATTATTTATTAGGCAGTAACAATTGTTGTCCTACACTTAAAATACTTGTTGATAAGTTGTTTAAGCTCTCTATTTCTGATACCGTTGTGCCAAAAGTTCTTGCAATACTATATAAACTATCGCCAGGTTTTACAATATAAGTAATATAACTGGTTGTAGAAGGTATTATTAGCATTTGACCAACACTTAATATATTATTTGTTAAATTGTTGGTAGATTTTAAGTTATCAACACTTACATTATATTTCTTTGCTATTGAATATAAATTATCGCCATATTTAACTATATAAGTATTATAACTGGATTCAGTAGTAGTAACCGGTATAATTAAATTTTGACCAACCGAAAGTAAATTACTACTCAAATTATTTGCTTTTTTTATTGCGTCAACGGTAACATTATATTTTCTTGCTATCGCATATAAATTATCGCCGCTTTTTACAGTGTAAACGACTTCTCCGGATTCAACTTCTGGAACATTTGAATTATCATCACTTATTTTCAAGGTTTGACCTATACTTAATATGTTAGCTGTTAAATTATTTAATTCCTTAATTTTAGAAACCGAAGTATTATATTTTTGAGCAATGCTATATAAAGTATCTCCACTTTTAACTGTATACGTAAAACCGCTTATTGGAATATTTTCTATTGTTTGACCAGGGATAAATAATGTTTGGCCAATAGCTAAAGCATTAGAATTTAAATTATTAGCAGATTTTATTTCATTGACAGTAATTCCAAATTTTCGAGCTATATTCCATAAAGTGTCACCTTTAGCCACTACATAATAATCCGTATTAGCTTCTGGTATATAGGCTACTCCAATATAATCCGCTAAAGCTTTTACAACAGCCTCAGCATAACGTTCCCAATTGTTTTTTAACTGTGCCACATCATCACCAGTACTATCGGCAAATCCATATTCTACTATTATTGTTTCATTATTAGGAGTATCTCTTAAAATGTAATAATAGTCTTTGGCAGGATTACTAGGCAATCTTCTTTGATAATACTTTCTAACATTTTGTCCGGCATTTTCCAATTCCTTAGCAATTTTTGAAGATAAAGCACTTGTATTTCTTAATGCATAAATAACTTCGGCGCCATCTCCACCTCCTGCATTAATATGATTTGAAACTACTATTACATCATTATTATCTCCAAAAAAACTTTGAACACGTTTAGGCCTATTTGTAGCATCTAACGTTTCATCGCCTTCTCTAGTTATAGCGTTTTCAATCCCCAACTCATCTAATCTTCTTTTAATGTATTGACTTATTTTTAAAGTATAATCCTTTTCTACTATACCATTATTTATAGTTCCCGGATCATTTCCTCCATGCCCCGGATCTATAACTATTTTTTTAGCCATTTTATCACCTATAATACAATATGAAAAAAGAACCTAAATGGTTCTTTTTTCTGTATTATATCCAATTAATTGGCTAACACTTTCAAACTCTATACTCGCTCTAGAATCAAATGGAATTAACACAGTTTCATATTCTCCGTTTTCTTTTAATGCAATATACCAATCTTCCCCACTTATAACTTCCTTATATAATTTTCTATAAAATGGTTCAAAGTCGTCAGATAATTTACCATTATTTTCAAATATTACTTTCAAAGCCTTTATTCGAGTTAATTCTTCATCTGTTGCATTTTTAGTAATAGCTTTTCTTTGTTTTTTATAAGCCCCTATAATTGGACTATCATAATCTATATTTTTTAAAACAGATTCTAATTTAATATTATTTTTGTTTCCAACTAAATATGCACTTTTCTCAAAATCAGCATGGGGGAATTTTGTAACAAAACGCTCATCTTCAAACTTAGAAAATTTAGTATTAAGGTTTATTGCACACGCATTAACAAATATAAAATCTATGTTATCGTTAGCTTCTGCACTCTGACTTAAAATTTGATACGCGATATTGTTAACAGTACTATCATCTAATCTTATAGCTTTACCGTTATTATCAAAAATACTTGAAAGTTGAACAACATTACCTCTTCTAAAAATTAATACGCGAGCAAAAAATTCGGGATTTTCTTTATTATGTATTAAAATCGCATCCCCACTCGGTTCAACTAAACACTCAGTAAAAGTTTGTTTTCCCGCAATATTATTTAAATCTACACAAATATAATTACATTTTCTTCCTATTAATAGTCTTTCTGGAGAATCAAAATTTCCCGATTCAAAAACCATATTTCCTTCTTCATAATTAATTGCAGGAATTTGACTTTCTGTACGAAAATACATTTTTTTATAAAATTCAAAATATTCCTTAATATCTTTTATACCGATTTTATCTACAACGTCATTACCTAAAATTATTTTATAAAAATCATTTATAGCGCCGTATCCATTTGCTAAAGATACAACATCAGAGAATCTTGCTAAAACAGAATAATTTACATCATCCAAAAATTCATCTAAACTCATTTTCATTTTGTTCTTTATCAAATCATAATTAGCTAAAAGCGAAATTATTGTTTCCATATTTAATTCTGGTAATAAATTAGCAAAAGGCAAAATATCAACTATTTCATGTAATAACGAAGCATGCGAAATTATTTTTTTTGCATCCTTTTCTTTAATATTAAAAAGTAATAATGCTATATTCTCTATATATTGTTCTTTGGTAACAGCATTAAAATAATTATGATGAAATCCTATATGCGATTTAACAGAATCATCTATTTCTAACTGGTTTCCACTTAATTTAACCCTAGTTATGTATTGCAGTTTACTCTGTTCATATTTTCTAAACACATATTGTATTGCTTCAATATTATCTGTATTTAAAATCTGAGCAATTTCTTCGTACTCTACTCGTCCATTTTTTAAAAATAAATCTCGTAAAGTCAATAAAGCTTGTTTATCGACCTTTATACCTAATTTAACTAAATTTTTATTATTTTGCAATTCAAATTCTACATTTTCAAGATTTTTCTGTATTTCCTCTACATTTATTCCTAACGAAGCATAATCCTTTTTTACTAGTAATTCAGTTATTATTTCTAATTTACGCCCTGTATAAATACTGTTCTTCTTTTTTTTGGTTAATTCTAATTTCTTTTTAACATCATCTATTAATTTTGATTTTTTATTGCTTAAATAGCAATTACGATGTTTATTTAAAACTTCATTATAAAAAACAGTTGTTACATTTCTAGATAACCAAGTGTTTTCTGAAAATTGTGAATATAAGTCCTGTATTCTTGCTTTTAAATAATCATAACTCATATATATCTTATTAGTTCTATTCATATTTACAAACTTAAATAGTTTATGAGCTAAGTTATCCAGTTCTTCCAAATTATTATATTTTTTTACGTTTATAAATACTCCCATTACGTAACTATCTAATATCGCAATGTCAGAAAATTCAAATGACTCTTTAGCGTTTCTATATTTTAAATTTACTATACCATCTATTATATAATCTAATATTAGATGATATTTTCTATTTTCGTTCTCAAAATCATCTAATATATTCATGGTTAAAATAGTTGCTAATTTTGTTACGTCATCTCCACTAACTTGAGAATTAAATTTTTTATTAAAGAATGGAAAAGTTTTTAATTTTTCAAAATCTATTTCTCTTAGGGCATCCTTAATTGCTTTAATCTTTTCTTCCTCTGTTGTAAATTTAGAATGAAGATAGTATTCTGGGTAATTTGACATCACATAAAATAAGCGGCATAACTCCGGATTATTAGCAAGATCTTCTTCGGTTATTTTATATTTAGATAAAGCTTCATTAATTGTATTTATATCCAATTGCATGCCACAAAAAGCGCTAACATATTTAATAAGCTTAGCATTTCTCTTAATTGCTACTTTCATAATTGGCGCTCTATCACACAATACAGGATTTTTTAACAAGTCTTCTTCTGTTGCAACATAACCTCTATTTAAAGCCAATTCACACACTTCGTAATTTAGATATTCCTTTGGAAAAAGAACAATTGACTTACAATTATCATCTAAAGTGTTAATTATTAACTTTTCACTTTTTAAAAGCAAGGGTCTTTTTAATATATCTTCATCATCAAGAATATAATCATTAGTTTCTAAGGCCTCTATAATTTCGTCAGTTATATCTTCGTTATTTAATACCCTGATTAAACTTGGATTTATCAATATAGCCTTAAAGCAAAAACTTTTGTTTTTTAAAAACCTTAAATTAGCCAAAATAAAACTTTCATTTACATAGAGCTCTCTACTGGCTATTTCTTCTAAAATATCCTCATCAAATAATTCGCCATTAAAATGGATCATATCAATTGGAGAAGTTCGTATTACGTCTTTTAAAACTTTTTGGCTATTTTTTAATTCATCATTATTTTTTAGCAAGTAATATGGGATTTCAACACCCATTTTAACAAGTTCAAAATAGTCTTCTTCGGTTACTTCAGAAAAGTGTTCTTTAATATATTTTAAAATAGCAAATTTTGGCATTTTTAAAATTAATTTGTTCATATATAACTCCTTTCTGAAACCATATAGTATATTTATTATAACAAAAAAGAAACAAAAAAAGAATACGTTAGTATTCTTTTTTATATTGTAATTTCAACCGCACCACTTTTAATAATTTAATTCTATCTCAAATGTTGATTTATAGTCAAATATTTTCTTAGGCATAAAGTTAATTTCAAATGCTATATCATCTAAATAGATTTGTGGAATCATT
>JAFRZY010000007.1 GCA_017442305.1 Bacilli bacterium | reverse complement strand
TTTATTTTCATTATTTTGTTTATATTTTAATATTTTTTTTATGTAAAATTTTATATACATCTATCTATAAAATTTATTATGGTGAGTAAATTATGGAAACAAACACAATTTTTGTAGGCAGCAAACCTGTTATGAATTACGTTTTAGCTGTTGTAACTCAATTTAATGAGGGTTCAAATAGTGTTTTGCTTAGGGCTAGAGGTAAAGCCATTAGCCGTGCAGTAGATGCAGCTGAAATTGTTAGAAATAGGTTTGTTCCTGGTTCAAAAGTTAAAGACATTAGTATTTCTACAGAACAAATAGAAAATTACAATAATGAAAAAACTAATGTCTCAATTATTGAAATTTTAATTGAAAAGGGTGAATAACTCTTTTTAATCAAATTTCTTTAAAATTTTTTTTTCAAAAAGATATTTTGAAAGTAAGATATTTGATGTTCCTTTTCCATGAGCTTCTGTCTTTCCTTTTTTTATTGCTTTTAGTATACTGTCAATATCTTTTTGGCTATCGATTAAACTGTAACAGTCACCAACAAATTTATAATAATGTGCGTCACTTGCACCCAATTCTGGAATTCTTTCGGATATAGATAATTTTTTTGCTTTACTGTTGCAGTATCCAACTATGAATCTTGCATTTTTTGTTTCTATTGCATCGATTTTCAAATCTTTATGGTCGGTTTTGTGAAGCAGTCCGTGTCTGTAAAAACAATATGGATGTGGTATTATTGCAAGACCACCTAAATCATGAATTCTATCTATTGTATCTTGAGGTGTTAAGTCACGAGGTATATTTTCCTCACACCCAAAACCAAGAATATGGCCTTCACTTGAAGAAATTTCTATAGATGGAATGGCAAGTATATCTGTATTTCTTGTTTTTTTAATAACTTCGCTAGTTCCATCTACGGTGTTGTGATCACTGATTGCAATCACATCAATATTTTCTTTTTTTGCTACTTTTATTATGTCATCTATTTTTGATGAAGAATCAGGAGAATATTTACTATGTATATGCGAATCCATTTTAAGCATGTTATCTTCCCAGGGCAGTTTTTATCAAACCTACTGTACCGGTCATCATCACGTCTCCTCCGGGTGCGGCATGATGCCAGTCTAGGTTTGTTTTTTCGATTAGTTCTCTTTTAGGCCCGCTAACAATGACCTTTTCTATTTTTGATATTGGGTTTAACACATGGGCTCCGTGACCGTAGTCTTCATGCACTTCTTCATGAGTGATTTCTCCGGAAGCTAATCTTTTTATATATCTTTCAAGAGATTCACCTGTTAGACTTGAAGTGTGGTGTTCAAATACTCCTTGAATTTTTCCATTTTCTATTGATGCTGCTGTAGTATGTCCGTTTCCTATATCGATTGCTATAAAGCTATTCAATTTCTTTGCAACTTCATCAAAACACATGCCAGCTATTGATGCAAATTTAGTGTCCATAACTAATGGAATTTCATCTATTCCCTCGCTTTTTATTTGTCTTCTTACGGCCTGCATTCTTGTAAAGTAATCTGGTATTTCACCACTGAATCCAAATTCTAATGGGGATATTGGTTCGCTAACTTTTTCTCTTATCTTTTCAAACCTAAAGTCTCTGTCTCCCATGTTTTCATTATAGCCGTGATCTTGAACAGCAATCGCTATTTTATCAAAATCAAATTCCAAATCATAGCCTAACAGGAATTCGGACAGCTTTGTGATATTTATGTCTCCCAGTGTGATTTTTGTGTAATCCTTATAGTCTTTAGTTTCATCTGCTATTTCGATTCCGATTGCTTTTACCTGTTCTATGTTGTCTCTTATTGTTTTAGCGCATGTTGGTTCCATTACTACTTCATATCCTTTTTCCATATGATCCTGTATTGATTTTTTTATTTTTCCTCCACCCATTATTTCTCCATTGAAATATAAGTCATTTTCAATTTCTCTAATTTTTTGTGATACAAATAAATGTGGGGATGGAAGAACTAGCTTTATGGAGTTCTCAAGTTCTTTTTGTGTATCGTAAATCATCATATCCTGTGTTCCTGTTCCAACATCAATAGCTAAAATTCTCATATTTTACAATTGTTTTTTATGATATTAATATTTTATATTGTACATTTTTGTACAACAAAGTTTTAAATAGTACATTATTCTAATTATAATCATGACTTATAAAATAGAATTATCATCAGATGAAGTGCCAAAGCAATGGTATAATATGCTTGCAGATTTGCCTGTAGACCTTCCAGCTCCTAAAAATAGTGAAGGTAAAGATCAAATTTCATCTTTACAAATCGCTTTTACAAAATCCGCTTTAGAACAGGAATTTGCTACAGAACGCTATATAAAAATTCCTAAAGAAGTTAGAGAATTATATATGGAAATGGGAAGGCCTTCTCCTTTAGTTAGAGCTAATAAACTTGAAGAATATTTAAATACTCCTGCAAAAATTTATTTCAAAAGGGAAGATTCTTCTCCAACAGGTTCACATAAATTAAATTCAGCTATTCCTCAAGCTTATTTTGCTAAAAAAGAGGGTGTTGAAAGATTAACTACTGAAACTGGTGCAGGTCAATGGGGTACAGCATTATCTTTAGCATGTAATTTATTAGATATTGATTGTACTGTTTATATGGTTAAAGTTTCATTCAACCAAAAACCTGACAGAAAAAACATTATGAGCATCTATGACAGTAATGTTTTTGCTTCTCCTAGTGAAAACACTAAGGTTGGCCGTGAATTATTGGCAGAAAATCCAGATCATCCTGGTTCTTTAGGTGTTGCTATTTCCGAAGCTATGGAAGAAGCTTTAGAAAACGATGAAGTTAAATATTCCTTAGGCAGTGTTTTAAACCATGTTATGTTACATCAAACCGTAATCGGTCAAGAATTGAAAACCCAATTGGAAATTGCTGAAGAAGAACCTGATGTAATGATAGCCTGTGCAGGTGGTGGAAGTAATTTGGCTGGATCATTTTTCCCATTCATTAAAGATAAAATTGATGGAAATTCCGATACCCAATTTATTGCAGTAGAACCTAGTGCTTGCCCAACTCTCACCGAAGGTTCTTATGACTATGATTTTGGAGATATAAATGGATTCACTCCTATGCTTAAGATGTTTACTTTAGGCCATGATTTTGTAGCTCCTACAGTTCATGCTGGTGGTTTAAGATACCATGGAATGTCTCCTATTGTTTCCCTTTTAACTAAAGAAGGCTATATTGAACCTAGATCAGCTCATCAAGTTGATTGTTTCAATGCTGGAATTACATTTGCACGTAATCAAGGTATAGTTCCTGCTCCGGAAACAACTCATGCTATTAAAGTTGCTATTGATGAAGCTTTGAAATGTAAAGAGACAGGCGAAGAAAAAACTATTGTCATGAACTTCTCAGGTCATGGTATGTTAGACTTGAAAGGATATGCTAGCTATTTTGATGGTACTATGCAAAATGCTAAATAATCCTTCTTTTATTTTTTTGATTTTATTTACTTATAAGTTATAACTTATACTTTATAATTATAACTTATAACTAATAAGTTGCAAGTGCTAAGTTATATGTGAAAACAAATACTTTATAAGGAAGAAGTTATAAAATATAACTTATTTGTTAAAAGTTAGTTATGATAAGTTATTTCTTAAAACTTATTTTTTATAACTTCAAAGTTTTAACTTAAAACTTAATTCCTATCCCTTAGAAGTTAAAATTTAGAAGTTATTTCCTTTAAGTTTTCATTTAAAAGTAATAACTTAATCCTTTTAACTTATACTGAATAACTTATTTGTTATTCTTTAAACCTGAAACTTTTTAAGTTATACATCATAACGAATAACTTAAAACTTACAATAGGAGAATTCTAATGAGTGAAGTAATTGCGGTGATGAATCAAAAAGGGGGTTGTGGTAAGACAACAACTGTTGTAAATACTGCAACATCTCTAGCGGTAATGGGAAAATCTGTTTTAGTTGTAGATATGGATCCTCAAGCTAATGCGACAACTAGTTTTGGGATTGATAAGACTAAAGTGGAAAATTCTATCTATGAAGCAATCATAGGGGATATAAGTGTTAAAAAAGCAACAATTCCTACGTTTATTAAAAATTTGTTTATTATCCCAAGTAATATATCCCTTAGTGGTGCTAGCATGGAGCTTTCTCAACGTGAAAATTATCACATTATATTGAAAGAAACTCTAAAGGATGTTGTTCCATTATTCGATTATATATTCATTGATTTACCTCCTTCCCTTGGCGTACTTACTGTCAATGCATTAGTAGCTTCAGATAGTGTATTAATACCTATTCAAGCTGAGTATTACGCTTTAGAAGGTGTAGCTGATTTGATTAATACAATTAAATTGGTTGAAAAAAGACTCAGAAGCCCAACTCCAATCAAAGGAATTCTCCTCACACTCTATGATAAGAGAACAAGACTCAGTAAAGATGTTCACAAAGAACTTAAGAGTCACTTTGGTGAAAGCAATTTACTGTTTAAAACCATCATTCCGAGAAATATTAGATTGGCTGAGGCACCAAGTTTTGGTAAGCCTTGTTTAATTTATGATCCTGATAGTACTGGAACAAAAGCTTATTTAAAATTGGCTAAAGAAATCTTAAAAAGAGATGGGGAGGTCCAATAGATGCCAAGAAAAGGGCTTGGAAAAGGATTAGATTCTTTAATCCCTGATTTTTATGATGAAGATTTTGATAGTAATTCTACTCAATCTCTTGAAGACATGCTTAATGATATTGAAGAAAAACCTCCAGTAGAAGAAAAATCTAGTGAAGAGAAAAAAAATATATTCGAAGAGTTAGAGGAAGAAAATGATAAAAAAGATGATGCTCCTTCCAGTTCAGATGAAGAAAACGAAGAAGAAAAAACAGATGAAATCCCACGAGAAGTCATTGAGGAGGATGATGAAACATCCGAAGGCATATCTGGCGATAAAGGGGATGAAGACAGCGTACAAACTTCACAAAAAGCGCAAGTAAATCCAACTCACGTGGAAGAAGTTAAGGAAATAGTTGACAAGAATCCTAGGATTACTCTTTGGTCTGCAAGATCTTCTGCTGTATTTAGGTATTTACGTAAAACCGAGCCTGAATTTAGTATTTCAAAAGAAGCTTCTACATTGATTGATGAAGCAGTATCCAAAAAATATCCTGAAATTTGGGAATTGTTTGACGATTATTAATTAATCTATTTTTTATATATTTACACTTGAAGTTATACCTAATATATTTTTTAAAATTCTATTGTATAAAATTATTTTCTATTAAAATAATTAATTTTTCATTTATTTAAATTAAAATAAATTCTTTTATTTTTCATTATAATTATATAAAAAATCTATAAATCAAAAGTAGTTTGATATTGGCCGCTTATTTTGATGTATGGTTCAGCTCTATCCACCACAACCCCTAACTTTTTCAATTGATCCTTATTTGTGAATGGTAATTTTTTTCTAATAGAAATTATCTGACGTGCGGATTTTATACCGATACCAGGGACTCGAATCAATTCTATAAATGGTGCACTATTAATTTCTACGGGAAATATATCCATATTTTTTGCCGCTAAAATCTTTGGATCCTGGGTCAGTGACAGCTTGTCATTTTCATCAAATACCAGCTCTTTAACTTTGTAATTATAATCATTAAGCAAACTATCCGCATTGTATAATTTTGCGGTTCTGTCTGTTGAGCATGGATTTTTATTTTCATATTCTGTTTCAGAGATTGGAGTAAATGCTGAAAAATAAGTTCTTTTTAATTCGGATTTTTTGTAGATTTTTTCCATTCTACTCAATATTTCTTTATCCGTCTCGTTGTTTGCACCAACAATTATCTGTGTAGTATGTGTAGAATTTGGATATGTTGTACTTTTATGTTGCATACTGTTAATCCAAGATAATCTTTTTAAAATGTCTTTATTGTAATCTTTAGTAGATGATAATTCTGCAAGACCAGAAGGTGTTGCAGCTTCAATATTGATGCTGACTCTGTTTGCAAGTGCCATTGCCCTTTTTATTGAATCTTTACTTGCCCCTGGAACTACTTTTAGGTGGATATAATCATCATAGCCGTATTTTTTTCTAAGTAGGCTAACTGTTTCAATCTGTTTTTCCATTGTTTGGTCTACATCACCTGATATTCCTGAACTTAAAAATAATCCGTTTACAAGTCCTCTGTTATAATATCCTAAAAATGCCTTGGCCAGTTCTTCGGGAGATAGTTCAAGTCTGGTGAAATTTCTTTTTGACTGATTTATACAATACTTACAGTCATTTTTGCACTTGTTTGTCAAGAGTGTCTTAAAAAGAGGAATCTTACAGCCGTTATGACCTATAGCTTCATAAATTCCCGGCAAATTTATTTGAGAGCTTTTATTATGACTAACATAATCACAAAGGTCATACTGTGCTGAATCGGTCAGTATTTTCATCTTTTCCAAAGTACTCATAATCTTATTATATTTGTTCTATTAAATAAAAATTATTTTTACAATATATTCAATTATAGATATTGTATATGTTATTAACAATTATACAATCACACATTCATTAGATATTTTAATTGATAATTTTGAATATAATATCTCTATTTTATTGTAATGTTTAATATTCAGATAATTTTTTTATTAGTGAAATATTTAATAAAAAATAATAATTTTATATAATTTTGTATAATCAATTATACATTTATTTAATTTTTTGTTAACTTTATATATGTGAAGTTAACATAGTATTATCAAGTTTAATCTACTTTACAATAGTAATTGTTGATTAAACTGAAATTATAAAAGGTGTATAAAATGAATTTAAAATCAAACATTTTAAAAATAGGAGTTGTAATTGCATTGATTATGATGTTAATCCCTGTAGTTGCAGCTGAAGATGTTGACAATACTGCTTATGCAGAAAGTGTCGACGGTACTGATGTTATTTCAGAAGATGTTGGTGGAACAGACGAATTAGCTGCAGATGATGATGCTGCGGCTGATGATACTGAAGATGGTGCCGATGATGGTACAGAAGATGAAACTGAAGATGAGACAGATGAAGATATTGAAGTTGATGCAGAAGCTGATGGATCAGCTGATTTACAAATTTCTGTAATCACTCCTCAAAATAAAGCTCAAGTAGGAGATTTAACTTCTTTTGGTATTATTGTATTCAACAATGGTCCAGACACAGCTACTAATGTTTTAGTTCGTGCTACATTAGTTTCAGGAAATGTATATATACTTTCAACCGTTCCTACTCAAGGACAAGCTATGGTTTATGACGGAGTATTATATTGGTTTGTTGGAGACTTGGCTCCAGGTGAATATGCATATTTAGCTGTTGCTGGTTTAGTTTTATCAAATAAAGATATATTTATATTAGCTACTGTAACAAGTGACACACCAGATCCTGATGAAAGTAACAATATTGCTTTCGGATTTATTGATGTTGTGGATGCAGCAGAAGAACCTGTTAGTGAGGAATTGCCTGCTACCGGTAATCCAATTGCTATGGCTCTTTTAGCATTATTGTCTGTTGTTGGAATTTCTTTAAGAAGAAAATTCTAAACATAGTGGAATAACGTAATAAAACAAGTAAACAAATAAAATAAATAAAATTTAGTTTAGGAAAGTGATTTAATAAAGATAATATTTTTATCAGCATGATTCATGAAAAGTCATCTTCATCCAATGGGGATATTTGATTACTAATGATTCATGAAATTTTATGATAATGGCATTATATGATTTATACATAATAAATACAAGATAAAGTAATATTTAATAGTGACTAACTAGGTTAATGGTTTTACATTGTTAAAATCATGAAATTTATCCACAGAATTTCATTCTAGGGGAACTTTTAAATTCAATACCTTTTATAATTCATTTAGTTAGAAATAGCTATTATATGGGTATTTTTGAAACGGTATACATTTCTAAATACTTATATTTTATATGAATTTTTTATAACTTAAATCATAAGATGCAAATTATTATAATTTTACAGGGACATTTAAAATCAAAAGATGTCTTTTTATAACATCTGGTTTTAAAATTATCTAAAGTTAAATGTTTCATAAACTTTTATTTATAGAAATGCAGTGCATGCATGCTTGAATTAAACAACAAGTTGGGTATGCGTGTTTTGAAAAAATTATTA
Organism: Bacilli bacterium; assembly: GCA_017442305.1. Classification (GTDB taxonomy): domain Bacteria; phylum Bacillota_I; class Bacilli_A; order RF39; family UBA660; genus RGIG2951. The sequence continues at coordinate 718 of JAFRZY010000007.1, read as the reverse complement.
AAATAATTAATTACTTAATCATTTTAAAATGATTCAGTTCTAGAAGCATACTCTAGTAAAAAGATGCATTATCTGCTATTTAACTAATTTGCCCCAGTTAAATATTGGATAATTAGAGAATTGTAATTCAAATAATTTAGATAGCTATTCTATATTGAAGTAAATCTATTTTGATATAGTATGATTTATCATGTCAGTTATTTTGAATCATTTTTGGTTCTTATATGGCTGATTGTAGTTATTTATTTTATCATAAATATGCAAGAATACCACGACTTCTTTTAAGTCGTGGTTGAATTGCACTATTGGGTGTACTATCTTTTTTAAGTAATTTTAGTATGTTTATTTTTATCATAAATATGCAAGAATACCACAACTTCTGTAAGTTGTGGATGAATTGCAAGTTGGGTATACTATTATTTTATTAATTTTAAGTAGTTATTTTTTCATAATAAGTCTTATGGGCAGTAATTTGAATAGGAATCAGCATTCAGTATACATATTAACTTATCAGTTAGTATTGGTAATTAAATATCGTAGAAAGTGATTAATGAAGATATTTTTGATTCTTTAATAGGGCTTTGTCAATTTGTTAGTTGGGATTTTTCGTTTTTCATCCAGCCATTTTTTCTGTTGCATATCTGATTAAATACTCCTTTTTCTGTTCGGTATCGTTTTTTCTCTGCTTTTGGTAGTGTTGCATGGAAGTACATTTCAG
>JAFRZY010000006.1 GCA_017442305.1 Bacilli bacterium | reverse complement strand
GAATTAGTTATTACTTTAGAGGAGCACCAACCAACAACTATGTCAAATTTGGAACATATGCGAAAGATACAACGTTGACAGTATATGATTATAATAATTGGACAACAAAAGAAGTTGAAGTGGCGTCAGGAACACCAATGTATTGGCGAATTGTTAGAATTAATGGTGATGGAACAATTCGTATGATTTATGATGGGACATCACCTGTAGAAAATGGAGTTTCTCATACAGCAACAATAGCAAATACAGCATATAACACAGATTATAACGAAGCAAAATATGTAGGATATACTTATGATGTAAATGGTGTTGAAACAGATAGTACAATTAAAAGTGTAGTAGATGATTGGTATGAAGAACACTTAAAAGAGAATTATGAAAAATATATAGCAGACTCTATTTTCTGCAACGATAGAGAAATATATAAGTATGAATATTTAAATGAAGATTGGTCAGTAACAACAGATCCAAATGCTGCAGTATATACAAATGAATATTATGGCCCAATGGGCAGATTAGGAGATAATAAAGCACCAGAATTAACATGCGCAAATAAAAGTGATAGATATACAACAAGTGAATCATTAGGAAATGGGTTATTATCAAATCCGGTTGGTTTATTAACAGCAGATGAAGCATATTTAGCAGGAGGAAATAATGTGGCAGGCAACAGTACATATTATCTGTATAGCAATGAAATGTATTGGACTTCCGCTCCCCATTAACTTCTACGATGGCGACGGCGATGCGAGTGCGTGGTCTGTCGGTAACGATGGCGATGTCAGCAACTACAGCGTCAACTATGACTTCCCTGGTGCGCGCCCAGTTATCAATCTGAAAGCTGATGTTCAGTTTGAAGGAAATGGACAGATAGGTTCAGAATATACCATTGTAGTAAAATAAAAAGATAAGAAATAATTTCCCAAAACGACTCTTCGTTTTGGGAATGAATTTTGGGGATAGTCTATATAAAAGCGTGCTTTTTTCCGCTCCGTATAACTTCAACGATGACAACGACAATGCGAATGCGTGGTATGTCAATAACGATGGCAATGTCAACAACAACAACGTCAACAATGACAACCCTGGTGCGCGCCCAGATTCCTACTAATGTTAGTAAATTACTAATTCTGAGGGTTATAAGTTAAGGCTTATAATGAGAGGAAGTAACTATTTATATAGTAATCTATTTAGATTGGAAACAAGATTATTCCCTGGTAATGAGCAGTATTAGTTACCTAAATATATAAATATAGACGTCACATAACTTTTTTAGTTATGTGACTATTGCTATATTTTAAATGAAAGGAGACTTTGCTGTGAAATTAGCAAATACATATTTATCATATAAAAATAATTATAAGGAAACCCTAGTTTTAATTCATTCAGGTAATTTTTTCTATACTTTTTTAGAAGATGCTACTTTGATGAATTATTTGTTTGGCTATAAAATAATAGACAATAGAGTGGGGTTTCCTATTTCAATTGCAGAAAAAATTAAATTAAAATTAAAATCCTTAAACATTGATTATCTTATAATAGAGAAAGATAGTTATTTTTTAACAACATTTAATAAAAATAATAATTATATTAGTGTTATTAAAAAAGCCTTAAAGGCTATGAAAAAAGCAGAAGATCTTGCAAGTTTATTTAAACAAATTAGTAATAAGATAGATGCTGATAAACATAATTATCATCGTATTTTAGAGTATGTCAATGAATTATAATTTTAATCTTTTAAATAATACAAAAAAAACTTCTGCTTATATAAATCGTTTGCTAATAAATTTTCCGAATAAAGAAAGAGTGTTAATTGATTCAATTGAAAAAAATTTATATATTCTAGTTGAATTAATTTTTTCTTACAATATTAATACTAATCAACGTATTAAGGAAAAATATTTGAAAGATATTATAGTAAAGTTATCAATGTTAGATTATTATATGAATGTAAGTTATGAAAAAAAGATTATAAGTAAAAAACAATATACATCGAGTAGTAATTTTATTGTGGAAATAAGGAAAATAACGTATGGAATTCTCAGAAACCAAAAATCAGATTAATTACACTGATTTAATTGATATTAATAAAATTAAACTAATGTATTTCTTAATAAGAAAACACACAAAGAATAAAGATAAATTATTTAAATTTGAATTATTTTTTAGTAGTAATTTAACCAATGTTTATAATTTGTTGGAAACTAGAACGTATAAACATAGTAAATATAATATTTTTCTTATTACTAAGCCAAAAAAACGTATAATAATGAGCGAATGTATGGTAGATAAAGTTGTTAATCATCTAATAAGTAAATATGTATTATTTCCACTTATTGAACCTCAGCTTATTAATACAAATGTTGCAACTAGAAAAAATAAAGGAACTAAAGAAGCAATAAACTATCTTTTAAAATATGTTAATAAATTAAAAAATAAAAATCAAAAAATTTATGCTTTAAAATGCGATATAGAAAAGTTTTTTTATTCTATTGATCATGAAATATTACTTGATAAGTTAAAAAGTTTAATAGCTGATCAAGAAATATATGCATTAATAAAAAACATGATTAAAAGTACTGATGAAGATTATGTAAATAATATTATTTATAATACTATAATTAAGCAAAAAAAAGCAGTTATGAATATGAAAATTAGCAATAATGAGAAAAAGCTAAAGATTTCTGAGTTAAACAACATTCCATATTATGTTAAAGGCAAGGGATTGCCCATTGGGAATATGACTAGTCAAATTTTAGCAATATATTATTTGAATGATTTAGACCATTTTATAAAGGAAAAGTTGCATGCAAAATATTATATACGTTATATGGATGATTTAGTTATAATAGATCCGAATAAAGATTTTTTAAGAAAATGTATAGTAGCAATTGAAGAGGAAGTAAAAAAATATAAATTAAAAATTAATAATAAAACTCAAATATATGATTTAGAATCAGGATTACCGTTTTTAGGGTATAAATTTTTGTTAAAGAATAAAAGATTACATATTTTACTTAGCGCTAAAACAAAAAAAAGAATAAAAAAACGCTTAAAAAAAGCTAATAAGAATAATGAAGATTGTTTAGAAATTATAAAAAACTATAACGGGTATTTAAATATTGCGGACAGTAAAAGTTTTAAAGCATCACTTACAGAAACTTATAATTAAAAATTGACAAACAGATACCATTTTTGTATAATTTACTTTGAATTTTAGGAATAAAAGGATTGATTATATGAAATTATTAGGATTACTTTTAGCATTAATATCAGGATTGTTTTTTGTTATAGGATATGTTATTACAAGTAAAATAAAAAATAAAGATAAGTTATCATATTTTGCTATTTCTTTAGCTTTCGTGGTTATGTTAAATTTAATAATATTTGATCTAATTCCAGAGGTTATAGAAATTTTTAAAGGTACATATTTTATTGCTATATTATTAATTTTAGGAGGGTTAGGTGTTCTAAAAGTTTTAGACTGTTTCATACCCGCTCATCATCATGAACATAAAGATGAAGAAGATATTCATGAAGAACATAACTCTCATGTTTACCATATTGGTATAGTTACATTAATTTCGCTTTTCTTGCATAATATTATAGAAGGAATAGCAATTTATAGCTTAGCTACTAACAATATAAAACTAGGCTTATTTATGTGTATTGGTGTAGCGCTTCACAATATACCTTTAGGAATTGAAATAGCTATATCATTATCGAAAGAACGCAATAAAAAAGGTTTTAATAAAGTTTTAATTACTGCCTTAGCGTTATCAAGTCTTTTCGGAGCTCTTTTGGTATCATTATTTGGAAATATTAATGAACTTTTCTTAGGAATTATTTCATGTTTAACTTTAGGAATGATCATTTATCTGGCTTTCTTTGAGTTCTTACCGGAAATTTATAATAACCGCAAGCATAAAGAGATATATTGTGGTATAATTACAGGTGTAATAATAATATTACTATCTTTAATTATTTAAGAGGTGAAGTATGAAAAAAGTTTTAGTCACTGGTGCTGCTGGAAGTATTGGGTTATTTACTGTCAAATATTTATTAAGCGAAGGTAAATATGAGATTACGGCCCTAGATTTAAAAAATAGTGGGTCATATAAAAAATTAAAAAGATATCGTCGTCGCATTAATATTGTTTATGGAGACGTATCAGATCCAATTTTAATGGACGCTTTAGTAAAAGATCATGATTATATTATTCATTTAGCAGGTGTTATGCCACCTCTTGCTGATATGAAAAAAGATTTAAGTAAGATTATAGATTATAAGGGTACAGAAAATATAATTCGTTCTATTACTTTCTTTAATCCAGCATGTTATTTGATATATCCATCAAGTACAACAATTTATGGTAAAAATAGTAAAGAAATAACTACTAAGACAAAAGAAAGTATTAATGATACAGATTATTATACTAAAACAAAATTTGATACTGAAAAATTAATAAAAAACAGACTAGAAAATTATACAATATTTCGTTTACCAATTATTTTGGCTAATCCTAAAACAGAAAAGTTTATATATAATGGGGTAAATACTGAAACTATTGAAGTAACAACTAATCGTGATGTTGCTTATGCTTTAGTTAAAGCAATTGATTATGATAAAAAGTTAAAAGGAAAAACTTACAATGTTGGTGGTGGTGAAACTTGTATTACTACCTACAAGGATTTGTTAATTAATGTTTTAGAAATTTATGGTTTAAGCTTTAATTATATCCTATCAAAAATATTTTTAGATAAAAACTATTATTGTCACGTGTACAAAGATAGTGATAATTTAGAAAACATTTTACATTATCGAAACGATTCTTTAGCATCTTATTACATGCGTTTAAAAAGAAGTTCTAAAAATAGAACATTAAATAAACTTTTAGCAAAACCTGTAATTTGGTTTTTAAAACGTCAAGAAAAAGGTGAATAAGATGGTAGGTTTAGCTCTAGAGGGTGGCGGTGTAAGAGGCTCTTATCAAATTGGAGCTTTTATCGCATTATATGATTGTGGTATAAAAATTGATGGCTTTGTAGGTACCTCTATTGGTTCTTTTAATGCTGCGATGTTAGCAAGTAACAAACATTATGAACTATTAGACTTTTGGGAAAATGTAGATGTAGCTAAATTATTTGATATTCAGCCTTTAGATTTAAAAGAAGCAGATTTAAAGGATATAAAGAATTCTATAAATAGTTATTTAAAACTTTTAAAAAATAAAGGTATCGATGTTCAAAATATGTTATTAACTCTAGATAAGGTGTTAGATGTTGATTCTTTATATGCCAGCAAAAAAGATTTTGGGTTAGTGACTTTTCGTGTTAAAGATTTAAAGCCTATTATAAAGTATAAAGAAGATATACCTAAAGAAAAACTAAAAGAATATATTTTAGCTAGTTGCTATTTACCAGTCTTTAAAAAGCAAAAAATAATTGATGATAATTATTATTTTGATGGTGGAATTTATGATAATAGCCCGGTTAATATGCTGATAAAAAAAGGCTATCAAAAAATATATTTAGTTAAATTAAATAGTTTTGGAGTAACCCAAAAACTAACTAAAAATGTTGATTTAACTGTTATTGAACCTTCTAGATATTTAGGTAGTATTTTAAATTTAGATGGAGAAACTACAAAAGATAACATAAAAATGGGTTATTATGATACAATAAGAGTGCTCAAAAAATTAGATGGATATAAATATGTATTTAAAGTACGTTCTAATGCGTATTATAAATTTATATGTCGTAAAGTTAATAAGAGGTTATTAAAACGTATTTATAATTTCTTTGATGTAGATAATTTTAAAGAAGCTGTAATCAAGTCTTTAGAATATATTATGGAAAAAGAAGGCTATAATTACTACGATATTTATATTCCTTATAAAGTTATTAAAAAAATACGTAAAAGTACTACTAAAAAGTATTTCGTATATGACTTTATACGTAGTTTAAGAAAAATATAAAGGAGTGAGATTATGGGAAGAGCATATGAAGTAAGAAAAGCTAGTATTCAAAAAACAGGAGCAGCAAAAGCAAAATTATATTCTAACTTTGCAAAAGAAATTTATTTAGCTGCAAAAAAAGGTGTTCCAGAAATTGATTCGAACATTGACTTAAAAAGAATGGTGGATAAAGCAAAAAAACTACAAGTACCTAGTGATATTATAAATAGAGCAATTGATAAAGCAAAAGGTGCAGGTGGCGAAGACTATCAAACTGTAGTGTATGAAGGGTTTGGCCCTGGCGCATCAACTTTAATTATTAAAACTTTAACTGATAATGTAAATCGTACAGTTAGTTATGTAAGAGAAGCTTTTAACAAAGTTCATAAAAGTTTAGGAGTTACAAACTCTGTATCGTATAACTATGATTATCTAGCTGTAATGAGTTTTGAATCAAACAAAGAGGAAGAAATATTTGAAGCTTTATTAAATGAAGGGATTGAACCTGTAGAATTTGAATCAGAAGATGGATATATTACTATAAGTGTTAATCCGACAGATCATAATAAAGTTAAAGATGTAGTAGAAAAAATAATTTCTGATGTTGATTATGAATTTGATGAAGTTGGAATGTTCGCAAGAGATAAAGTAACACTTACCGGCGAAGATTTAGAGTTGTTTAATCGATTATATGCTTTATTAGAAGATATCGATGATGTAACTGACATTTATCATAATGTTAATTTAGATTAAGAGCACTAGCTCTTTTTTTATAATATTGTTTTATATATTCATTTTATGATATAATACAAAAAGAATTGAGGTAATAAAATGACAGAAAAAATAGTAGGAATTTTTGTAGGAATTTTTTCGTTTTTAGGAACAACATTAATTGGGAAATATTTAACAATATTTATTATTTCTTTATTTCCGATATTGGAGTTGCGTGGTGGTTTAATTGCGGCATCACTATTAGATGTACCCGCTATAAATGCTTTTATAATATGCGTAATAGGTAATATTTTACCAATACCGTTTATCTTATGGCTTATTACAAAAATATTTGAATGGTTAAAGAAATTTAATTTTATGGGTAAAGTAGTAAGATGGTGTGAAGAAAAAGCTAATAATAAAAAAGACCAAATAGAAAAGTTGAAATATTTAGGACTATATTTATTTGTCGCAGTACCTCTTCCAGGAACTGGGGCATGGATGGGTGCATTAATTGCGGCATTACTTAATATGGATAAGAAAAAGTCATTATTAACAATTCTTCTAGGAGTTTTATCAGCAGGTGTTATTATGTTAATTGTTTCTTACGGCATAATAGGAGGCTTAGTAAATTGACAACATTATATCTAGTTAGTAATAATTGTGTTTTAAATAATTTAGCGTATAAAAGTGATGAATCTTTAGAGTTAAAAAGAGAAAAACGCCCTCTTAGTATTGAAGGTGAACAAAAAGCTAAAATGTTAGCAGAATTTGAAGAATTACAGGATATCAATGTAATTTATTCATCAGGGTATGCAAGTGCTTTAGCTACTACGAAATATCTTGCTGATAAGTTAGAATTAACTATAAATGTAGAAAATAAACTTAATGAAAGAAAGATTGGTTTACTTGAAGATAAAACATTGCGTTTTTTTAAAGAACATCAAGAGCATGATTTTAACTATCGTTTAAGTGGAGGAGAAAGTATAAACTCTACTAAGACTAGAATTACTAATGCGATTAATGACATTTTAAAAGATAATGAAGATTTAAATATTTTAGTAGCAACTCATAGTGTCGCTATAACAAGTTATCTATTAAATTATTGTGAGACTGGTTATAACTTAGATGAACGTTTAATTCTAAATTATAAAAATAATGTTATTGTTGACGGAACTACTAATGGGGTAGACATTTATAAAATAATTGTTGATAACAATAAAATTATTGACATTGAAAAACTATAAAAAAAGACTTATGTTTTTATTACATAAGTCTTTTAATTATCTATAGTTTTCCACTCGGTTTTCCCGCAATCGGTACATACAAATGGTACTAATACTTTTTTTCCTTTTGGTTTGTCATACTTTTCTTCTAAACTAACACACAGAATTCCTGTATCAGGGTCAATATAAGCCCGACCTTGTTCTGCTTTTTTATCACAATTATTGCATCCCATAGTTGTATCTCCTTTCATAATTAATTTGTGTTATAAACAAAAAAATATACTTATACTAACAATATTTGATATAATTAAAGTAGAAGAGGTGAAGTATGAGAAACGTAGGTACAGTAGTAAGAGGAATAAGGACTCCAATTATTAAAGAAAATGACGATTTAGCTAGTATTGTTGTTGAATCACTAATGAAAGCTCAAGAAAGTGAAAACTTTGAATTTCGCGATAAAGATATCGTAGCAATAACAGAAGCAGTAGTGGCAATTTCGGAAGGTAATTTTGTAAGTGTTGATGATATTGCTAGCGATATACAAGCTAAATATCCAAGTAAAAATATTGGAGTGGTTTATCCTATATTAAGTCGTAATAGATTTTCAATGATATTAAAAGGTATTGCTAGAGGTATGGATAAAATCACTATGTTGCTTAGTTTTCCTTCTGATGAAGTAGGAAATGGCATAATGGATGAAGAAGATTTCTTAAATAGTCCTTTTACTTTAGGAAGTATAATAAGCGAAGAAGAATATAAAAAATATTTCGGTGATTTCTTGCATCCGTTTACAGGAATAAATATGGTTGATTACTATAAAGAATTAGTAGAAAGTGAAAATTGTGAGATTGAATTTGTTTTCTCCAATAATCCTTTAGATATTTTAAAATATACTGAAGATGTTTTAAATTGTGATATTCATACAAGAAATCATACTAAAAAAATGTTAATTAATAATGGTGCAAAAACAGTTTATGGTCTTTTTGAAGTCATGAGTTCGCCAATAAATAATAGTGGGTTTAATCCAAGTTATGGTCTTTTAGGATCAAATAAATCAACAGAAGAAAGGTTAAAACTTTTTCCGAAAACTGGTCCAGAATTAGTTCAAAGAATTGCTACTAAATTAAAAGAATTAACTGGTAAAAATATAGAGGTCATGGTATATGGGGATGGTGCTTTTAAAGATCCTGTAGGTAAGATTTGGGAATTAGCAGACCCAGTTGTATCACCTGCTTATACAAGCGGATTAGAAGGTACTCCTAATGAAATAAAATTAAAATATGTTTCTGATAACCAATTTGCTGATTTAAAAGGTGAAGAATTAAAAAATGCCATAAAAGAAGAAATAAAGAAGAAAAATGCTAATATGAAAGGGCAAAACTTATCTTTAGGAACTACTCCAAGAAGATTAACCGATTTAATTGGTTCCTTATGTGATTTAACTAGTGGTAGTGGGGATAAAGGTACTCCAGTTGTCTTCATTCAAGGATATTTTGACAACTTAGCAAATGATTAAAGAGTTTATTTAAACTCTTTTTTGTATTATAATTAATTTGGAGTTGATAAAAATGAATATAAAAGTACCTGTAGGAATAAGTAATCGTCACGTTCATTTAACAAAAGAAGTTTATGAGGAATTATTTGATGAAGAACTAACTTTAAAAAATGAGCTTAATCAACCTGGAGAATTTGCTTCTATAGAAACATTAACAATTAAAACACCAAAAGGAAGCATTGGAAACGTTAGAGTTTTAGGACCATTTAGAAATTATAACCAAGTGGAAATATCAAAAAGTGATGCATATGTTTTAGGTTTAAACCCACCAGTAAGAACCAGTGGTGATTTAGAAAATAGTGAAAAAATTACATTAATAAATGGTGATCGGTCTATTACATTAGAAAATGCTTGTATTATTGCTAATCGCCATATTCATATGAATCCAGAAAAAGCTTTATCTTTAGGTGTTACTAATAATCAACTAGTTAATGTAAAGATAGCCGGCGACAAAAGTGGAGTAGTAACAGCTTTTGTCAAAATAACTGAAAATGGTTATTTTGAAATGCATATTGATAGAGATGACGCTAACGCATTTTTATTAAATAATAATGATGAGGTTGAAGTCTTACTATGAGTTTTAAAATTGGTAACATAAACATAAAAAACAAAGTAGTCCTTGCACCAATGGCTGGTATTTCTAATACTAGTTTTCGAAAAATCATAAAACGTATGGGAGCTGGATTAATTTATGCTGAAATGGTTAGTGATAAAGCTATAGTTTACGATAACGAAAAAACAGTTAATATGTTATCGATGAGTGAAGAAGAGCGTCCAATTGCCCAACAAATTTTTGGAAGTGATTTAGAATCATTTGTAAGTGCCGCTAAAATAGTTGAAGAAAAAATGCATCCAGATATAATTGATATTAATATGGGGTGTCCAGTGCCTAAAGTGGCAATAAAGAATCAGGCTGGCAGTGCTCTTCTTAAAAATCCTGAAAAAATCAGAGAAATAGTAAGTGCAGTAGTTAAAGCCGTAAAAGTACCGGTAACAGTTAAGATAAGAAGTGGTTGGGATGAATCAAGTATTAATGCTGTAGAAGTAGCCAAAATTATTGAAGAAGCTGGTGCTAGTGCTATTACAATTCATGCTAGAACTAGATCTCAAGGCTATAGTGGTCATGCTGATTGGAATATAATTAAAAAGGTTAAAGAATCTGTTAAAATTCCAGTAATAGGTAATGGGGATGTAACAAGTGCATTAGAATGTGCAAGGATGCTTAAAGAAACTGGTTGCGATGCTGTTATGATAGGCAGGGGAGTATTAGGAAATCCATGGCTTATTAAAGAATGTGTAGAATACTTAGAAACTGGAAAATTGCCCGAAGAAATTAGCAATAGTGAAAAACTTGCTATGATTAAAGAACATTATAATTTACTTATAAATGATAAAAACGAAAAAGTAGCTACTATGGAAATAAGAACTCACATTCTTTATTATTTAAAAGGGATGCCAAATAGTAAAGAGATGAAAAATAGAGTTTGTGCTACAAAAACAAGTGAAGAATTATTAAGTGTTCTAGAAGCATATAAAAAAGAAATCGAATAGTTCGATTTCTTTTTAGTTGTTGATTAACTTTAATCCTACTTCATTAACAGGTCCAGCACCGATTGTGATTACTAAATCATCAGGCTTAACGTTTTCTTTTAAATAAGCAACAATATCATCATATTTTAAAATTACTTTAGCATTAGGATTAGTTCTTTTTATTACACTAACTATATCTTCTTCTTTAATATTATAAATATTAGTTTCTCTTGCTGCATAAATTTCAGCAATAATAATGTAATCAAAATTAGCTAAAATATGACCAAACTCTTCGTAATGCTCTTTGGTTCTACTATAAGTATGTGGCTGAAATATAGCCCATGACTTACGATGCTTGATACAATTTACTGAGTCTACAGTCGTTGCTATTTCGGTAGGATGGTGAGCATAATCATCGTAAACTAAAACATTTTCATTATATGTTCCTATATATTCAAATCGTCTTCCAACACCAGTATATGATTTTAAACCTTCAATAATACTTGCATTATCGATTTTATATTCGTTACATAACGCTACAGTTGCTAAAGCATTAGAAACATTGTGAATGCCTAATACACTTAATGTAACAGTAAGATAATATTTACAATTGTGATAAACATCAAAAGTAGGGAATCCTAAATCATTAAACTTAATGTTTGTAGCGTAGTAATCTGCTGTATTATTTTTGATACTGTATTTAATAATTTTACCTTTGCAATCTTTGTATATATCTTTACAATTTTCATCATCGTCATTGATAATTAGTAAACCATTAGCTGGAAGCAAATTAATATATTTAGTAAATGATTTTTTTATATTGTCTAAGTTTTTAAAATAATTTAAATGATCATTATCAATATTTAGGATTATTTCAGTTTTAGGATAAAACTTTAAAAAACTATCTACATATTCACAAGCCTCTAAAATAAAATATTTATTTTTTCCAACATGAAAATTACCATTTATTAAGTTTAATTCAGCCCCAATTTGAATAGTTGGGTCTAATTTAGCTTGTAAAAAACAACTTGAAATCATTGAGGAAGTGGTACTTTTACCGTGAGTTCCAGAAATACAAATAGTTTCATCAAAGTATTTTGTCATTTCTCCGACAAAATCTGCTCTTTCCATAGTAGGAATACCTAATTCTTTTGCTTTTTGTAATTCTGGATTATCTACTGGTATAGCTGCTGTATAAATAACCAAGTCTTGATTAGTAATATTTCTTTCATCATGACCTATTTTAACATCTATTCCAATATCCATTAAATGTTTGGTAATCTTTGATTCTGTATTGTTTGAGCCACTAATATTTATACCCCAAGCTTTAATTATTTCGGCAATACCACTCATACTTATACCGCCGATACCTATCATAAAAACATTTTTATACTTATTTACTATATTTTCTTTCATAAAAACTCCTCAATTATCTTAATATAATTATATTATGATTACTTTTTTATTCGCAATAAAAAGCCAACTATTTAGGCATTTTTAGACACTTTTATAGCAATTAAACGAACTTGAGTTCGCTAAAATTTGACTTTTTTTAATTTTTTTGGTATTATAATGCACGTTCCGTTAAATTGGAGGAGAAATTTATAATGAAAAAATATCGATCGACAAAGTTAGTTTTAATGATGTTTGTCGTTACTTTATTAATAAATATAACAGTTTCATCACTAAATATTAAAGGTGATGCAAAAAAAACAAATGATGTAAATATTGAAATAAACTATAATTCAAAAAAAGCCTTAAAAATGGTTGATGTACATGACAAAGAAGAAAAAATAGTCTATGATGGCTTAACTATTGATGAATTAAGTCAAAGATTAGATAACAACTTAAACTCAACATTAAAAGGGTATGGAAAAACTTTTGCAAAATATTCATTAGAATATGAGGTTGACCCGTATGTCGCTACCTCTATAGTACTTTTAGAAACTGGTTGTAAATGGAATTGTAGTAAATTAGTTAAAAAATGTAATAACATTGGTGGAATGAAAGGTAAAAATAAGTGTTCCGGCTCAGCATATGCTAAATTTGATAGTTTAGACGCTGGGATAGAAGCATTTTTTAAAAACCTTTCAAATAATTATTACAAAAAGGGATTAACAACTCCTAAACAAATGAATAAAAAATATGCTGAAAATCCAAATTGGTATAAAACGGTTGAGTACTACGTTAATGAAATTAAATCAAGATAAAAACTTGATTTTTTATTTATAAATAGCTATAATTATTAATAGATATAATAAAAGGGGCTGATAAAATGAACCAAGACAACAAAGAATTTGAATTGTCTGGAACATTAGGAAGTTTAAGTAATGCAGCTTTAGATAATTTGGCTATTCAAAATTCTAATGAAACAGAAGAAATTGTAAGTGAAAATATAAATGTAAATGGAGAAATGCAGTTAGAACCTTCAAGTGGTTTAGAAACTGCTGGTGAGATTGAAATGTTAGATCTTGATTTCACTCCAGTTGATAATGGTGAACCTATAACAGAAGCTAATTTAAATCAAGAGTCAACAGTTAATAATACTCCTGAATTAGAATTAACTAATGGAGTAACACCAAGCCAAAATCTTGATCCAATTCCGACTAATTTTGATATTGGAGATATTGGCAGTATTCCACCAATTGATCCGACTAACAATAAAAAGAAAAAAGGCGGTAATAAACTTTGGTTTGTTATTTTAATAATAATATTTATTATTACTGTAGGTGCATTAATTTTTTACTATTTAAGAGTAAGCAAAGGTACTTTAGCCAATGCAGTTGTTACTAAAGAAATAAAATATGAAATGGGCGAGGAATTATCTAGTAATATTAATGATTATGCAACGTTTAAATCTATATCTAGCAATAACTGTGTACTAAATACAAATAATGTAGATGTAACTAATGCAGGAACTTATGAGTATTCTATAACTTGTGGTTCAAAAGTATATAAAGGAAATGTTATAGTATCAGATAATTCAGCGCCAGTAGTTGAAACAAAAACTATAGTAAAGAAAATAAATGATACTATTGAACCAAAAGAATTTATAAGTAATTGTAATGAAGCTTCTGAATGTTCATATGCTTTTGAAAATGCTGATGAAGTAACAACAAATTTACAAACAGCAGGAGTTTATGAATTAAATATTAATGTTAGTGATTCTAATAACAATACAACTACAACTAAAGTTAAACTAATAGTAATAGATTCAGATATTAAAGTGTACTTAAATTGTGCTCTTTCTGATCAAAATGAGGAAGGATTTGCTGGAACAATCACATATACGGATAAAATTGGAATTGGATACGAATTACAATATGTTGGTATATATTTTAAAACGAAAGAATATCAAGCAAGCAATGAAGAAGAGTATAATAGAATAAAAAATGAATATCAAAATAATAATATATTAAATATTAATAACGGAGTTGGAAAGCCTGTATTTGATGACGAAAATTTAACAATTACAATTGAAGAAATTTTAAGTGGACCGGCAGATTTTGGAGATAGTTTTGCAAAAATAAAAAATGACTATGAAACAAACAAAAAATATAAATGTAATATAGTTAATGTGAATTAAAAAAGAGAGAAAGTTAAGAACTTCTCTCTTTTTTTATTACGCTCCAGCAGGTCCGGTAGGCCCTTGTGGAATAGTTAAATTAAGTATAAAGTTTGGTGCTGTTCCTGTTATCGTAGCATCTGCTTCTGTTCCGGGATCCCCAGTTGTCACTGTACCAATAGTTAATGTTGGAGTTTCAGCAGCGGCTCCGGTAGGTCCAGTAGGCCCAATTTCTCCGGTAGGTCCAGTAGGCCCAATTTCTCCGGTAGGTCCAGTAGGCCCAATTTCACCAGTAAGTCCGATAGGTCCAATTTCACCAGTAGGTCCGGTAGGCCCAGTTGCACCGGTAGGTCCGGTAGGTCCAATTTCACCAGTAAGTCCGGTAGGCCCAGTTGCACCGGTAGGCCCAGTAGGTCCAGTTGCGCCAGTAGGTCCAGTTGCGCCAGTAGGCCCAGTAGGTCCTCCAGCAGGTCCAGTAGGTCCTGTTACTTGTCTGAATCCACAGCAGCAAGCTGAATATCCTGGATGGTTACATTTAAATTCTTCTATAATTCTACGTGCTCTATCTAAATTATCATTCATAAAAAACCTCCTAATATATATTATGTTCTAAGAGGTAAACAGTAAGAGCAAATTGCTTATAAATTTAACTTTTTATCAATGTTTGCATAGAATATTTTGGAGGATTATATGAAAAAATATAAAGTTTGTGTTTATGCAATTTGCAAAAACGAAGAAAAATTTGTTGAGCGTTGGGTTAATTCGATGAAAGAGGCAGATTTAATTGTTGTAGCAGATACAGGTTCAACAGATAATACTGTTAAAAAATTAAAAGAAATGGGAGTTAAAGTAACATCTATTAATATTACGCCATGGCGTTTTGATAAAGCAAGAAATGAGTCATTAAAATTAGTACCTGATGACATAGATATTTGTGTTTGTACCGACTTAGATGAAGTCTTTTTAAGCGGATGGCGAGATAAAGTCGAAGCATGTTGGGATGAAGGAGTAACTAGATTGCGATATAATTATAATTGGAATTTTGATGAGTATGGTAACCCGGCAACTTCATTTTATATTAATAAAATTCACGGTCGACATGAATATAAATGGACTCATCCTGTACACGAGGTTTTGACTTATATAGGAGATAATAAAGAAAACGAAAAAACGTGTGACAATATTTTGCTTAATCATTATGCTGATAATTCTAAATCTAGAAGTTCTTATCTGCCACTTTTAGAAATGAGCGTTTTAGAAGATCCAGAAGATGATCGAAATATGCATTATTTAGGCAGAGAATATATGTTTTATCATAAGTGGAATGAAAGTATTGATACCTTGATAAAACATTTAAAGATGCCAAAAGCAACATGGAAGCCCGAAAGATGTGCTTCTATGCGTTTTATAGCTAGAAGTTATATAGGTTTAAATCGATTAGAAGAAGCTAGTATGTGGTATGATAAAGCAATTTTAGAGGAACCAAATTTAAGAGAAGCTTATGTCGAAAAAGCATACTTGGAATATATGAAAGAGAATTACAATAATTCGTATGATTTATTAAACAAAGCTTTAAAAATTCCTAATAAGAGCAATTCATATATAAATGAAGAATTTTGTTGGAATTATTTTATATATGATTTAATGAGCGTTAATGCTTATGCTATAGGTAAAAAACAAGAAGCAATTAAATACTGTGAGATAGCTAATAAATTAAATCCTAATAATGAAAGAATAAAAAATAATTTAGAAATTATGAAAAACTAATTAACATAAGAAAAAGAGTAGTTAAAATCTACTCTTTATTTAATAATTTTGCATGTATTACTAATCTTTGATTACGTGTAGAAGAACACGTAGACAATGTTAATATTTTATCAGTTACACCGACTTCAATATTAAAATCATAAATGCTTCTTTCGGTTATCATATTTAAAAATTCAGCCCATATTGCATCTTCTGAAAAATTAACTTTTAAATAATCCGTAGTTACATCAATTTTATAAATTGAGAATATTTGCCATTCCATTGTGCCATATAAAGTATCAAATTTTATAATTTGATTTTCAGGGTTGCCGTACCAACTTTTATATGCAGTTTTATAAAGTGTTCCAAACATTACACCACTATAATATCTGTTATGTCCATAGATAATAGTGTTTTTGCTTAAATTAACAGAGTCATTTCGATAGTCCATGTATATCCAACCATCACGATTTTTTTCGCGATTATAATCATATTCTAAATACTCTTTATTATCTTTTCCTTGAACAACAGGATAATCAATATTAGTATTATTAACTTTTAACCATCCCACAGTATCTGGATTAACAGTTAAAAGAGTAGCAAGATAATCATTAACAATTTTTAATTCTTCTGTTTCCGGTTCTAATTCTAATTCTTCGATTACTTCTTCAGGATTAGTTTCTTCAATTACTTTATCTAAATCATTTTTAATTTCAGTTACTTGTTTCATTGATATATGATTATTAAATGCTAAATATCCAATGACAGAAAGAACTAGTGAAGCAATAATAACCCCACATATTTTTAATGTGTTAACAATTAACTGATTAAAAATATTATTTTCTAAATAGTTATCTGAATACACTAATTTTATAGAAATCTTATCTTTAGCATGTTTTTTATTTAAATTTTTTAAATATTCTGCATTACTTTCTTTTGTTATATTATCATGTAACAAAATTTTTACATTTTTAATTTTATTTTTTCTTAGAATATTAATAATAAATTCAATACCATCCTTATTAAAGATATTTATATGAATAGTTTTTAAATAGTGATTAATTTTACAAAAAGTTATAAAATCTTCTTCGTCTTCCTTAGAAATGGGGAGTTCTAATCTTACAGACATTTTGTAATAAATTTTGCTAAATTGACTTAAATTATTACCTTGCATAAAACTACTAGTAAATAATATTTCGCTTCTAGAGACAACTTTTATATTGTTTTGGTCAAGCAGTTCTAGCATAAATGTTGGAATGTTATAACAGCTTAAAGAAGTTATTTTTTTAATTTTTATTAATTTTTCACATATTGCGTAAGTTATTGTTTCATCGTCGCTAATGTTTAAACAATTTATAGTATCAACTCTGTTAAGAATGTCTAAAACCAAAATTGTTAATTCTATATTTTTGATGTTTACTTGATTTATATTATATTGAATAATTAACTCTTTAACAAAAGTTGAAATTATTTTTAAGTTTTCTTTTATATATTCATCGCTAAAAATTAATTCATTATCACTAATGATATTAGTATTAATTAAATCATTAGATATTTTAGAATGACTTTTTTTGTAAGAAAAAGTAAGATTATTATTTTCGATTGTTATTAACACCTTTTTCATTAGTCGACCACCTTATTATAATAATATCATAAACTTTACATTTTTCATAAAAAAATATTAAAATTTATTTCAAAATAGTATTTTTATGTTATAATGTAAGCATAATAAGGGTAAAAGAATAGGAGTGTGTTTATGAAAAAGTTTTTAGGTTTTATTGCTTTAGCTTTATTTGTTTGTTTACCATTATCAGCAAACGCTGCTATAAGCGTTGAAAACGGAATGAGCTGTACTAAACCAGCAAAGGATAGTGAGGGAAGAAATTTTGTAACTTGTACACTTACTGCTACAACTACAGAAAATGAATCATTAACTTCTTTTGCATTTGATTTAGCATTTAATGAACCATCTAATATTGAATTAGATGAAGCTTCAGTTAAAGGTTCAGGTTCTTTTGAAGCTGTAGTAGCTGGTAATACAATTAGCTTTAATGCAGCAACAGCACAAACTGGTGAAAAAATAGAACTAGGTAAATTTACTTACTATATTAAAGATTTAGCTAAATCATGTAGTTTTACATTTACACCAACAGGTGCAGAAAAAATTGATGTAGAAGTTGAAAATCCTAAAACAGGTAGTGCAGTATCTTATGTTACTATCGCTGCTGGAGTATTATTAGTTGCTGGAGCATTTGTTTTATCTAGAAAAAACACTAAAATGTACAAAATCTAATAAAAAAGTATTTAAAAACACCGAAATGGGTGTTTTTTTAATGTTTATTTAGTTATTTTGTGTTAAAATAACTGCAGGAAGTGATTTTATGAGAGAATTTTCAGATCAAGAATTAGTAAGAAGAGAAAAAGCCGAAAACATAAGAAGTTTAGGCATGGACCCTTTTGGTCAAAAATATGAAAGAACTGATTATGCAAAAGACATTAAAGAAAAATATGCAGAAATAGATCACGAAGCATTCGAAAATATGACTGATACTGCTAAAGTAGCAGGGCGTATAATGTTTATTAGAAAAATGGGAAAAGCTTCATTTTTTACAATCCAAGACAAAACAGAAAAAATTCAAATATATATATCTATAAATGATATCGGAGAAGACGCTTATAATTTATTTAAAACAGCAGATTTAGGAGATATTGTTGGGGTATATGGTAAAGTTATGAAAACTAAGACTGGAGAAGTTACTATTAAATGTTTAGAATATACCCATTTAGTAAAGTCTTTAAGACCATTACCAGAAAAATTCCATGGGCTTACTGATATCGAGGAAAGATATAGAAGACGTTATGTTGATTTAATAATGAATGAAGAAGCAAAAAATATTGCATTTACTCGTCCAAAGATTATCAGATGTATTCAAAATTATATGGATAACCAAGGTTTTACCGAAGTTGAAACTCCAGTATTAACAACTCTACTTACAGGCGCATCAGCTAGACCATTTATAACACATCATAATACCCAAGATTTAGATATGTATTTAAGAATTGCTTTAGAATTACCATTAAAAAGATTATTAGTTGGTGGTATGGAAGCGGTTTATGAAATCGGTAGAGTATTTAGAAATGAAGGAATGGATCCAAAACATAATCCGGAATTTACATTAATGGAAGCATATTTAGCGTACTCTGATTTAGAAGGTATGATGGATTTAACTGAAGGTATGTTTACTACTATTGCTCGTGATGTAATGGGTAAAATGACATATAATTGGTGTGGCGACGAAATTAATCTTGAAGGACCTTGGAAAAGAATTAGTATGGTAGATGCAATTAAAGAACAAACTGGTATTGATTTTAAAAATGAAATGACACTAGAAGAAGCTAAAAAATTAGCTAGTGAGCATAATATTGAAGTTGAAGAACACTTTAGTGTTGGCCATATAATAAATGCTTTCTTTGAAAAATATGTTGAAGAAACATTAATTCAACCTACATTTCTATATGGTCATCCAGTGGAAATTTCACCACTTACTAAAAAGAATCCAGAAGATCCAAGATTTGTTGATAGATTTGAATTATTTATTGGTGGAAAAGAGTTTGCTAATGCTTATACAGAGCTTAACGATCCAATAGATCAATTAGAAAGATTTGAAAATCAATTAAAAGAAAGAGATTTAGGAAATGATGAAGCCAATGATATTGATATGGACTTTATCGAAGCATTAGAATATGGTATGCCACCAGCAGGTGGAATAGGTTATGGAATTGACAGACTATGTATGTTATTTACTGAATCTGAGTCAATTAGAGATGTAATTTTATTCCCAACTATGAAAAATAGAAATTAAAATAGTTTTATGTAGTTTAATTAATATTAAACGACATAAAACTCTTTTTTTTGCAATATTTTAGTGATATAATCGTAATAAGGAGGTTAAAGAATGAAGAATTTTTGGAAAAACATATCTAAAAATGACATAGCTAAAGCTATTGGCGCAATGATTTTAATAGCAGTTATTTTGACTTGGTTTATACCTTACGGATATTTTTCAGGAGCTACTTATTATGAGTATGGAATGAATCGTTTAGGATTAACCGATTTAACTACTTTAGGTTATTATGGTGCTTATTTCGCTATTGATAAAGTAACATTTTTACTTATCTTAGGTGGATTTTATGGACTATTATCTAAAACTAGTGCATATCAAAAAATAACTACTAGCATTGCCAAAAAATTAAAAGGGAAGGAAATTGTTTCTTTAGTAGTTACATCAGTAATTGTTGCTGGGTTAACATCAATTAGTACATCTGCATATGCTATATTACTATTTGTTCCATTCTTAGTTTCAATATTATTTAAAATGAAATTAGATAGAATGTCTGTTTTTGCAGCTACATTTGGTTCAATTCTAATTGGTATATTGGGTGCTACATTTGGTACTGATAGTTTAATTGCATTCAACAATTACTATGCAGGAAATTTAGGAACTGATGTACTAGGGTCAACATTAATAATTAGAAGCGTAATTTTATTAGTTTCGTTAGTATTATTTAATTTCTTTAATGTATTACACGCAAAAAAAGTACTAGGTAATAAGAAATTAGAAGAATCTAAAGAAGATCTATTTGAGGTAGAAAATAATACAGACAAAAAAGTTAAAACTTTACCACTTATTATTGTTTTAGCAATAGTATCTGTTATTTCGCTTTTAGGTATAATAAATTGGTCAGGTGGATTTGGAATAGAAGTATTTAATGATTTCCATACATGGTTAACAGAATTAACTATTGGAAAAGATATTACTATATTTGCTTACATCTTAGGTACTGCAGCAAATGCTTTTGGTGCTTGGGATTTATTCACTTTATGTACATTATTATTTATTGCATCTATTGTTGTAGCTATTATTTGTAAAGTAAATTTCAGTGATTATTTAGCAAATATTGGAAATGGATTTATTAGAATTGGTAAACCAGTATTAGTGTTAGTTGGAGTATATGCTGCATTTATTGGGCTATATATGACTCCAGTAATGCCAACAATTACTGCAAAATTATTACCAGTATCTGAAACTCCTAGTATTAACTTAGATTACAAAGGTAGTGGATCTGCATATTTCAATATCGATACAAATAATGACTTTGAAGCTGATTATAATTTAATTAATCAAGATACAGATAAAGATGGTAAATGTGATCTAAACTGTGATACCAACAAAGATGGATATCCAGATAAGAATTTAGACTTTGATGCTGATGGTGAAATATCTAAAACTGATAAAGAATTAGCTGAAGATATCGTTGGTATTTCAAGTTTAAATTATGATTCTGACGGAAACGGAGTTCCAGATGTAAATGTTACTACTGAATTTAGCGTTGCAAAAACAGTTTTAGCGGCAGTTATCACAAATCTATTCCATGTTGATTTAGGTTACACAGGATATTCTGTTGGAGCATATTTAGTATCAAGCTTTGGCGCTGTTGCATTAACAATCATATTCTTAATCTACTTATTAGTATATGGATTCCTACAATTAGTAGCACCTACAAGTGTATTACTAATGGTTGGTTTAACTTATACTAAGTTAGATTATAAATCATGGTTTAAATATGCATGGATTTTCTTATTAAGTATTCTAGTAATTTTAGCAGTATTGTTTGTTTTGCTAGCTGTACTATAATAAATTAGAGAACTTCAAAAAGAAGTTCTTTTTTTGTTTATAAAAAGCTCATCGAGTCTTGATAAAATTTGCGAAATATATTATACTAACAGTAGTAGTATAGAAAGTAGGCTAGGTTATGGGATTAAAAAAATTTAATTATAAAATTAAAGAAAACAAAAAGAAACCGTTGATTATAGCGGGCCTAGTAGTAATGTTTTTATTAATTGGTGTAACCATATACGGAACATATGCAGCTTACAAAGTTACCAATTCATATAACATTTTAAAAGGTAATATAGATTTTTTTGAAAAAAGAGATTTAACTATTGCGGTTAAACTAGTTGAAGAAGATGGTACTGTAAACTATGTTGAAGAGATACCAACAGAAGGTTATGTTTTTGATTTGGAAAAGAGTTATTGTGTAAATGGCGCAACTATAAATTATGTTAATGGCAAAGCAGAAATTGAAGGATTAAACGGAAAAGAAAAATGCACAATGTATTTTAATGAACTAGGAGCTCTTGCTAAAGCAATTATAGCTAATAGTACCATAGTTGAAACCACTCCAAATTTTGATACATCAGCTCATGAGGCAAATACTAATTTATATAAAGCCGAAGATGATTTAGGAACTTCTTACTATTTTAGAGGAGGGTCTACGAATAATTATGTAAAATTTGGTTTTAATTCAAATAATGATTCAATGTATTGGCGAATCATCAGAATTAATGGCGACGGAACCATTCGTATGATTTATGATGGAACAAGTCCGATAGCTAATGGAGTAGCACATACAGCATCCATTGCGAGTACCGCGTATAATGGAGATGCAGATGATACTAAATATGTAGGATATACATATGATGTAAATGGTGTTGAAACAGATAGTACAATTAAAGGTGTAGTAGATGACTGGTATGAAGCTAATCTAAAAGAAAACTACGAAAAATATATAGCAGATGGTATCTTTTGTAATGATCGTGAAATACAAAGTTATGATTATTATGATTATAACTTTGATTTAATTGACAATCCAGCGCTAGCTGTATCAGTAGGTATAAACTATGGTCCTACATGGAGAGTAGAAGTCAAAAGTCCTGAATTGAAATGTACAAACAAAAGTGATAGATATACAACAAGCGAAAAGAAAGGTAATGGTTTATTAAATAATCCGGTAGGATTATTAACTGCAGATGAGATTGTGTTTGCCGGAGCAATAGATGGTTGGGAGACACATTATTTGTATAGTGGTGAAAGTTATTGGACTTCCTCACCTAGTAGCTGTAATGACGGAACCGCAAATGCTTGGCTTTTAAGGGGTACTTTAATTAGTACATCGGCTGCATTTGAATCTTTAGGTGTTCGCCCAGTTATTAACTTAAAAGGTAATGTAACATTTACTGGTAACGGAAGAATAGATACAAACTCACCATATGAAATTGTAATAGAATAGTTAACAAATGTTAACTATTTTTTTGTATAAAATTATAATTAAAAATACATAACTAACATAGAATTAAAAAGGAGGATTCTATGTTTGAAAATTTTGGATTAGAAATAACAAAACTATTTAAAGAAGCAGAAGAAGAAAGATTTATATTAAAACATCCTTATGTAGGAAGTGAACACTTATTACTTGCAATACTTAAATCAAAAGATCAGGTTGTAGATACTTTAAAGCAATATAATTTAACCTATGATAAATTTAGAAAAGAACTAATAAAAGTTGTAGGCAGTGCAACTAAAGGAAGCGAATTAAACCTTTATACCCCTTTATTAAAAAGGGTAATTTTAAATGCTTTAGATGATGCTAAAGAAAATAATAATGGATTAGTAACCATTAATCATTTATTACTTGCAATGCTTGAAGAAGGAGAGGGAATTGCAATTCGGTTGTTAGTTGGTATGGACGTTGATTTGGATGGTTTATATAAGGAATTACATCATAGTAATGTACATAAAAGTAAATTAGAAATATATGAAATTGGAACACTGCTAAACGAATATGTATCATTAAGTGAATCAGTAGTAGGTCGCAATAATGAAATAGAAATTATAATTGAAACTCTTTTGCGAAAAAAGAAAAATAATCCTTTGTTGGTTGGTAAAGCAGGAGTGGGTAAAACTGCTATTATAGAAGAGCTTACAAGAATGATAATTAATAAAAATGTTCCAGAAGAATTACAGGATAAAAAAATTATTTCGTTAGAAATGGGTTCTTTAGTAGCGGGCACAAAATATCGTGGGGAGTTTGAAGAAAAACTTACTAAAATAATAAAAGAAATAATTAATGAAAAGAATATTATTTTGTTTATCGATGAAATTCATACGATGGTTAATGCTGGTGGAGCAGAAGGTGCTATAAATGCTAGTGATATATTAAAACCGTATTTAGCTAGAGGCGATATAAAATGTATTGGAGCAACAACGGTTGAGGAATATAATAAGTTTATTGCAAAAGATAAGGCTTTAGAAAGACGATTTGAATACATCTTTATAGAAGAACCTGATGCAGATGAGACTAAGGAAATTATCCGAAATATCAAAACTGAATATGAAAATCATCATAATATTACAATTAGTGAAGAAAATATAAATGATATAGTTTCATTATCAAATAAATATATTCACAATAAAAACAATCCAGATAAAGCAATAGATCTTTTGGATACTGTATGTGCTAAAGTCAAAAACAAAACTAAAGAGATTACTTTAATAAATAAATTAAAAATCAAATTAGATAATATTACTAAAGAAAAAGAAAAGTGTGTTTTGTTAAATGATTTTGATAAAGCCTTAACTTTAAGAAAAGAAGAAATTAAATTAAAAGATAAAATTGAAAATATTATAAAAAATAGATGTTTAATAATAACTAAAGAAGATATATTAAAAGTCATTGAAAATAAAAGTAATATTCCAATATTAGAAGATAAAGAGCTCATTTTTAATGCAATAAAAAATAATTTAAACAAAAATATCATAGGTCAAAAAGCAGCTATTAAAAAAATACTTAGTAATTTAAAAGTAAAATTAAATGGTACCAATAAACCTTTATCTCTTCTGTTGGTAGGACCAACTGGGGTTGGAAAAACTGAAACTGTAAAAGTAATTGCCCAATCTTTATCTAAGAAAAGCAAACTTATTCGTTTAGATATGAGTGAATATAATTTGGAAACCTCAGTTAATAAGTTAATAGGTACTAGTGCGGGTTATATTGGCTATGATGATGAATGTGTTTTTAAACAAGTAAAATTAAATCCTTATTCAATCATCTTAGTAGATGAAATTGAAAAAGCTCATCCTAAAGTTTTAAATTTATTTTTACAAATATTGGATGAAGGATTTATTACAGATTCCAAAGGTGAGAAAATATATTTTGAAAATACTTGTATATTTATGACATCAAATGTAGTTAATAATATCAAAATGGGATTTAGTAACAGTAGCAATAATAATATTGAAGAAATCCTTACGAAAGAAATAATTGGCCGATTTAACGATGTAATTGAATTTGTTAATATTGATGAGGCTGCAGTTCGAGAATATCTCAAAAAATTAAATTTAGATAATAATTTAAATATCGAAAAAATAATAGCTGAATCAGAATTTGAAAAGTATGGTTTGCGAAATGTTAAAAATATTATTGCAAAATATCAAAATTTTCAAATTAATTAAAAGTAATAATAAACTTTTTGGTAATCTTTTTAATTTGACCACTTAACTAAATAGTACTATAATATTTATTATCTAACAAATAGTGTGGGTGGCTTATTGAGTTAGAAAAAGGAGATAAAAAATGCTAAAATTAAAAAAGATAAATAAAAGTTATACAACTGGTGATTTTACACAAAATGCTTTAAAAGATGTTTCTTTAGAGTTTAGACAAAATGAATTTGTAGCTATATTAGGACCTAGCGGAAGTGGTAAAACAACACTTTTAAATATAATCGGTGGTCTTGATAGATATGACTCAGGAGATTTAGTTATAAACAATAAATCAACAAAAAAATTTAAGGCAACAGATTGGGATGCATACCGTAATAATTGTATTGGATTTGTTTTTCAAAACTATAATTTAATTTCACACATTAATGTTTTAGAAAATGTTGAAATGGGTATGACTTTAAGCGGAATATCATCTAAAGTGCGTCGAAAAAAAGCTTTAGAGGTTTTAAAAAAAGTTGGGCTTTTAGAACACGCACACAAAAAACCAAATCAACTTTCTGGTGGACAAATGCAAAGGGTTGCTATTGCCAGAGCTTTAGCTAATGATCCTGATATAATTTTGGCTGATGAACCGACGGGGGCTCTAGATTCTAAAACAAGTGTTCAAATAATGGAACTTATAAAAGAAATAGCTAAAGACAAATTGGTAATTATGGTTACTCATAATCCGGAATTAGCTAAAGAATATTCAACTAGAATTATTTCGATGAAAGATGGTAAAATTACCGAAGATTCTAACCCGATTGAAAAAAGTGAAAAAAACGAGGCAACTTATAATATAAAAAAAACTGCTATGAGTTTCTTAACAGCATTAAAGTTGTCGCTTAATAATATTCGTACTAAAAAAGGAAGAACCTTGTTAACTGCTTTTGCTTCATCGATCGGTATTATTGGAATCGCGTTGATATTAAGTTTATCAAATGGTTTTGATAAGCAAATTGATACATTTGAAAGAAATACTTTATCTAGTATGCCTATTATTATAAGTGAGCAATCAATGAATTTAGATGAAGAGACTATGATGGAATTACAAAACGAAGTATCAAATACTGATGATACATATCAAGATATAGATTATGTAATTCCAGAAGAAGAAATAATTGAAACGGTTATTCATAAAAATAATATTACCGAAGATTTTATCAAATATTTAGAAAGTGCTGATTCAGAATTTGTTTCAGGTATTTCATACATGCGTTATACTGGCTTAAATTTAGTTAATAAGATAGATAATAAGATCACAATATTAGATAATTCTAAGTTAAATATAAGCAGCATTCCTAAAAGTTTGGATGAGGATAAGAAAACAGTAATTGAAGAAAGATATGATGTTTTAGCTGGTAGAGAAGCTAAAGCTTATAATGAATTAGTTTTAATAGTCGATAGTAAAAATCATGTATCTTTAAACGTAATAAAAGCTTTAGGATTAGAAAGTAAAGATAAAGTTGCTTTTAAAGATATAATCGGTTCTGAAATCAAACTTGTATTAAATAATGATTACTATGTTAATAATGGCTCTTATTTTTCAATTAACACGGATTTAAATAAATTGTATAATAATTCTGAATCTTTAGAAGTGGTTGGAATTATTCGATTAAAAGAAGATTTTCCTAGTTATATTGCTGCCTCAGGTTTAGCATATACCGAAGATTTACTTGAATATGTAATTGATGAAAATAAGGATTCTGATATTGTTAAAAAGCAACAAAAGAGTGAGTACAACGTTTTAACCGGTGAACCATATGATTTCAATAACCCGGAAAGTAAAATGTTATATGAATCAACTTTAGCACATTTAGGAAAAGAATCATCTCCTTATTATATTGCGCTTTATCCTCGAGATTTTGAAGCTAAAGAAGAAGTTATTAATTATTTAGATAAATTTAACGAAGATAAAGATATTGAAGACAAAATTGTTTATACAGATCAAGCAGAAATAATGTCTTCTTTATCTAGTGATATTATGGACGCTATAACAATAGTTTTAGTTGCGTTTTCTGGTATCTCATTAGTAGTATCTTCTATAATGATAGGTATTATTATGTATATATCAGTTTTAGAAAGGACTAAAGAAATTGGTATTTTAAGAAGTTTGGGTGCTCGAAAAAGAGATATTTCTCGAGTATTTAATGCTGAAACTTTTATAATAGGTGTTGCATCTGGTTTATTAGGTATTTTAATTGCGAGACTACTATTATTTCCGGTAAATGCTTTATTACTTAATTTAACTAATTTAGAGAATGTTGCAATTTTAAATCCGATTCATGCTCTTATTTTAATAACCATAAGCGTAATCCTTACATTAATAGGTGGTTGGTTGCCTGCTAAAATGGCTAGTAAAAAAGATCCGGTAATTGCCCTTAGAACTGAATAGATAGCATCAGCTATCTTTTTTTGTGTTAATTTTATAGCTTGTCTCATATAATTTTTTAGGAGGACAAGCAGAGATGAAAAACGGATTAACTGATGAAGAAGTAAATGTGGAACGAAAACTAAATGGAACAAACAAAATTACTCAAGTGAAGCGTAATGGCTTTTTTAAATTGCTTTTAGAGTCGTTAGGTGATCCTATTATTAGAATTCTTTTAATTGCATTAGCTATTAAAGTTTTATTTCTATTTAAAGACTTTGATTGGTATGAAACAATTGGTATTTTAATAGCTATATTTTTAGCATCATTTATTTCTTCTTTATCAGAATATGGTAGTGAAGCAGCTTTTGCGCGTTTACAAGAAGAATCATCTAAGATAAGAGTAAAAGTATTACGAAATGGAAAAGTTGTGGAAATAAATATAGATGATGTTGTTACCAATGATATTGTAATTCTTGCAAGCGGTGATAGAATCCCCGCTGATGGTTATTTAATAGAAGGGGTAATAACAGTAGATGAATCTGCTTTAAATGGTGAGACTAAAGAAGTAACTAAAACAAGTGTATTAATTGTCTCCAGTTCTCCTAAAAAAGAGAATCAAGTTTTTCGAGGCTCAGTTGTTTATTCTAAAGAAGGTAAAATGGTAGTAACCAGTGTAGGAGATAAAACTATATATGGTGCTTTAGCTCGTGAAGTTCAAGAAAAAGAACCGGTAAGTCCTCTAAAACTAAGATTAAGAGGTTTAGCAAATGTTATAAGTAGATTAGGCTATATTGGGGCAATTTTGGTTACACTCTCTTATTTATTTTCTGTAATAGTTATAAAAAATGATTTTAATCTTGATTTAATCATATCAACTATTACAGATTTTCATACTATGGCTAATCACATAATATATGCTTTAACTCTTAGCGTTACTATTATAGTGGTTGCAGTACCTGAAGGCTTACCAATGATGATTACATTGGTGTTATCAAGTAATATGAAGCGCATGCTTAAAAATAATGTTTTAGTAAGAAAATTGGTTGGGATTGAAACTGCCGGTAGTTTAAATGTATTGCTTACAGATAAGACTGGTACTTTAACTAAAGGTAAACTAGAAGTAACGGAATTTGTAAGCGCAAATTTGGTGGCGTTTAAAAACGAATTAAGTTTAAAAGCTTTTCCTAAGTTACATAAAGTTGTGTATGAATCATTAGTTTATAACAATAGCAGTATGTATAATCATAAAGGCGAGATAATTGGGGGAAATTCTACTGATAGGGCACTTTTAAAATTTGTAAAAAAACAAGCAAGTCAAGTCAAAATAATTAATGCTTTACCATTTGATAGTAAAAATAAGTATAGTACAGTTACCATAGATAATGGTAATAAGATAACTTATATTAAAGGTGCTGCCGAAAAACTAATGCCAAAATGTACTCATTTTATAAATAATAATGGTGATAAAAGTTTGTTTTTAAATAAAAATAATTGTTTAAAAAAAATAGAGGCAATTACTAAAACGGGGAGTCGCGTTATTATTTTAGCTTGTAATGATAAAAACACTTCTTTAGAAAATCTTACTTTTATTGGCTTTTTAGTTATTAAGGATGAATTACGTGAGGAAGCTAAAGAAGGTATTAGCTTAATCAGAAGCGCAGGAATTCATACAATTATGATTACTGGTGATGCTAAAGATACGGCTACAAGTATTGCTAAAGAAGTAGGTTTAATAAATGATAAAAAAGACATAATACTATCTAGTGAAGAATTAAATAAATATACAGATGAAGAAATAGAAAAGTTTGTTATGAACTTAAAGGTAGTTGCTAGGGCTTTGCCGCAAGATAAAAGTAGATTAGTTAAAATTTTAGAAAATATGAATTTAATAGTGGGGATGACTGGTGATGGAGTTAATGATGCTCCGGCCCTAAAAAAAGCTAATGTCGGTTTTGCAATGGGAAGTGGTACAGAAGTTGCCAAAGAAGCTGCTGATATAGTTATTTTAGATGATAATATTTTATCTATTAGTAAAGCAATACTATTTGGTAGAACAACGTTTAAAAGTATTCGAAAGTTTATAATTTATCAATTAACAACTAACATGTGTGCTTTAGTTTTATCGATAATCGGTCCTTTTATTGGAATTGATACACCAATAACTATAATTCAAATGTTATGGTTAAATATGATAATGGACACTTTTGCTGGTTTAGCTTTTTCTTTTGAACCACCTTTAAACGATTACATGTATGAACCTCCCAAAGATAAGAATGAACCGATTATCAATTCTTATATGTATGGCGAGATAATATGCACCGGTTTATATTCAGCTTTACTATGTATTTTCTTTTTAAAATCTCCTATAATTAAGGAGTTTATAAGATTTGATGTTAATAATGCTTATTTAATGACAGCGTATTTTGCTTTATTTATATTCATTGGAATATTTAATTCTTTTAATGCTCGTTCAGAAAGAATTAATATATTAGCTAATCTTAAAAAAAATAAAGTGTTTATCTTTGTTATAGCGTTTATTGTAGTTGTTCAAATATATTTAATATATTTTGGCGGTACACTTTTTAGAACGTATGGACTTACAGCTCGTGAATTTGCACTTGTTTTAATAATTGCTTTTACTGTTATACCAGTAGACTGGGTTAGAAAAATATATTTAAGAAAAAAACATTTAAAAAAAGGAGTATAAAAACCGAGTAGATTTCTACTCGGTTTCATAATCTTCAATAAATGTGTTACTTTTGTGTGGTTCATCAAATAATAAATCATTATAGTTTTGCTGTCTTAGAGCTTCATAAAGAACAATTGCTACTGTATTTGAAAGATTAAGACTTCTTACGTTTCTTGTCATAGGTAAACGCATACATGTATCTAAATGTGGTTTTAAAATATCTCGAGGTATTCCTGTACTTTCTTTTCCGAAGACAAAATAGATGTTTTCTGAATTATCGCTAAAATCAAAACTTGTATGTGGTTTGTGACCATAACGAGTAGAGAAGAAAAACTTGCCTTTATTTTTGCTAAAGAAATCCTCAATATTTTCGTAAACAGTATAATCACAATGATCAATATAATTTACACCACTACGACGAATATATTTTTCATCTAAAGAGAATCCTAATGGTTTGATAAGGTGAAGGCGAGCATTGCATGCAATACAAGTTCGCATAATATTACCAGTATTTCCTGGTATTTCTGGTTCAAATAAAACAACATTTAACATAATTATCCCTCATTTACAAATCTAAATAGATTATATTTTAAAATAGTAAAAATAGCAATAAAAAAAGCCTTATGGCTTTTTTATTTCGTATATTTCTAATATTTTTTTTAGCTCTGATGCTGATATTATATTATCTTCGTTGGAATTAATTACTTCTGTAAGTTTTCCGCTGCGATAATAAAGTATTACAGGAACATTTTTAATTTTATCATCACTATTAAAATGTTTATTTAAATTATTTATATAATCATCATCTTTTTCTCTGATATCAGTAACATTCATGTAATAGAAAATATCTTTTAAGTTGTAATCATCAATAATTTTTTTTAGATTTTTTTCTAATTTGTAATTTGCTTTTTCATTTAGATAATTTATAAACACAAAATAATCTGATGGAGCTTCCATAAGTACTATTGGTATTTCTTCAAAACTTTTAATTTCTAAATTTAAAGTATTACTTTCCATTAAATAACTTCTACCATACTTATCAATTTGTTTAACTTTATACCATTCAAACAAATAAAATACTAAGAATATAGAAACTGCTATTAACAAAGCTGCAATAATATAATTTTTAGTTGGTATATATTTCAAACTTTTTTTCTTTGCCATTTCTATCAACCTTCCTACTATATAATTTTATCATAAAATATTTCTAATAGTAATTATTTATTAATCATTATTTTCAGATTCTTGTAATTTGACAAGTACTTCACGAGGTTTAGAACCATTTTGCGGTCCAACTATACCACGATCTTCTAACAAGTCAATAATTCTAGCTGCACGGTTATATCCGAATCTAAATCTTCTTTGAATTAAGCTAGCACTGATTTTACCAGTTTGAATAGCGAATTCAACAACTTCATTATACATTGGATCATCATAGTTTTCAGGATCACTTCCTGGAGCAACAGGTTGATTATCAATGTTAGTAGTCATTTTCTCATCATATTTAGCAATTTGTTCTTTACATACATAATCTATTACTTTAGCAATTTCATTATCTGAAATAAAACATCCTTGAATACGTATAGGAACATTTTCGCCCATCGGTAAGAATAACATATCACCTTTACCTAATAATTTTTCAGCTCCTGGCATATCTAAAATAGTACGTGAATCAATTTGCGAAGCAACTGCAAATGAAATTCTTGAAGGAATATTTGCTTTAACCACGCCAGTAATAACATCTGTTGATGGTCTTTGAGTAGCTACTATTAAATGAATACCAGCTGCACGAGCCATTTGTGTAATTCGCATAATAGAATCTTCAACTTCTTTTGATGCAACTAGCATTAAATCAGCAAGTTCATCAATAATAACAACAACATACGGCATTTTCTTTATTTGGGTTTCTGGATGCTTATTATTTTCTTTTTCAACCCATTCATTATAAGTCCCAATGTTTTTAACGCCTTTATCACTAAATAGATTATATCTATCTTCCATTTCTTGAACTATCTTTTGTAACATTATAGAAGCTTTTTTTGGATCTGTTACAACTGGACAAAGTAAGTGAGGGACTCCGTTATAGTTTGATAATTCAACTTTTTTAGGGTCAACCAGCATAAGCTTTACTTCATCTGGTCTATAACGCATTAGTATAGAGGCTAACATTGTATTAATACAAACGGATTTACCAGAACCAGTAGAACCTGCAACTAAAAGGTGAGGGGTCTTAGCAATATCCATTGCTTGAGTTTTTCCCATGATATCTTTACCTAAAGCAACTAATACTTTTGATCCTTTTTGTTCAAAATCTCTTGAACCCAAAACTTCTTTTATTTTTACCATACTAATATTTGGATTAGGTATTTCTACTCCAATAGTACTTTTTCCGGGAATTGGAGCTTGAATACGAACATCTTTAGCAGCTAGTGCCAAAGCAATTTCTTTATTAATACTTAATATTCTACTAACTTTAGTTCCAGCAGGGACAACAACCTCATATTGTGTAACTGCGGGTCCTATATGAATTTCAACAACTTGTCCTTTTATTTGGAAATCGTTTAAAACTCTTTCTAAAGTTTCTTTGTTTGCTCTAGTAAAATTATTTGAATTAACTTTTTTATTTTGTACTGGATCTTCTAATAGAGCAAGTGAAGGGAGTCTATAAGAAGCATTTGTATTATCTGCAGTTTCATAATTAGCAGTTTCTTTAACCATATTAGTTTTTAACTCTTCTACACTAGTAATAATAATCTTGTCATCTTTTTTCTTTTCTTCTTCATCATATTCTAAAGTTTTAGTATTAAATTCTTTGTTATTCTTTTCTTTTCTAACAAGTTTAAATTTACTAAAGAATGACTTAATTTTTGAGAACATGTCACTAAACGTAACATTAAAGAATAAAATAAAACCAAATAATAATAAAATGAATAATACTATTTTTGTTCCTGTAATACCAAATAAAGAAGAAAATAGTACAGAGAAAGTGGCACCAATTATTCCACCACCAATTTCAATAGTAGTAGTTCCGGATGTAAATAATGCTGTAGTACCACTTATAGAACTTATCCTGTCCATATAATTATCAAAGGTTACTTGAAATATTTCTTTTGCGTCAGCACATTTTTCTACAAAACCAAAATGACTTGCTACTAATAATATTAAACATATAATATAAAATCCTAACATTTTTGTTGAGAAGAATTTTGGCATTTTTCTTTTAACTAACATATATAAACCTAAAAATGAAGTTATTAAAAGTAAAAATATCCATGCCCAACCACCAACTAAGAACATTGAGAATTTTTTGATGATAGAACCAACTGGACCAAAACCAAATCCAATAATACCGATTAGTATTAAAATTAATCCTGTTAACTCAACACTATATGTAAAGCTTTTAGCTTCTGAATCTTTTGTTTTCTTTTTCTTTGCCATATTATTCACCATAATAATTATACAATAAAACTATTTAATAGGCCAGTAATTTGACGGAATTTTCTAAAAATAATACTTGGGTATTAGCACAACCCAACTTTATAAAACCTCATACTATAATGTAGGAGGTATTTTTTATATGTTATTTGATAATAACGATTATGATGTTAATTTAACTTTTTTTGAAATTCCCGGCAGTAATTTTAATGACATTCCTAGAGAAAATAACGAACTATTTTCAGTGAAAGAGGGTTTTATGCGTGGTAACATGTTTCGCGATGAATATAAGCCTTATAAAAATTTAACTTATCTACCATTAAATCCGAAGACAGAAAGAGAGAAAAAGTTATACGATATTATGGCTTTATGTTTTGCAATTACAGATTTAAATTTATATTTGGATTTATATCCTGATGATCAAGAAGGAGTTAGACTTCTAAGACAGTACATTATGGAAGAGAAAAAACTAAAAGAAGAATTTAACAAGATGTATGGTCCATTAACAATTAATGATGAAGTAGGAAACAAATATAAATGGCTTGAAAATCCATGGCCTTGGGATAACGAAGGAGGTTCAATGTATGTTTAAATATGTAAAACACACTAACTTTCCAATTAATATACGAAAAAAAGATTTAAAAATGGCTAAATATTTATTAACACAATTTGGTGGTGCTAATGGTGAGCTAGCTGCAGCAATGCGTTACTTCTCTCAAAAGTTTACAATGCCAGATGAATATGGTAAAGCTCTACTTAATGATATTGCAACTGAAGAGTTAGGTCACTGTGAAATGATTTGTTCAATGGTTCATCAACTTACTAAAGATGCAACTGTAAAAGAATTAGAACAAGCTGGTTTAGGTTCATATTATGCTGATCATAATAAAGGAGTATATCCAACTGACGCTTCAGGTGTACCGTTTACAGCTACATATTTTGCAGTAACAGCTGACCCAATAGCAGATTTAATGGAAGACATGGCAGCTGAACAAAAAGCGAGAGCAGTATATGAAAACTTAATTGATTTAACAAATGATGAAGATGTACTAAGACCACTACTATGGTTAAGACAAAGAGAAGTAGTTCACTTTAATCGTTTTAAAGAATTATATGAACGTTATAAGAAAAAAGGATATTAAAAAAACTATCAGAAATCTGATAGTTTTTTTATAGTTTTTATGATATAATTTCCTATAGAAAGTAGGAGTTAGAGTGAACAAAGAAAAAAAGTTAAAAATATTTTTAGTTGTATTTGTATTGTTAGCTATTATATTAGCAGCATATATATTTTATGATAAAGTGATTTTGACAAATAATTATACAACCGACTTTAAAGAAGAATTAAAAGATGAACAAGAAAATATAAACAAGGAATATTATGTTTTAAATGATGAAAAAAAACAGAAAAAATACATTGTATCAAAAGAAAAAGATACATATGATGTCGTTTATGATATAGATGATAGTAATTATATAGGAGTGTATGATAATAAAATTTATTATACACAAAATGATAAGATAAATTATATTGATTTATCAGAAAATACTTTGAAAGAAAAACAATGGATTTCCAAACCGAATATAGATGGATATGATGACGGTGATTATTTAATTACTAAAGCGGTTATTGTAAAAGATAATATGTATTTTAGTTATAGTGCTGGGGGTATGGGGTTATATTCTCTGAAAATGAATGCGAAAGACATTAGTGAAGCGATAAAAGTTTTAGACGATAATGATATGTCTGATTGGTGGTTTAGCGAAGATGAACTTAACATATATTACGTTCCAGAATATACCCCAAATACTAAAGTTGTTCCAAAAGTTTATAACATTAAAAATAAAACAAAGAATCAACTACTAGAACATGATAAATATCGTGATGCTGAATCAATAAAATATGTTGATAATAAAATAATTTATTATTATTTAGAAAGTGATTTATATGATTCTAATTATAATAAAATATATTCTTGTAATTGTACACCTTATCATAAATTATATATATTAGATGTAAATACCAAAGAAACAAATTTTATTTCTAATATTTCTCGAGAAAAATATTTTGCAATATCTGATATATATAATGGAAAATTATATTATATGAAAGATAATGTCTCTATTTATCAATATGATATAAATAATAAAACAGAAATAAAATATTATGATGATATTAAATCGAATAAAGACGTAGTTGGGATTAAAGCGATAAGTGAACAAGTATTAAAAATTTATTATAACTTTGGTGAAATAGAATATATTATTAATGGAGAGTTAAAATCACCAGAAAATTTAAATGTTAAAATGTTAGATAATCAAATTAATACATACAATATCTATGATTTAATAAAAATAAAATAAACATGAAAATAGATACTATAAAATCAATAGAAGTTAACCTTTTTTGCTAACTTCTTTTTTATTTTTTAATAATTATTCAGAAATTATTTATACTAAGGTTTATCATTTGCATCATTGATGTTCAGAAGAGCTAGGTCATTGTGAAATG
Organism: Bacilli bacterium; assembly: GCA_017442305.1. Lineage (GTDB taxonomy): Bacteria > Bacillota_I > Bacilli_A > RF39 > UBA660 > RGIG2951. The sequence goes on along the minus strand of JAFRZY010000006.1, from coordinate 91,199 downwards.
ATTAGTATTAGTGATAGATCACAAAATGGTTCAATAATACCAACAATAAGCTGGACAAGTGAAAGTGATTATGATTTTGTCGATGCCAACTTTTATTATGAAGGACTTGTTAATAGATGTGCAGCAATTGAAGAAGAATTTGTTTTTAATAACACAGTAAATGCTGGATTTAAGTTATATACAGATTCTAAATGTACATTAAGTGAAGAAAATAGTTCACCCGCATTTGAAGCAGGAAAATATTATTATTTAGAACCTGGTGCAGGATGGCATAAAATGACTGGAAACGTTTTAACAGATGATATAGCTGTTGCGGGAGATGTCAATTACACAGATTATTTATTAAAATTGGAATTGGTAAATAATCCAGAGAAGACGATAAAAACACCTGTAAAATGAGATAAAATAGGTACTATTACCATCAATATTGATGCTAAGTAGTTGACAATAATAAGTATTAAAATAGTTTCCTATTCTTAATTAGTTTGTTATTATTATATTAGGTGATAATATGTTTTGCAAAAGATGTGGTGCTGCACTGCCTGGTGAAGGGGCTATTTGTAAGCAATGTGGTGCTATGATGAGTAAAGAACAATTGGAAGAACAAAAAAAGTGGCAAGAGATTCAAAATAAGCCTAATACAGTAAATCTTATGTCGCAAAAATATGGGGTTAATAAAGATAACTTTAAATATGAATCTGAAACAAAAAAAGAAAATAAGTTATTAGGAGCGATTATTATATTTGGAGTATTTATAATTATTGTAATAATTGCTTTTATAAAATTTTTTGCGTAAGAATAAATGACGATTATAAAAGCATAATATAATTAGGTGATATTATGCTTTTATTATGTATTAGAATTTTTTTTGCGCGATTATTAGATGTTTCTTTGGCAACATTTCGAACTATGGTCTTGGTTAAAGGTCAAAAAATATTACCAGCTATCTTAGGCTTTTTTGAAGTTTTGGTATGGTTAATGGTCGTGGAAGAAGCATTAAAAACCGAAACAGATAGTCTATGGGTTCCTGTTTCTTATGCTGCGGGATACGCTATTGGTTCTTTAATTGGTACCTGGATATCAAATAAATTTATAAAAAGTATGTGTGCGGTTCAAGTAATCACAGATAAAAATAATACAAAGCTAATAAATGCTATAAAAAAGGCTGGTTATGGAATATCAATTATTGCACTAAAAAAGGATTCTAACGAAGAAAAAAAAGAAATGCTTTTTATTGAGGTTAATAATAGTAGTGTGAAATCTTTAAAATCATTAATAAATAAACATGATAAAAATGCTTTTGTGGTAGTTAGTGATAGTAAATTTGTAGTAAACGGTTATATAAAATAATTATTTTATGTTTGTTAATAAAGCGTATCTTAGTGGGAAGTTAACTAAAAATTAGCAAAGATATGAATTTTCTTTGAATTATTAACAAATTGTGCTATAATATGAGCAACAGATTTAAGTGGGCAGAAATTCCCACTTTTATTTATAGTTAGAGGTGAGTTATGCAACAAAAATTAGAGGAATTAAAAATGAGTGTTCAAAAATCACTTAAAGATATGGATATTATAGTTGATAATGTTACTTTAGAAAAAAATGGTAATTATAAATTTTTGACTATTACCTTAGATAAAGTAAATGGAATTGACTTGGATACTATTGTAGAAGCTACTAATATTATTAATCCAATTGTTGATAAATGGGACATGATTGATGATGAATTTATTCTTGATGTAATTAGTAAAGAGAGGAATGATTTAAATGAATAGTAAAGAATTTATAAAAGCATTAGATCACATTGTGGAAGAAAAAAATATAAGTAAAGATGTTGTTTTTGAAGCTATGGAATTAGCGCTTCAAACTGCATACAAAAAGAATTTTGATTCTAAAACAAATGTTAGAGTTGATATTAACCGTGAAACAGGCGATATTAAAGTATTTTCTTATCAAATAGTTGTTGAAGACTTAGATTTTGGTACTGAAGAAGAAGACGAAGAAGGAAACATCGTAAGAATTGCTCCAGAAATTAATTTGGATGCTCAAATTACTTTGGAAGAAGCTCGTGAAATAGTTCCGAATATTGAAATTGGTGAAACAATTGAAGTAGAAGTAACTCCTAAAGATTTTGGTAGAGTTGCTGCAGGTACAGCTAAACAAGTATTAACACAAAAGGTTAGAGAAGCAGAAAAAAATAGTATTATTGAAGAATTTGCTGATAAAGAATTTGAACTTATGCTTGGGCTAGTAGCAATGGAAGATTCTAAAAACTACTATATTGATTTAGGAAGAACTAGAGGAATTCTAGCTAAGAGCGAATGTATTCCAGGTGAAGAAATAAAAATGGGTTCTAACATCAAAGTTTATATTACAAAAGTTGAAAATGGAACAAAAGGACCGCTTATTCTTTTATCAAGAAAGCATTATGGCTTTGTTAAAAGATTATTTGAATCAGAAATACCAGAATTACAAGATGGAACTATCGAATTATATGCTGTAGCTAGAGAAGCTGGAATTCGTAGTAAAGTAGCAGTATATTCTACTAACGAAAAAGTAGATCCTATCGGAGCTTGTATTGGTGAACGTGGTTCAAGAATAGGTAGTATTCTAAAAGAATTAAATGGCGAAAAAGTAGATTTAGTTTTATATAACGAGAATCCAGAAGACTTTATTAAGAATGCTTTAAGTCCTGCTAAAGATGTAATAGTTAATATCACTGATGCAGTAAAAAAAGAAGCATTAGCTATTGTTAATGACGAAAATTTAAGTTTAGCTATTGGTAAAAAAGGAAGTAATGTAAAATTAGCTAGCAAATTAACAAAATATAAAATTGATGTAAAAACATTGGTACAAATCCAAGAGGAAGGCAATAGATAATAATAGTTTAGGGGGCTCTAATGGAGAAGACAGTTGATATAAAAGAAGTATTAGAGATTCAAGAAAAAACAGCACAATACTTTTATAAAATAAAAAAATTAGAAGCAAAAAAGAATCGAGTAATTAGACAAATTGATGAGTTACAAGATAGGTGTCAACATAATTATGTTTTATATTTTGGCGCAGAAAATTCTCCAATAAATGCTGATACATATGGAGTTTGTGCTTGCTGTAGAAAGAGATTTTTCTTTTCTCGCTCTAAAGACTATGAAGCAAAATTAAAAGCCAGCCAAATTATTAGTGTATTAACGTATTTAGAAAAGAATTTGGGATACGAGTTGGATTTTGAAACATTAAATTTAACAAACTTGATTAATAGAGCTAATGCAAAGTTAATTTCCATAGCAGCATTAGATCCTAATATTCCAAATGATGCTCTAAAAGAAGAAATAAAAAATGACTTATTAGCATACATGATAAACTTAGAAAAAGAAAAAGGATTTTCGAGAATTAGAAATTAAAAAGGAGGTTTTTTATGAAGATGCGAAAAGAACCGTTAAGAACATGTGTAGTTACAAGAGAAAAAACACATAAAATGAATTTGATTCGTGTGGTTAGAACTCCTGAAGGTAACGTAATAGTTGATTCTACCGGAAAAGCAAATGGAAAAGGAGCTTATTTAACTAAAGATTTAGATGTAATAAATAAAGCTTTTAAAAATAAAATATTAGATAAGGTATTAGAAGTAGAAGTTCCAGCTACTATTTATGAAGAATTAAGAGAAATGATATAAAAAGGAGGAATATTAATGAACGTTAGAGATTATGCAAAAGATGTAAACTTATCAATTGCGGAAGTACTAAAAAAATGTATGGAATTAGGTATTGAAGTATCTTCTGGTGATGATGAACTTACAGATGATGATATTATAATGCTTGATAATGTAATCAATCTTATTAGTACAGATGATGAAGTTACTTATGATGAAGATGAAGTTATTGAAGATGTAGTAGATGATATTATTGAAGCTAATAATATTGATAAACAAATAAAAAGTACTGATAAAAAACAAAAGTTAAAAAAGAAAAGTCAGAAAGAAGCAAGTAATAAAGATTTTAATAATCTAAAAAAAGAAATGTACAAACATAAAGAAAAATTAAAGGGAAATGAAACTGCTGAAAACATAGTGCTATATAAAGAAGGTATGACAGTTTCTGAACTAGCTGGTGTTTTAGAAATAAGTGGTACAGATATTATAAAAAAATTAATGTCATTAGGGTTAATGGTTACTTTAAATCAAGGAATAGATTTTGAAAACGCTGAAATTATAGCTCTTGATTACAATAAACTGCTAAAAAAAGAAGAAACTCAAGATGTTGCTAACTTTGAAGAATACGAAATTATTGATAACGAAAGTGATTTAGTAAAACGTCCTCCGATTGTAACAATAATGGGACATGTTGACCACGGAAAAACATCACTTTTAGATTATATTCGTAACACTCATGTGGTTGATGGAGAATTCGGTGGTATTACTCAACATATAGGAGCTTACCAAATTAAATATAAAGACGATAAAATTACTTTTATTGATACTCCAGGCCATGCAGCATTTACAGAAATGCGTGCTCGTGGTGCAAGTGTAACCGATATCGTTATAATCATAGTAGCAGCTGATGATGGAGTTATGCCGCAAACGAAAGAAGCAGTTGAACATGCTTTAAGTGCAAATGTTCCGATAGTTGTTGCTGTTAATAAAATTGATAAACCTGAAGCAAATGTTGATAGAATTATGACTGAAATGGCTGAAATTAATATTACTCCAGAATCATGGGGTGGAGAATATCCTTTCATTAATATTTCAGCTAAAACTGGAGAAGGTATAGATCTTTTATTAGAAACAATTCAAACTATTAGTGAAGTAAATGAGCTAAAAGCTAATCCAAATCGTTATGCTGTTGGTTCTGTTATCGAATCAAAAGTAGATAAAAATATTGGTGGAATAGCTTCCCTTCTTATTTTAAATGGAACTCTTCGTTTGGGAGATCCAATTGTTGTTGGGACTGCTCATGGAAGAATTCGTACAATGAAAAATGACTTGGGTGAATCAATCGTTGAAGCTGGACCTGCAACGCCAGTTGAAATTACAGGACTTTCTGATAACCCATCAGCTGGGGATAAATTCATGGCATTCGAAACAGAAGTAGAAGCAAAAAAAGTTGCTGAACAACGTTTACAAAATTTCCGTGAAAATAAATTTAAAAAAGAATCAATATCTTTAGATGATTTGTTTGCGAAAATCAATGCCGGCCAAAAAGAAATAAACGTAGTACTAAAAGCGGATGTGAGAGGAAGCGAAGAAGCTGTAAAAAATGCTTTAGAAAAAATCGAAGTAGAAGATGTACGTGTAAAAGTAATTCGCAGTGGAATTGGAACAATTACTGAAAGTGATGTAGTTTTAGCAAATGCGTCTGATGCTATCATCATTGGTTTTAACGTAATACCTTCTAATATAACAAAAGAAGTAGCTAAAGAATACGGTGTTGATATAAGATTATACACAATAATTTATAAAGCAGTAGAAGAAATGGAACTTGCAATGAAAGGTATGTTAGATCCGGAATTTGAAGAAAAAATTCTAGGAACTGCTGAAATAAGAAAAATATTTAAGTTCTCAAAAATTGGTAACATTGCCGGATGTTATATTACAGATGGATTAGTAAAAAATGGTGCTAATGCACGTCTTATCCGTGATGGAGTAGTAGTTATTGATACTAAAGTAGCTAGTGTTCAAAGAGAAAAAGATACAGTTAAAGAAGTAAAAAAAGGTTTTGAATGTGGTATTACTTTAGAAAATTATAGCGACATTAAAGAAGGAGATTCAATCGAAGTTTATGAAATGGTTGAGGTGAAACGCTAATGCCAAGTCATAAAATAGCGCGTATCGCATCAGATATATCTCGTAATATTTCAGAAATAATAGCAAACGATTCAAGAGATAATTTATTAAAAACAATTACGATAACTGGTTGCAATGTGGCAAATGATTTAAGCGTGGCTAAAGTATACTTTACATCTTTAAGTGATTTATCAAAAGAAGATTTAGAGCGTGAAATGGCTGAAGCTGCTCCTTATATTAGAAGTGAGTTATCTCAAAGAATTGATATTCGTCATACACCTGCTTTAAAATTTCTTTATGACGAATCAATTGAATATGGAAATCGCATAGAGAAGATTATTGAAAATATTCACAGTAAGGATGAATAATGGATTTTGTTGTTGTTGTTAATAAAGAAATAAATCGAACTAGTCGAGATATCGTAAATGATTTAAATAAAATATTAGGAACAAAAAGAATAGGACATACTGGAACACTTGATCCAATTGCGACAGGTGTTTTAGTTGTTTGTGTTGGTAAATATACTAAACTTGTTAATTTATTAACTTCGCTTGACAAAGAATATATTGCTACTATCAAATTGGGTGTTAAAACAGACACTTTAGATATTACTGGTAATGTAATAGAAGAACAAACATTTAATGTTGATAAAGAATTAGTTATTAACACTTTAAATACTTTCTTAGGTAAATCAATTCAAGAAGTGCCTGCATACTCAGCTGTTAAAATAAATGGTAAAAAGCTTTATGAATATGCTCGAAATAATGAAGAAATTGAACTTCCAAAAAGAACTATTACGGTTAATTCGATTGAATTGTTAGAATTTAAAGATGATTTAATCACATTTAAAGTTAATGTATCTAAAGGCACATATATAAGAAGTTTAATACAGGATATTTGTACTAAGCTTGGTACTGTTGGTACAATGTCAAGTCTTATAAGAACAAAACAAGGCATGTTTGATATTGAAAATAGTTATAAATTAGAAAGCATTAAAAATAATAATTATAAAAAATTTAATGTTAAAGAACTTTTTAATTATGAGATTAGAGAATTAACTGAAGAAGAGTATTTTAGAGTGAAGAATGGTAACTATATAAATGTTGAAATGGATGATCAGTTAGTTATATTAACTTATAATGGCTTAGACATTGCAATTTATGAAATTAAAAATAACATTGCTAAACCATATATAATGCTGTAAAGATAGTTGACACGAATTTGTGTCAACTTTTTATGTTGCTAATTATTTGTGTTATAATATATTTGGATTATAGGGTAGTGATACTATGGAAGTAAAAAACAAATTGGTAATTGAATATATTGATCGGATTAGAGATGAATTTTTAAAGCGTGGTCATTTGATCAGTGATGATACTTACAAAAAAATTGTATCAAAGTATATTAACTGTAATAAATCTATAGAAGAAATAAAAAAGGAGATAGATATTCTTGTATCAAATAAAATATCAAGCTTAATAAGAGAACAGGAACAAGCAAGATTAAAAAAAGTTAAAATAGAAGATTATAATAATGAAGAATTAACATTAAAAAGCATAGACGGAAATGGGTATCCTCATATTATTAGTGCTGATATAGAAGTTGTTAATAAAGTATCAGATAGTCATAATGCACCAGTTAATGTTAATTTTGGCTATAAAAATGGCTTTTATAAAAATAGTGCAAATACATCAAGTACAACTCTTGATAAATTAGAATATGTGATATGTCAAATTGGAAAATTGTTTGATGTTAAAATGGCAGAAACCTATAAAGTATATAAGGATAATTCTTATTTAGGAATTATTTCTGAAAATGTTTGTAATGATAATGAAACTTTATATACTTACAGTCAAGTAACAAGGTTTATAGATCGCAATGATCCTGATATAATTGCTTTAGCGCAAGAACTTGAAAGAATAGGAAAAACTAAACATACTGTAGTGGCTAAATCAAATGAAAATTCTTATAAAATACCTGTAGTTAGAAATGAAATGGACGTTCAAATAGTTATAAATTCATTTTTAAGCGCTTTAAAATCTTTGAAAATACCAGAAGATTCAGCCAGAGTTATAAGACAAGATTATTTTAACATGATAATGTTAGATTACGTTACTAACAATGTTGATCGAAATAAGAATAACTACGGAGTTATTTTAAGTGGATATGGTGATGTTTCTTTTGCTCCATTATTTGATAATTCTACAATTCACATACCTTCGATTCCGGAAGGGTATCAACAAATTAATGGGTATTTAATTCCTAAATCAAACTTGTTAAATTGCCTATTTAATCATTATTATGATGATATTAAAGTGTTTAGTCAAAAATGTTCTAACAGTGAAGAAGAAGTAATTAGTTCAGTTTCTAATCTATGTTCTCATGAACTAGATTTTAGTGAACAGCAATGGTTTATGAGTAAATTTGTGCCTAACATAAAAATGGTAGCGGAAAAAGAACAAAGCAGACAAATTGCCGATGATCAACAACAAAAAGTTGAAGAGGAGCCAAAATTAGTTAAAAAGAAACCAACAACAGATTTAAACGATGCTGGAAAAATTAATTTAATATTAATGTTAATATCTATGAGTTTAATACTTATTTCAATAACATTTATAATATTATTTAAAATAGGTTAGGTGTTAGTATGATAAAACAAAAAATAGAAAACTTACAAAAGCAAGGTATAAATAGCAATTGTTATTATTTAATCAATTCTAAAGATATGCAAGATGTAATAAATAAGTGTGGTAATGATTCAGAAAAATTAGAATATTTTTATAATTTATGTGCTAGTTGGGATAATTTGGGAAGTGCTATTCCTTTAGAAATTGGGAGTTACATTGAAAATTTGTTGAAAGAGCCTAGTGTTCGCATAGGTATTCACCGTAGTAGTTTAGTAATTGATAAAAATGATGATACTTTAAAAAGTATAATGTCTTCAGGATTAAGAAATGATGCTCAAATTTCACAAGGAGCTACACATGATATTCCTGATTTAACTAAGACAATTTCATTTGTAAATAATATGTTTCATACTATTCCTATGTTAAAGGGGAGTTATAAAGGTTCAAATGGTTCTATCTTATTTGCATTTCCATCTGAATATGTAGATCAAGAAGGAAATGTACTACCGGGTTTTGAAGATAATATATATGAAATAAAAAATGGCAGTTATTATATTAGGCCTAATTTTATTATAGGATATTTAGTTTCAGAATATGGTGTATATAATTTATATACTAAAGAAGACATTTTAAATATAGAAAGAAAGTAATAATATGGAAACAATAATATATTTAATTAGACATTCTAAACCTTTAAAAGATGAAATAATTAGTGATAATCTGCCGACTTATGGTGTTAAAAATGCTTTATCAGTTGAAGGTGAAAAAAGAGCGGAATCTTTAAGTAAATGGCCCGAATTTAAAGATATTGATTTAATAATCTCTAGCAATTATGTAAGAGCTATATCTACAGCGAAATATATTGCTTATGATAATGATACACCAATTCATATTAATGAAAATTTTGGTGAAAGAAAACACGGCATACTAAAGTGGAGTGATTTGCCAGAAAATTTTGAACAAAGACAAAAGGAAGAACCAAATTTTAAAATAGGAAATGGTGAATCGCAGATAGAAGTTGCTAATCGCATGTATGAAGCATTATACGAAACTTTAAACAATAATTTAGGTAAAAAAATAGCTATAGTTTCGCATGGTACAGCAATAACATTTTTATTTATGAAATTAGGAGAATATAAAGATAACATTATTTACTACAAAGACAATGTGGTAATTGATAATAATTTTGTTTGGAATGCTCCTGAAGTATTTAAATTAGTTTTTGAAAACAATGAGTTATCATCTATAGAAAATATTAGAAAGTAGAGTTTGTATGGAATTATATAAAGGTAAATATTGGGATGTAATATATGGTGTTTGGAGTCAAGACCATCCCGGTTATTGTATCGTAAGTAACAATAAACAGTCTTTAAGTGATTTAGAACCAGATGCTTGGATAGAACTTGGTTTAATTGAAAAAGAACTCGAAAGAGTTTGTGAAAAATTATTTAATGCTACTATGTTCAACTTTTGTTGTTTAATGAACAATGCTTATCGCGACAATGAAACTCCACATGTACATTATCATTTTGTTCCAAGATACAAAGAAAAATTAAAGTTATTTGGAAAAGTATATAAAGACAGACATTTTGGATATAACTTTTGGAAATGGGATTTAAATAGATTTAAAAAACAAAAAGATATTTTTAATGAAAGTGAACGAAAAGAAATCTTTAAAATGATGCAAGAAGAATTTAAAGGTGAAAATATAAATGGCTAGCTGGAGTATTCATTTAACTATTGCGAAAGAGTTAAATAATAAATTAAAATTAGAAAAAAATTCATTTTATTTTGGTAATCTATTACCTGATGTTGATGAAATTTGTAAAATTAATCGGTTTAATACGCATTATTATAATGAGAAATTACCATTTCCTAAATGTCCCAAAGCCTTAATGATAGATACAAAGAAATTTTTAGACGATTACAAAGAGGATATTAAAAATCCTTTAATACTTGGATACTATTGTCATTTGTTAGTAGATAATTACTATAATAATTTAGTATGTTCAAATTATTGGATTCAAGATAGAAATCATAATATAGTGGGAGTAAAATTAAAAAACGGAAGTATAAAGAAAATTAATTCTACAGATAAAATTCTAAAGAAATATAAACATGGCGATTTTGAATTATATGGTAGATATTTATTCAAGAATATCAATTTACCAATAATAGAAAACAATAAAGAAATATTTAAAAATGTAAAATATTTAAAAAATAAATTTTATACTAAAGATTTAGTTATGCAACGATTAAATTACTTAGAAACAAATTTTATAGATTTTAATAAATTATCTTTTAAAGAAAAAATAATTAAACATAACTATAAAATGTTTACAAAAGAAAAATTAGATATTATTTTAGAAGAATGTATTTATTATGTTTTGGAAAAGTTGAAAGAAATAGGAATAGAGTAATTTTGACAATTTATAAGAAATGTGATAACATTAGTATGTAAGCAAGAAAACTTGCATAAAATAAAAAAGGGAAATACTTAACTTTTCGAGCGTTGAGTACTTACCCTAAAAAATAGTTAAAGTACTTTAATCTACGAAGATAGATTGAGTACTATTTTTTTATACATAGAATCATTAAAGAGACTATTAATAAAATGATAATTAACATAAGAAATGAGATTAATAAATCTTTTTTCTTCATAAAAATCAAGCCTCCTTTCTAGAAGAAAGTTGGCAAGTACTCAACAGTTAGTATTTCCTAGTAAAAATTATACTATATAGCTATATGTTACACAATAAGTAAACTCAAGTTTTTGGTTGATTTTTAAAACATTTTATAATATAATGTTATAGAAAGTTTATTCGTGGTTTAGAAATACTCCAATTCTTTACTAGGATTAAACCGATTATTATATAAAGGAGGAAAAGAAAAATGGCTTTACAAAAGGAAGAAAAAGCAAAAATCATTAAGGAATTTGCAAAAAACGAAAAAGACTGCGGAAGTTCTGAAGTTCAAATTGCAATTTTAACAAAAGAAATTAATGATTTAACAGAACATCTAAAAGAACATAAGCATGACTTCCATTCAAAAAGAGGTTTACTTATGAAAGTTGGTAGAAGAAGAAAATTATTAAACTACTTAAAAAATAAAGATGTTGTTAGTTACAGAGAACTAATTGAAAAATTAAATATTAGAAAATAGGCACTTAATGTTTTTAAGTGTCTTTTATTTTAGAAATTGGAGGTAGAAAATGAAGAAAGTATTTAAGTTTGACTTCTTAGGAAGAGAATTAGTTGTAGAAACGGGAGAGCTTGCTAAACAAACTAATGGATCCGTTTTAGTTAGATATGGCGATACAGTAATATTATCTGTATGTGTAATGGGTAAAAATCAAGTAACACAAGATTTCTTTCCATTACAAGTTTTATATCAAGAAAAGTTATATTCTGTAGGTAAAATTCCAGGAGGGTTCATAAAAAGAGAAGGGCGTCCTAGTGATGAAGCTACATTAGCTGCTCGTATTATTGACCGTCCAATTAGACCAATGTTTGATGAAAACCTACGTAATGAAATTCAAGTTATTAACACAGTACTATCAGTTGACCAAAATAACTCTCCAGTTATGACTGCGTTATTTGGTTCATCTCTATGTTTAGGAATTAGTAATATTCCATTCGATGGTCCGGTTGCTGGTGTAGTAGTTGGTAAAATTGGTAAAAAGTTTGTGATTAATCCAACAGCTGAAGAGTTAGAACAAAGTGTTCTTAATTTAACAGTAGCGGGAACAAAAGATGCCATCTGCATGGTTGAAGCTGGAGCTGAGGAAATTAGTGAAAAGGATATGCTTGAAGCATTAATGTTTGGACATGACCACATAAAGATGTTATGTGAATTCCAAGAAAAAATTATTGCTGAAATTGGAGCAGAAAAAGTTGAGCTCCCACTTGCTGAAATTAATCCAGAAATTAAGGAAGCTGTTGAAGCTTATGCTACAAAAGATATGCTTGAAGCAATTCAAATCAAAGATAAATTAGCAAAATATGCTCGTATTGATGAAGTTAAAGAACAAACATTAGAAAACTTTGCGGAAGTTTATGCAGAAGATGAGGATGCTGAAGAAAAATTAAAACAAGTAAAAAAGGTTGTTGATTTAATTGAAGCTAATGAAGTAAGAAGATTAATAACTGATAAAAAAGTTAGACCAGATGGAAGAAAGATGGATGAAATAAGACCGCTTTCAGCATTTGTTGACTTACTTCCTCGCACTCACGGTTCAGCAGTATTTACAAGAGGAGAAACTCAAAGTTTAGCGACTACAACTTTAGGGGCTATTGGTGAACACCAAGTGTTAGATGGTCTAGGTTTAGAAGATACAAAACGTTTTATGTTACATTATAATTTCCCTGCATTCTCTGTTGGTGAAACAGGAAGATATGGTTCACCAGGAAGAAGAGAGATTGGTCATGGAGCATTAGGTGAAAGAGCTTTAGCTCAAGTAATTCCTAGTGAAGATGAATTCCCATATACAATTCGTGTAGTTAGTGAAATTCTAGAAAGTAATGGTTCTAGTTCACAAGCAACTATTTGTGCTGGTTGTTTATCGCTTATGGCGGCAGGAGTTCCAATTAAAGCTCCAGTAGCAGGTATTGCTATGGGATTAATTCAAAATGGTAAAAAATATACAATTCTAACTGATATTCAAGGATTAGAAGATCACATGGGAGACATGGACTTTAAAGTTGCGGGTACAGCAAGCGGTATTACAGCGCTTCAAATGGATATTAAAATTAAAGGTGTAACTAAAGCAATATTAAAAGAAGCCTTAGCGCAAGCTAAAAAAGCCCGTTTAGAAATACTTGATGTTATGACTACTGCTATTCCAGAACCAAGAAAAGAATTAAGTCAATATGCACCTAAGATTGATGTATTCCACATTGATCCTGAAAAAATTAAAGATGTAATTGGCCGTGGCGGAGAAATGATTACTAAAATTATTTTAGAAGCTAGTAATGTTACAGCAGTAAATGATAAGGATGCAGTAAAAGTTGATTTAGAAGATGATGGTAGAGTAATTATTTATCATACTGATGCTAGTATTATTGCTAAGACTCGTAAGATGATTGAAGATATAGTAAAAGTTGTTGAACCTGGAACTATTTATACTGGAAAGGTTGTTAAAGTAGAAGAATTTGGTTGCTTTGTTGAATTATGGCCTAATTGCGAAGGGTTAGTACATGTATCTCAATTAGCTTATGAAAGAGTAGAAAAAGTTAGTGACTTATTTAAAATTGGAGATGAAATAGTTGTTAAGGCTTTAGGATATGATAATCGTGGAAGATTAAACTTATCTCGTAAAGAAGCTTTACCAAAACCTGCAAAATCAGAAAAAGAAGACAAAAAAGAAAAGAAAGATAAAAAGAAAAAGGATTAGTAAATAATCCTTTTTTGCGTTAATTAATATGGGTGGTGTATTATAGAGAATATAGTTAAGTTAGTTTATGAATTTACAAAAAAAGAAAAAATAATCGATGAAAACATTATTAGATATATATTAGAATTTTTTGTTTCTAAATATAATTTGAATTTATATGTCAATAATATAATTATATCTAATTACAAAAGTGATTTTCTTGCACGTTATTCTATAGATACAAAAACAATATATATTAATTATCTAAAATTAATATTTGCTATAGGAGTCGATTGTTCAAAACGTTTATTTGGTAGTGACTATTTTCACAAGTTATTATATTTAAATTTACATATAATAAGAGTTTTACTTCATGAAATAGAACATATAAAACAAGAAGAAAAAATGATTACTGGTCACAATAACTTTGAAACAAAGATTTTGGTAGACGCATCTCAATTAGAAAAAAAATTAAAAGAAAACAAATTATATAGTAAAGATATGTATTTTGTTAATCCGATAGAAAGACAAGCAGAGCTACAATCTTGTAGAATAATATTAAATGCTACAGAAATACTGTCTGATATGAAATTATTTGATATAATTGAAAAAGAATATAGAGAGTTATGTGTTGCGGATTATAGCTTTGTTAATTCAATTTGTTTTTTTCCACTAGAAAAATTTTGGGGAATAAATTATATATCAAAGTATAGTAAAGATTATTTATTTCATCACATTGATTTTAATAAACGATTAGATCTAGGTTTAGAAATTTCACAAGAAGAATATTGTAGAATAAGAGATAAAATTTAAATTTGCGAAAGGGTGATTTTATGAATGCACAAATAGAAATAGAAAATTCAAAAACACAAAAAGTTGAAACAATAATTGTGCCAATAATTAAGTATGAATATGAGAAAGATTTTATTTTTGATTTATCAAATATAACAGAATATGAGTACGAAATTTTAGCAAATGCAGTTAACGATAATTTAAAATATACCGATATAGAAATGTTTTTTGTAGATATGAAACCTAACATTCCTAATTTTGGACCCGATTATGGTTATAAAATAGAAAATAATAAATTATATGGTTCTTATACAAGAAATATATGGTTATCAGAAAGGAATAAGTAATATGGGATGGTTTTGGGACGCTAATATAGAAACTGCTAGGGAAAAAGAAGATGGAGATGAATTATCTGAACCAGGATATGATGGAAATAGAACGTATGGAAATTCAGGAACATATGGGCAAACTGATTATACAGTAAGAGAAAGAGCAGATGGTACTTTAGATGTTTATGTTTCATCTGATTCAGAAAAAGGCCATTCACATGATCATATTGATGCGGACGGAAATATATTAGAACATTATCATGATTGTTTAATCTCAAAAATGTTTTTGGTAAGCGAAAAAGAATTGGTGGGTTTGAAGTTCGATTCGAGAAATGAGTGTTTTAAAAAAATAGAAATTATGTTGGCAAAAGAGAGTTCTGGCTTGAAATTAATTAGAAAGTTAGAGAAAAAGGATTAGTAAATAATCCTTTTTTAGTGTTTTTCAATATATAAATCATAGTATTCGTCGTAAGTGATTCCTAAATCCATTACTTTTTTTGCTACTTCAATGCCAACATATCTTAAATGCCAAGTTTCTTCCATATACCCGGTAATAAATTCATCTTCTTTTGTGTAGCGAACAATAAATCCAAATTGACTACAATTTTCGTTAATCCATTTAGCATCATCTGGTGTAAGTCTTTTGAGTTCGTAATCTTTAGAACGAATATCAACTGCAAGTCCTAATTGATGTTCAGAGTGTCCTGGACGAGCAGAGTACGTATCAGCTCTATCACGCCCATTGTTATTAACATGGTTATTATAAATAACTTTCTGAGTGTTATATGATCGATATCCACTAAAAGGTAAAACTTCAATACCGTTGTCGCTAGCATAATCAATTAATTTTTCATAAGCTTCGGCAGCAACGCGTCTTAATTGGAATTGACTACCATTTGATAAACTTACTAAATCTTCTGGAATATAATCTGCAGGCAATGCTCGATATTTATTTACCAATACTAGTAAATCATCAGGATTTTCTACTTCTATAATATTTGTATAGTATTTATTATTAAGTCCTATATTTACTTGGGTTACCGCTTCTTCTGTTGTTACACTATTTTCTTTTTTGTATTGATTGTATTCATTAATTTTTAGGACATTTAAATTTTTTATTAAATAAAAATCTTCTAAACTTAGATATTCTAATTCTAGTAAATTATCAATGTTATTATCACTTAAATTGGCAAGTATCATATTAATTTCACTGGCACTATATTCTTTTTCTAGCAAAGTGTTGACAACATTTAGAAAATTAGATTTATTTACAAAATTAATTTCAGTATAAACATCCACATATTTTGAATTAAAACTATTATTAATAAGCATTTCTTCTAAAGTTTTTGAGTATTTGTTTTGATCTACTTTGTCATATATATTGAGTTCTTTCATTATTGCTATAGCATCATTGTTATATGAACTTTCAGTTATAAATAGTTTTTTGGCAATAAAAGCAAATCCGCAGAGTAAAATAGCTATAAGTAAAATTTTTAAAAAATTAATTTTTATTTTCATAACATCACTCCTTGTTCAAGAACATTATATCATTATTAATTAATTTATATACAAAAATTGTGAATATTTAAGATAAAACAATGCTATTTAAAATAGACTTTGTTAACGTTTTGTAGACATTGCGTTTACAAGTGCTATGGTACAGATTTTAAAAAATGCTATAATAAAATTGAGGTGTTACAAAATGGAAAAAAGTTTAATTAACATATATGATGCAGATGGAAATAAAACATTAATGGAATTGATTTTATCATTTACTAGTAATGGATATAATTATATAGTTTATAAAGATTTAAACAATAATAAGATGTATGCCGCAAAATTCAAAAAAAGTATTAGCGAAGATTTTGATGCTAATTTAAGTGCTGAAGAATTAGAAATGGTAAATAGAATTTATGAGGAGTTAAATAATGATAACATGTAATCCTGAACACAAAAAGGCAACATTACAAAAATTAGTAAAAGCCGGTAAAACTGTATTATCAGTATCCTTAGCTGGAGTTGTAAGCACTGTAACACTTTTTATATATTCTAATATTATAAAGGAACATCAAATTAAAGTTGTAGATGATATGGGAAGAACTTATACAACTACGACAAATTCAATAGATTTAATTACAAATGAAGAAACTTTATTTAAAGACCTAATAATAAATAATTATGAAAAAAACTTAACCGAAGAAAAAAAAGAAGAAAAGCCAAAAAACTTAATATATGCTGCTAACAAACAAGATAGTGATGTTGTTAATATTAATTCGTCGTTTAAAAGCAGTATTTTAAGATCATTAAATAAAGAAGAAGATCCGGAATGCGTTATAACAGTTGGTGATTTAAAACAAATTCAAGAATTAGACTGGATTAATGAAATTGATATTTATGATGATTCTGATATTTCATGGTTAAATTATTGTGAAAATTTATACAAATTAAGTATAGAATTTCAAAATCCTGGAGCAGAAGAGTGTTTGAAACAAATTAAATCTTTACCTAATTTGAATCGATTAGAAGTAAAAGCTAATCAAAGAAGATATACTGGCCAAGCCCTTTCCGTAGATGAAGATTATTTTGGATTTTTAAATAATTGCCCTAATTTAAATGTTCTTAAGTTGGATTCTACAATATTTTCGTTAAACAGTGAATTTCTTCAAAAATGGATTGAAACGAAAAATGGAATAGCACATTTATCTTTACTTAATTTTGGTGTAAGAAGTCAAAATGTTGATATAAATAAATTAATGAATTTTTATACTTTAGAAATTTTTCCTGACTCTGGAAATGGTAAATATGACATTCCTTTAATTTTTAGTAGAGAAGATTTTAATAAACTTTTTAAATCAAACATGGAAATTCGAGTAGATACTGTTGGTTATAAACTAGATGAATATATAGATGAAGTAAATAGGATATATGATATGGTAGATAATATAGTTAAAGAAATTCATATTGATGAAAAAGCCAGTAATAAAGAAAAATTAAATATCATATTGGAGTATGTATTAAAAAATTTATCATATAATGAAGATTCAGCTAAAATTCAAGAAGAAGAAGGAGTGGAAGCAAATATTTTTGGCCAACAACCAGAAGCTTTGGTTGAAGAAACTAAAAAAAGTTATCAAGATGGTTATTTATATGGAATTTTAGATGAAAATGGTAAAGTTATTTGTGGTAATTATGCAGCATTGATGGAAATTTTATTAAATCGCTTTGGTGTAGAAGCTTATACTGTCGGCAGCGAGTATCATGCTTATAATTTAGTAAAAGTTGATAATGAATATTTTTATGTTGATGCTACTTACTTGGACCAATTGACTAGTGATGTGGTTGATATGGATATAATTATTGAAAATGATGCTCATTTAATATTGCCTCAAATTCATTCTGATGTATATGACACATTAATAACACCAGTTGAAGCAGAAATAAAAGAAGAGTTTGATGTAGAAAAAAGGGTCGATCAATTAATTTATGATGCAAAAAAAGAGTATGTTATAAAATTTAATAATCAATTAATAATGGTTTCTGCAGCAGTATTATTTGGTATTTTATCTGCTGTAGGACTTGCAAAATCAACAAATAAGCTAAATAGATTAGAAGAACTAGAAGAATTAAAAAAATTAGATAAAGAAGAATTGAGAAACAGATTATTATGGTTGAAACGTGAATTAGAAGCCGTTAAATTAGCTAATGAAGAAAAAAAGCGGTTAGGCAAATTACTGTTAAGCCATTCTAGTAAAGCAGAAATTAGAAGTATAGAAGGAGAAATTCAAGAAACTAGAGAGCTTCTAGATGAAGAAAACATTTCTCGGAGATAAATACGAATAAAGAAAATTAAAATGCATATTTTTAAGTAGAGGTGTTCTATGAAAAAAATTGTATTCTTAATTTTTTCTTTGTTTGTTTTTATGAGTCAAATTAACGCTCAAGAAGATTTAGCTCCTAACTCAAAAAGTGCTATATTAATAGAACAAACAACCGGAAAAATTTTGTTTGAAAAAAACTCTAACGAAAAACTAGCTCCAGCATCTATGACTAAAGTAATGAGTATGCTTTTAATAATGGAAGCTGTTGATGATGAAAAGATTAATATGCAAGAAGAAGTCACTATATCTGAAAATGCGTCTAGTATGGGTGGAAGTCAAGTGTTTTTAGAGGCAGGCGAAATATACACAGTAGAGGAATTGTTAAAAGGAATTGCTATAGCGTCCGGAAATGATGCTGTTGTTGCAATGGCTGAAAAAGTTGCGGGATCTACAGAGGCTTTTGTTAAAATGATGAACAATAGAGCCAAAGAATTAGGTCTTTTAAATACTAATTTTGTAAATCCTCATGGGTTAGATGAAGAAAATCATTATACAACAGCTCATGATATGGCAATTATTGCTCAAGAACTTTTAAAATATTCTAAGATTTTAGAGTTTACAAGTATATATGAATACTACATGCCTAAACCTGATGGATCAACTACTTGGCTAGTTAATACTAATCGTTTAGTAAGATTTTATGATGGCGTAGATGGACTAAAGACTGGATTTACTTCTGGAGCTGGATATTGCTTAACTGCTACTGCTCAAAAAAAAGACTTAAGACTTATTTCTGTAGTTATGGGAGTAGAAACAGCTGACAAACGAAGTAGTGATACAGTAAATTTACTTGACTATGGATTTAATACTTATAAATTAAAAGTGATATTAAATAAAAAACAAGAGTTAGGTAAAGTTAGAATTCTAAATGGTAAGCAAGAATATGGAACAGTAGTTTTATTAAATGATGCAACTGAACTACTAAAAGTTACTGATAAAGAATCTAATTATACATTTAACACGTTGCTTAATAAAAAAATAAAAGCTCCAGTCAAAAACGGTGATATTATCGGAACTGTCGAAATAATAGATAACGAAGGACATATAGTTATAGAAAGTAAAATAACTATAAAGGAAGATATTAAAAAAGCTAATTTATGGGATTTATTTAAAAGAAATTTAAATGAAATAACTAGCGGAAAAAGTTTGATTACTAATTAACTTACAATACATTGACAATAAAATGTTAATGTATTTTTTCTTTGGGTAGTAAAAGTGTTATAATATTTATACAAAGAAGGTGCTATTATGGCAAGAAAAAGTAAAAAGAGAAAACTTGTATCAAAAATATTTACAATTATACTTTTGGTTATAAACATTTTATTTATAGGTTTAACAATTCTTTTGAATGTTGTACCATTAAAATATTTTTTAATAATATTAGGCGTATTAGTTATAATTGATTTATTAACAATCAAATTTATACACAGTAAGAAAAAAATTACTAGATTAATAGGGATAGTAATGTCACTAGTAATTTCCATAGTTATGTTAATAGGAGCTTTTTTTGAATTTACCACTTTAGATTTTTTTGGAGATTTTGGTAAATTTAATTATAAAACTTTAAATTATAATGTATTAGTATTAAAATCTAGTAAATCAATTGAAATAAAAGATTTAGAAGACAAAAAAATAGGAATCTTAGTTGATGAAAATATAGATATGGCGACAAAAACTTTATCAAAAAGCGTTTCGTTTAAGAAAAAAGAATACAGTAGTATTGAAAAAATTGTTGATGCTTTGCTAAACAAAGAGATTGATGCCATGGTAATTGAAGAATCTAAGTACTTAATTATTTCTGAAGAAAATGAAGAACTAAATTCTAAAGTAAAAGAAATTTATAAATTTTCTATTGATATCGAAGTAGAAAGTATTGATAAAAAAGTTGATGTAACCAAAGATGCGTTTAACATTTATATTTCTGGTATTGATTCTTATGGTAAAATTACCAGTGTATCAAGAAGTGATGTTAATATTGTTGTAACTGTTAATCCTAATACAAATGAAATAGTATTAACTTCGATTCCGAGAGATTACTATGTTCAATTGCATGGTACTAAAGGGTACAAAGACAAACTTACTCATGCTGGAGTTTATGGTATTGAAAAGTCAGTTCAAACTATCGAAGATTTATTAGATATAGATATTAATTACTATTTAAAAGTAAACTTTACTTCTTTAATAAAAGTTGTAAATGAACTAGGTGGTATTAAAGTAAATTCTAACTATAGTTTTACATCACGAGACGGATATCACTATCAAAAAGGAGAAAACTACTTAAATGGTAAAGAAGCCTTATCGTTTGTTCGTGAGCGAAAAGCTTTTAAAGATGGTGATAGAGTAAGAGGAGAAAACCAACAATTAGTGTTAGAAGCTATTATTAATAAAGCGTTATCTCCAACTATAATAACAAAATACAGTGGACTATTAAATTCTTTAGAGGGCAGCTTTGTTACTAATATGGAAGATAAAGATATTACATCAATTATAAAAAAACAGCTTGAAAATAATGAATCGTGGAGTTTTGAAACTATAAATTTAAATGGTACAGATAGTTATGATTACACCTATACCCATTCTGCAAGTAAATTATATGTAATGGTTCCTGATCCAGAATCAGTATCCAGCGCTCAAGAAAAATTACATAGTATATTAAATTAAATGCCAGTTTATACTGGTATTTTTTTAGCATGTTTTGTCGAATTTGTTTAAAATGTAAAGAAATTTTACTATATTAAATTAGCAAGGTGATAATATGTTAAAAATGGATTTGGAATATAGTAAAGGTATCTTATTTGTAAGATTGGATGGAATATTAAATCGCCGTAGTAGTTATAAATTAAATAATTACTTAGTACCTGTTATTTTAAAACATAAAATAAAATATTTAGTATATAACATGTATTTACTTGAGGGCATTGATGAATCAGGACTTGATGCAATTTTAAATACTAAATGTGCTATTCGTACTAATAAAGGGAAAATCTGTTTATGTGAAGTGTCAAAAGAGTTAGAAAAAAATATGAAAAGAATAAAAATTAAAAAAACTGCTAATGAACTAACAGCGCTAGAATTAATTGAAGTCTAGGAGGCATATATGACACCGGAAGAAATAATTGAAGCGAATAAGGGATTAATATTAAATGTTTGTAAAAAATTTTATAATGCTGATTTTGAGGATTTATTTCAAGTTGGAGTAGGAGCTTTGCTTCAAGCTTATAAAAATTATAAAAGTGATGGAACTACTAAATTTAGCACTTATGCTTATCCATATATTTATGGAGCAATGTATACATTAGTAAGTAATAATAATCCATTAAAAATAAATCAATATCTTTTAAAGGTTAGAAAATTAGCCGAAAGAACTCGTTATGATTTAGCTCAAAAATATGGAAAAATTCCAACTAATCAAGAGTTAGCATTATATCTTGAATTGGATGAAGAAATTATTAATCAAGCAACTAGCTGCATGGAAGCTGTTAAATCATTAGATGAACAACCGGATAATGAAAGAAGTTATTATGAAACAGTGGGATGTAGAGAAAATATATCTATGGAAGAAAGAATAGATATATTTGATTCTTTAGATAGACTTGATGATAGAGAAAGAGAAATCATAAAAGCGAGATATTATAAAGATATGACTCAAAGCGAGGTAGCAAGAACTTTAAATATGACTCAAGTAATGGTTTCGCGTTATGAGAAAAAGGGAATAGAAAAAATGCGTCAATACATGACTATGTAGTGATGCATTTTTTATTTGCATAAAAATTAATAGCTTTTACATAATAAAGGTGGAGGAATAATATGAATAAAGATGAATATAAAAAATTAGTAAAGTCTTTAACTCCCAAAGAAAACAAAGTAAAAAATACCTTGCTAGCATTTCTAAGTGGCGGTATTGTTGGTGTTTTAGGAGAATTAGAAATCTATATACTTATGAATTTTTGCGGAGTATCAAGAACTGAAGCTTTTATTTGGCTCTGTATTAGTTTAATATTTATTGGATGTTTTTTAACTTCCTTGGGTTTTTTTGATAATTTAGTAACAAAATTTAAAGCAGGATTAATAATTCCTACTACCGGATTTGCTCATTCTATTAGTAGTAGTGCTCTTGATTATAAAAAAGATGGTTTAATTACAGGACTTGGAGCAAACTTTTTCAAACTTGCAGGAAGTGTTATTCTTTATGGTATATTAAGCGCTTTTCTGTTACTTATGATAAGGATGGTTATAGAATGTCTAGTTTAAAATTTGATAATGTTTATATAAAAAATAGTTTTAGTATTGCAGGTCCGCTTGAAAAAAATGGGCAAATAAAAAAGTTTGATTTAACTATGGATGATTATTATTATAGAGAAAAGACTTTTGAACAAGCAGAAATTAAAATGCAACGAATAGTAATTGATAATTTGCTATTACAAAATAAATTGTTAGATGGAGATATAGATTATTTAATTGGCGGGGAATTATATAATCAAATTGCTATTTCTAGTTATAGTGCAAAATATTATCAAATCCCTTTTTTAGGACTATATAGTGCTTGTGCTACATTTGTAGAAAGTGTTTCTGTAGGAGCAAATTTGATAAATAGTAAACAAGCAAATAATATAATTGCAGTAACAAGTAGTCATAATCTAAATAGCGAAAAACAATTTCGTTTTCCGGTTGAATATGGTGCTCCTAAGCCTCATACAGCAACATTTACTGCTACAGGTTGTGTAGGAGCTTTATTAACTAATGAAAAAAGTAAAATTCGAGTTGATTCAGCAACAATAGGTATTCCGATAGATATGGGAATGAAAGATGCAAATAACATGGGAGCGGTTATGGCTCCAGCAGCTGCAGAAACGTTGGCACGCCATTTATTAGATTTAAAACGTAGTAGTGATTATTATGATTTAATATTAACGGGGGATTTAGGAGAAATTGGTACAAAAATATTTAGAGAATATATTAAACGTAGTTATGATTTGAAGTTAAAAAAACATATTGATGCTGGAAGCGAACTTTATTTAGATAACCAAGAAACATATGCTGGAGCTAGTGGTCCAGTTGCTTTGCCATTAGTACTTTTTAATAGAATCTTAAAAACCAATAAGTATAAAAAAATCTTAATAATTGGGACCGGTTCTTTGCATACAGTATCATTAATTAATCAAAAAAATACAATTCCAGCAATTGCTCACGCTGTTAGTTTGGAGGTCATATAATGATATTTTTTTCGGCATTTATTTTCTCGGGATTAGTATGTGCTATAGCCCAAATGATACTTGATAACACCAATCTAACTCCGGGTCATGTTACAAGTTTGTTCACAGTTTTAGGAGCAATACTATCATTTTTGGGGCTTTATGAAAAATTAATAGATTTTGCAGGGGCAGGTGCAACAGTTTTAATTTCAAATTTTGGCCATATGCTTTATCAAGGTGGTTTAATAGGATTAAATGAATCCGGATTAATTGGGTGTTTTACGCATCTTTTAACT
The DNA here is from genome assembly GCA_017442305.1 of Bacilli bacterium. Classification (GTDB taxonomy): domain Bacteria; phylum Bacillota_I; class Bacilli_A; order RF39; family UBA660; genus RGIG2951. Next base: position 66,935 of record JAFRZY010000006.1, on the reverse strand, counting down.
AAAGCTTCAGCTGCCATAGTAAGTGCTGTTGTATTTTCAGCAATATTAAGTTTTATCTTTAAACCAAAGGACTAATTAGTCCTTTTTATTTTATTTGTTTTTTGTTATAATTAATTATGGTAAGAAGGGATAATATGGCAAAGAAAAAGAATGAAAATATAGTGATTGTGGATAAAGAATTAACTCCAACAATAATTGGAAAACTAGACAAAAGTGAGAAAAGTCCAGTTTTACTAATAATTATTTTTATAATTTTTATTGCAGTTGCAATTTTTATGCCAGATATAACAAATTATATTGAAGCATATTTAAACGGTAATAATACAAATATTACTAATAAACCAGCTGTTAATGAGCCGGAAGATGTAGATAAAGAACAATTGCCTAACGAACAAGAAAATCCAGTATATTATGATTATACAGAAGATTTAGCTATTAACCATGAATCATTTACAATGTCTAATATTATCATTTCTGAAAATAAAATATATTTTGATTTAAAAAACAATACAGATGCAGTTCTTGATATGAAAGAAAAAAAACAATTTTTAGAAATATATTCTAGTGATAACACTTTGTTACAAAGAATAAAAATAAGTTTTGGGACGATTGATGTTAGTAGCGTTAAAAATTATGAATATGTTTTAGATGATAATGTAAGTGGAAATGTTTCTAAATTACTAATAAGTACTAAAACCGAAGCTGATTATCCTGAAGTGAATTTAACTCTAAATGAAGATGGTAAAGGAATTTTAGTTTGTGAAAATAAATATGAAAAAATAACATATACATTTGGAAATTCAATGTTAATAAGTATTAATGATGTTATTAACTATCCATTTGAAAATACAATAGCTTATTCAGAACTATTAAAAAATTATCAACTTAATGCTGCTACTTATAATAATTATGATGGAGTAAGCGCAACTTTAATTAATAATGAAACAGGATTTACATTTAATGCTTTATTGGATTTACAAAATGTTGATTTAACAAATATAGAAAATAATTATTATTACAATTATAAAACAAATGTAAAAACAGTTAAATTTGAAATGGAGTCAAACGGATTTAATTGTAATTAGTAGGAAGTGATTAGCTTGACATATAATTTTTGCATAAATGATTTCGAAGGTCCGCTTGATTTACTATTGCATTTAGTAAAAAGTAGTGAAATGGATATTTATGAAATAAAAACGTCAATTATTATTGAAGAATATTTAAATTTTATTAATGAGATGCAAGAAAAAAACATTGATATAGCAAGTTCATATTTGGTTATGGCAGCAGAGTTATTACATTTAAAAAGTAAAATGCTTTTAAACATTGAAGAAGAACCAGATGAGCAAGATGATTATGCCATTAACAGTGAAGAAGATTTAAAACAAAAATTAATTGAATATGAAAAATATAAAAATGCAACAGAATCGTTCAAAGAATTAGAACTAAATAGACAAGATTATTATACAAAATTACCAGAAAATTTGACTGAATATATGGGAGAATCGGTAATAAATAATAGTGATGTTACTATTGATGATTTAGTTAATGCGTTTTTAATGATGAAGGATAGATTAAAAGCAAGTAAACCTGTTAATACTAGAATTACAAAAAAGGAATTAAGTGTATCTGAGAGAATTACTAATATTAGAGACATCTTAAAGGTTAAAAAGAAAATAAATTTTGTAGATTTATTTGACATAGTAACTAAAGAATATGTTGTTGTTACTTTTTTATCAATTCTTAATATGAGTAAAAATAATGAAATAATTATTGAACAGGAAAACAACTTTAGTCCGATAACAATTGAAAGTAGGGAGTTTTAATGAATTTATTAGGAGTTTTAGAAGGAATACTTTTTGTGGTAGGAGATGAAGGTATTACTTTGAATGCAGTTTGTGAAATTATGAACATAAGCGCTGAAGAAGCAAAATCTTTGTTGTTAGAACTTCGAGCTTCATACGAAAAAGAGGAGCGAGGAATAAGAATTAGTTATTTAGGCGATGCCTTTAAACTGACAACAAAAAAGGAACATAAAGAGTATTATGAAAAACTAATAGAAAATCCAAATACTAATCTATTATCTAACGCAGCTTTAGAAACTTTAGCAATTATTGCGTATAATCAACCAATTACGAGGGTTGAAATTGATGAACTTAGAGGGGTGAGTTGTTCGCATATAATTAGAAAATTAGTTGCGAAGGGATTAGTTAAAGAAGCAGGTAAAAGTGAGATGCCGGGTAGACCGAATCTATATAAAACAACAAGCGAATTCTTAGATTACTTTGGTCTTGCCACATTAGCAGATTTGCCAGAAATAAAAGAAAATAAAAATGCTGAAGACGAAAAAGAATTATTCACATCTATTTATAAAGAAAATAATGAAGAAAAGCAAATAGCTTAACTAATTATAATAACATTAACAAAAAAGTAGATATTTATCTACTTTTTTGTTATAATTAATTTATGCCTGTGTGGCGGAATTGGTAGACGCGCTGGACTCAAAATCCAGTGGTAGCAATATCGTGTGGGTTCGAGTCCCACCACAGGCACCATTAGATTTGATACGAACCGTAGGTTCGTTTTTTTTATAAATTTCTGCTATAATAAAAACTGGAGGAATATTATATGAAAATATTGATAAATCCTAAAAACTTAATACCAGACGATTCATGGCAAACATTTAGAAAAGTTAGAGCGGTTATTGAAAATAAAGATGGTTGTATTGCAATAAGTAGTGAAGCTGGTAAATATATATTTCCTGGTGGAAAATGCAATAAGGATGAAGATAATTTATCTGCCATTCAAAGGGAAATTAGAGAAGAAACCGGTATGATTTTGGCTGCTGACGATTTTCAAGAGGTTTTAGAACTAGAGACTATGTATGACAACGCTATAGATTATAGAACGAACATGGTTAGACCAAGATATACAATTACTACATATTATTATGTTAAAACCGATCAAACAATTAATATAAATAACATGAATCTTACTGAAGGTGAAATAAAAGAAAATTTTAAAATTTGTTTTGTAGATAGGGATACTTTATTTAAAATGTTATCGGAAGAACATAAAGAAGCAATGAATTGGCAGATATTTTATGAAGAAAATCAAGCAGTATTAGATAATATTTTGAAAAAATAAGTTTGTGTTTATATTTGTTCTTGATATTTTTTTTGATATAATAAATATGAAAGAAGGGAAAGTATGAGTGTCAAAACAAAAGCTGATATTATAACATCTTTATCATTAATAATTTGTAGTAGTATAGTAATTTTATTACCATTACTTAGTATTAATAATGTGAAAGTTACATTTATAATTATTATGTTATTTTATATGGTTAGTAATTTAATTAATTATTTGTTAGTAAAAAAATCTAAGGATAGAGAAGGCTTATATACTTCTATAGTTTGTTTAATATCTTTAATATTGGCAAATATATTAAATGTGATGGAAAATCCAATATACCTTGCCTTTATTTTATTAATATGGACATTTGGTATGTCTTTAGTAAAATTGAAAAAAGCTGATTATTATCATGATAGAAAGAACAACATGTGGATAATGCATATTATAACTTTATTTATATTTATTCTAATCGGTTTATTAACTGCAGTGAATTTATACTATGCGGCGGAGATTCAAATATTAATGTTGGGTAACTTTTTCTTTATCAATGGTATTTTAGATTTAATAGATCCTTTAGCAAACTTAATTAAGGAGAAAAATTAGTATGAAAACAGTTAAAGATTTTAATGAATATCAAATATTAGATATGGCTAATGGTATGAAACTAGAACTTTGGAATGGAGTTAAATTACTAAGACCAGATCCCCAAATTATTTGGCAAGAAAAAGCTCATCCGGAATTATGGGAAGATATTGATGCTGTTTATCATCGTAGTAAATCTGGCGGAGGTTCTTGGGAAATAAAAAATCCAAAATTAAAAGATAGATGGACAATTAGTTATCGTGATTTAACTTTTAATTTAAAATTAATGAGTTTTAAACATACAGGATTATTTCCAGAACAAGCATATAACTGGAACTTAATATCTGAAAAAATAAAGAGTACAGATAGAAAAGTAAAGGTTTTAAATTTGTTTGCATATACCGGAGCAGCATCAATGGCAGCACTAAATGCTGGCGCTGAAGTTGTCCATGTAGATTCATCTAGAGGAATGGTGGATTGGGCAAAAGAAAATAGTGTTTCATCAAAGTTGGACAAAAAGCCAATTCGTTATATGGTTGATGATTGTTTGAAATTTGTTAAACGTGAAATTAGAAGAGGAAATAAATACGATATAATTTTAATGGATCCGCCTTCATTTGGGCGAGGAAGTAAAAACGAAGTTTGGAACATAGAAAATAGTCTGTATGAATTAGTAGATTTATGTAGTGAATTATTAAGTGAAGAGCCAATTTTGTTTTTAATTAACTCATATACTACCGGTTTATCAATGACTGTATTAGAAAATATTTTACAGCTTACAGTTAACAAAAAGCATAAAGGAATTATATCTAGTGATGAATTAGGATTACCTATGAAAGATAGTAATTTAATACTTCCTTGTGGTATTTATGCTCGCTGGGAAAGTAAATAGGTTCTAAAAACATTTATTTATCATATAGTTTAATATAAATAAATGAAGGAGGAACTATGGAAACTTTAAAAGTATCATCAAAGTCAAATCCTAGTAAAGTTGCGGGAGCAATAGCGAATATTTTTCGCGAAAAAGGTAGTGTTGAAATTCAAACTATTGGAGCAGGTTCCCTAAATCAAGCAATAAAAGCAATTGCCATAACTCGAGGATTTGTTGCACCAAGCGGTGATAATTTAGTTGTTATACCAGCATTTAATGATATCGAAATAAATGGTGAACAAAAAACAGCTATTAAATTAATAGTAGAATCTAAATAGATTATATTTTTTTATAAAAAAATTCCTATAATTATAGGAATTTTTATTTTATTAATTTGATTGCTAATATTATTGCAGCATTAATAATAGTATAAATAATTAAAATAATGCTTGCAAAACCAGCTTTAGAATAAGGTTGCTCTTCATCTGGAGCCATATTTGGAATATCTGGATTTTTTAATACTCGCGTAATTCCATTATTGCGACCTCCAAAGTTTTCACTTTCAGCTAATATGGCATCGTTTATAATTTTTTGCCCTTCAGTTAATTTAGTAGGATCACATAAATATAGGACATTATTTACTATTTGTCGATACTTACTAAGACTTACTGTAGGAACTCCAGCTAAAAAATCTTCATGATTTTTTAGATTTATATAGTTTTTGACAAAATCATTAATAATATTTTTATCTTCTTCAGATAAAACATTTTTTTCAAGCAATAAATTAATATTAGCTAAATAATAATCTTCATTTTCTAAGTTATTTTCTATGCTAGCTAATAATTTTATTGTTTCATAAAACTCTTTTGCGGATAATTCGCAAATCATAACAGTTATTTGATTTAATCGGAAATATCCTAAAGGAAAACTTTCACCGTTATAAAATAACATGTTGTCTTTACATGTAATAGGAGCTAATTGTTGGTATTGTCTTTTATATAATTCTAATATGTTAGTATTAAGCATTGCATAAGAATTATTAAAATTATATTCTTGATTGTCTGCGTTCATCATAAAAGCCTCCTATAATAATCATTTTAACAAAAAGCGTGAAAAAATACAATTGTTTTAAAGATTAAATTATTGTATTATAAATAAGTAGGGATTTTTATGAAAAGATTAGATGAAAATTTTATAATTGAATTATCGAAGAAAAAAAACGAGCCAGCATGGATGCTGGATTTTCGTCTTGCATCTTTAGATAAGTTTAAAGAGTTAGATAATCCTTCATTTGGTCCAGAAATAAATATAGACTTTGATAAAATTTTATATTACAAATCTAAATCAGAAAAATCAGTTAGTGATTGGGAAAAAGTTGATAAAGATATTCGAAATACATTTTGTGATTTAGGGGTAATTCATGCTGAAGAAAAGTATTTGGATGGAGTAACCAATCAATACGAAAGCGAAGTAGTTTATCATAAGCAAAATACTAATAAAGATATAATTTTTATGAGTACAGATGATGCATTAAAAGAGTATCCTGAACTTTTTAAAGAATATTTTAATAATCTTGTAAAATATGATGAAAATAAATATACAGCGTTAAATGGTGCAGTTTGGAGTGGTGGTTCATTTATTTATATTCCTCCATATACAAAACTAGATAGACCATTACAAAGTTATTTTAGAATTGATAGCGAAAATTTAGGACAATTTGAAAGAACAATTATAATTGTGGATGAAGGTTCAGAATTAGATTATATCGAAGGCTGTACAGCAAGAAGTTATTCTTCAACGTCACTACATGCTGGAGTAGTTGAAATATATGTTAAGAAAAATGCGAGATGTCGTTATTCTACCATTCAAAACTGGTCAACTGATGTTTATAATTTGGTTACAAAAAGAGCTATAGTTAGCGAAAATGGTTTAATGGAATGGATAGATGGAAATATTGGCAGTGGTTTAACTATGAAATATCCGTCTTGTATTTTAGAAGGCGATAACTCAGTGGGTAATTCTATCAGTATTGCTTATGCCAAAGAAAATCAAGTTCTTGATGCTGGTGCTAAAATGATTCACATTGGAAAAAACACAAAGAGTAATATAGTTAGCAAATCTATTGCCCAAAATGGTGGTAAAAGTAATTATAGAGGAATAACAAGAATTACTAAAAATGCTCTAAATAGTAAAGCGTATATAAAATGTGATACTATCCTTTTAGATGATATTTCCAAAAGTGATACTTATCCCAAAAATATTTTAGAGAATAAATCTTCATATATTGAACATGAGGCTACTATATCTAAAGTTAATCAAGAAAAGTTAAATTATTTAATGAGCAAAGGATTAAGCGAAGAAAAGGCAAAAGAGTTGTTAATTATGGGATTTATTGCAGACTTTAAAAAAGAATTGCCTATGGAATACGCAGTTGAACTTAATAGATTGTTAAAAAGTTAAAAAATTACAAAAATTTAAATTTGTAATTTTTTTGTTTTCCAAATTTTTATTATTGTTAACAAAACAAAAAATGTTGTAATTTATTAGCCTCAAAAATTCAATTTTTGTAATTTGACTCTTTTCTTATTTGCTGATAAAGTGCAATTAAGAAAGGAGGTTATATGTTGAATCAGGTGGTTTTGGTCGGTCGCTTAACAAGTGATCCAGAAATTGTTACTATGGAAAATGGCAAAAAAATGACATCAATTACAATCGCGGTCCAAAGAGCCTATAAAAATATGGATGGTTTGTATGAAACAGATTTTATTCGTTGCATTTTATGGAACGGAGTTGCATCTAGTACACATGAATATTGTCGTTGTGGAGATGTAGTTGGTGTAAAAGGCAGACTCCAAACAAGAAGCTATGAAAAAGATGATGAAAAGAAATATGTTATGGAAGTAATAGCGGATAAAGTAACTTTTTTATCATCTAATAAAAAAACAGAAGAAGTTAATGAAAGTAGTAGTAAAGATAAGAAAGGTGAATAATCTTTCTTTTTAATTAAGAAGCAAAATAAACAATTAATATAATTGATTTATCGATAAATATGGTATATACTTTAAGGTAGAAGGAGTAGAGGTAAATGGCGTTAATCAATTGTCCTGAATGTGGTAAAGAAGTAAGTGATTCTGCAAAAAATTGTATTCATTGCGGATATAAATTAAATGATTCTTCTGATAATATCGAAAAAATAAAAGATATTACTAATGATATTACCAAGAAATACGGTAAGAAGAAATTAATTTATATTGGAGCAATAATCATTATTGTTATTATTGCAATAATAGCTTTAGTAGGATCTAAAAAAGCAGAAGACGAGGAAAATTCTAAGGCGATAAGAGTTGATATTACTATGAATTCTTGGTATGGATCAATAGAAGAAATTTTAGATGATTTTGACCTTGAATTTTATGCTGTAACATCTGGAGCAAATTGTTTTAGTGGTGTAAAAACAAATCAATTTGAAACAGAAAAATACGGAATTTTATATACAGAATTTACTTATTGCAAGTCAAATGATATTCAAAGATTCAGACTATACAATAAAGCTGCTGACCAACCGCTTAGGGATCCCGAACCAGGAGAAATCAATTCTTACAGTAGTTTAGGAAGTAGAGAATCAAATAGTTCTTTATAAAAAAGATACATTAAAAAATGTATCTTTTTTATTATAAATCATCATAAAAAACATCATCTGGTTTTAAGGAAAAAACTTTAGCTATTTTAATGGCTATTTCGTAATATAGCCGTCTTTGTTTATTTTCTAATTGCCAATAATAAGTGGGAGATAATCCAATTAATTTTGCTATTTTCGCAATTGTATAACCATTCTTAATTCTTAATTCTTTTAATTTGTTCATAATCATCACAATTTAATTATACATAAAGTAAACATTAAAAACAACGGTAAAATTTACCAAGAGTAGAATTGCGACGTTTTGCAAATAATAAAAGATATACTTATTTTGTTGGTGATGCTTATGATAAATGGTAAAAGATTAAAGGAATTAAGAAAAGCAAAGAATCTTAGTCAAACTGAATTAGGAGAAATTTTAGGAGTAAGTAAATCTTCAATTTGTTGTTATGAAAACGGTACAAGAAATCCAGCCTTAGAAACTATAATAGATTTAATGCATTTATTTGGAGTAAGTGCTGATTATTTACTTGGAACTGATAATTTAATTAAAGTTGTAGAAAATCATGAAACAAACTATAGGACTTTAACAAATGAAGAATTATTGTTTTTAGATGAGTTAAAGAAAAATAAATTTGTATATGATATTTTATTAGATGATCCTAAAAGAGGCGCAGATTTAATTAAGAATAAAATTGGCTAAAGATTAGTTAAAAAACTAATCTTTTTTCATATATTATTAATAGGTGAAATAATGAAAAAATTCTTTAAGTTTTTTGGATTGTGCGCTATTATGCTTTTCAGTTTTTTTTATACTGAAAAAATAGCACTATATGTTCAAAATAAAAGTCCGATTATGACTAGTATAAATGATGCTAAAAATAATTTGTTTGTATCTAGTATAGATGCAGAGGTAATAAATGAATATATAATTCCTGGTATCAACGGACTTGCAGTTAACGTAAAAAAAAGTTATGATAAAATGAAATCTTTTGAAGTATTTAATTCATACTATTTAGTATTTGATCAAGTACCGCCAGAAATTAGTCTTGAAAATAATAAAAATAAAATAATAAAAAAAGGGAATAAGCTTAAAAAAAGTGTTTCTTTTATTTTGGAAGATAATTCCCAAATTATAAATTACTTAAAAGAAAATAATATCAAAGCTAATATTTTAATGAATATTGAAAATTATCAAGAACAAGATAAACTGGAAATTATTAATAGTGATGTTAATAATTTTGAAAAATTAGAATCTCTTTTAAATAAAGCAAAACTTAATAAGCATATTTGTTATGTGGAAATGGCAAATAAAGAAAAATGTATTGAAAAAGAAAATTATTTAGTAAGTAGTTCAATGGAACTTAACAGTGTTAATCTTGCATCGATAAAGAAAAGATTAGAAAGCGGAGATATTATTTTAATAAAAAGCACTGCTAAATTAGAAGATTTTATTTTATTAATTAATCAAATTAAATATCAAGATTTAAAAATTGTCTATTTAAGCGAACTTATAACAGAAGAAAATAATTAATTGCTTTATTTTCTTTTTTTTGCTATAATTAACTCATTCGAAGAACTTTTAATTTAAATATAAGAAAAGAGTGGAAAAATGAGTAAAATTAAAATTTTTAGTTTGGGTGGATTAGATGAAAATGGCAAAAACACCTATATAGTTGAAGTAGATGAATCACTATTTGTTTTTGATTGTGGTTTAAAGTATGCAAGTGGCAACCTTTATGGAATTGATTACGTAATACCAGATTTTGATTATCTAATAAAAAATAAAAATCGAATTAAAGGAGTATTTTTAACTCATGGTCATTTTGAAAATATGGGCGGAGTAGTAGATCTTTTAAAAGATATTCCAGAAGTTAAGATTTACGCTACGAAATTTACAAAATATGTTTTGGTTGAAGAAGGCGTAAATGAAAGTTCAATAATTGATGTAAAACCGCATAAAAAAATTAGCTTTGGTGAGACAAGTATTTTTCCAATAACTGTATCACATAGTTGTCCAGATTCTGTTATGTATGTTTTAAATACTAAAGACGGAGCAATTTGTTATACTGGAGACTTTATTATTGATCCGTCTATGAATGGCGCCTATGATATGGATTTGGGAAAAATTGCGTATGTTGGAAAACAAGGAGTGCTTTGTTTATTAAGTGAATCTGTTTTTTCTGAACATATTGGCCATACATCACCAAATCATCGATTAACTTCATTTTTTAAAGATGTTATTAATCGAGTAGAAAATAGACTAATTATAATGGTATTACCTACGCATTTATATACTATCCAAGATATATTTAATGGAGCAGAAAATACACATCGTAAAGTAATAACTATGGGTAAAAAACTTCAGAATGTAGTAAGTTTTGGCAAAAAAGAAGGTTACTTACATTTTAATGATGACATTTTAGGAGATTTATCTAATATTGATGATAAAGATAGTATTTTACTTGTATGTGATGATAAAGCAAATCCATATTCAACAATGAACAAAATTATTAATGGATATGATAAATTCATAAAATTAAAACCAACTGATTCGGTAGTATTTGCGGAACCAAGATATGATAGTACAGAAAAAGCTTTAGTTAAAATTGAAAATGATTTAGCTATGTATGGCTGTAATATTATTTCATTACCAAAAGATAAATCTATTTTACATCATGCATCAAGTGAAGACTTAATGCTAATGTTAAAGCTTATGAATCCTAAATACTATATGCCAATAAAAGGAGAATATCGTTATTTAGTAGGCAATGCTAATTTGGCAACATCACTAGGAATGAAACCAGAAAACATCTTCTTAAAACAAAATGGGGATGTAGTAACAATTGAAAATGGTGAATATGTTGACAATTTCGAACACATTAAAGTTAATGATATTTTAATTGATGGTAAAAGTAGTGATGATGTAGGAGAACTAGTTATTAAAGATCGTGAAATGTTAAGTGAAAATGGTATTGTTTTAATAAGCGCAACAGTAAGTAAAAAAGATAAAGTATTATTAGTAGGTCCAGAAGTTACTACTAGAGGTTTTATTTATATTAAAGATTCATCAGAAATGATTGCAGAAATCAAAAAAATATGTGAAGTAATTATAGAAAGAAATATTACTCCAACTTATGTAGATTATAATAATATCAAGGTAGAAATTAGAGAAGAATTAAGTAGATATTTATATCAAGAAACTGAATGTAAACCAATGATAATTGCGGTAGTACAAGAGGTATAAAAACAAAAAAATCACTCATAATATTAATGGGTGATTTTTTATGAATAAAAATATAGAATTTTTAGACTATATTTATCAAAATGCAGAAATGGGTGTAAATGGTATTAATCAAATAGTTGATAGAGTAGATAATGCTTCATTAGCCAATTTAATGGAAGAACAAAAAGAAGAATATGATACTATTTTAAATGAAGCAAAAGAAATTTATAAAAAGTATGGTAAAGAAGAAAAAGAATTAGGTAAGATAACTAAAATAACTTCTTATATGATGACTGAAATGATGATGATGTCTAAAAAAGGCGAAAATAACGCTATTGCTAAAATGATGATCGAAGGAAGTAATAAAGGCATAATCGAAATAACAGAAAAAATAAATCACTATGATGATGCTGATGAAGAAATTGTATCTTTAGCAAAAAAACTACTTGCAACAGAACAACATAACTTAGATGAATTGAAAAAGTATCTCTAGGATACTTTTTCTTACTATTTTTGGTAAATTTTAGTTGACAAAATAATATGATTTATTATATACTTTATGAGTACACAGAAATTTGCCTGATTAGCTCAGTCGGTAGAGCGCACGACTGTTAACCGTTAGGTCGCAGGTTCGAGTCCTGCATCAGGCGCCATTAGAAAACTAAAGAACTAGAAATAGTTCTTTTTTTGTTATCCACAGTTGACAGCCGGGGGGGGTATATTATACTTACCTTGTAAAATAGATAGACGACATAATGATGATATCACATTGACAGTGATATGTTAAATTGATATTATTAAAATGTAACAAAATATGACAATAGAACTATGATATATTTTACGAAGGACGGATAGGTATGAAGAATAAAAAAACAGTAATCACTGTAATAAGTATAGTAGCAGTACTCCTAGTAATAATCGGAGTAACATATGCATACTGGTTAGTAACAAAGACTCAAACAAATCAAAATGTAATCTCATCAGGATGTTTAGATATATCATTAAGTGGTGAAAAGAATGATATTGAATTAATTGATCAATTTCCGTTAAGTGATACCGAAGGAATGAAACTAACGCCATACGAATTTACAGTAACAAATAACTGTAGTACATCTGTTGATTATCAAGTAAATTTGGAAAGTATAGGAGATAGTACTAACGCAATTAAAGCAAGCGCAATTAAAGTAGCGTTAAACGAAGAAATAAAACTACTAACTGCTGAAGGAAATGCAGAGCCAACAATAAGTGAAGCATATGAATCAAATAAACTTGCATATGGCACATTAGCAGGCGCATCAGACGAAACAGAAGATGATGCTGTAACATATGAATTACGCATCTGGATAGATGCAAATGCCCCAATCAGTGAACAAAATAAAACATTTAGAAGTAAAATCAGTGTAACAATAGGTCAGGGAATATTTAATCCATATAAAGAAGGCACATTAGCATATGATATACTTTCTAACTATGGAGGAGCAGATGCCATAACAAGTTTAAGTGCAGAATGGACAGAAGGAGATGCCTCAACGATAACAGCAGCATCAACAAGTGTCGGAACATCAAACAGTTATTGGTATGGAACAACATATAAATTTGATAAAGAAATCGGATATTATACATTATCAGGGACACTAACACAAGCAACATTGGAAGAATGTAGAAATGGAACGAAAACATGTGGAAAATACACAATAAAAAACGTCAGTTCAACATATGAAAGTCAAACTATATATGAAGTAACAAATTTTGGAACAAGTGGGAATTATGTAACAGCAAAAACTATAAAAGGAAGCAATGGATTTAGTGAAGGCACGACTGCAAGTGATGCTGGTTTATATAAAGCCCAAGACGACTTAGGCATATCATATTATTTTAGAGGAGCGCCAACCAATAATTACGTAAAATTTGGGAGTTATGCATCAGAAAGTACGGTAAACGATGTAACATATGTCGAGGAAATGCCAATGTATTGGCGAATTGTAAGAATTAATGGCGATGGTACAATCCGGCTTGTTTATGATGGAACAGCGCCTGTAGCAAATGGTGTAGCACATACAGCGACAATCGCAGATGCGATTTATAACACTGGATATTATAATTCTAAATATGTCGGATATACATATGATGATGGTAACGGAATACAAGTGGATAGTATAATCAAAGGAGTAGTAGATAAATGGTACGAAGATAATTTGGAGGAAACATATGGCAAATATATAGCAGATGGAATATTCTGTAATGACCGTGAAATATCAATCGGGCGATATTGGGATGAACATTACAATGAAATAACCGATCCTAGTTCAAGTGGATGGAGTGAAGTATACTTTAATCCATATACTAGAATTTATCGAAACAGAGCCCCAAAATTAATATGTACAAATAAGAGCGATAGATATACAAAAAGTGAAGGGAAAGGGAATGGTCTATTAGATAAACCTATAGGATTATTAACTGCTGATGAAGTACTAATGGCTGGCGGAGTAGTTTCCAATGCAACACATTATTTATATAGTAACGAAGCGTTTTGGACATCCACTCCTAGCTACTTTCTTGATGTAGGTGATTTTGATGATGGGTTATATGTATATTATGTTTCTGCAAATGGTTCTATTTCAAATTATGATGCAACAATCGGGGATAGTCGTAAAGTTCGTCCTGTAATTAACTTAAAAGCAGACGTTAAATTTACTGGAGATGGTCGAATAGATACAAATACACCTTACGAAATAGTAATGGAATAAATTATAGACAAGCATAATGATAGCTTGTCTTTTTTTTGCATAAGATATATTGAAAAAGGAAAGAGGTGATAAAATATTCTTAAATTGACAACACTATTAGTAGAGTCTATAATTACTCTATGTAGGTGATATGATGAATTTGTTTTGTGTTTATTTCTTGTTATTTTTGCTATATTCTTTTATAGGCTGGCTAATGGAAGTATGTATTGGATTAATTAGAAATAAAAGATTTATAAACCGTGGATTTTTAATAGGTCCCTATTGTCCAATTTATGGAATAGGGTGCATTCTTATAACAATTTGTTTACAAAACTTTTCTAAAAATCCTATTATATTGTTCTTTATGTCTTTAATTATATGTTCAGGATTAGAATATGCAACTAGTTATATTATGGAAAAACTATTTAAAGCTCGTTGGTGGGACTATTCTGACCGAAAAGTTAACATTAACGGTCGTGTGTGCCTAGAATACATGTTAGCGTTTGGTATCTTAGGCATAGTTATTATTTATATCGTTAATCCTTATTTGTTATCTTTAATTAATAAAATATCTTTTAATAATTTATATTTAATCACAATTATTTTATTTTTAATTTTTATAATTGATAATATTATCTCCTTTCAAATCATATACACTTTCAAAAATACCATAATAACAGTTGCTAAAGATAGTACTGAACAAATAAGTGAAAAAGTGCATGAAATATTATTAGAAAAATCAATTCTTGTTAAACGTTTGCATAATGCTTTCCCTGATTTGCAAGTTAAAATTAAAAATGCGGAAAAAGAATTACGAAAGAAAGTAAAAAAAATCAAAAAACAATTAAAAGACAGTATTTAAATTACTGTCTTTTAGTATGTATAAATTGTCAACTTATAGCAATTTTATTTAAAATTATTTTGTAAAATGCTATAATTTTATTATAGGATGTGATACTTATGGATAATGAAAGAATTAGTATGTTAGAAAGATATGGTGAAAACTTAACAATTAAGGAATACATTACAGATCCTGCTATAGCTCGTGATGATGAAATCAAACAAGCTATATTGACTCTTTTAACTCCAGAAAAAAGTGCTCTTTTAGTTGGTAAACCTGGTATAGGTAAAACTGCCATTGTTGAAGGACTAGCGTATCGCATAAAAAACAATTTAGTACCGGATGCCCTGAAAGATTGGGAAATCATCAAACTTAATATAACTAGTTTATTGGGGCAAGCCGTAAGTGAAGGACAAGTAGATAGTAAAGTTGATTTACTAGTTAAAGAATTAGCTACTAAGAATAAAACGATTCTTTTTATAGATGAGACACACTTGTTAGTAAATAGAAGTGGTGGAATGGACTTTGCTAATATGTTAAAAGCAGGTTTAGATAGAGGAACAATCAAAATGATTGGAGCTACTACTACTGAAGAATATGAACAATATATTTTAAGGGATAGAGCGTTTCTACGAAGATTCCAAAAAATAGAAGTGCTAGAAGCTAATAAACCAACTGTTGTCAAAATATTAATGGGAACGATTCCGAAACTCGAAAAACAAATTGGGGTCAAGTTAGGATATACGGAATTTATAGCAGAAAAGATCATGGCTTTTATTGTAGAAATGACTGATGAATATAAAAGAGTATACGAAATAGCTAGTCGTTATCCAGATATATGCCTTACAATAGTTGCAAATGCGTTTACTTATGCATTATATGACAATAGTAAAACAGTAACATTAAAACATTTTTATAAAGCTATATGTAATGCTAAGAATATATATGAAGATGCTAAAAGAAAAGAAATTGAAAGATTTAAAATTGAATTTGCAGACATAATAAAAAATGAAGGAGTTGATTTAAATGACAAAGATTAAAGTAGTGCAAATTGGTTGTGGAAAAATGAGTAAATATACTATGCGTTATGTTTACGAAAAGGGGGCTGAAATAGTAGGGGCAGTTGATATTAACCCAGAAGTAATTGGAAAAGATATCGCTTACGTTATGGGTGGCGATAATAAAGGAGTAAAAATTGATTTAGTAGAGAATCTAAATACAGTTTTAGAAAATACTAAACCAGACATCGCAATTGTTACAACAATGAGTTTATTAAATGACATTGAAGATGTTTTAAGAGTATGTGCAAGTAACGGAGTAAATGCTATTACAACATGCGAAGAAGCATTCTTCTCAAGTAATAGTAATCCAACGCTACACAAAGAATTAGATTTACTTGCTAAAGCAAATAACTGTACAATAACTGGTTGTGGTTATCAAGATATTTTCTGGGGTAATTTAATCACAGTTTTAGCAGGAAGTACTCATCGTATAACTAAAATAAAGGGAAGTTCTTCTTATAATGTAGAAGACTATGGTATTGCTCTTGCCAAAGCTCATGGCGCAGGTTTAACTTTAGAAGAATTCGAAAGGGAAGTTGCTGCTGCTGATAATATTAGTACAGAAGAAAGAAATAATTTAATTAATAATCGTGAATTTTTACCATCATATATGTGGAATACAGTAGGATGGTTAGCTGATAAATTAAATTTAACAATTGAATCAATAAGTCAAAAATGTGTTCCAATTACTTATGAAGAGGATTTACATTCAGAAACTTTACAAATGGATATTAAAGCTGGATTGGCAATTGGTATGAGCGCTGTAGTTAAAGCGGAGACAAAAGAAGGAATAATTTTAGAAGCAGAGTGTATTGGAAAAGTATATGCGCCGGATGTATTTGATAAAAACGAATGGACAGTTTATGGAGAACCAGATACAAGCGTCGTAGTAGATAGACCTTGTACAGTAGAACTTACATGTGCTGATATTGTAAATAGAATTCCTGATGTAATAAATGCTAAACCAGGATTTATTCCTACTAGTCAAATGGATGATCCAAAATATCGTGTAAAACCATTAGATTCTTATTTAAAATAAATAAAAAATACAATTAATTATATTAATTGTATTTTTTTAAACTTCTAATTGGACCTTCTTCTTTAATAGGCTTAAATGAATTCATTTTATCAGCATATCCAAAATATAATTCAAATATTGATCTATCTCCATATTTTCTTAGTATTTCAAAATACTCTGGTGGTAAAAAGAATTTACTGATTTCAGTTAATGGAGTTTCTTGAATAGCTTGTGAATATTCGTATTGACTTCTTAACCCAAAAAAGTTTTGAAATTTTCTTAATCTTTTATAGCATGCAATTTGTTCTTCTGTTAAATTTTTCATTTGACTTAATTCATTAGCTAATTGAATATCAATATCAACCTCAGTCATTCCAAATTCTTCTGCGTGAGTTGTGGTATAAAATCTTTTGAAGTATCTATTTCTAATTCTTTCAACATCTAAATATTCAACATCTTCTTCATATCCAACTGCTTTTAGAAATTTTCCCATGTTAACAGGATCAATTATCATAAATTTAGCTTGCTTACAGACCACATCATTACATTCGCGAAATATAGGATATTGTGGAGTAGAGTATAATAAGTCTTCAGCAAATCCACCTTCATTAGAAGCGAAAAGCATGCTTCTACATTCTGAATATTCTCCTAAACTCATAGGTTTACCAAGTAAATTATGTTTATTATCTAAAATTGTAAAATTTGTAATAACCTTTCCTACACAAATACTATCTCTTTTAATTGTATATAAACTTTCAGCCATATGTACATCTCCTTTTTGTGTATTAAATATATTAACATAAAATTTATGATTTTTAAATAAAAATGTTATTTATGTGTAAAGTTATAGTAACTAAATTCCTGTAAATTTTTGGCAAGTTCATCTAATTCTTCTTCATATTCACTTTCCAAATATTCATCAATTAAAAATAAAATTTCTTTAATATCACTACAATTATTATATTCAATATGAAATCTATCTAGTATTGCTATTTGATATTTAGTTAAATAAATATTGCTATTTATTTTTACTAAACTATTGTCATTAATTGCGTTATTAATTAATTTATCTAAGTCCATCAAAATCACCATTAATTATTTTAGAATATTTTTATTGTTTCAGCAAGTTTTTAGTTTATTTAACTAAATTTATTCCATACTAACAATGAAAGGAAAGATTTTATGAATGAAATACCTAAGATTATATCAACTAAAGATTTATCCTATATTGAAGATATGTTAAATTGGAATATGATTTATTCTAAAAAATGTCATATGTACAAAAATATGGTTAGTAATAAAGAAATAAAAAAACTTATTTCTAGTATTGCCAAAATGCATACTAACCATTATAACCAATTATTAGATATGTTAAAGGAAGGATAAGAATTTATGAATAATAAAAAAATAGAATGTAAAATGAAAGAAGTACCATCAACTAAAGAAATGAATGATAAAGATATTTTAAATGATGTTTTATTAACATTAAAAAATGTTAGTAATAATTATTCTATAGCAATTGATGAGATGAGTAATAAATACTTATTTAAAGAGGTGTTTAAAATTTTTAATGAGACAAAAAATAAGGCTAGAGAAGCTTATGAGTTAGCGTTTAATAATGGTTGGTATTCTTTAGAAGAAGCTGAAGAACAAAAAATAAATCAAGCCTTAACTAAAATGAATAAGTCAAAAAAAGAATTAGATTAAGTCTAATTCTTTTTGATAGTTATTACTACTTGCAATTTAGTAAAAAATTTGATATTCTATTAATGTTCTTATGGCGGAATTGGTGAAGTGGTTAACACGGCAGATTGTGGCTCTGTTATGCGTGGGTTCGATTCCCACATTTCGCCCCATTAGGATGATTAAGTGAAACTGAAATTCAGTTTCACTTTTTTTGTTTTTTTAAATTTACTATGTTAAAATTAAAGTAGGTGGTATTATGAAATTAGTTACCTTTCAATCTATGGATGCATTAAAAAATTTAATGTATAAAGGTTATCTAGAATGTAACCCAGATTTTATTAATTTAAAAAAATCCGGATATGCTTATGATTGGATTATAGAAAAAATGAATCAACAAATAAAAAATTTTTCTAATGCAAAATATCCTGTGTGGTGTTGGGTAAAATGCAAAAAAGGTAATTGCCCACCAAAACATAAGGGAAATAAAGTAGTGGGATTTGATGTGAAAATTACTTTTAATAAAGATGTTAAAGAAGTATTTATTACCGATTATAGATTATTTTCTTTTATATTAAACAATACTTATATACCTAATAATCTAAAAGATAAAAATGAATTTGCCAAAAAATTGATTAAATATAATATTACCTCAGATGATTTAAAAGCATATGTACGAAAAGACAAATATGAAAATCATCGTACAGATAATGAATTTTTAGAGGTTTGTAAAGAAATACGAAAAAGTTTTGATAAATGTATTACAAATAATGGAGATATTTTACAGGGATGTATCTGGCGTATAAACTTAGAAGACATAGAAAAAATTGAATTCTTAAAAGAAGATGGGTATACCTATGGATCATATAATTATATAAGAAGTAATGGCGAAAGGTTTAATTGGATTGAAGATTATTATCAACATTTATAATGGGAGTTTTAAAACATGGAAATAAGTGAAACAAAATTAAAATTTTTAAATCATGTAGGAATAGATTTAGAAAATTTACCTAAAGAATTTGCAAAAGTAAATAAGTCTTATGCTTTTGAACTTACCAAAGAGGAAAAAGATTTCTTATATTCAAGTGTTTATACACAAGCTTTTATATTACCATTTTGTTTAAAAGATATTGTTGGAACGTCACATCCTACATACGAAGATTTAACTTTTTTAGAGTCATTTATAAAAAGTAAGCGGGGAGATGAAAATGTTCGGATGTTTTATCAAAATCCTTCTTATTATAGTGAAACTCTAAAACAAAAAAATCAATCACCTAATTACGCAACGCATGATACACCAATTGAATTAAATCGCGATTCAGATGGCAAATGTTATATTATGGGTGGTAATAATCGTATATATTTAATCATGATGACTTATTTAAAAGAATTAAGTGAAGCAAATACGGATGAAGAAAAAGAATTAATTAATCAAAAATATACGTTTTATGCTGAGGTTAAATCTTTACCAAAAAATAAAGATATAGTAAGTATGATTTTCTTACTTCGAGAATATTATGAAGATAATATTAAATTCGTTTTTAAAGGAGAAAATCCTGATGATTGTCATTACGTTGTTATGATTAATGAACAGGAAATCGAAATAAAAAATGACGAAGAACTAAAAGGATTATTATTAGAAACGTATAAATTAAGTGGCGAAAATAAATTTGAACTATATAAAAAATTAGTTTATATCACTACAATATATATACAAGCTAAAGCTCAAAATAATATTGCTAAAATAAAGTTGTTAGAAAATATCTATCCTAATTTAGAAGTAATAAAAGATTTGTTTTTAGCTATTAGAAGACTTAATAATTCTAGTGCAATTTTTGATGAAATAGATACCGATTATTTAAGCAATAGTAATATAGTAGACTTTTTAAAAACTGTTTATGAGCGTGAATTAAATAAAAAAGATAATATAACAAGATAAAGGAGTATTTATGAAATCAGAAAAAAATATATTAATAGCGTTTATTTTAAATTTATTGTTTTCAATTTTTGAGTTTATAGGTGGAGCAATAACTAACAGTGTAGCGATATTATCTGATGCAATTCATGATTTAGGGGATTGTTTAAGCATTTTTATTTCTTTTGTTTTAGAAAGAATAAGCAAAAAGAAACCGGATGATATATATACTTATGGCTATGTAAGATATTCAATAATTGGTAGTGTTATTACTACAAGCATTTTAATAGTAGGGTCTATTTTAGTTATAATTAACGCAGTTAAAAGATTATTTTTTCCAATTCCAATAAATTATAATGGGATGATTATCTTAGCAATAGTGGGAATAATAGTAAACTTATTAGCATCTTATTACACAAAAGATGGAGATTCTTTAAATCAAAAATCTGTAAATTTGCATATGCTAGAAGATGTTTTAAATTGGGCGATTGTTTTAGTGGGTGCTATAATAATGCGTTTTACCGATATTAAAATTATTGATTCCCTTCTTTCGATTGGGGTGGCAATTTTTATTTTAATTAATGCTTTAAAAAACTTAAAGAATGTTGTCGATATTTTCTTAGAAAAAATTCCCGATGGAATAAGCATTAGTGATTTAAAAAAACATTTATTAGCTATTAAAGGTATAAAAGATATTCATCATATTCATATATGGACAATTGATGGTGTTAATAACTATGCAACTATGCACATTGTTGTAAATAAACTTTCTAAAAAATTAAAAGAAACAGTAAAACAAGAGCTTAGTGAACACGGTGTTTTTCATACAACCATTGAATATGAGCTAACTGGAGAAGAATGTTTAGAAAAAGATTGTAAACCGCCAAAGATGGGTTCAATAAAACATCATCATCATTAAAATAATAAAATTTTTGTGATATAATGGATTTAAGAAAAAGTAGTGAGGTAGTAATGAAAAGAATTGATAAGATTAATTATTATTTAGATATGGCAGAAGTTGCTCTAGAACGTTCAACATGTATAAGAAGAAATTATGGTGCAGTTATTGTTAAAAATGACGAAATAATTTCTACTGGTTATGCTGGTGCTCCTAGAGGTAGAAAAAATTGTTGTGAACTAGATTCCTGTATTAGAGAAAAATTAAATGTTCCTAAAGGCGAACGTTATGAACTATGTCGTAGTGTTCATGCTGAACAAAATGCTATAATAAGTGCTGAGCGTAATAAAATGATTGATTCTACATTATTCTTGTGTGGTAAAAATCATAATGATGGTAGTTATGTTGAAAACTCAAATCCTTGTGCTTTATGCAAAAGAATGATTATAAATGCAGGAATCAAAGATATTTATATTAGAGATTCAAAAGAAAAATATCGTCATATTTTTGTAAGTGAATATATAGAAAATGATGAATCCTTAGAAGGTTCAAAAGGATATTAAAAATGGATTTAAATTAAATCCATTTTTTGTGTTATAATCATATTAGGTGATGCTATGAAAAAAATATTGTTAATATTAATTATTTTTATTTTAGTCGGATGTACAAAAATAGAAGAGCCTGATTTAAATAAGTTAATGCATGAAAATGATCATATAATAGTAGATGTAAGAACTCCAGCTGAATATGAATCTTTACATTTAGTAGGGGCTATAAATATTCCGTTTGATGAAATAGATGAAGATGTTGATCTAGACAAAGAAAAACTAATATTTGTTTATTGTAAAAGTGGAAATCGCAGTAAAATAGCAAGCGATATATTAGAAAACTTAGGATATAAAACATATGATTTAGGGGCAATTTCTAATATTGATTTGCCTAAAGAATAGGAGAGCTTATGTCAAATAAATATGGTAAATTGGTAAGAGATAAAATACCGGAAATAATAAAAAATAATGGTGAAGAACCAATAGTAAGAATTTTAGATGATGTTGAATATAAAAAAGAACTAGAAAAAAAGTTACAAGAAGAATGTTTAGAAGTCATTTCTGCCTCTGGAACTGATCGTTTAGAAGAATTAGCAGATTTAATAGAAGTAATGAAAGCTTTAGCGAAAATAGAAGCTGTTAATATTGAAACGATTTTACAAATAGCCAAAAAGAAAGCTGAAAAACGAGGTGCCTTTACAAAAAAAATATATTTAGAATCTGTACAAGAAAAAGAATAACTGTAAAGTTATTCTTTATAAGTTATATTATAGTTACTTGGGCCTTCAATTACATTACCGTCAATGTCGAATCTAGAACCGTGACAAGGACAATCCCATGTACGTTCTAATTCGTTAAAAATCAAACTGCATTTTAAGTGAGGACATACGTTGTAAACAATATGTTCTTTTTTATTTTCATCAGTATAGATTGCTATGTTTTTTCCGTCTCTACTTTCGAACCTAACATTATCAGAATACCAATTTTTTTGTTTTTTTAATTTTGATTTAAGAAAAGAGTAGCAGTTACTTCCAACAATTATTGGGAAATTTAGAATTTTACCTATATTCATTTTTCTTAATGGATTAAATAAGTTAATAAATTGATTTTCTTTTTTTAAAATAATATCCGAAAGTATTTTTCCTGCTAAAACGCCGTTAGTCATTCCCCAAGTATTATAACCGGTTCCAATTAATAGATTATTTTCTTTATTAAGTGATCCGATAAAAGGAATTGCGTCATTAGTCATAATATCGTTATTACTCCATATATAAATAGGAGTTTTTTTGCTTTGGTTTATTAATTCCGAAAAATTATTTTTATCATTATTTTTTAGACAAGTAATATGAGAATTTGCCAAACTTATTTCATATATTTTATCTTTATCCTCGTGATATCGTAATGAACTAACTGGGTTAGTAATTGTAATACTACTAAAATTAAGGTTTTGATTAGTTAGTGTTGCTTTGATATAAGATTGCTCTATATATGATTTTATAGGCATTATAAATGGAAATAAAAAATAGGGATAATGTAGTGCTAAAACAACATATTTGGCTTTAATAGTGGCATTACTAGTTCTACACAAAAAAACTTTTTCTTTCCTTATTGAAATTATTTTAGTATTTTCAAAAATTAAAATATTGTTATCTAGGCATACGTTCTTTAAAGCATATAGATACTTAAGTGGATGAAATACATAAGTATCTTCTACATAAAAAGCATTAGTTACAGTTTCGTTATTTGGTAGTGTTTTACTTTCTTTTAAATGAATTCCTATATTTTTTAAAATAGTTAGTTCTTCTTTGTATTTTTCTGAATTATTATTAATAACATATGATCTTACTTTTTCTAAATTACAATCAATGTTATTTTCTTTAATGATTTTTTTGATTTCTTCAGTTGCCCAAAGTTGAGATTTCAAATACAACTTAGCTTTTTCTATTCCATGGTATTTAGAAATTTTAGAATATATATTTTCTTGAATATAAGATATCTTACCGGTTGTTTTACTAGTAACTCCCGATGCAATTTCATTTTGTTCCACTAAACATACTTTTAGATTTTTATTTTGTAGTTGATAGGCAGCACTAATTCCAGTTATACCACCACCAATTATTAAAACATCGACTTCAATATCTTTATCTAAACTTCTACATATATTTTTTTGTTTAATATCAAGCCATATACTTTTATTTTTCATATTTATCACCATTTTTAGGATACCCCAATATTTAAATTTAATTATGTAAATAAATATTAGCTAGATTGACTGCTTCGGGAAAATAAATTATACTTAAAATGATGTAAAGAATAGATAAATAATTAATTTAATAAAATTTATAGGAGGGTAATATGTTTAAATTAGCAAAAAAATTAACAAAAAAAGATGTATTGTTTTTTTTATTTAGTATAGTGTTTATTGTTTTAAATGTCTGGCTAGAATTAAAAATACCTGATTATATGTCTGAAATAACTGTTTTAGTTCAAACTGAAGGCAGTCTGATGTCTGACATTTTAAAAGAAGGTATATTTATGCTATTATGTGCTTTGGGTTCTTTAGCTACAGCAGTAGTTGTTGGATATTTAGCGGCTCATATTGGTTCTTCTTATGCTAAAACTTTGCGTAAAAGTATTTTTAATAAAGTAGGAGAATTTAGTGCAGCAGAAATAAAAAGCTTTTCTACAAGTAGTTTGATTACCAGAACAACTAATGATATTAGACAAGTTAGAATGTTTATAGTTATGGGTATTCAAATGCTTATAAAAGCACCTATAATGGCTATAATAGCCCTTAGTAAAATAGCGAATAAAGGAATAGAATTTTCGATTATTACAGCGGTAGGAGTAGTAATAGTTTTAATTTTAATTACAATATTAATTATAGTTGTCTTACCAAAGTTTAAAATTATTCAAACATTAACTGATAATCTAAATAGAATTACAAGAGAAAATTTAACTGGGATTAGAGTAGTAAGAGCGTACAACGCAGAAGAATATCAAAATGCCCGTTTCGAAAAAGCTAATAGTGAACTTACCGAAACAAATCTTTTTACTCAAAAAGCAATGGCTATAATGAGTCCAGTAATGTCGACAATAATGTCTTCAGTATCACTAGCCATTTACTGGGTTGGTACTTATTTAATTAATGAAGCTGCTATGTTAGATAAAATTGAAATATTTAGTAATATGGTAGTATTTTCTAGTTACGCTATCCAAGTTATAATGTCTTTCATGATGTTAGTAATTTTATTTATAATTTATCCTAGGGCTAGTGTTTCAGCAAAAAGAATTAATGAAGTATTAGAAACAGAACCGATGATAAAAGATGGACAAATTGCTAGTGATACAACTAAGTTAAAAGGCGTAGTAGAATTTAAAAATGTTTCATTTAAATATCCTGATGCTGAAGATTATATTTTAAAAGATATCAGTTTTAAAGCTAATCAAGGGGAAACAGTTGCGTTTATTGGGACAACTGGTTCAGGCAAATCCACTCTTATTAACTTAATACCACGTTTTTATGATGCGACTGATGGTGAAGTGCTAATTGATGGGGTTAACGTTAGAGAAATGAATCTTGAATATTTGAATAATAAAATAGGTTATGTATCGCAAAAAGCAATTTTATTTAAAGGAAGTATTAAAGAAAATATTTCATTTGGTGTTAGTAAAAAAGGTAAACCTGCATTAAAGAAAATAAAAGAAGCAATAAAAATTGCTCAAGGAGAAGACTTTGTTTTAAATATGCCAGAAAAATATAATAGTGAAATTGCTCAAAGTGGTACTAATATTTCTGGAGGGCAAAAACAAAGGCTTTCTATTGCAAGAGCTATAGCGAG
Source organism: Bacilli bacterium (assembly GCA_017442305.1). Lineage (GTDB taxonomy): Bacteria > Bacillota_I > Bacilli_A > RF39 > UBA660 > RGIG2951. Next base: position 40,952 of record JAFRZY010000006.1, on the reverse strand, counting down.
GGAACCGGAAATCTATATTTTTGATGATGCTTTTTCAGCATTAGATTATAAAACGGATTATAATTTAAGAAAAGAATTAAATAAATATACAAAAGATGCTACAAAATTTATTGTTGCCCAAAGAATAGGTACTATTAAAGATGCCGATAAAATAGTTGTTTTGGATAGTGGTAAATGTGTTGGTATTGGTACTCATGAAGAACTTCTTAAAAACTGTCGAGTTTATCAAGAAATAGTTTCATCACAGTTTGGAAAGGAGGCAATATAAGATGAAGAAAAATAAAAGAAAAAATGCTGTTTCTAATGAAGAAAAACCCAAAGATTTTAAAGTGGCAATACAAAAACTACTTAAATATAATAAATCATATGTTAGTTTAATAATTATTGCTCTTATTTTATCAATGATTTCTAGTATTTTAGCAATAATTGGTCCAGATAAATTAAAAGATATGACCAATGTAATAACAAAAGGGTTATTGACTGGTATAGATACAGATAAAATTAAATCAATAGGAATAGTATTAATATGTTTTTATGCTGCTAGCTTAATATTTAATTATATTCAAGGATTAATAATGGCAATAGTAACAAATAAATTTTCAAAAAATATGCGAAGAGAAATTTCGATAAAAATAAATAAATTACCTCTAGCGTATTTTGACAAAACCACAATAGGGGATATTCTTTCAAGAGTTACTAATGACGTTGATACTATAGGTCAAACTTTAAATGATAGTATTGGTAGTCTTGTTAGTTCAATAACGATGTTTTTAGGTTCGTTATTTATGATGTTTTATACCAACTGGATACTTGCTATAACAGCTATTGTTTCTACAATAATTGGTTTTGTTTTAATGGCAACAATATTAAGTCGCAGTCAAAAATATTTTAGCAATTTGCAAAAAGAAATTGGGAACATGAATGGCCATATAGAAGAAGTTTATTCTGGTCATAATGTAGTTAAGGTGTATAATGCTAAAAAGGAAGTAGACGAAGAATTTGATTTAATAAATGAGAGATTGTTTATAAATGGAAAAAAAAGTCAATTCTATTCTGGATTAATGCCACCATTAATGGGCTTTATCGGGAATTTTGGCTATGTAGCAGTATGTGTTGTAGGAGCGCTTCTAACAATGAATAATGTAATATCATTTGGGGTAATTGTAGCGTTTATGATTTATATCAGATTATTTAGTCAACCACTTACTAACATTGCACAATGTCTAAATGAATTACAATCAACTGCTGCAGCATCAGAGCGTGTTTTTGAATTCTTAGAAGCGCCTGAAATGGCTGATGAGAGTAATAAAAAAATAATTTTAAATAAAGCTTCAGTTAAAGGTAATATAGAATTTAAAAATATTAAATTTGGTTATACAAAAGATAAAGAAATAATTAAGGGATTTAGTTCTAAAATAAAAGCCGGAGAAAAAGTTGCTATAGTTGGACCAACCGGTGCTGGTAAAACCACTATAGTAAACTTATTAATGCGCTTTTATGAAATTGATAGTGGTGATATTTTAATTGATGGAATATCGACTAAAGAATTAACTCGTGATAATATTCATAATTTGTTTACTATGGTTTTACAAGATACTTGGTTGTTTGAAGGAAGTATAAAGGAAAATATTCGTTATAATCAAGATAGTGTAACTGATGATGAAATAATTAATGCTTGTAAAGTAGTTGGTTTAGATCATTTTATTAGAACGTTACCAAAAGGGTATGACACTATATTAAATGATGTTGATAGTTTATCTGCCGGCCAAAAGCAACTTCTAACTATTGCAAGATGTATGGTTTTAAATACGCCATTTTTAATTCTTGATGAAGCAACTTCTAACGTTGATACAAGAACTGAAATATTAGTTCAAGAAGCTATGGATAAATTAACTAAAGGAAGAACTTCATTTATTATTGCCCATCGACTTTCAACTATTAAAAACGCTGATTTAATTTTAGTGCTTAAAGATGGTAATATTATAGAACAGGGAAATCATAAAACTTTACTCGAAAAAAATGGGTTTTATGCTGAACTTTATAATTCGCAGTTTGAAAATGCCTGTGAGTAAAAAGCTTGAATATATTCAAGCTTTTTTGATTGAAAAAAGAAATTAGATGTTTTTTCAGCAATATAAGAATAGGGGAGGCTTTTATGGATGAATTACAAACAATTAATAAAATAGAAAACAAGATTTATGAAATTAGAGGCAAACAAGTTATGTTTGCGTATGATATAGCTAAATTGTAAAATTCATGATATTTAAACTATCCACAGTTGACAGGCGGGGGGGGGGTATATTATACTAATCCTAGATAATAGAAAGTAGGATAGTATATGAGAAATAAAAAGATAGTAATCACAGTAACAAGTATAGTAGCAGTACTCCTAGTAATAATCGGAGTAACATATGCATACTGGTTAGTAACAAAAACACAAACTAATCAAAATGTAATCTCATCAGGATGTTTAGATATATCATTAACTGGTGAGAAAAATGATATTGAATTAACTAATCAATTTCCGCTAAGTGATGAAGATGGAATGAAGTTAACGCCCTACGAGTTTACAGTAACAAATAACTGTAGTACAAGTGTAGATTATCAAGTAAATTTGGAATCAATCGGAGATTCGTCTAATACAATCAAAGCAAGTGCTATTAAAGTAGCTTTAAATGATGAAATAAAATTACTAAATGATGGAGGTAACGTAGAACCAACAATAAGTGGAGCATATGAATCTAATAGAATACTATTTGGTACATTAGCTTCAAAAGGTGAAACTGAAGCGACCAAGACTTATAATTTAAGGATATGGATAGATGAAAATGCCCCAATAAGTGAGCAAAACAAAACATATAGAGCAAAAATTAGCGTAACAATAGGCCAAGGAATAATAAATCCATATAAAGAAGGCACATTAGCTTATAGTATACTTTCAAATTACGGAGGATTAAGTGCCATTACTGAAATGGATAATCCCGAATTTGATCATAGAGTAATAGGTGTTGGTACAGTTGATTTCATTAATTCCAATGTATATTATGGTACTGAATTTAAATATGATAAAGAAACCGGAAAATATACATTAAGCGGAGAAATAATACAAGCTAATCCTAATGAATGTCGAAACGGAACAAAGGTATGCGGCAAATACACTCTTAATAGTAATGATGCTAATTATAGTGGAGGTTATATTTATGAAATTGTAAATTGGGGAAGATTGATTGGCAATTATGATTATCGGGAAGCGGAAAGTATCGATTCTGTTGTTAATGAGGTAGGTTATATAAGACTTGCAGATTCCATAACTTCTCCAAATGAAAAATCCCTATATAAAGCCGAAGATGATTTAGGTACGAGCTATTACTTTAGAGGAGCACCAACAAATAATTATGTGAAATTTGGTAATCATACAGAAGCAATGACTGATGAATATTCGAGTTATGTTAGCAAATATACATATTCTTATGAATGGCCTGAAATTTATTATGGGTATGATGCTTGCGATGCAAATGGCGATAATTGTACTGGAGCATCTGGTTTTGAATCTTTAGCCGAATGCGAAGCAGATTTGGAAAGAATTGGTTATCCATCTGGTCAATGTTCTTCTTATGAAGAATGGCAATATGATTCCGGTCATTTTGATACATTAGAAGCCTGTGAAGATGCGATTGCAAGTAAGGGTTATTCTACTAGTTGTTGGGAATATCTAGATGGTACAACTTCAAAACAGATAGAGTCTTCTGATATGTATTGGCGAATAGTGCGTATTAATGGCGATGGAACGATTCGTTTAGTATATGATGGTATAAAAGCTTTTGAAAACGGAGTTGGTCATAATGTGGCTATTACCAATTCTTTTTATGGTGCTGTATCTTCGTATTGGTACGCAAGTAGAGATGCTAATGGTAATAAACAAGATAGTGTTATAAAAACAACTTTGGAAGATTGGTACAGCAATACTCTAGAAAAAGAATATGGAAAATATATAACGGATAACATTTTCTGTTATGATAATTCTGTTGGATATGGTAGTGATTATGTTACTGTTGATGCTGCTATGAAATCATTCAAATGTTCATCAAAAAATAATAAATATACTATGAGTGAAAACTTTGGTAATGGACTTTTAAATAAGCCTATAGGTTTATTAACAACAAAAGAAATCCTTTTTGCGGGAGGTATTGTTTCATCAGAATTTTTTTCTTCTAACATGTATCTTAATTCTGCATCATCACCGTTTTATACTTTTGATGTAAATTGGTTTGGCGGTGGTTTTGGTATTTATTCTGAAGGTGACTCTCAGGAATTGGGGGTTCGTCCCGTAATTAATTTAAAAGCGGATGTTAAGTTTACTGGCAAAGGAACAATTGATAGTCCATATGAAATAGTTGTTAACTAAAGAGAGTTTAACTCTCTTTTTTTATTTGATATAATACCTTTAGGAAGTGAGCTTATGAAAAAAGTAGAGTTGTTGTCACCTGCTGGTGATATGGAGTCTCTTAAAAGTGCAGTACATAATGGTGCTGATGCCATTTATTTATCTGGTAAAAATTATGGTGCTCGTAAATTTGCAAGTAATTTTGATTTAAATGAAATAGAAGAAGCAATTAAATATTGTCATTTGTATGGTGTAAAGGTGTACATTACTGTTAACACCCTGGTTTATAATAATGAATTAGCAGAAGTTATGGAATATATAAAACAAATTCATGAGTTTGGTGTTGATGCCTTAATTATGCAAGACATTGGTTTAATTAAGCTGGTAAGAGAAACCTATCCTAATTTAGAGATTCATGCCTCTACTCAAGCTCATAATCATAATAAAGAAGGTTTAGAATTTTTTAAATCTTTGGGTGTTACACGTTGTGTAATGGCGCGTGAACTATCTATTGCTGAAATAAATTCTTTAGATGTCGATATTGAAAAAGAAGTATTTATTCATGGTGCTTTATGTGTATCATATTCTGGAGAATGTTTGTTTTCTTCACTTGCTTTAAATCGTAGTGGAAATCGTGGAGAATGCGCAGGCCTTTGTAGGTTGCCTTACGAACTTTTAGAAAATGATCAAGTTATTGATTTAAAAGAAAAATATTTACTTAGTTTAAAAGAATTAAATAGTACTGAAAATTTGCGTACTATTCTTGATTCCAATGTGAATTCTTTAAAAATTGAAGGAAGAATGAAAAGCCCTGAGTATGTTGGATACGTTACAGCTATTTATCGTAAACTTATTGACAAGTATTATAATAATGAAGAAATGATTTTAACAAAAGAAGAACTAGATAACTTAGCCGTTTTATATAATCGGGAGTTTACTAAAGGATATATTAATAACGAAAATAATAAAGATATAATAAATCCTAAAACTCCTAATCATCAAGGAATTGAGTTGGGTACTGTTTTAGAGTGTTTGCCCAAAATAAAAATTAAGCTTACTAATACAATACATCAAGGGGATGGAATAAGACTTCCAAATGGTGAAGGGATGATTGCCAATTTTATTTACAACCGAAAAGATTTGTTGGTTAGCAAAGGAGAAATAGGCGAAATTATATATTTAGACAACAAAGTGGATTTAGATAAAAAAGGGAAGGTTCTTAAAACTTTGGATAGTCATTTAATTAAAGAATTAAATAATTATAATTTAAAAAAAATAAAGGTTGATTTTACGGTTATTGCAAAAGTCGGTAAGCCATTAATAGTGAAGATAAGTGATAATATAAATACTATAGTTAAAGAATCAATAGTCTTAGAGAAGTCTATTAACAGACCAACTACTAAAACAGATGTAATAGAAAAATTAAATAAATTAGGTAATACACCATTTATATTAAATATAGCTAATATAGAGTTGGATAGTGATGTATTTATTCCAATAAAGGAAATAAATAATTTAAGGCAACAACTAACCAAAGAATTAATTCATAAAAGAGAAAATAGTAAAAGGGAAGTAATTGTAAAAAACAATGAATTTTCAGGAAATAGTCAATTAATAACTAATCATTTTAGTTTCTTAGTTAGAAATGAATCTCAATTACAATATTTATTAGATAAAGATGTTATTATTTATACTGAAGATTATAAATTATACCAAAAATATAAAGGTCCAAATGTTTTCTTTAAAACTAATCGAGTAAGTAACAAATTAATGGAATTGAATAATGAAAATATATTAGCAAGTGATATAGGAGCAGTTTACAAATACTCTAAAACTAATAATGTAGTAAGCGATATATACTTAAATGTTACTAATAAAGAATCAATAGAATTATTAAAAAATTTGAGTGTCAACAAAATTGGTTTATCTGTAGAAATAAAAGATGATGATTTAATTGATATTAACAATTCATCTAATTTAGAATTATTAGTATATGGTCGACCAGAATTAATGGTTATGAAATATTGTTTATTAAACAAATTTGTTAATACTGATAAAGCTTGTTCTGTTTGTCATAATCAAAAGAAATATGCTATTAAAGGGGATAACAAAGAATTATATCCAATAATAAATAATACTTGTATAAGTAAACTTTTACATTCTAAGAACATTGATTTATTAAATAAACTAGATTATTATAAGGACCTAGGAATTACAAATTTTAGAATTGATTTATATGATGAAGTAGCAAGTGATATTGCAGAAATTTTAAAAAAGTGTAGTAGGTGATATCGTGGAAGAAAAAGTGTATGAATATATAGGCGATTTATATTTTGAATCAACGTACTCTGAAATTATTAATACCTTAAAATATATTTTAGAGTATTTTAAGATAGAAAATGATGTATATAAAAAAAGACGAATTGTAAAATCTTTTGGTGAAAAGTTAGGAAGATATGCTGTGAATGAAGAAATTGATCATGCATACAGAAAAGATTATCACATTTTTAATCCTAATAAATCGCCTATAGCGTATACTTCCTATTATTTTAGTGGTTTAAGAGATATTCGAGATTTTAAAAAAATGGCTAAAGAATTATTGAAAATTTATGAAGGAGAACTTGTTGAAAGCAATAATAGTCATATTACTGAAGAGGAAATTCGTGATGCTATAGCGCTTGTTTTAGAAAGAGTTCCGTATTTTAAAGAAGAAAATTTATTTGAAAACATATATACGTTTATTCATGCTAAACAAAATATTGTATTTAATTCATATGTATTACCTGAAATAAATACTAAAATTAATCGTTATTTTTTAAATTGTTTTCAAATGCAAAACGAAAACATTTTTCCTAGAACTGTGTTTTTTCATGAATTAGGTCATATAATGGCTTGTGAAATTACTAAGAGTACGGTTGATATACCTTATTCTTTTTATGCACTAGTTAAAGAGTTTATTAACATTAATTATGTAGATAGTAAAGAAACTATGCTAGAGATTTTTTGTGATTTTTTTGCGACAGCCCTACTTATTAATACAAAATTTGAAAAGTATGCGCCATATAAATTAGATAAAAATGAAAAGAAAACATTATTAAGATATTTTTATACAATAAAATATCACTTTGATTACTATGATGCTTATTTAGATTTAAATCGATATTATGATAAATTATTTGAAAGCGTAAAGAAAAAAGGCCTATTTAGCATCAAAGATTTTACTAAAGATGAACTTAAACAATTAACTGTTGTAGAACATGCAGGAAAAGGAATGCTTACAAATATTTTTAAGGAAAGCACTTCCCAAATAACAAGTCGACGTCAAGCTAAAGTTGGTAGTGTCAAATATGATTTTTGTTCTTTAGAAAGATTAATAAAACTATTTATTGTTAGTTGTCAAGAAATTAATTCCGTAGAATTATTAAAATTAATGCAAAATATGCGAATGAAAGAAGTTTATGAAATTAATTATCAAAATAAAGAAAAGTATAAATTATGTTTTAATATTGAAGAAGAAATAAAAAAACAAGAGGAAATCCTAAAGTACAATAAAGAACACGATGATAATCCACAAACGACTTTGGACGATATCTTGCTTGAACTAGCGTACTGTATGTATAAAAGAGGGGAACTTTCTTTAAAATATTTTGATGTAGATTTTACCCCTAATAGAGAATATATTCTAAAAGTCAATATAGATAATTTTGATAAATTAGAAAAAAAGAAAAAAACGTCTGATACGATTATTACTAAGCTTGAGAATTTTACAAATCATGAAACTAAGGTAAATAATAAGAAAAAGAAGAGCGCTAAAAAGGATTATTTAAAGCAATATGTTAATCAACAAGAAAGTGGTGCTACCGGTGAAGAATTTGCGCATAAGCAAGAAATATTGCGTTTAAAAAATTATCCGGAATTAGTTGAAAAAATTATCCCTTATTTTAAAACAGATCCTAATAAGGGATATGATATTTTGAGCTTTAATGAAGATGGTAGTGAAAAATATATTGAAGTAAAATCTTCTGCGACTAATAATAGTGATAAAAAAATTCATTTCTTTATTTCAGATAATGAAGATGAATTTATAAGAAATAATACTAATTCTTGTATTTATTATGTATATAATTTTAAAAATAAAAAGATTAAAGAAATAAGTAGAGAACAATATTTAAAAATGACTAAAAAACCTCGAGTATTTGAAATTAATGTAGATTGTGAGTGATAATATGAATTTTTTAGACAAAAGAGTATTAATAATTGGCGCATCAAGTGGTATTGGTCTTTCTTTAGCTAGTAAGTTGACTCTAGAAGGTGCTAAAGTAATTGGGACTTATAATACTAACATAATTCCTTTAGTATATATTGATGCTTGTAAATGCGATTTAACTAAAGAAGATGAAATTACTGAATTATTTGGATATATCAAAAAAGAATATCAAAATATAGATTATGTTATTAACTGTGCAGCTTTAAGTATGGATAAAGACATTACCGAAAAAACTAAAGCGGAATTTATGAAAGTTTTAGAAGTAAATTTAGTGGGAACATTTCTTGTATGTAAAAAAGCATTAAGTATTATGAAAAACGGGGTAATAATTAATATTTCATCAACAAATGCATCTACAACTTATAATCCGATAAGTATGGATTATGATGCATCTAAAGCAGGAATAGAAAATCTAACAAAGAATTTAGCGTTAAGATATCCAGATATAAAAATTTGTGCTTTAGCACCAAACTGGATTGCAACAGATAGTGTTTTAGAAATGTCGCCAATATATTTAGAAAGTGAACTAAAAAGAATTAATCAAAAAAAATTGTTAACTAAAGAAGAAGTTGTTAACAAAATAATTGATATACTACAAAATAAAGAAATAAAAAGTGGTGAAATAATTAGAATGGATGATAGCAATGAAAAATGATATATATGAATTAATATTAAAAGAAGAAAGAGAATTAACAGAAATATATAAAGAGATTGATGAACTGTGTTTTGAAAATAGTAAAAAAGTGTTAACGGCGTTTAAAAATAATAATATATCGGAAATACATTTCAATGCAACAACTGGTTATGGTTATGGTGATATAGGAAGAGATGCTATTGAAAAGGTTTATGCTGAAGTGTTAGGGGCTGAAGATGCACTAGTAAGAAATCAATTCATATCTGGTTCTCATGCTCTTACAGTTGCCTTTTTCTCTTTACTTAGACCTAATGATTTGTTACTTTCAATTACAGGTACTCCATATGATACTTTACATGAAGTAATTGGTATTAAAGATAATAAAAGCTCATTAAAATCTTTTGGAGTTCAATATTCAGAAATAGATTTAATTGATAATGATTTTGATTATAATAGCATTAAAGAATTTTTGCAAAATAACAAAGTTAAAGTTATAGAGATTCAAAGATCAAAAGGATATTCAACTCGTAAAAGTTTAACAATTGATAAATTAGAAAAAGTTATTTCCTTTATTAAAAATATAGATAAAAATGTAATAATTATGGTAGATAATTGTTATTGTGAATTTGTTGAAAAGCAAACACCACTAGAAGTAGGTGCTGATATCATTGTTGGGTCACTTATAAAAAACTTAGGTGGTGGTATAGCTCCTAATGGGGCATATATAGCTGGTCGTAGAGATTTAGTAGAATTAGCAGGAGAAAGACTTACTCTTCCTGGTGAAGGGAAAGAAGTAGGTCCAAGTCTTGGTATCAATAAATCTTTATTACAAGGTCTTTATATGGCGCCTTCTGTAGTAGCAAGCAGTTTAAAAGTAGCAGTTTTAACAAGTAAAATTTTAGAAACTTTAGGCTATACCGTAGAGCCTAAATATGATGATGTTAGAGCAGATATAGTACAAAACATTGTTTTTAATGATCGTGAAAAACTAATTAAATATTGTCAAGGAATTCAATTGGGTTCAGCGATAGATTCTAATGCTATACCAGAACCAACTGAAATGCCAGGATATAGTGATAAAATAATTATGGCATCAGGTTCATTTACACAAGGCTCAAGTATCGAAATATCTTGTGATGGCCCATTAAGAAAACCGTTTATCGCTTATCAACAAGGTGGTATGACTTACGAATATGGAAAACTTGCTTTAATCGAAGCAATTAAAAGAATGAATTAATTTTCATTCTTTATTTTTTCTAGTTCAGCTGATATTTTATTTATAGCGGCTAATAAATAATTTATATCATTATTAACATTCGTTTGATTTTTAGAATTATTAAATCGCATATCTAATAAGTTTTGTTGAGCAGCATGGGTAATAATATATTGGGCTAATAACATTAACCAATTACCAATGGCATTTTGTTCATAAGCTGTAAAATCATCTACAATTGCTGCGCCAATAATAACTGCGCTAATTGAATAAAGCTGGGGATCTATGCTAGGTGGAAAATTGTTTTTGTTATACATAGAATCCCTCCTATAACTTTAATAAATCTTATTCAAAATATAAAAAAACTAGCCAGATTTGCAAAAAAAATAAATTTACTATATAATGTAATCAGGTGATTGAAATGCAAATAGATTCGGTAGAGTTATCTAACATTGCCGTAAGAATGAGTCAATATCCAACAGACATTTTACCTGAATTTTTACTTGTAGGTAGAAGTAACGTCGGAAAAAGTAGTTTTATAAACACCATAATTGAAAGAAAAAATTATGCTCGTACTAGTTCAAAACCAGGAAAAACTCAAACTTTAAACTTTTATAAAGTGAATAATGCTTTTTATTTAGTCGATGTTCCAGGATACGGTTTTGCTCAAGGTGGAAAAGATCGTCAAAAGAAGTTTGGGATGATGATAGAGGAATATTTAAAGAACCGTACTGATTTAAAACATGTATTCTTATTAATAGATTATCGTCACAAACCAACAGAAGATGATTGTTTGATGTATAACTTTTTAAAATACTATAATTTAAATATTCAAATAGTAGCAACCAAATATGATAAGGTTGGAAAGAATGCTCGTCTTAAACAAGATAAATTAATTAAAGATACTTTAAAACTAACAGATGAAGAGAATTTTATACCATTCTCAACAATTAGTAAAAAAGGAAAAGAAGAAATATATAACATTATTTCTGGGTATTTAGCAGAAGAATTATAATCAAGTAGTGTAAGATTACTTGATTTTTTCTTGTTTAAAAATAAATAAAAGATTATAATTAATTTAGGTGATAATATGAATAATAAAGGTTTTACTTTAGTGGAGTTACTTGCTGTAATCGTTTTATTAGCGGTTATAGGAACATTGGCTGTTCCATCAATTATGGGGATTTCTCTAAAAACAAAAAAAACTATGTTAGATACTAAAAAAGACTTGATTAAAGAAAATGCTAAATTATATGGTCAAGAAAATTTATCAGAAGTTGTTGAGTCGACTAAAAAATTACGTAAAAATAGTGTTAATCAAGGATATGAATGTATAACTTTAACTGTAAAAGATTTATATGATGAAGGTTATTTAACAGGAGATAAAGATGATGAAGAAGCAGGATATATATTAAATCCGGTTGATAACTCAAATATGAATAGCTTAAAAGTCATAATATACTATAAAAATAAAAGAGTAGCGGCAGTTTTTGAAGAAGAAACAGTAGTAGAATCTGGTGCAGAAATAACTAATACTTATATTTGTCAATAAGAAAAAAATATGTTAATATATAAAACGCAAAAAAAGGAGGCGAATTAAATGAAGAAAACAGTGTGTTTAATTGGTAAACCTAATGTTGGAAAATCAACAATCTTTAATCGCTTAATAAAAGAGAAAAAAGCAATTATCCTAGATACCCCAGGAATAACTCGAGATCGTATTTATGGTACAGTTAATTATAAAGAAAAATCTTTTCATTTAATTGATACTGGCGGTATTGATTTAGGAAAAGATGATTTTAATGAAGATATTAAAGCTCAAGCATCTTTAGCAATTGAAGAATCTGATATTATTTTATTTGTTGTAGATGGTAAAGAAGATTTATCCGCTAATGATTTTAAAGTGCGAGATATGTTAATAAAATCTAATAAAGAAGTAATTGTTGTAGTTAACAAGGTAGATAATGAAAAACGTAATGATAATATATATGCCTATTACGAATTAGGGTTTGAACGTATTTTTCCGGTAAGTGGTGAACATAACTTAGGGTTTAGAGAACTTTTAGATGAAATTACAAAAGATATGCATCCGACAGAGGAACAGATAGATGACACTTTAAAATTTTGTTTAATTGGTCGCCCTAATGTAGGTAAAAGTAGTTTAATTAACGCGATATTAAATGAAGAAAGAGTAATAGTTTCTGATGTGGCAGGAACAACTCGTGATGCAGTAGATACAAAATTCCGTTATGAAGGTGAAGATTATATAGCTATAGATACTGCTGGACTTCGTAAAAAAGGAAAAATTTACGAAAGTGTGGAAAAATACAGTTTAATCCGTAGTTTAAAAGCTATAGAACGTAGTGATGTATGTTGTTTAGTAATTGATGCCGAAGAAGGAATTATTGAACATGATAAGCATATTGCATCATATGCAATAGAGGCTGGCAAAGGTTTAGTTATAGTAGTCAATAAATGGGATACGGTAGAAAATCCTAATATGGATATTAAATATTGGAAAAAACTTATTGAAGCAGAATTTCAATTTACTCCATATGCCAAAATTGTTTTTACATCTGCAAAAACTAAAAAAAGAATTCATACACTTATGCCTGAAATTATTTCAGCGTATGAAAATAATCGTCGAGAAGTAAAAACTTCAACCTTAAATAATATAATTATTGAAGCAGTAACGCTTCATCAACCACCTTCATATAAAGGGAAAAGATTGAAAATTTATTTTGTAAGTCAAACAGCTTCTTGTCCACCTAAATTTACTTTTCAAGTGAATAATAAAGGTTTAGTACATTTTAGTTATGAAAGATATCTAGAAAATAAAATAAGAGAAAATTTTGATTTTACAGGAACTCCGATAATTTTACAATTTAAAAACAAAAGTGAAAAATAAAAAATAAATAACAATTAGTTATTTATTTTTTTCTTTGAATCTATCCTTTTCAAATTAATTATTCTAGTTTCATCAGTCGTTAATAAATCATCAATACTAACATTTAAATTGCGAGATAATTTATCCAAAAAGTCAACACTTATATTAATTTCACCGCGTTCAACACATGCTAAATATTTTGGTGATAAATTATGTTTCGAATAAAATGCTTCTTGTGAAAGTCCACTTTTATAACGATAATATTTTAAATTTCGGCCAATTATTTCTTTAGAAGTCATAAAGCCCACTCCTTAAAATAAATATATTTGCTAATAGCTAAAATGTCTACCTAGCTATAACTAGCCAAAATTGACAAAAGCAATAAAATAATATATTATATATTACACGGAGGGGCTATGATAAAAAAAGTAAAAAAACCTTTAGAAAAACTAAAAGCTATTAGAGAGAAAAATAATTATACTTATCAGGATATGGCAGATAAATTAGATATTTGTAAAGCGTATTATTGGCAATTAGAAAATGGTAATCGTAATCTCTATTATGATTTAGCAAAAAGAATTGCAAAAATATTTGATTTAAAACCTGATGATTTATTTTTTGAAGATTAACACCCAAGAACCTTCTACATATAATATTTGTAGGAGGTTTTTCATGGATTTTAAAGATGACTTTTTTAAAAAAGTGGAAAAGAAAACAAAGGTTGATAAAAATACAATTGTATCTCTTGCTGAGAAATTGCAAAATGGTAACATGAAGGACGAAAAAACTTTAAGAGAAGTAATTGGTACTTTAAGTAAAATGACTGGAAAAAAAGTAAGTAAAGATCTGGAAGATAAAATAGTTGGTAAAATAGTAAATGATGAAGTTCCTAAAGGTGTAGATAAAATGTTTAAATAGATGGAATATTATCCATCTTTTTAATTTGTCAATTTTTAAATTTTTACAAAATAATACTTATAATCATTATGATAATGGTAATAAAAAAAGACATCTAAGCATAGCTTAAATGTCTACCCCAAAATACGGTGGACATTCAACGTACCAAAACTGAATGTTCCCTTTTTAATATATGTAAGTTTCCTTGACATATTCATTGTAACACAGAAAAAATAATTATCCACAGTTGACAGAAGGGGGGGGGTATATTATACTAATCCTAGATAGTAGAAAGTAGGATAGGTATGAAGAATAAAAAAATAGTAATCACAATAACTAGCATAGTAGCAGTACTCCTAGTAATAATTGGAGTAACATATGCTTATTGGCTATTAACAAAAACACAAACAGGCCATAACTTAATTAGTTCCGGTTGTTTAGACATCTCGTTAACTGGTGAGAAGAATGATATTGAACTACAAGATCAATTTCCGTTAAGCGATGAAGATGGAATGAAACTAACACCATACGAATTTACAGTAACAAATAATTGTAATACCTCAGTAGATTATCAAGTTAATCTTGAAAGTATTGGGGATTCAACTAACGCAATCAAAGCCAGCGCTATTAAAGTTGCGTTAAACGATGAAATAAAACTACTAACTGCTGGTGGAAATACAGAACCAACAGTTTCAGGAGCATACGAATCAAATATGATTTTATATGGAACACTAGCTGCAAAGGATACAGAAAACGCATCAGTAACGTATAAATTACGAATCTGGATAGATGCAAATGCTCCAATAAGTGAACAAAATAAAACATTCCAAAGTAAGATAAGTGTAACAGTAGGACAAGGAATAACAAATCCATATAAGGAAGGAACATTAGCTTATGATATTCTTTCAAATTATGGCGGAGCAGATGCAATAGCAAGCTTAAGCGCAGAATGGACAGAAGGAGATGCAAGTGCAGTAACAGCAACAACAAATAATGTAGGAACATCAAACAACTATTGGTACGGAACATCATATACATTTGATAAAGAAACCGGATATTATACATTATCAGGGACACTAACACAAGCAACATTAACAGAATGTCGAAATGGAACTAATGTGTGTGGAAAATATACATTAAAAAACGAAAGTTCAACATATAATAGTTCTTATTTATATGAAATAACTGATTTTGGAACAAGTGGAGATTATATACCAGCAAAAACTATAAAAGGAAGCAATGCATTTAGTGTAGTAACAGCCTCTAGTGATGCAGGACTTTATAAGGCACAAGATGACTTGGGAACTAGTTATTACTTTAGAGGAGCACCAACCAACAACTATGTCCAATTTGGAACATATGCCGCAGATACAACAATAACTTTTTATGATGAAACAGTATTAAGCGAAAAAACGGTTGAAGTAAAAGCAGGAACCCCAATGTACTGGAGAATAGTCCGAATCAATGGAGACGGATCTATCAGATTAATTTATGATGGAACAGAAAAAGTAGTAAATGGTGTAGCACACACAGCAGTAATTGGTATGACACCATATACTACAAACTATGACTATGTAAAATATGCAGGATATACATATGATGTAGATGGAACAGAAACAAATAGTACAGTCAAAGGAGTAGTAGATGCATGGTATGATAAACATCTAAACACAACATATGGCAAATATATAGCAGATTCAATTTTTTGTAACGATAGAGGTGAAGTCACAACAGATGAATCTGGTAGAACATATTATGCTCCATACTATAGATTAAGCGCAAACAAAGCACCAGTATTAACATGTACAAATAAGGATGATAGATATACAGTAAGTACAGAATTGGGGAATGGGAAGTTAACAGATGCAGAAGGAAATGTGCGACCAATTGGTTTATTAACAGCCGATGAAGCAATTATGGCAGGAGCACCATCTTTCAATAATACACATTACTTATATTCGGGAGGCGAGTATTGGACTTCTACTCCGGATTTTTTCAATAAAAACGTTGCGTGGGTCTGGAGTATTGACAAAAACGGCTCCGTCCAATACGAACCCTCCCCCTATGGCGTGGTCGGGGCGCGTCCAGTTATCAATCTGAAAGCAGATGTTAAATTTACTGGAGATGGTAGAATAGATACAAACTCGCCTTATGAAATAGTTTTAAATTAAAGATGGAATATTATCCATCTTTTTTTCATAAGGTTAAATAGAAAAATGGAGAGGGTAAAAATGGAAAAAAATCAAATTATTGAATCAATTGCCAAACGTGGAAATGGTGAAATCTATCTAGGAGTAGTAGGTGCTGTACGAACTGGTAAATCTACATTTATAAAAAGATTTATTGAAAATATAGTGGTTCCTAATATTGAAGATGAATATGAGAAAAAAAGATGTTTAGATGAAATTCCACAAAGTGCCCAAGGAAAGACCATTATGACTACTGAACCAAAGTTTGTCCCATCCAATGGAGCTAGTATTTCTGTTGAAGAGTTTACTGCTAATATAAAGCTAGTAGATTGTGTTGGTTATGTCATTCCAGGTTCTAATGGATATGAAGACGAAGATGGAAATCCTCGTATGGTAAAAACTCCTTGGTTTGAAGATTCAGTGCCTTTTGTCGAAGCTGCAGAAATAGGTACCGAAAAAGTTATTAAAGATCATGCTACTATAGGTATAGTAGTAACTACTGATGGTTCTTTTGGGGAAATAAAACGAGAAAATTATTTAGAAGCAGAAGAAAAAGTTATAACTGAATTAAAAGAAATAGGAAAACCTTTTATTGTAGTATTAAATACAGTTCATCCAACTAATACTAAAACAGTTGAGATTGCTGATGAACTTAGAGCTACTTATGATGTACCAGTACTTCCTATTAGTGTAGAAAATATGAACGAAGTAGAATTAATTGAAGTTTTAAAACAAGCGTTATATGAATTCCCGGTGTTAGATATAAAAGTTAAAATGCCAGAATGGGTTCATGTACTTCCAAATACGCACGATATAAAAAGACACTATTTAGAAAAGATAAAAGAAAGTGTTATTAGTGTAGAAAAAGTAAAAGATGTAGATTATATTATTTCACACTTTGAAAATAGTGAATATATTAATAAAGCATATATTAGTGATTTGGATGCTTCAACTGGAGTTGTAACTATTAATTTAGAAAGTTCTAATGAGCTTTATAACGAAACTTTAAAAGCTGTTATAGGCGAAAATGTTATGACTAAGGCAGGACTTTTAAAAATCTTCTCATCATATAAAGATGGTAGAGAAGAAATAGATAGTATTAAGTCAGCTTTAAAAATGGCGCGTAATACCGGTTATGGCATTGTATATCCGGGAATTAAAGATATGAAATTAGAAACACCAGAAATAGTAAAACAAGGAAATAGATATGGTGTAAAACTAAAAGCAGTAGCATCAAGTATTCATTTAATGAAAGTAGAAGTCCAAAGTACTTTTGAACCTATAATTGGTAGTGAACTTCAAAGTAAAGAATTAATTAACTATTTAATGAAAGACTATGAAACTGACCCAACAAGTATTTGGAAAAGTGAAATATTTGGACGTAGTCTAGAAGAGATAGTACAGGAAGGAATTCAAGCTAAATTATCTATGATGCCAGATAATACTAGATATAAACTTAGTCAAACAGTTACTAAAATAGTTAATAAAGGCTCAAATAATTTAATTGCTATAGTCTTATAACACTCATGCGAGTGTTTTTTTTACTTTTTTTGTCAACTAAGTTATCCACAGTTGACAGGCGGGGGGGGTATATTATACTTACCTTGTAAAATAGATAGACAATATAATGATAATATCACATTGACAGTGATAAACTAAATTGTTAAAATTAAAATGTAACAAAATATGACAACGCACCTGTGCTATATTTTACAAAAGTAGGAAGGAAAGTATAATATGAAGAACAAAAAAACAGTAATTACAATAATAAGTATAGTAGCAGTACTCCTAGTAATAATCGGAGTAACATATGCATATTGGTTAGTAACCAAAACGCAAACAGGACAAAACATAATAGGTTCTGGGTGTTTAGATATTTCGATAAGTGGTGAGAAAAATGATATAACTTTAACAAACCAGTTTCCGATGAGCGATGAAGACGGAATGAAATTAGTTCCGTATGAATTTACAGTAACAAATAACTGTACAACAACTGTTGACTATCATATAAATCTAGAAAGTATAGGAAATGAAACGTCTGCATTAAAATCAACTACATTAAAAGCAGTAATAAACGATAATATTCCTAAGAAATTATATGAATATGTAGTTGCAGAAACGACAATAGAAGGGGCTTATCAAGCATTTACAATAGCTTATGGAACATTAGCTGGAAAAAGTGATGCGACAACAGAAGATGAAAAAAAGTTTAATTTAAGAATGTGGATAGATAAGGATGCTCCAATAAGTGAACAAAACAAAACATTTACAGGGAAAATAAGCGTAAGTGTTGGACAAAATATAAATACACAAGGAGAAACTTTAGCATCATTAGTCTTAGAGGACGCCGAAGAAAAAAATTATTTATATACAACAACACCAGATTTTACTATTGATCCCCAAGAAGGAGAATATGGCTTATATAAAGCTCAAGATGATCTTGGTGATTCATATTACTTTAGGGGAGATATAAAAAATAATTATGTAGAGTTTGGAAAAACTAAAGTGAAACCATATTCACCTGAAGTGTCCTTAGAAACTTGTGGTGAAGATGAAAGTTGTATAGAAGAATTAAGTGTATTCGGTGATGTTGTGTTCAAGTCACAAGAAATGTGTGAAGATGCTGGTCTAGGAAGTGGTGCATATTCATCTTGTAAACCGAGAAATATAGAAACTGTATATTATACAGGAAGTGGTATGGAAGAAGAAATAGTTGCATTAGGATTAGCGTCGTTAGAATCGTGTATATCAATAACTGGTGATGAAGAAGCGTGTACAGTAAAGTTAATACCGACATATGATTTAAAATATTGGCGAATTGTTCGAATTAATGGAGATGGAACAATACGTATGATATATGATGGAACATCACTTGTAGAAAATGGAGTTTCTCATACAGTAACAATTGGTGATATAGCATATAATTCAAGCATTTATGATGCAAAATATGCAGGATATACATATGATGTAAATGGTGTTGAAACAGATAGTACAATTAAAGGTGTAGTAGATACTTGGTATGAAAAAAGTTTGCTAGAGAAATACGGTAAATATATAGCTGACTCAATTTTCTGCAATGATAAAGCTAATCCATCTGTTAGTAATAATTTTACTTATTTTAAAGCGTACAATAGATTAAATGCCAATCCTGCTTTAACGTGTGCAGCCAAAAATGATAAATATACTGTAACAGATATAATAGGTAATGGATATTTAACTTATCCAATTGGCTTGGTAACAGCTGATGAAGCTGTAATGGCCGGTACAGGAACTAATGCTTATTTATTTATTAATGACGATTTCTTAACTATGACTCCTTCTTACCATAAAGTTCCTTTAACTTCTGGAAGTAGCGAAGCATCTGTATCTGGACTTTTTATGTATTATGTATCTAGCAATGGCGAGATTTCAACAAGTTACTCATCGGTTGTGAGAGAGGGCGGAGTTCGTCCAGTAATTAATATTAAGGCTGATGTATTATTTGAAGGGGAAGGAACAATAGAAAATCCGTACAAATTAGTTGGTTAAACTGTAGATAACTCTACAGTTTTTTTGCTAATTCAATTTCATAAGATATTACTACGAAATAATACTTTTAGATGCTGCAATTATTAGAAAAAGTCATACTACTTTTGAAGTATTTAAAAAAAATTAGAAGTAATATTGGAAATGATGTCGAATATCGTAATATTCAACATATTTAGAGGGTTCTAAAAATGTATATAAGCGTTAAAATAAACGGTATTTTGTCAAGCAAAGGTAAATAAAAACGTAGAATAAATAAAAAATTATACTAATTAGTAGCTAAATTGCCGTTTTTCCTTGACTTTAGGGCAAATGTTTTGATATTTTTAATATGTAAGGTAAGTTCCTTATAAAAGAAAATATGGGAGGTATGACAATATGTCAAAAACTGAATTAGTTGAATTAATTGCTGAAAAAGCTGGATTAACTAAAGCTGATGCTACTCGTGCTTTAGATGCTGCTTTAGAAGGAATTACAGCTGGTCTTAAAAAAGAAGGAAAGGTTGCTTTAGTTGGTTTCGGAACTTTCAGCGCTAAAAAAAGAGCTGCAAGAGAAGGTATTAACCCATTAACTAAAGAAGCTATCAAAATTCCTGCTAAGACTGTTGCATCATTCAAAGCTGGAAGCAAATTAAAAGACGCTTTAAATTAATTGTAAAAAGGTTAACATTATTGTTAACTTTTTTTGTTTATATTTATTTTTAATTTGGTATAATAAAAATGAGGTAATAATATGAAAAATAATAAGACTAAATTGATTTTAATTTTAAGTGGATTAGCTTTAATATTAATTCCGTATTTTATAAACGTTTATAGTATTCTAAGAATGATTTCTGTAATATGTGGAATTATTGTTTTAGTAGCGGGTATAGTAATCGATATAGCAGATAAATTATGGCGCATTGTAATACTTCCAATATTATTTTTAATTATTACTTTAGCTTTAGATTTTGGAGTATCCCATCTATTTAAAACTATTCCAGTTTTTTCAGATAAACTAGTTTCTTCAAAAGATGTTATAGTTTATAATAGTTTGTTTTATCGTGAGTATTCTTGCAATGGTAAAATTACAATTGATAACCTATATAAAAAAAGTTATTTGTGTGACCCAGATGATTTAGAAGAAAATGATGTATCAAGTTTCTTAAATAATGTTTTAGAAAACTATAATAAACATAAAAATACTTTTGTTAAAATAGCGGGTAAAATTAGTAAATTAAATGGAACATATAATTTAGAATTACAAGCTTATACTTTAACTGAAGAATCAACTAATGGCTATGTACAATTTAGTGACAATATAACTTTAGAAGTTAATTTTAATGAGATTCAAGATTTAACAAAATATAATGTATATGATTCAATATCAATTATTGGTAGAATAGATGAAATCATTAAAAAGGGTTCAAACTATATAATAAGATTATATGATTCAATCATCTTAGAATCTGATTTATATAAATCTTATGAGATATCAGTAGTTGAGAAAAATAGCTGTGTCAATGATAAAGCAAAATATGTAGAAACTGATGAAGGAACATATTATACTTCATGTTTAAATAATATTTTTGTTAAATATGATAGTGAAAATGTGTATGATTTAAGTTATGTCTTAAAAGATAAGAAAATAACAATTGATACTTTAACTAATAATAGTATAGAAACAACTGAAGTTAACGGCAATAAATTATATAATTTAGAACAGTTTAAGATACTATCCTGCGGTAACAAAAAAGAATTTATAATAGGTAATTCTTCCCTTGGATTAGAAAGTCCATATTGTGATGTAGAAGAACCAAATTCAAGCGAAGAACTATAGAACTAGAAATAGTTCTTTTTTTCTGTCAAAAAGGTTATTCACAGTTGACAGCTGGGGGGGGTATATTATACTTACCTTGTAAAATAGATAGACGGCATAATGATAATATCACATTGACAGTGATAGACTAAATTGTTAAAATTAAAATATAACAAAATATGACAATACAACCATGATATATTTTAAGGAGGTAGGAAGGTAAGTATATATGAAAAATAAAAAGACTATAATCACAATAACAAGTATAGTAGCAGTACTCCTAGTAATAATTGGAGTAACATATGCATACTGGTTAGTAACTAAGACTCAAACTAATCAAAATGTAATCTCATCAGGATGTTTAGATATATCATTAAGTGGTGAAAAAAATGATATTGAACTACAAGATCAATTTCCATTAAGTGACGAAGATGGTATGAAGTTAACTCCTTATGAATTTACAGTAACAAATAACTGTACAACAAGTGTAGATTATCAAGTAAATTTGGAATCAATTGGAGATTCAAGTACTGCAATAAAAGCGAGTGCTATTAAAGTAGCGTTAAATAACGATATAAGATTATTGACCGCAGGAGGAACAGAAGAACCAACAATAAGTGGTGCGTACGAATCGAATAAATTAGGTTCAGGTACCTTAGCCTCAAAAGGAGAAGCAGAAGCAACTGTTACATATGATTTAAGAATTTGGATAGATAAAGATGCACCAATAAGTGAACAAAATAAAACCTATAGAAGTAAAATAAGTGTAACAGTAGGACAAGGGGTATTTAATCCATATAAAGAAGGAACGCTAGCATATAGCATTCTTTCCAATTATGGAGGAGCAGATTCAATAGAGAAAGTAACAGATTTTAGTACAGGTACGACCGAAAGTGATGCAGGTTTATATAAAGCACAAGATGATTTGGGAACTTCATATTATTTTAGAGGAGCTCCAACAAATAATTATGTCAAATTTGGTATAGAGGAAATATCTGAAGAAGTGGATGTTACTTATTATATTAAAACTTGGGATTATTACACATTTGAACCATCGTTTGAATTGATAGCGACTGGCGATGGAACATACTACACATCGCAAGAAGAATGCGATAATAGCACTGAATTTGAATATTTAAAAGAACAGTATACCGAACATACTCTAGATATTTATTGTAGGCCGCAATTTGACACAAAAACAGTGACTCAAACGTTGCCAATATATTGGCGGATTGTGCGTATTAATGGTGACGGTACAATCCGACTTGTTTATGATGGTAATAATGCTGTAGCAAACGGAGTTGCTCACCAAGCGTTAATAGGCGATGGCTTCTATGTATTTGACTACAATGGTTATACATGGGAGAATAATGGCGTGCAAGTAGATAGTGAAGCAAAAAAACAATTAGAAAAATGGTATGCCGCTAATTTAGAGGAAAAATATGATAAATATGTAGCAGATGGAATTTTTTGTAATGATCGTGAGATAATAGGTTATAGCGAACCATATATGGATCCTTGGACAGAGACTGGCCCATATGTTGATCCGATTTATGGTGCTTCAAAAAGGGTGAATTCTGCAACTCCTAAATTAATTTGTCCAAATAAAAGTGATAGATACACAATAAGTGGTAATTTGGGGAATGGGTTATTTAATAAACCTATAGGTTTATTAAGTGCTGATGAGGCATTAATGGCCGGAAGTGTACTTGATCAAAAAAATAATACATATTATTTATATAGTGGTGATTATTATGCTCTTTCTACACCGACTGCATATTACTATTCAGATAGATTGGATTTGGCGTATTTAATTGATTCAGATGGATCAATAGGTTCTATGATAGGCGGTGCAGATCTGATACGTCCAGTAATTAACTTAAAAGCAGACGTTAAGTTTACTGGTAATGGTCGTATTGATACAAATACACCATACGAAATAGTGATGGATTAGTAACATTAAGCAACATAAATTTGTTGCTTTTTTTCTTGTTTTATTATATAATTATTACATATTTAACTTTTGAAAAGAGACGAAAAAACTAAAACGAATAGCGGGTGACGCGATTGGAACATTACTTTACTAATAATGAAGATTTAAAAAGTGAAATTAAGGAAATAACTTATGAATATAAAAATAATAAATTTATATTTTTGAGCGATAATGGAGTCTTTTCTAAATCAAAAATTGATTTCGGTAGTATGAGTCTAGTGGAAACTTTTTTAGACTCTGCAAAAAGAGAAATAAAAACTGTTTTAGATGTTGGTTGCGGTTATGGTTTTATGGGAATAACTATTTCTAAAATATTAAATTGTCATGTTGATATGGTTGATATTAATAAAAGGGCTTTGCACTTAGCGAAAAAGAACATTGTTAATAACAAAGTAGATGCAAGTGCATTTGAAAGTAATATATATGAGCAGGTTACAAATAAATATGATGTTATAATTACTAATCCGCCGATTAGAGCGGGTAAAGCGGTAGTATTAGAAATACTTGAATCGGCAAAGAAATATTTAAACGATGATGGTGAACTTTGGTTTGTAATTCGTAAGGATCAAGGCGCTAAATCAATAGTTAAAAACTTGGGAAACTCCTATTTTTGTGAAGAAATTTGCAAAAATAAAGGTTTTTATATATTTAAAGCGAAAAATCGTTGACACAAAAAATTCTGGATGTTAAAATTATAAATTAGTGACGTGTTAGTTTTTTTCGTTATTAGAGCACTAAAAAAATATTGTTATGGGGTGAAAACGTGGCATTTAAAGTCGAAAAATTTGGTGACTATAGAGAAAGAAGAAATTTCTCTAAAACAAAAAACATTCTTAAGCTTGAGGACTTATTAGAAGTTCAAAAAAAATCATACCAAGATTTTCTTGAAGTAGGAATCAAGGAAGTTTTCGAAGATTTATTTCCAGTAGAAAGTTTCACAGGTAATGTATCACTAGAATTCGGTGATTATTCTTTTGATGAGCCTAGATATTCTATTAAAGAATCTAAAGAACGTATGGTTAATTATGCAGCTCCTCTAAAAGTACAAGCAAGAGTATTTATCCATGAAACTGGAGAAGTAAAAGAACAAGAAATATTCTTAGGTGATATGCCATTAATGACTGAGGCAGGAACATTCATTATTAATGGGGCAGAAAGAGTAATCGTATCACAATTGGTAAGAAGTCCAAGTGTTTATTTCAAACATGAAATAGATAAAAATGGACGTCATGTTATTAGTGGAGAAATAATCCCTAATAAAGGTACATGGTTAGAATTTGAACTAGATGCAAGAGATGTTGTATATGTTCGTATTGATAGAACAAGAAAAGTTCCAATCACAACATTCTTAAGAGCATTAGGTTTATCTAACGATGAAGATATTATTTCTGTATTTGGAGAAAATAGATTTATCCAAAATACATTAGAAAAAGATAGTACTAAAAATACTGATGAAGCATTAATTGAAATCTATGAAAAATTACGTCCAGGAGAACCTGCTACTCTTGATTCTGCTAAGAACCAATTAGTAACTCGTTTCTTTGATAGATTCCGTTATGACTTAGCAAAAGTAGGTCGTTATAAATTTAATAAAAAATTAAATGTATTAGACCGTTTACTAGGTTGCGTTATTGCAGAAGATATTAAAGTTGATAAAAAGGTAGTAGTAGAAAAAGGAACGCTTATTACTAAAGAAATTTTAGAAAATATTCGTCCTATATTCTCTGAAGGATATAATTTAAAAGAAACTATTACTAACTTAGAATTAGACGAATATAATAAAATTCAAGAAGTATTAGTTTACGATAAAGAAGATAAAGAAAAAACTGTTAAGATTATTGGTAATGATCAAAATATTGCTGAAAAACGTTTAACTATTCCAGACATTTTTGCATCAGTATCATATTACTTAAACTTACTTGATAATATTGGTAGCGATGATGAAATCGATCATTTAGGAAATCGTCGTGTACGTCAAGTAGGAGAACTAATCCAAAATCAATTTAGAACTGGTATGGCTCGTATGGAAAGAGTTATTCGTGAAAGAATGACTACTCAAGAAATCGATGCTATAACTCCTAAAACATTAATAAATATCCGTCCTGTTACAGCAGCATTGAAAGAATTCTTTGGTTCTTCACAACTTTCTAAATTCATGGACCAAGTTAACCCAATAGCTGAGTTAACAGATAAAAGACGTTTATCATCTTTAGGACCTGGTGGTTTATCAAGAGACCGTGCAGGAATGGACGTGCGTGACGTTAATGCATCTCACTATGGTCGTATTTGTCCTATTGAATCACCAGAAGGTCAAAACGTAGGTTTAATTACATCTTTAGCTGGTTATGCTAAAATAAACGAATATGGATTTATAATGACTCCATATCATAAAGTTGTAGATGCTAAAGTAACTGATGAAGTAGTATATTTAACTGCTGATGAAGAAAGAGATTATTATATTTCTCAAGCAACTGTTAAAGTAAACGAAAATGACGAAATCGTAGAAGACGAAGTAGTAGTAAGATTTAATGGCGACAACGTTATGCTTAAGAAAAATTTAGTTAACTTTGTTGACGTTGCTCCAAGTCAAATCGTATCTATTACAACAAGTTGTATACCATTTTTGGAATACGACGATGCTCACAGAACATTGATGGGTGCAAACATGCAACGTCAAGCAGTTCCACTACTAGTTCCAGAAGCACCAATCGTTGGTACTGGTGTTGAATACATTGCAGCAAGAGATTCAGGATCAACAGTACTTGCTAAAGCTGATGGTATAGTTGAATACGCTGATGCTAAAAAGATAATTATTAAAAACGCTAAAGCAACTGATACTTATTATTTAGCAAACTTTGAAAGAACAAATGCATCAACTTCCCTAAATCATAAACCATTAGTAAGAATTGGTGACAAAGTTAAACGTGGTCAAATCATTGCTGATGGACCATCAACAGATAATGGAGAACTTGCATTAGGTAAAAATATGACAGTAGCGTTCATGACATTTAATGGTTATAACTATGAAGATGCTGTTATTCTAAATGAAAGATTAGTAAAAGATGATGTTTATACATCACTACATATAGATCACTATGATATCGATTGTCGTGATACAAAATTAGGACCTGAAGAAATTACAAGAGATATTCCAAATGTAGGTGAAGAAGCTCGCAAAAACTTAGATTCTAATGGTATTATTCGTATCGGAACAGAAGTTAAAGAAGGCGATATCTTAGTTGGTAAAGTAACTCCAAAAGGTGTTCAAGAATTAACAAGTGAAGAAAAACTATTACATGCAATCTTTGGAGAAAAAACTCGTGAAGTTAGAGATACATCTTTAAGAGTTGAACATGGTGCAGATGGTATTGTTCATGATGTTAAGATTTATACAAAAGAAAACTCAGATGAACTACCTGCAGGTGTTTCAAAAATAGTTCGTGTTTATATTATTCAAAAGAGAAAAATCCAAGTTGGAGATAAAATGTCAGGACGTCATGGTAACAAAGGTGTTATTTCTCTAGTATTACCAGAAGAAGATATGCCATTCTTACCAGATGGTCGTCCAGTAGATATCATGTTAAATCCATTAGGAGTTCCATCTCGTATGAACATTGGACAAATCTTGGAATTACACCTAGGTATGGCTGGTAAAAAATTAGGTGTTCATTATGCAACTCCAGTATTTGATTCGGCTACATGGGAAGATATTCAAGAAGAAATGAAAGAAGCCGGTATGGCTGAAGATGGTAAAGTAGTATTACGTAATGGACGTACTGGTGAACCATTTGATAATCGTGTAAGTGTTGGTGTAATGTACATGGTTAAATTACATCACATGGTTGATGATAAATTACATGCTCGTGCTACAGGACCTTACTCATTAGTTACACAACAACCATTAGGTGGTAAAGCCCAATTTGGTGGTCAAAGATTCGGAGAAATGGAAGTTTGGGCACTATATGCATATGGTGCAGCTCATGTTCTACAAGAAATCTTGACTGTTAAAGCCGATGACATTGTTGGTCGTGTAAAAGTGTATGAAGCTCTAGTTAAAGGTAAAACTGTTAACCAAGCAGGTGTACCAGAATCATTTAGAGTATTAGTAAAAGAATTCCAAGCTTTAGGTTTAGACATGCAAGTTATCGATAATGATGACAATATTCTAGAATTTAAAGATATGGAAGAAGATGACGATAAAGAAGATGCATTACGTATTGAAGAAATTGATACAGAAGCATCAATCGAAGCTGGTGAAGTAGTTCACGAATCTGATGAAGAACCATTAAATGATGAGTTCGAAGAAGAGGAAGAAGAACCAGATTTCGATGATTTAGAATTTCCCGGTGACGAAGGATTAGATCTAGAAGAAGGTGAGATTTAGTATGATAGACGTAAGTAAATTTAAAGGTATTAAAATTGGTATAGCATCTCCTGAAAAGATTCGTAGTTGGTCTTATGGTGAAGTTAAAAAACCAGAAACTATTAACTATCGTACTTTAAAACCTGAACGTGATGGATTATTCTGTGAAAAAATCTTTGGACCAACAAAAGATTTTGAATGTTCATGCGGAAAGTATAAAAGATTAAGATATAAAAATGTTATATGTGATCGTTGTGGAGTAGAAGTAACTCGTTCTAAAGTACGTCGTGAACGTATGGGACACATTGAGTTAGCTGCTCCATGTAGTCACATTTGGTTCTTTAAAGGTGTTCCATCTAAAATGGGTCTAGTTCTAGATATGTCTCCTAGAGATCTAGAAGAAGTACTATATTTTGTAAGTTATGTAGTAATTGATCCAGGGAATGTTCCTTTAGAGAAAAAACAAACCCTATCAGATAAAGAATATCGTGCTTACTATGAGAAATATGGAAACAGTTTCAAAGTAGGTATGGGTGCTGAAGCTATTCAAACATTACTTAAAGAAGTAGATGTTAATGCTGAAATTGAAAGTGTAAGAAAAGAACTAGAAGATGCAACAGGACAAAAGAGAATACGTTTAGTAAAACGTTTAGATTGCCTAGTAGCGTTCTCTGAATCAGGAAATCGTCCTGAATGGATGGTACTTGATGTACTTCCAGTAATTCCACCAGAATTAAGACCAATGATTCAACTTGATGGTGGAAGATTTGCAACATCAGACTTAAATGACTTATATCGTCGTATTATAAATCGTAACAACCGTTTGAAAAAATTGCTTGAGTTAGGAGCTCCAACAATTATCGTTCAAAATGAAAAACGTATGTTACAAGAAGCAGTAGACTCATTATTTGATAATGGTCGTCGTGGTAGAAGTATTACTGCTGCTGGAAATAGACCACTTAAGAGTTTATCTAGTATGTTAAAAGGTAAACAAGGACGTTTCCGTCAAAACCTACTTGGAAAACGTGTTGACTACTCAGGTCGTTCAGTAATCGTTGTTGGACCAAACCTAAAAATGTATCAATGTGGTATTCCAAAAGAAATGGCTTTAGAACTATTTAAACCTCATGTAATTCATGGTTTAGTAGAAAGAGGATTAGCTCATAATATTAAAGGCGCTAAAAAGTTAATTGAAGCAAGAGATCCTCAAGTTTGGGACATTGTAGAAGATGTTATAACTGAACATCCAGTTATGTTAAACCGTGCTCCAACACTACATAGATTAGGTATTCAAGCATTTGAACCAAAATTAGTTGGTGGTAAAGCAATTCGTCTTCACCCATTAGTATGTCCAGCATTCAATGCTGACTTCGACGGAGACCAAATGGCTGTCCATGTACCTTTATCAGAAGAAGCAAAAGCTGAAGCAAGACTTTTAATGTTAGGTGCTAATAATATCTTAAATCCTAAAGATGGAAAACCAATCGTTACGCCATCACAAGACATGGTTTTAGGAAACTGCTACTTAACAATTGAAGAAGCAGGACTTCCAAACGAAGGTAAAGTATATAAAAACTCAAATGATGTTTTAATGGCATATGAAAGAAGAGAACTTTCTTTACATACAAGAATTGCTCTTCCTGCTAAATCATTCAAATATAAATTATTTACTGATGAACAAAGAGACAAATACTTAGTTACAACAGCAGGTAAAATTATATTTAATGAAATATTGCCAGATTCATTCCCATATATTAATGAAGGAACTAAAGAAAATATCGAAAATATTACCCCAAATAAATATTTCATTGAAATGGGTAAAAATATTCCTGAAGAAATTGCTAACATGCCTTTAGTTAAACCATTTGTTAAGAAAACATTAAGTATGCTAATTGCTCAAATCTTCAAAAGATATAAAACAACTGAAACATCAATTATGTTGGATAACTTAAAAGACTTAGGTTTCAAATATTCAACAATAGCTGGTATTACAGTATCTGTAGCGGATGTTGTAACAAGCGAAAAGAAAGGCGAAATTATTGCCGAAAGTAAAAAGATAGTTGATAAAATTAATAAACAATATCAAAGAGGTATTATAACTGAAGCAGAACGTTATAATAGTGTAATTGATACTTGGACAAAAGCAACTGATCAAGTTAAAGAAGAATTACAAAAATTATCTGAAGGAGATTACAAAAATCCAATCTTCATGATGATGAACTCAGGTGCACGTGGTTCAATTTCTAACTTTACACAATTATCTGGTATGCGTGGTTTGATGGCTAAACCAGATGGTACAACAGTAGAAATTCCAATCACTTCTTCATTCATGGAAGGACTTAAGGTATCAGAATTCTTCTTATCAACACACGGTTCTCGTAAAGGAGATGCCGATACAGCACTTCGTACAGCAGACTCTGGTTACTTAACTAGACGTTTAGTAGACGTAGCTCAAGATATCATTGTTAAAGAACACGATTGTGGTTCTATCCAAGGAGTAGAAGTATACGATTTAGTTAACGATAAAGATGGTTCAGTAATTGAATCACTTGCAGAACGTATATTAGGTCGTTACAGTGCTCAAAAGATTATTAATCCTGAAACTAAAGAATTAATCTTAGATAAAGGTGAATTAATTAATGAAAACATTGTATCTAAGGTTATTAAAGCTGGTATTAAGAAAGTTGAAATAAGAAGTTGTTTAACTTGTAAAACAGTTAATGGTGTATGTCAAAAATGTTATGGACGTAACTTAGCAACTGGTAACTTAGTTGAAACTGGTGAAGCTGTAGGTATTATGGCTGCTCAATCAATCGGTGAACCAGGTACACAATTAACAATGCGTACATTCCATACCGGAGGAGTTGCGGGTGGAGACGATATCACTCAAGGTCTTCCAAGAGTTGAAGAATTATTCGAAGCGCGTATTCCAAAAGGAAAAGCAACAATTTCTGAAATTACTGGTACAGTAATTAATATTGAAGAACAAAATGGTAAACATAAAATTGCTGTTGAAAATGAATCAGGTGTTCGTGAACACGTAACTAACTACAACATGAAAGTTCGTGTTGCAGTAGGTGATAAAGTTAATGCTGGTGATAAATTAACAGAAGGAGTTATTTCTCCAAAAGAATTACTTGCTGTTACAGACCCATTAACTGCTCAAGAATACATCTTAAAAGAAATTCAAAGTGTATATAAATTACAAGGTGTTGATATTTCTGATAAACATATCGAAATCATTGTTAAACGTATGATCAATAAGATCCGTATCGTTGATGGTGGTGACACTGAATTTGTAGAAGGCTTAACAATTTCTCTAAGAGAATTTGCAGAAGGTAATAAACCAGTTATTATGCGTGGAGGAGTTCCTGCTACAGGTCGTCCAATCATGCTTGGTATTACTAAATCTTCTCTAGAAACAGATTCATTCTTATCGGCTGCTTCATTCCAAGAAACAACAAGAGTATTAACTGATGCTGCAATTCGTGGTAAAGTTGACTACTTACGTGGTTTAAAAGAAAACGTTATTATTGGTAAATTAATTCCAGCTGGAACTGGAGCCAAACAATATAGCGATATAGAGCTTCTACTAGAAAAAGAATTTATGGCTGATGATGATGCTAGTGAATTCCTTGAAGAAAAACTAATGGATGAAAAAGAAGAAGTAGTAGAAGAAACAGAAGAATAATTAAAATCATTGGAAATAATCCAATGATTTTTTTGTGTAAAGAAAGATATCCACAGTTGACAGCCGGGGGGGGTATATTATACTTACCTTGTAAAATAGATAGACGACACAATGATAATATCACATTGACAGTGATAGACTGAATTGATATTATTAAAATGTAACAAAATATGACAATGCACCTGTGCTATATTTTACGAAGGAAAGGGAAGTATAATATGAAAAATAAAAAGACAGTAATTACGGTAACTAGTATAGTAGCAGTACTCCTAGTAATAATCGGAGTAACATATGCTTATTGGTTAGTAACAAAAACACAAACAAATCCAAACGTAATATCAACAGGATGTTTAGATATATCATTAAGTGGTGAGAAAAATGATATTGAACTACAAGATCAATTTCCATTAAGTGATGTGGATGGAATGAAACTTACTCCATACGAATTTACAGTAACAAATAACTGTACAACAGGCGTAGATTATCACATAAATTTGGAATCTATTGGCACAGAAAGTACAGCAATCAAGGCAAGCGCAATAAAGGCAGTAATAAACGAAAATACACCTAAAAAACTATATGAATATGTAGGGACAGAACCAACAATAAATGGCGCATATGAATCATATACATTACTATATGGTACATTAGCAGGAAGTAGTACTACAACAACAGAAGATACAGCGACATATGAATTAAGATTATGGATTGATGCTGATGCACCGATTTCAGAAATGAATAAAACATATACAGGTAAGATAAGTGTAAGTGTAGGACAAAATATAACATCACAAGGTAGTACTTTAGCATCATTAATACTTTCAGATGCTGAAGAAAATAATTATTTATATAGTACAACACCAGATTTTAGTAAAGTAACAGCAGATGGGGAATATGGTTTATATAGTGCACAAGACGATTATGGAACTTCATATTACTTCCGAGGCGATGTCGAGACTAATTATGTAAAGTTGGGACCAAGTTCAAAATTCTATTATCCTAATACAACATCTATTGAGGATATTTTGGGGGATTACAATTATTATAAATATAATACTTACGAAGCTTGTATGACATCTGGTACGTATTGGACCGATTGTTTAGAGGGAGAAGAATCTTTGTATTGGCGAATCATAAGGATTAACGGAGATGGAACGATTAGAATGATCTATGATGGAACATTTCCACTAGAAAATGGAACAGCACATACAGCAACAGTTGGTAGTTCGTTTTATAATAATCTTAATTACGATTATAGTGATTTAAAGCGTGTAGGATATACATATGATGATGGAACTGGAACGCAAGTAGATAGTACAATAAAATCAACCATTGATGATTGGTATAATGATAACTTAAAAGAAGATTATGAAAAATATATTGCAGATGGAATTTTCTGCAACGACAGAGAAGTGTCAAGCACAAGCGAAATGTATATAAATTTTGCATTCTCTAAGCGATTTCAAACAAAAGCACCTAAATTAACATGCACAAATATTAGTGATAGATATACGACTAGTAAATCATTAGGAAATGGTTTGCTTACTAATCCGGTAGGATTAATAACGGCCGATGAGGTTATGTTTGCCGGAGGAACCGGAACAAGCAATACTAGTTTTTATTTAAATAGTAATGATGAAGGTTTTTGGACTTTAACCCCAAACTATTTTTTAAATGCCCCAGACGTAGTAGGCATTTATGCATATGGAACAGCTTATCGTGATGAAGGAGATTTATTTGAGTCTGTTTTAGCTCATGGTTCTGGTGTTCGTCCAGTTATTAATCTGAAATCTGATGTTCTGTTTGAAGGCTCAGGAACGATAAATGAACCATATAAATTAGCTGTAGAAAATTAGTTGAGTATTATCTTTCCAAAATGACTCTTCATTTTGGAAAGTGATTTAGGATAGTTGATGATCATATATTTTAGTTAATTAGCATAGCATTGATTAAGCTATGCTTTTTTAATTGGCCAAAAATATAGAAAAGAGGATATATGAAAAGAATTAGAGATGATAGATTATGGTTAAGAGTAGAAAAATATTTACCATATTTTCAAAATAGTTATGAAAAAATTAAGACTGCTAAAAATAGTGATATAGCTTATGCTGAAATCGAGAACTTATATCTTTTTATGAAAGCTATTACACCAGACTTTTTTAAGGGGCATCAAATACAAGGCGGTTATAATTATTTAAAAAGTAGATTGTTAGATTGTGAACTTTTATTACCTAATGAATTTTTAATTGATGTTAATCCCAATTATGAATATGGAATGATGAGCGAGCGAATACCTACAAGTGAATGTATTGAGTATAAACTAAACTGGATTGTTTATAAGACTAGAAAATATTTGCAAACAAAAAATAGTCTTACTGATCGCAAATTAGTAGATTTTAATAAACTTACATTAGATAATGAATGTGAAAATGCTAGTAAAAAAGTAGCAGAGTTAAGTAAAA
This sequence comes from Bacilli bacterium, assembly GCA_017442305.1. Taxonomy (GTDB): domain Bacteria; phylum Bacillota_I; class Bacilli_A; order RF39; family UBA660; genus RGIG2951. Next base: position 6,650 of record JAFRZY010000006.1, on the reverse strand, counting down.
TGTTAGGCTTAGAGTGCCAAATTATAAAATTATATCCAGGGTATAGTAAGAATCCAGAATTGTTTGAGGGTAATGGGTTCCATTTTATATGTATTATAAATTATGATAATGAAAAATACATAATTGATCCTACATATCGTCAATATTTTACTTTATTACAAAACAATTTAGAGCGTCTTGGTATAGTTGATTTTTCTGGATGCCGTCCTGGTATTTTTATGACGACGAATTACTATCGTCAAAAATTGGCTAAGACTATTTTAAAAAATGGCTGGTTTATAGTAACAGATGGAAACTTAAAAAATTATTTTGATGGTTTTACTATATCTTATCGTAATGGATTATATTATCAAGTAACACAAGACTATAGTTATACTACGAGTTATTCAGCTAATGATTATATAAACTTCCTAAATGGTTTAGATAAACAAGCTAATTATGAAGATGAAGAATTACTAGGATTTCAAAGAACTTTAACCCCAATAAAGAAATTAAAATAATAGTGTGATATAATATATTTGGTGGTAATATGGATAGTCGTATACTAAAAAATATGAATAATAAGAATTTAAGCGAATATGCAACTTTAGATAGTGAAGTTATAAAGTTTAAAGAAGAATCTGATATTCGAACTCCTTTCTTTAGAGATATAGATAAAATTTTATATACTTTATCTTACACTCGTTACATGAATAAAACGCAAGTATTTTCGTTTAAAGAAAATGATCATTTAACTAAAAGAATGGTTCATGTGCAATATGTTAGTAAAATAGCTAGAACTATTGGAAGAGCTTTAGGACTTAATGAAGATTTAATTGAAGCAGCAGCACTTGGACATGATTTAGGACATGTACCATTTGGTCATTTTGGTGAAAAAATTTTAAATCAAATTAGTTTAGAAAACAACGAAGGATATTTTAATCATAATATTCATAGCGTAAGAACTCTACTATATATTGAAAATTATGGAAAAGGTGCCAATATATCTTTACAAGTGTTAGATGCTATTATGTGCCATAATGGAGAATTTGCTTTAGGAAAGTACCATACAAAGCCAAAATCTCAAGAAGATTTTTTTAGAGAATACGAAAATAGTTATCATGATAAAGAGGCTGTTAAAAATCTTGTTCCTATGACTTTGGAAGGATGTGTAGTAAGAATAAGCGATCTAATAGCTTATTTAGGAAGAGACATCGATGATGCAAAAAGATTAAATTTAATAACGTTTAATGATATTCCAGAAAATATAAAAACGGTTCTTGGAACATCTACTAAAGAAATAGTTAATAATATAACTCTTGATGTCATAGAAAATAGTATAGGAAAGAATTATATTTTATTAAGTGAAGACGTATATAAAGCGATTGTGGATTTAAAAAAATTTAACTATCAAAATATTTATGACCATGCTTATAGCAAAGAAGAAAAAGAAGAGTATACAAAAATGTTTTATGTTTTATTTGATAAATACTTAAAAGATTTAGAAACAAATAATCAAAATTCTCCAATTCATTATTCGTATTTAAATAATATGTGTAATGAATATAAAGAAAATAATTCCAATGCTAGAATTGTGATTGATTATATAGCGGGTATGTCAGATGAATACTTTATAAAACAATATAAACATATAGAAGAAGGAATTTACTAATAAACATAAATTCTTTTTTTTGTGTTATAATAAATTACTAGGAGGTAACATATGAAATATAAAAAATACGAGTTTCCATCTTTTAATGTTTATACGGTAAAATGCGATAAATTTAAAAGCTGTCATATGGAAATAATCTATCGCGATAATTTTAATGAAGAAGATTTTATAAATCGTTCATTAATTGGAGATATAGTGACTATTTGTTCCCAAAAATATCCTAAGCCAAAGGATGTAGTAATCAAAAAAGAGGAGCTATATCGAACAAGATTTTATGGTGTTACTACAAGAATTGGTAATGGAATGATGACTAATTTTATCATGAACTTTATTAATCCTAATTATGCTTTAGAAAAAACTTTTTTAGAAGAAGTATTAAAATTCCCATTTGAAATGTTAGAAAATCCGAATATATGCGATGATGAATTTGATTCTAAAGTATTTAATATAATTAAAAATCAATATAAGGATAGTATTAAAGCTATAAAAGAAAATCCTAGTAAACTAGCAATTAATCGAGCCCTTACTAATATGGATCCTGATTCTCCCTCAAGTTATGGACTTATAAAATCTGAGGAACAACTAAACGATATTACTCCTAAAAGTTTATATAAAAATTATAAAAAAATGATAAAAGAAAGTTTATGTGATATTTTTATTATTGGTAATCTTGATATGGATAAAGTTGCTAAGATTATTGAAAAGAATTTTCATAATCGAGTTATTAAAACTAAGAAAGCCAAAATGTATGCTGAAAACAAAATGCGTCGTAAAGTTTTAGAAGTATCAGAATCAAGTAAATTTGTGCAAAGTAATTTAATAAATATTTTTAACTTAAATGATCTAACAGTACGTGAAAGAAATCATGTGTTTCCGCTTTTTAATTACATCTTTGGTAATGGAACATTGAACTCTAAATTATGTAAGTACTTGCGGGAAGAAAATTCCTTGTGTTACAGCGTCGGCAGCATGTATTTAAAATATGATAAATTATTAATGGTTAAAACATCTTTAGCAAAAGAAAATGTTAAGTTAGCTAATAAATTAATTATTAAAGCCTTAAAAGAAATGCAAAAAGGAGATTTTACTTTAGAACAATTAGATGATGCCAAAACAGGATTATTATTTGGTACTAAAGTTTCTTTAGATAATCCGGTTTCCATAATTGATAATTATGTATTTAATGTTTATGATAATATTACTTTGCTTGAAGAACGACCTAAAGCTATTAAATCGGTTACTAAAGAAGAAATAGTTAACTTAGCAAAGAAAATTAAATTAAATACTGTATATGTACTAGGGGAGGAAGAAAAATAATGCAAGAGATTGAGATTAAAGGATTAGATGAAAAAATCTTTTATGATGTTTGTGATAATGGTCTTCCGGTATATATGTGGGTTAATGAACGCGTAAATAGTTTTTATATAACTTTATCAGTTAAATATGGTTCTATTCATACGGAATTTAAAAAAGATAAAAGTAGCAAAACCATTAAAGTTCCATCAGGAATCGCGCATTTTATGGAGCACGTTAAATTTAATGAAAAAGACGGTAAAACCGCCAATGACTTTTTTGATAAATTAGGTAGTGATATTAATGCTTTTACAACTTTTGAATATACTAATTATCAAGTGTATGCAAATAATTATTTTAATGAGAATTTAAATCACTTACTAGATTATGTAATGACTCCGTATTTTACAAAAAGTTTAATTGCTAAAGAAAAAAATATAATTGTTGAAGAAGCTAAAATGGGTAAAGATAACCCATATAATCAATTATATTTTGGAATGTACAATAATTTGTTTCATAGTTATAAATATAAAACTGAAGTTATTGGTAAAGTAGAGGATATAAAAAAAACAACATTAAGTGACATTAAACTTGTTTTTGATACTTTTTATCATCCGAAAAATATGTTCTTAGTAATCACAGGTAATTTTAATCCTTATGAAGCAATGCAAATAATCAAGGATAATCAAAAGAACAAAAAATTTAGACCTTACCAAAATCCTATATACATTGTAAAAAAAGAAAAAGAAACAGTAGTCAAAGAATATGAGGAGATAGAAGCTAACATTGAAATCCCTAAAATAAAAATATCCTTAAAAATTCCTAAAAAGAATTTTAAGATTAAAGATGAATTACAATTAAGAATAATGTTATCAATTTTATTAAATTCAAATTTTGGAACATCTACTGATTTCTATGAAGAATTATTTGAAAAAGAATTAGTAACATCATTTAGTACTTCTAGAGAGATTATTGAAGATTATGTCATTATTTCTTTAAATTTAGAAAGTAAATATCCTGATGAGGTTATACCGATTTTAAAAAACAAATTAAATAATTTAGAAGTTTCAGAAGAAACACTAAAAAGAAGAATTAAAGCAAATATTGCGACTTTAGTATTAAACTATGATTCAATAGATTCTGTAAATGAAGATATTCAAGATGATTTAATTATTTATGGTAAAATAATTGATGATCCTAAAGAACGATATGCTAGTATTACTTTAGACGATATGAATGCTTTGTTAAAGGCTATTAATACTAAAGAAATGGCGACCGTAGTAATGTTACCAAAACAAAAAGTAGAAGAGTAAATCTTCTACTTTTTTTATTATCTGTTATAGAATTCAACGATTAATGATTCATTAATTTCTTGATTTAATTCACTTCTGTCTGGTTGTCTTAAATAGGTACCAGTCATTTTTTTATCATCAAATTCAACAAATCCTAAACGAGCAGTTGTAGCTTCTAATGCTTCTTTGATAGCTGGGTGTGAAACAGAATTTTCTTTAACTGCGATAACATCGCCAGCTTTACAAGTATAAGAAGGAATATCAACTTTAATTCCGTTAACTGTAATATGTCCATGGTTAACTACTTGTCTAGCAGCACGTCTAGTTTTAGCAAGTCCCATACGGAATACTAAATTGTCTAAACGACTTTCTAATAATTTAAGTAAGTTTTCACCGGCAATACCTTTCATTTTTGAAGCTCTTTCAAAAACTTTACGGAATTGTTTTTCATTTAAACCATACATAATTCTAACTTTTTGTTTTTCTTGTAATTGAACACCATATTCACTTAATTTTTTTCTTCTGTCAGTTCCGTGTTGTCCTGGTGCATATGGACGTCTTGCTAATTCTTTACCGTTTTCTAAAGTAGAGAAATTTAATCTTCTAGATTTTTTATATGCAGGTCCTGTGTATCTTGCCATAAATAAATCTCCTTTCATTATATTCGCACATAACTTAAGGTTAGTTAATCTTACATATAGGGAGTTTAATTTTATTATTTCACTAGGGCAGTCCTAGTTACTTTAATCTCGCGAATAAACACATTATATTTGGGATTAACACTGCCAAATGTAATTGCATTAATATTATACAATATATGTTAAATTTGTCAAGTTTATTCGAGTTTATAGCTTTTACATAAAAATACATATATGTTATTATGAATATGTCAAGGAAACTTGAATAAAATAAAAAAAGGGAGCATTTAGTTTTGTTATGCTGAATGCCTACCTTAAAATGGGTTAGACATTTAAGTCTTAAGACTTAAATGTCATTTTTTTATTACCAAAGTACTCTTATAATAAAAAGCCTTTTATTCATTTTCCCAAACCATCTTTCTAAATAAAAGAGGTAGACATCCAGCAACTGAGTGCTCCAAAGGCATTATAATATAATATGTTTTTTCATGCAAATTGCAAAATTGTTAATTTTTGTTCAAGTTTTTTTACAAAAAATTTAAAATATTGCAATATTGCTATAAATATGGTAGGATAATAGACCTAGAAAAGGGGGATATTATGTTATCTACACAATTTTTAGAAATATTAAATTTTTGCAAAGAAAATAATGTTGGTATAAGTTATAGTCAAATCGCGGCTTTATGTAATAAAGAAAGTGCTGAAATAAAAAGAATAATTGAATTATTTAAAGAATGTGAAGTGGAAAATAGAAGTGCATTTTTAGAAATCATGTTAGATATAGAATATATGGAATATCACAAATACGAAGGAATATTAGATATAGTATCCAATATTGATGTTTTATATCTTGATACTTTAATGAAACAACTAAGAAAACCATTTATTACAAAATTGCCTAAGTTATTTGATTATGTAAATATTCTTTACTTAATAGCTAATACGCCAGCAAAAATATATTCTAGAGAAGTTAAGGCTAGCATTATAGAAGTGATTCCAGATATAGAATTTGAAGACGATATAACAACCGTTGAAAGCTTCTTGTTAGCAACTATGGATGCTGATTATGAAAATCAAATAAAGTATGGTGATATTATTTGCTTTGAGGATATGGCTACTAGTTTTACAAGTGATTTAGAAAAATATTTTGCTTTTCATAGAAAAAACAAAGAAATTAAAGCTATGCGTTTAATAAGAGCGATTAATCCAGAAAATATGCCTAAAAATCCTCAGAAAAAAGATAATATAATCAGAATAAATTTTAAAGGAGAGTAATCTCCTTTTTTTGTGTCAAACAAGTTATTCACAGTTGACAAGCGGGGGGGGTATATTATACTAATCCTAGATAGTAGAAAGTAGGATAGGTATGAAGAATAAAAAAATAGTAATCACAATAACTAGCATAGTAGCAGTGCTCCTAGTAATAATCGGAGTAACATATGCATATTGGTTAGTAACAAAAACTCAAACAAACTCTAATATAATTGGAGCAGGATGTTTAGACATATCATTAACTGGTGAGAAAAATGATATTGAACTACAAGATCAATTTCCGTTAAGTGATGAAGATGGAATGAAACTTGTGCCTTACGAATTTACAGTAACAAATAACTGCACAACAAGTGTGGATTATCAAGTGAACTTAGAATCAATTGGAGATAGCGCTAATGCTATAAAGGCTAGTGCCATAAAGGTAGCGTTAAACGATGATATAAAATTATTAACTGCTGGAGGAAATGCAGAACCAACAGTAAGTGGAGCATATGAATCAAATAT
>JAFRZY010000005.1 GCA_017442305.1 Bacilli bacterium | reverse complement strand
AATAACTTACAATAACTACAAATTATTGTAAGTTTTTAAACAAATACATTTGGAGCTTAGTATGGTTGATTGGAATAAAATAGATAACAAAATATTTGAAAAACTAGCTTATGAATACGTGACTAATAAATATCCTGAAGTGAATTGGAAGACAACGCAAACTACTCGGGATAACAATAGAGACGGAGAAGCCCAATACAATGCACCGATTGCAACGACCATAAAATATTGGTATGAAGCAAAATATTCAAAATCAACACATAAAAGCATTCCAAAAAGTCATTTGGATTCAACCCTGGTTTCTTGCTTACTTGATGGAAAGGTTGTCTTGTTGGCGTTTATAACAAATGCATATATTAGTGATGATTATAAACGTCGAGCAGATATTTTCTCAAGACAACGCGATAATTTGAGAATTATTTACATTAACGGGGATGAAATCGAAGATTGGTTATTCCAAAACCCTGAAATTGAATTTAGGCACTTTTTATCCGATCGTACTGCTGAATCAAAAAATTTTATAAATTCTATTAAGAGTGCGTGTATATTAGAAAATTATGATTTATATGGCAATCAGTTTTCAAAAGTAAAGAACATAGAATCTGATAAGGAATATGTTTTATATGTATCTTTTTATTCAGAAGAAAACCAACGCGTTTCTATTTTTTCTGATACCCAGGCAATAAGACTATTAGATGCCGATAATAGAAAATATGATCAATATAATAATTTAATCGCAGTTAGTGGCGAAAACTCTTTCTATATACCTATAGAAGTTAAAAAGAAAAAAGACCAATCAAATCTTTCTTTTAGATTAGAGTGTAACAATGAAGAAATAACATTTACACTTGATGATGTTTCAATAATAGATATATACAATCCAAAAATAATTTATGGTTCCCAACAAGAAATAAAGGATACTTTGTTTTTTGCATTAAAAAGTAAAGATGTATCTAATGCTTTATATTATGTTATTGGAAATGGAGGCAGTGGCAAATCCTATCTGATAAATGCTATTTACCACGATAGCTCAAATCCTTTTGCGTCATACGTCTTTTCGTTTTCAGGTGATAAGGCAAAAGATATTTTGTCTTGTTATAAGATTATTATTGCCACTCTTTATGGTGATATATGGAATTGTTTCTCCGATGAAAAGGGAATGCAAGAATTTAATGAAATTGAAACACAAATGCTGCAACAAATACTTAGTGATAAACCGAATGAAAACGATGTGGAAAAAATAATTTCATACTATAAAAATAATAAATTATATGTAGAAAATAATAGTTCTCAAACACAAATATTTATTGACGATTTTCACAAGTTGACACCAAAATGTGTTTCGTTATTAACATTATTTTTCGAATGGTATATTAGACAGCGTTATAATTGCACAATTGTATTATTTAGCAGGCCTAAAGATGAACTGTTACCTGCACCTACAAAACAACTTACTATAGGCAATATTGAGCCTATAGATGTTGAAACTACAATTACAAATAATTTTAAAGAGCACAAGTTATTACCCAAATTGATTAATAAATATCCTCTGCCTTATAATGCACTTCATTTCGTTGAATTGCTTTGTCAAATTCACGAATTAGAAGACAAATTAAGCTGTTTGACTGAATTTGAAACACAACTTGTTTTGAATAATATATATTCTAATTTAAAAATAACATCATCACTATCTTTAGGAAAGCAAATTATATTAGAGTATGAAAACAACAAATTGGTATATTGCATATATAAATTTGAAACAGGTGTTTCCATTGAGGCAATTTCCGAATTCTTTGGGAAAGAGGCTCTTACCGAAATTTTTGAGTTGTGCCAAAAAAGAATATTAAAAGAATCTTCTAATATTATTTTCCCGTATCATGATATACTTTTATCGGCATATAGCGAATGTAATTTGAAAGAAATGAATTTAATCTTAGAATCATTTGCAATTTTTGCCGAACGCGGTAAATACATATCAAAAGGAAAGTTGTTTTCTATATTGATTGGTATTGGAAAAGAGTGTTTTTGGAAATATCGTAGGGAAGCAATTTTGTATAGAGACGAACTACATGAATGTGCAGAATATTTCCAAGCTTTAGAAATTGCACTTAAATTAGAAGAAAGCAACCAAAAAAGTTTGAATGATTTCGATTATGAAGATTGTAAAAATTTATTTATAAAAGCCAATTGTATAAAATATACGGATTCATATGGACAAGCAAATAAAGAATTTAAAAAGCTTAACAGTGTTTATAGTTTGACAAACAACAACAAAATTATCGGTTTAAATTTAGAAGCGCAAACAGAGATAGTAAATAATTTAATCTGGATGCTTGAAGTTAAAAAAGCAAAAAAACAACTTTCTGATTTAAAATGCACGTTTGAAGAATTATATACAAACAATCAAATTAAAAATAAAAATTTGATATTTGCGTTTCTAAATTATTATAATAGGCTGATGTTTGTTAATTACATGTTGGGAGAAGGTTCGGAATCTGATTACATAAATGCTTTACGGTTTGCCACAGAACTAAAACAAACACAATATATAGCTTTTGCGAAAATGGATTATGCTAAAAGTTTATATGATAGCAATATTTTAATGGCCAAAACGCTAATTGATGAAGCATTGAGCATTCTATCTACCTGCAATGAAAAAAGAAGAATTCTTGATGCGCAATCAGAAAAATGTTTTATCAATGATATACTTAATAGAAAAATTTCTTATGATGACTACTCAAATATTAGTACGGAGATGGCGAACAATCATTATATACAATCCGAAATAAGAATACAATTAAAAATAATATTGTTAAAACTTTTATACAGCGATATTCAACCAAGTGAAATTAGAAACGAATTGGATTATGTTTCAATAAACAATACTTCTGTAGCTTCGGGCAAACGACATCAAGCATATATAAATCACTTATATGCTGCCTCGTATTATAAAGAAAACGATATTGTTATGTGTAGAAGATACACTAAAAGAAGTTTAAATTTAATGAAGGAAATGGGGGCATCATATAAGTTTGTTCATAATAACAATTTGTTATTATCTGCTTATAATGGTTTTGCTACAATAAACAGTTTATCGAATTTTTCAGACACACAAGACGTATTTGTACTCGATATTAGATTATGGTAATTAAATTTGGTCCACGTATAATAAGTTACCATATGTATCTAAAACGATATCTCTGGCTTTTCTAGTTTCAAACCACTTTTTATTACCTAAAAGATTTGTAATATTTTCGACAAAGAACAAAATTGGCATCTCAAGATTATGTGTGGAATGGGGCAATAAATCATACAAATTTATTTTATTTGGATTAATGCCATTGATTTCTATATAACTGCATGTTTTTAATGGTAATAAATCAATAGTGTCTTTAACATTTCTTGTTTGTGTTATCGCAATTGCATTAAAAATCCCGCTTCGCATTTCTTCTGTTATTTGAAATGCGTAATACTTTGTTATATCTGGTGTAATTTTATTTCCCATATGTGTCCAAAAATATGCTTCCTGTTGATAAAAGTCAAAATAATATTGACCTCTGCCCGCTCCTTGGGAATGGAAAGCAATCGCATCAGTTATACAGTTACATTTTTTGCCAGCAAGTGTAAGTTTAAGCGATAGTTCGAAAGATTCGAGTTTATTATAATAGAATTCATCAAATTTACCATGTTTTAAAAAAGTGTCCTTTTTCATTGCGTATAATGCCGATGTTAATGCTTGTCTAGTCGTAGGGAAACTAGATAGAGCTATAGTTTCTAATCTTCTTCCAGCAAACAAATGATTTTTATAGTAAGGGCCAAAAAACGATCCTGCGCACTGAATTCTATTGTTTTGAGGCCATATTAATAATGGTTGTACACAGTCGCATGTATTTTGTTCCAAGTGATTATACATTTTTTCAAAACAATTTTCCTCTGCAAAGACATCCGTGTTGATAAAGAAAATGTATTCTCTTGATGCTTCATCAACACCAATGTTATTCGCCTTTCCATAACCAACCTTTTCTTCGAGATCTATTACTTTAATATTGTTTTGATTGCGCATTTGGTTTAAGTAATTTAAAATTTTTATATTATTTATACAATCATTAACGATAATAACTTCACTTTCTTTTACAAAACTATCAGCCAAGAAATGTTGGAAGAAATTATCCAACATCTCAAAAGAACTATCAATAGAAATAACAAAACTAGCATTTTTCATTTGATTTCATCCTTTATTTATTAATTAACTTACAATAATTTGTAGTTATTGTAAGTTATTTTTGTTTTAAATTAAATTAATATTTGTTAAAATAAACCATATATTTTTAAAATATGAGGTGTATTATGAAAAGTTTAAAATTATCCGTGTCTGAATTTCTTAGGGTT
>JAFRZY010000004.1 GCA_017442305.1 Bacilli bacterium | reverse complement strand
TCTTGCATTCCCATTGATTCTGTTTTAGTTTCAATTTTTTCTTTTACTTTTGATTCATGTCCACTATAAGTGTTAACTACATACCATTCTTTTTCCATTATACAAATAACCCCTTTATAAATGATAATAATAAATTAAGTAAGCTAAAAAACGCAATTACAATTAGAACAAGTACAACAGTTGCAATTGTATATTTTAATACTTCACTAGCTTTTGGCCATTTTACTTTTGCTAATTCTTTCTTTACTTCTTTAAAGAAAGATTCCTTTTTAGTTACTTTCTTTGTAGCTTTTTTTGTAGTCTTTTTAGACTCTACTTTTTTCACCATAACACACCTCTAAATTTTTCCAAATTAAAAAACACTTCCGTGTTCATTTATAATTTAACATAAAATATATAAAAAAGCAAGTTTTTTATTCTTCTGTTCTTGCTTTTAATATATCTTTTATTTTATGTTTAATTCTTTGCATTGTATTGTCTATTTGTTTTGGAGTTTTGTCTAAAATAATAGCAATTTCATTATAACTCAAATTATTCACCATAAAGTTAAACACTTCATATTCACTTTCAGATAAAGCTTCTTTAATTTTCTTTAACAACTCTTCATAAGCTTCTTCTTTAGTCATATTACTCAACGGGTCATTTTCGTTATTATCACTAAGCATTTCTACCAAAGGTAAACCGAATTGTTCATATACTAAGTCTAGGGAATAGGCATCTTGTAAAACCTTGTTTTTAGTAGTGCTAGCTTTTACTATTACTTTTTGTAATCTTCTATTTATACACAACGAGATAAATGTTGGTAATGAAGCATCCTTATCTTCTTGATAACTAGCTAATGCATCACTAAATCCATATAAAGCTTCACTATAAAGCTCTTTATAATCAATCCCAATTCTAGATGCCACATAGGAATATTTTTTTAAAACTATATCTATTATATAATTATACTTTTCAAATAAAATATCTTTAGCTTCTTCATTCTCTTCTGCCACTAACATATATAGTTCACTATCAGATAAATCTTTATAATCCAATATTACTCACCTTTATCCATTCCATAAATTAATATCCCAGCAGATACCGAGGCATTTAAACTATTTAATTCACCTTTCATAGGAATACTTATTATTTCATCAGAATTTTCTTTTACTAATCTACTAATCCCATTGCCTTCGTTGCCAATTACTAAAACTTTTTTATCCGCATAGTCAATATTTGTATATGAAATACCGTTCATATCAGCACTATAAATGAAGAATCCTTCTTTTTTCAACTTGTTAATAGCATCAACCAAATTGCTAACCAAAATAACTTTTACTCTTTCTAAAGCCCCTGTACTAACTTTCATTACCGTATCATTAACTCTTACACTACGATCTTTAGGAATAATAATACTTTTAATACCCGCACATTCACACGTTCTAACTATAGCACCTAAATTATGAGGATCCTCTAAATGATCAAGCATTACTACAAAATTTTCATCATTAGCAATATCGCTTAATTTATAATAATCATAATCATTAATATCTATGATTATTCCCTGATGATTACCAGTTACCATTTTATCTAAACGATTATTATCTACTAGTTCATATCTTATATGATTCTCTGTTAAAAAATTAGAAACTTTAAAATCTTTTTGGGTTTTGCTAAGATAAGCTTTACGAACTTTTTTTAAATCAAGTTCTTTTAAAACATTTTTTCCATAAACTAACATAAAGTAATCACCTCACTTTTTAAAGTATATCATAAAAGTCAAATAAAAAAAAGCAACTTAGTTATTGCTTTTTTCTTATTATTTATAAGTTATTTCAACATTGTTTGGTTGTACAGAAGTATCGATTTGCAAAATTGTAGTACCTTTAACAGTACTAATATCTGGTAATTCTAATGGAGTTGCTTCTTCTTTATTCATAACATAAATTATATCAATTGGATTAGTTTGTAAAGCTGCAACAAATTCTTCTACGGTTGCTGATTCACTACCAATTACAAACATAGTATTAGATACATTTACATTACCTAGATAACAACCAACAACTTTTCCATACCAAAAGTTTGCATAAGCATTAAAGGCTTCATAACGATTGCACATAACATGCAATCCATTTGCGTTAGGAGCCTCGTTAAACACTGTGTGATAACTAGGATAAGTTTCCGGATTATTACTATATTTTGTCCATCTTTCAGAACCATCAAATGTATGAGTATTTATTATTCTAGAAATTGTTTGCTTTTCAAAGTCTATATAATCTCTATTAGTGCCAATAGCTCGTAATGGTTCATCTAAATATACGTTTGTGGTTATTGGTTTTGTGTATTGTTCATAAGTAGTTATCTTTGTACCATTTTCTAGTTGGGGATATAATGTTTCATTAATTGTTGTCCCAGTAGGTATATGTATATATGTTAAGGAATTGCTTTGTTGATAAGTAACATATTTGCTTATTGATAAGTTTGCTGTTGTATCACTTTTTCCGGTTGATCCGCCAGACAACATATAAGAATCTGCTTGCTTTAAATCTTGTTTCATTAAGTTAAAGAAAGCATCTCCGGTTGCAGTACCTTTTACATTAACACTACCATTTTTGTTAACTGTAAAAGTTATACCGTTTGTGGTTTTTGTAGCACCATCCACATAATTCACAGACACAGATGAATCAGTTGATGGAAATTGTATTTGATTTTTCCCCTTTGCTATAACTGGAATTTTATAACCATATGGTTCATACTCTTTATCTACATTACCTTCACTAATAATTACATCATTGCCATAAGTATTAGTATTTCTGTTTGTAAACAAAACATAATGTGTATCAGCATTAGTTGTAAAAGTGTGATTATTGGTAGTTATACGAGTAACTTTACTAAGATAATTTTTATTTGTGTCATATTCAAATACATAAATATTATCGTATTGCCCTATATTAAATGTATAAGTTGTGCTAGGTTTAACTCGTATATAATTTTTACTCCTATAATAGTTAGAACCATTAACTATATTTCCAACTTGTATGTTTCCAACTTCCCATTGCTCGTCCCAAATATTATCAGTCTTTTCTCCAACACTCTGTACATCAACAGGTGTATTTAGAGAAGGGGTTCCGTTTTGGATACTATTTCCGTATATTTTATAATTAACTAAATTATATCCCAAACTATTATTTAAAACCAAAGATTGTGTACCACTTACAGTTTTATATTCTCCTCCTTCGGCCGTAAACTCATCAACTTCACTAGTAAGATCCATTTTCAAATAAACAAAATCGCCTATTACTGCTTCTGGGGCTTCTTCACTGACCCAAATCTTAATAACTATAGTCATAGTACTATTACCCGTACCTGTAGTATCTAAAGTACCATCAAATAACTTATAGGAATTTTCACTATGTGATGACGCTTCTAAAGCACTTAATGATGTTGGCTCAACTTTTAATTCACCGTTTAAGTATGCTGCTATTCTTAAATAATCATGTGACAATAATTCATCATCATCACTTTTATTTTCTCTTTCTTCAAACGCTGTTAAATCATTACCTATTGCAACTTCATATTCTGCCGGTAAAGAGCCTTTATTTTCAACATATATTGTTCCAGTCATAGTTTGAGATAATAAAGCTTCTTCATCACTCATCGGTACTAAACCAGTAGCTGAAATACTACTAGACCCAGAACCGTAAGATACGTTTAATGAACCTGCAGTTACTACTTGATCATTGGAATTTGTTTCCACTTGAAAGAACAGTGCATAACTTACACCGATTGTTGCGATTGTCAAACATATAACTGCTATCGCTATAATTGTAGTTTGCTTTTTAATCATAGCCTTATAGTTCATATTATCACCATACTTATATTATAGCAAAATAGTCAAAAAAAACAAGACAAATATTGTTATAATATTTGTCTTGCTATATTCCGAAAATCAAATTGCAAGTGCTTATTTAAAATATCTAATTTAGTCTCATTATCTATCCATAATCGAATATCTTTATTTATAAGTTGACCTTTTATAGTTCCCTCAAATAATAGAAAATAACAATCTGTTTCATCTTCATACATTTCTAATTCTGTTAATTTACTAATATTATTATCTATACTAATTTTTATTGAATTTAATTCAACTGTACTATTTTTTGATACAACCATCCATATTGCATAATCTTCATTATTATTTAATTCATTTCCAATTGTTAAGTTAATTGGTTTTACCGCATTCATAGCGTCAATATCATTTGCTTGATATAATACATAATCCGAAAAATCAGAAACTTCTAAATAATTGGATTCCATATTGTCATAATACATAGCTACTTCTTTATAATCATTCAATTCTAATCTATTCCACACTGGAATACTTGCAACGACTAAGGCTATAACTATTACAATTTCTGCTACAGTTCGCCTAATCATCCTATTAATTACTTTCACAAAAATCCCCCTCAATTGCTGTAATTATACCATAAAACACAAAAAAGTGCAAATTTGCACTCTTTTAAAATCTATCATAATGATTAAATTTTTCTTTTAATCTGCGTTTTCTTTCTTCTTCCTCTTCTTGTCTTCTTAAACGTTCTTGCTCTTCAGCTTCTTCTTTTTTTACAGTAATAACTTCTGCTTTTTTGTTTATTTTAGACAATTTAGAAATTTTTAAAATATCTTTTAAAATAATGATAATAGCAGGTATAACTACTACCACTAACCAACCACCTTGATTAGCTAAGAAGAACTGAACTCTACCTAACTGAGGAACCTTAAACAATACCTTACCTATAACGTTATTATATTCTGCGTAAGCTGGATCAGGGCTTAAATTGTTATCCCCTTTGGTTTTATATTGATAATTACCATTATTATCAATAATTATGTCAATAACTCTATGAGTTATTGTTTTATTACTAGATATATTACTTGTTGAAATAAAAGTAATAACATCCCCAATTTGAATATCATTTACTGAATCTATCCTTTTATCAACGATAATATCGTATACTTTTAAGTTAGGCTCCATACTAGGACTTATAATCGTATAAAGGGAAAGCATTGGCTCAAAATCCATACCTTTTTTTGCATAAATTTTAGCTGCTACTGTTAGATAAAGCAAAAAAGCTGCAACTACTAAAAGTAATGCAAATGCTGTCCAACTTATTATATTGGCAATAAGTTTAAAGACAGCCATGGATGATGAATACTTTTCTTGCTTCATCCTAAACACCCTTCCTATTCTAACTCCAATTATAGAACAGTTTAGTAAAAAATACAAGGTAAAACAAAAAAAGAATCTTAATAGTAAACAAAAAAAGAATCTTTTGTTTACTATTAAGATTCTTTAATTAATTGCATCTACTAAAAGTGTTGCTTTAAACACTTTATTTTGATCAATGCTTTGATCAACATACGTTTCTTTAAACTCCACAGCTAATTTATAAGTATATGTTGTGTTTGGCGGTATAAGCACTTTATTAAATACTTCTGTAGTTTCATAAGGAGCTCTAGTCTCATTAAATACCATTTTATTATCTTTACTTAATCTATATGTAATATTGTTTGTCTCAGTTATAGTGTTAGTAACATCAATCCAACGTATTCTAAAGTAACCCGTAAATGGGGTATTATTAACTATTTTAAATTCGACCATATCTTTCCATCCTGGAATTATATCTTTGGCAGTAATAGTTTTAGTAAAACCAACATAATGAATACTAGGTTCCTCATAGTCCATTCTTAATACAATATTATTATTGTTATCTACAGGAGCTTCATCAGTAATTCCATTACATTTAACATCACATATACCATCACCATTGGTATCCATATTAGTAAGTTTACTACCGCCTTCTTTGATATTAAGATCTGCAATACCATCGCCATCAAGATCTATATTAAAATCTGGCCATCCATCCTTATTATTATCACAGTTTAAATCACAATTTCCATCATTGTTAATATCTCGATTCATTAAATTAAAATCTGGGACAAAATCACCATTAGTATCAACATTAAAATGTGGAGTTTTATCTCCTTCATAGTCAATATTATAATCTGGTTTTTTATCCTTATCTGTTTTACAGTTTACCTTACAAACTTCTACAGGTTTTTGTTCATTTTTATATTTTTCATAAGAGAAAGTTGCACCAATAACAGAGATTAGAATAATCAAAAATAATATTATAATCAAAAAAATAAGTTTTCTTTTATTCTCTTGCTTCTCTTCTTCTTCGAGTATCAGATATTGTTCTTGTAAATCATTGTTTTCTTCACTGATTTTTTCACCCATCTTAAACACTCCTTACTATATAAAATTATAGCATAGCGTACAATTTATGGCAATAAATAAAAAAACTGAATAACTAATATTCAGTTTTTATTCAGAAAAATATGTAAATGAATTGAAGAAATTTTCATAAGCATTTTCAATTGCATCATAATCTTTTTCATATTGCATACATAAGACATCTAAATCTTCAACTAATTCTTTTCTAAAATTTTTAACACCAATATTATCTCTTTCAAGATATATCTTTATTAAATCATTAAATATATTTTTTGCTTGATCATCAAGTTCATCTTCTTCTGTAATCGTTCGGTTAGTGAGTGTACAAAAATTCATATAATTTGATAAAGTTAAATTTTCTACAAATTCATTTTCGTCAACATAAGAATTTGCATTATGAGTATCTAACTCAATATCATTTTGTAGTTTTTCTAAAACTTCCCATAATTCTAAGCATTTATTTAATTGAGTATCTTTTAAAATCGCATTAGTTTTTCTTATTGGACTTCGTACAGGTTGTGCTCTTTCTAATTGTTTCATTAAGTCACTTTTTTTGAATTGAACAATGACATCATATAAGCCATCAATTTTGTCTTTTACTGCTCTTAAATCTATCGTTTCAGTTTTTTCTTTAACTTCAATTCTTAAAGTAGATGTATACTCTTCGTTATCAATTAATGTTTTTGTTTTATAAACAACACTTTTCTCAGCACCATCTTCATTAATTTCTATTTCTTTCATTTTGTCATATTGCATAGTAATAAAAATATACAAATTTCTTATTAATGTAGCAATAAACCTATTTTCATAAATATCATAAGTTTCTTCTTTATATATATTTAAAATTTTAGATGGTTGAGGAACATCTTCTTCATCAACAGATCTAATTAAGTGTGTATGTTGTGCTAAATGTTTGATACTTTCTTCAGATATTTTCTTGGCTTTTTCTATTTGAACTAATAACTCATCAGTTTGAATAAATCTTCTGGGATTTCTAACAATAGCATCAAGATATGGTATATATTCTAGAAACACATCTACCCATTGATAATTATCGCTATAGCTATTGATATTTAAATTACAATCTATTTGTGTTTTTTCTTTAAAGTTTTTGTAATCTTGATCATTATAATTACTTATCTTTAACTTTTTCAT
The DNA here is from genome assembly GCA_017442305.1 of Bacilli bacterium. Lineage (GTDB taxonomy): Bacteria > Bacillota_I > Bacilli_A > RF39 > UBA660 > RGIG2951. The sequence continues at coordinate 106,248 of JAFRZY010000004.1, read as the reverse complement.
AAACACCTATATCATTTTCTTTAAACGATTTAAATAATCAATACTTTCATGCATTTTATCAACACCATAAGTTTGATTTAAGAACTCAATAAATCCATCTATCTCATTTTTAATAATACCCATGTTTAATTGTTCAAATTTTCTTAAGATTTTGTTTGCCAAAACATAATCAAAGGCATCAGTCTCTTCGCCACCACAAGCAATATAAACCGGAATAAATTCTAATAATTGTTTAACAATTCTGTTACCAAACGCTATTCTAAAACGTTCCATGATATATTTATCTGTTAAATCCAATTTCTTTAATAAATCATCGCTAACTTTAATTTCGTTTTTAGCATCTGTAAATAATTTATTTAAATGTTTATAACTTAACTCTAATGAATTGGTTGCTGGAGCTTCAAATCTATCAAATTTTTCATCTATATTGATAGGCATAGCACGGTCATAAACTTTATCAGTAATCATAAATGTAGAGTCATCGTTATTTATTGTACCAATATACCACATATTACTTGGGATTTTAATTTTACCATCTTTAATATTTTTTGGGTCATTATCCCAACCACTTGCTACAATTGATAATATACGGTTTTCTTCATTAGGCATTTCAAGAAGCGATAACATTTCAGCAAAATAGTATTCAACACGCGAAATGTTCATTTCATCTAATACGCCAATATATACACGATCTTTAAAACCGGCCTCATACATAGCAACTAAAAGATCTGTTTCGTTAAATCTTTTTGTAAATTCATTGAAATATCCAAAAACTTCTGAACTATCACGCCATGAAGGTTGAACTGGAGCAATACATGCTTCGTTATTTAAAAATTTACCAAATGCGTAAGCAAGGGATGTTTTACCTGTACCAGAAATACCTTGTAAAATTACTAATTTATTTGATGCTAATGCAGAAATAAACAAACGGATAATTTTTTCTGAATAATATAATTTTAAAGTACTAGCAGAGTAATTTCTAAACATTTCACATAATTCTTTTAATGTAATTGTATCGTTACTTGCTGGTAACTTATAGTTTTCCATATCTTCATCAACTTGGCTTAAACGACTAAATCTGCTTTCACCATCTTCTAAAACATTACCATCTTTGTCTTTTAACATCTCACCATATTTAGCATTATCAGCATCATACTTAACAAGTTTTGAACGTAAGATTTCCACCTCTTCATTTAAATCTTCTTGATTCTTCAAATTTTTACGATATTTGATATATCTTTTAATTACTTTATAGATTAAAAATGCAATTAAACAGTATATTCCTAATAATATCATAATTGTGATTGCTACTAGAATAATACCAAGTATATTCATCTCTTTAGTATACTCTACTATAATCTTAATATAGTTTACTATATTAAGAGTTCCTAATATCCAATCTAATATTGATGAAAGTACTACCATTAATCCATGGAAGAATGGTGTTAATAAATCCACAAAAAATTCTTGAAAATTTTCCATCATAATTTTCCTCCTTCTCAAATTTATAAGCTATATTATCTGCTATAGTTATAAAGTCTAAATCCTTATACTTTTTGCTATCTATTTTATGTTTATTCCAGAAACTATTTTTAACCAATACTGTCATTCCAGAATATTCGCTTACTTTATCTATTTTATTTTCATTTATATATACACATTTACTGTATTTGCTATTAATCATATCTAATTTCTTTTTATCAGTACTACAGAACATTATTAAGTTGTTTATGACACTATCATAGTTATTAACATAATTTATAGCAGTACGATTAAATTGATAATTATCTAAATTAAATATTACTTTGTCTATTTTAAATGCTTCTTTTTCTAGCAAATAAACTATTTTTTCAATCAGCAAATTAAAATTTAATATAAATAACTTATTTAAATAATCATTGTTCTTAACAACACTTTCTACCAATTCATCATCATATTTTAATAAATTAGGTAATTTGTTTATAATATCTATTATAAAATAATTATGATGATTACTTAATGTTGTTACATTAACTATAATATTTTTATTTCTCAAATTAGCAAAATAATTTATTTCGTTTTTATTAATAAACTTCAAATATCTTATAAGTAAATTCATTTTTGTTTGTTTACGTTTAAAATCAACTATTTCAAACCTAAACAAATTTTCTTTTAATATGTTATAAACCACATTTTCACTTATACCCATAAAAGCACTATTATAGAGTTGAATAGTTATTTCTAATAACATCGCAAAATATATATAATCTGAATTATTAAACTTTGTTTTAGGATAATTATTACTTACTTGAATAACATATTTTAAAAGTTCATATTCCAGTTTATTAAGTGATTCGTAGTTTATACTGTTTAATTTTGCATTTATTGCATCATCTATTATTTCTTCTTTGTTTATATATACAAAAAGCAACTCTTCTAAATAATCGTATTTTATTCTTTGGACTTGTTCATTCGGTTCTTTATTTATATAAAAATCAAATAACAAACTACTTATTTTAAAATACCATTTATGTTTGAATTCATAATATTGTTCGACAAAATTCATAATCTACCTCTTATATTTCTATAACGAACTTTAAACTTAGATTCTTTCCAGCATCATAGTTTTGTTCTTCTCCCATACCTTCAATAATAAATGATACATCATAATTATGGGTTGTATTAGCGTCTATCTTAATATTTTTTAAAACTGCTTTACTTTCTTGAGGAACGGTTACATAGTTTGGTATATTACTAATTCCGTTATCACTATTTAATTTATATTTTAAATTATCACTTATAAATGAATTCTTATTAATAATAAGTTTTAAATTATAGGCAGCTCCCATACCAGAAATATTACTTACAGTAAAATGAGCTTTGCATTCTTTTAATACATTTTCCTGTGGTTGATCTGTTGGGAATAAATTTTTGCATTCTATTTCATTTCCTCGTAATTCAATTACTGGTATAACTGTGTTAATATTAACACCGGCATTATTATTTTTTATATCAATGTATTTAACAACTTCAAAATCTAAACAGTTTTTATCACATTTATTATCATCATCTAAGTCACAATTGATATCACAAACTTTATCCCCGTTTATATCAATGTTTAAAGTTGCATATCCTTTATATTCTGAATCAATAAATAAATCTGTAACTCCATCACCATTTATATCCAAATTAATGTCTGGCCATCCGTCATCATTAATATCACAATTAATATCACATTTACCATCACCGTTAACATCTTGATTTACCGGATTTTTATACTTGTCTTTTACTTTCACATTAAAGATTGCTTCCCCACTATTACCGTAATTAATATTATAATCTGGTTTATCATCTTTATTTAAATCGATATTTATATCTGCTACTCCATCATCATTTTTATCTATATTAATTTCAGGAATACCGTCATCATTAATATCCTTATTAACTGTTAGTAATCTTTCTTTAAATAAATAAGCATAAGTTCCAATAACTGTTATTAAAATTAAAGCAACTACAAATATAATAACATTTAAGTAAACTTTACCTTTACGATAGCTAATTATAAGCTTATTATCAACGATACTAACCATAATTTCGTTATTTATTATTAATTCATTTGTTTCGTGTTCATCTATGTAATCAAGAATTTTTAATAAATCATTACTTTTTATACTGTTACGAAACCCAGTTGTTTTTTTGATTAAATCTCTAATTTTTTCGTTTTTTTCAATAAAGTTTAAATTAGAAAATTCATCTAAATTAATTTCAACATGATTTTGTTCATCAAAAAATTTCTTGACCCCTTCTTTTATTCTCATTAATATCAACCCAATTCTATAAAAAATTATATCACATATATTAATTTGCAACAATACTTTAATATTAAATATAAACAAAAAAAGAAGATTTTTATCTTCTTAAATTCCTGTTACTTTTATTTTACCGTTAAATGTTTTACTCATATTAGTAGCTTGGTTAAAGTCATAAGCTTTATATTCTAAAACAAACTTCCAATAGATTGTTTTAGTCGTGTTGGCATTAGCACTCAATTCTTGATTGCTAGCAATTGTATGAGTAAACGGATTAGATGTTGTAGCCTCTTTACCTAAGTCAGTACAATCTGCATTTTCAATAAAAGGAGTCCAATTATTTTGATCAAAACTATAGTAAAGGGAATACACTAATTGAGCCATACCTGGATATTCTGGTTCATAAACAAACTCGTTTTTAGTAATTATCCAATCTATCCCATAAGTGATTTTATCAGCAGCTTTATTTGATGCTGTTAAAGCTATATTAAATTCGGTAGAATCTGAATCCCCAGGTTCTGCTAAATCCAAATTAATATCTTGACCCGTTGTATAATCTATTTCGGCTGCCGTATCGGTCTCAGCTTCCACAGTTACTTTTCCTTTATCAACATCTTTTTGAATTTGAAAATATGCATATGATATACCTACACCAACAGCAATTAAGAGTAAAACCGCGATTATTGATAAAAAAATTGTTTTGGTATCCTTTCTCATTTTGACACACCTCACTATTATTAGAATATCAAATTCTAAAAAATTATTCAATCAGTTTCTATGAGTTATTGTAAACAAAAAACGACCATTAGGTCGCATTTATTAGTTACCGCTGTTTGAACAACTAATTGAATCTGGATCTACAGTAACTGTTCCTGCAAATCTAGAGTTAATTTGATCATCTTGAGTAATACTTAAGTTATAGAATCTTGCAGTAAAATCCCAAGTTTGGTTAGTTGTTGCTGAACCAGCAGTATTAGAAATAGTAAATGTTTTACCAGCTAAAGTTGCTGCAACTTTATCCATATTAGTTTCAGAAAAACTATTTGTACCATCAGTTCCTTCTAAAGTATATTCTTTCATTCCTTCAGTCATGTTTTCTGTTGGAGTATATACTTTTGTTTTTGGTTCTGTAGTATCATCAGCTTCAACATCAACATATTTTAATTTATATGTACAAGTTGCTACACCAGATCCAGCTTTTAAGCTAACCACCAATTTTCCACCAGTGTAATCTTCATCAGAAGTTGATTCTTCAACTGCTACTGGATTACCTGCAGAATTTTGTGGAAGCATAACATCATTAGTTACTTTTAAACCAATTGTAGCCACACCTGCTGATGAGAAAATATCAGAACCTGCTGCTGTTTCTGCTGAAACTTCAACTTTACCATTAACATTTTCAGTGTTTGCAGCGAAGAACGCAAATGATGCACCAACTACTGCTACTAATAATGTAGCTACTGCCACAACTGTTAATAGTACGACACTTTTCTTATCTCCCATTTCTTTGTCCTCCTCTATTATAGATGTTAGCATTTTTTGTCATCTTTTGCAAGACATTACAACAAATTTTACAACAATTTAGAAAAGAAAAAAACAACCCAAAAGGTTGTTTTAAATACTTATTGATTAAGCAGCTTCGTTTTCACAAACGATAGAGTCTTTATCTACAGTAACTGTTCCAGCAAATCTCTTGTTAATTAATTCATCTTGTGAATTTGGTAAATTATAGAATCTTGCTGTAAAAGTCCATGTTTGAGTAGTTGCAACACTTGCAGCTTCATAAGTATCAGTAATTGTAAACGTATTAGCGTCATCAGCTAAGAATTCTGCTACTTCATGCATATTAGTTTCAACAAAACTGTTTGTACCATCAGTTCCTTCTAAAGTATATTCTTTTTTGTCAGTTGCAGTTATTTTAGCATAAGCTGAACTTGGAGCATATACTATAGTTTCAGGATTTGTTTCAGTACTAGCTGGTGCATCAACATATTTTAATTTATAAGTACATGTTGCTTTACCAGATCCAGCTTCTAAGCTAACTACTAATTTTTCTCCTGCAGCAGCATCTGCATCAGTTTCTGTAATTGTTGCTTCTGTTTCACTTGTATTTGCATCACCTGGCATCATTTTATCATTAGTAACACTTAAACCTATTTGGCTAGCTCCTGTTGATGTAAATACATCTGAACCAGCAGCTGTTTGAGTAGAAACTTCTACGCTACCTTCTAGTTCATCAGTGTTTGCAGCGAAGAATGCGAATGTTGATCCTGCTACTGCTACTAATAATGTTGCTACTGCTACTACTGTTAGTAATACTGTGCTTTTTTTGTCTCCCATCTTTTTTCTCCTCCTCTAGTATACATGTTAGCAGATTATTTTAATTAAATCAATAGTTGTTTGCATTTTTTTGTCATTTTTTTAGAAGAGTTAATGATACCTTGCTTTTTTCTTTGAAAATTTCTAGCACATAACAATCCACAATATCGCCAACACTTAACACTTCCGATGGGTGTTTTATGTATTTATCCGTTATTTGGGAAATATGAACTAATCCATCATTCTTTATTCCAATGTCGATAAATGCTCCAAAGTCTACTACATTTCTAACTGTACCTTGTAAATGCATACCAACTTTTAAATCTTCTAATTTTAAAATATCACTTTTTAAAATTGGACTTGGCATTTCATCTCGCGGATCTCTTCCTGGCGCTAGCAAGCACTTAATTATATCTTCTAAAGTATAAGTATCCACACTCAATTTGTTCGACAACTCTTCAATATCTAAGTTTGTTAATTTTGCATTAAATGCATTTGTACCAATATCATTTATATTTAAATTTAAAATATTTAATAAGGCATAAGTTTTTTCATAACTTTCAGGATGAATACTTGTTTTATCCAAGATGTTGTTTCCATCTAAAACACGCATAAAGCCAATTGATTGCTCAAAAGCTTTTTCGGTAAGAACTTTATTTTTACGAAGCTCTTCTCTTGTTAATATTTTCCCTTTTGATTCACGATAACTAATTAATTTTTCAATAGCTTTTTTAGTTAAACCTGATACATAGGTTAGTAATTCACTACTTGCAGTATTAATATTAACCCCTACAGTGTTAACAGCTTTTTCAACCACAAAGTTTAGGGACCCATCTAATTTGTTCGGGGTTACATCATGTTGATACATTCCTACCCCAATACTTTTAGGTTCTATCTTTACCAGTTCACTTAATGGATCTTGTAATCTTCTGGCTATAGAAATGGCACTTCTTTCCTCAACATGTAAATCAGGAAATTCATTTATAGCTAATTTACTTGCTGAATAGACACTTGCTCCAGCTTCATTAACTATTATATAAGAAACTTTTCTAGGAGAGCTTTTAAGGACATCCGCTATAAAAGCTTCACTTTCACGCGATGCTGTTCCATTTCCAATTGCTATAATATCAATATTATACTTTTCAATAATCTTTAAAGTTTTCTCTTTAGCTTCTGCATATAAATTTTTAGGTTCATGCGGATATATTACCGTTATATCAAGCATCTTACCTGTTTTATCAACAACCGCAAGTTTACAACCAGTTCGATATGCAGGATCTAAACCTAATACCATTTTTTCTTTCATAGGTGGTTGTAAAAGTAGATTTTCTAAATTCTTACCAAAATTATCAATAGCTACATCTTCTGCTTTTTCGGTTAATTCGCTTCTCATTTCCCTTTCAATACTAGGTAATATTAAGCGTTTTAAACTATCTTTTATCGCTTCTTCTATATAAGTTGCACAAGGTTCAATATTTTTTGTAATTACCTTACTACAAATAAAATCTTCTATTTTATCAATATCAAAATTAATAGAAACACTTAATACATTTTCCTTTTCTCCTCTATTAAGAGCTAGTATTCTATGTGGCTTAATGCATTTAATAAGTTCTTGATAACTATAATACATTTCGTAGACTTTATTTTCATCTTGAGCATTCTTTTTTATTTTAGAGCTAATTTGACTATTTTTATATGTTTCTATTCTTATCCACTTACGAAATTTAGCATTATCACTAATGTTTTCAGCAATAATATATTTAGCCCCAACAATTGCGTCTTCTATAGTCTTTACTTTGTCATTAACAAATTCAGAAGCAATCCCAAGTATATCCGTACGATACATCATTATATATTTTGCAAGAGGCTCCAATCCATTTGCTATAGCTTCTGTTGCTTTGGTTTTTTTCTTTTCTTTAAATGGTCTATATAAATCTTCTACGTCAACTAATTTGTTACAAGCCATAATGTCATTTTTTAACTCATCTGTTAAAAGGCCTTTTTCATCAATCAAACGAATTACATCTTCTTTTCTTTTTAATAAATTAACTCCGTATTCATAATGTTCTGATATAACTCTTATTTGTTCTTCATCTAAAGAACCCGTTGCTTCTTTTCTATATCGCGCTATAAACGGAATTGTATTACCTTCCTCCAGTAGTTTTAAAACACTTTTTATTTGCTGTGGTTTAATATTGTTATCCTCAGCTATTTTTTTAATTATTTCCTCGTTCATATATCCTCCAGTATTTTTTATTATATCAAAAAAATAGAAACAATTTGAAAAAAATTGTTTCTATTGAATCTTTTTTATTATATCTTCTTTACTAACGCCTAATTTTTCTAAATCACTAATAATAATCTTTATCTTTGATATTGATTCTTTTACTTGGGCATTTAAAACTATCTTCGATGCGTTAGCTACAAATGTTCCTTTTGTTGAAATTGTTTTTATTATTTTTAGATTTTCTAATTTTTCGTATGCTTTTCTAACCGTATTGGGGTTTATTCCTAGACTTGCTGCCAGTTCTCTAATTGAAGGAATTTGATCATCTTCTTTTAAAACTCCTAGAGCTATATAACGTTCAAACTCTTTTATAATTTGTTCGTAGATAGGCACTCTACTTTGGTAATCTAAAGTTATTAGATTAGTCATAATATTCAATATCGCTTTCTCTATTATTTAATAGATCGTTATATTCCGGAGTATTTAAAAGTTGTTGATGTTTCGAACTTAATATTTTTTTAATGCCCTCAACATTATTCGTAATAAAATGATATGTATCATTTTTAACATAAATTTCTAAGTTTATATGTTCTTTATTTAAATCAAACTTTGTATTTTGTTGAGTTTTAATAAAATCTAAAATCTCAGAACGAGAGTAATCCAATAAATAGTCAATTATTATATCGTTATTATCCAACTTTAAATCTTCCAAAACAATTTCCGTATTACTAAAAATATAAAGCTCATTTATAATATCAATATTTTTATTTAACGATTTAATTAAAGCTTTAGTTTCAACTTCCGCAATTTTGTTTTGCAGTTCTATAGATAAACCTACAGGTATTCCACGATATAAAATTTTATGATTTTGATAACTTACTAATTTTAGTTCTATAGGTAAAGATTCATTTTTAAATGCTTCTATATATTCTTTTAAACTTATATTTTCTAAATCCTTTTTTATTACATCCACAATTTCTTTAGTATCTTTTGTTACATTATATCCAAGCATTATAGCGCCAACATTATCATTAATTTTTCTAAACTCAGTTAAATAAGCGGTGTTTCTGTTTAAATAATCAATTATATAATTATATGATTTAGGGTTTATCCAACTATGAGAATAATATTCTTTATTTCCTATCTTAAAAGAATAGTAAATAATTTCTTCTTCTTCCTCTTCTTCTTCAGTTTTATAGTCATCGTTTTCAAGTTCTAAACTCATTATATATTTTATTAGATATTCATCTTCAATATATATTTTATCACTTAGATATTCGTTATCAAATGTAACTGCAACACTATCTATGTTATTAACATCAATAATTTCTTCTTCCTGATTATTAATAAAATAATTTATTCCTGCAAGACTTAAAATAATTAATACAGTCATTCCTAAAAATGTGAATATTGCACTTCTTTTTAAGCTAATTTTACGCATTGTAATTACATCATAAACTAAATAATAAATTATTATGATAGCAATAAAAATAATTGCCGCAAAAAATTCGTCCGCTATAATTTCTAACATAATACAATAAATTGGAATTAATACCAGTGACTTAACTACATTATGAATTATTAAATTATCAAACGAAGTTTCGCATACCTCCATTTTTCTTTTGTTGAAAGCTAGTAAGCCTAGTCCAAAGCAACAAATAGATCCGATAAGCATCTTTATTATAGATACAAAATTTAATATACTAGCATCATATTCGCTATAGTCATAAACCGATATGAATAGACTACTAATAAAACTATATGGCGCTATATGATTGGAATGATTTTCCTTTTTATTAATGTATGTTTGATAAATATTATTTTTTAAATTATTTGTACACTCATCATCAACACAGTAATAATGCTTTGGCATACATTCTTTTTCTGTACATTTCACTTTATAATAACCATAGTCTTTTTGTTGTTGTTTTAAAAATGCGTAATCACTTAGAAATGGTATTAAAAATAAGCATAAACAAGTAATAACAATTGAAGTAAGTAAGTTACCTGATACACTGATTGCTAAATTCGTAACTATAAAAATAAAGCTGTAAATAACTGTCCATAGTACAAAATAGTCTAATGCCATACTAAACGGTAATAAAAATCCATTAAATACATTAGCAACAATGCTTAAAATAACAATGTTTAATAAATTTAAAATAATTATTAAACCTATTCCTCCAATAGTATTGGTTATGAATATAGTTTTTCTATCTATTGGCATTGAACCAATAAAATCAACACTCTTTCTTTTAAATAAATATCCAAATAAACAACTAGATAATATTACAGGAATAATAAAAGCTCCCACTAAACTAATCGCTGAAATTTCAGTTAAAGTAAATATTTTTGTGCTATTAGACCCTAATGTTCGGGAAATAAAAATGGCAAAATTCAAGATAGGAATTAAGCCTAAAAATATTGCTAAAACCCCTTTGGATTTCTTTAAATTTTGAATCAAATATTTGAAATTAAATAACTTCATTAAACGCATAACCTAAAGCCTCCATTTCATATATAAATACTTCTTCTAATGTCAATGGTAATATATCTAAAATTATTGGTTTTAATTTTTTTAATTTAGAAGAAGCATCACCTCTTGTATCTTTTATTATTATAGTAGCTACACTACCGCTCTTTTTAAAGTTCAGAATATCTATATCTTTAAAAGTTGTTTCGTCAAAATCTCCTTTTAGAGATATTTGTGCTTTAAACATATTTGTTTTAATAGAGTCAATATCACTTTCGAATAAAATACCACCTTTATATAGCAACCCAAGATTATCACAAATATCTTCTAGTTCTCTTAAGTTATGGCTAGTCATAATTATTGTTGTATTTTTTTTATTCATTTGCTTAATAATTATCTTTTTAAATTCGTTTCTTATTACTGGATCTAGCCCATCAAATGTTTCATCAAAAAACATGTAATCGGCATTTGTACAAATAGCACATATTAAAGCACATTGCCTTTTCATTCCTTTTGAAAATGTATTAATTTTTCTTTTTACATCAAATTTCAATTTTTTTGCTAGTTCCATAAAATAATCCATATCAAAATTTTGATATAAAGCCTGATAATATTTCGCGGTATCAAGCATTGAATAACTTGGATAAAAAAACAAATCATCTGATACAAATACCATTTTTTGTTTTAGTTTAGCGTTATCATAAACATTTTCCCCATCAATTAAAATGGTTCCTTTATCAGCAGCATAAATACTGTTGATAAGTCTTAGTAATGTTGACTTCCCTTCACCATTTGCGCCAACTAATCCATATATACAGGAATCTTTAATGGTACAAGATAAATCTTTTAATACAAAATTTTTGCCAAACTTTTTGGCTAACCCTTCAATCTTTATCATTATTTTCTCCCTTTCGCTTGTACTACTTGGTATAGCACAATTACATTATAATTTATATAATAAAAAAAGTAAAGATTTTTCTTTACTTTTAATATTGTATTCCCCACGTTACTAATTTATCAGCGTCTTTACCACAAACAACACACTTACCTGTTAATGGTTTTTCGCCTTCCATAATACAACGTGATTTTGTACCTCTTATTTCTTTTATTCTTAGTTCACAATTTTCATCGCCGCACCAATCAGCTTTAATAAATCCTGGAGTATTATTCATAATATTTTCAAACTCGCTTAAGCTTCTTGCTTCATATGTCATATTATCACGACGATCTTTTGCACGTTTTAACATATCATTTTGCATCACTTGCATTAAATCATTTACAATCGTTACTATATCAGCTTCTGCTGCCACTTCTATTTTTTCTTTTGTATCACGACGTACTAAAGTAATTACTCCGCGTTCTAGATCACGTGCTCCAACTTCAATACGTACCGGAATTCCTAAAACTTCTGCTTCTGCAAACTTAAATCCTGGGCTCTTTTCGGTTTTATCTATTTCTACAGCAATATTTGCAGCATTTAATTTTTTATAAATATCATCGGTTACATCCCATACTTCTGAAGAATCCCCTATAGGGATAATTCTTGCTTGAACTGGTGCAATTTTAGGTGGTAATACTAAACCATCATCATCGCTATGAACCATAATTAACGCACCAATCATTCGAGAACTTACTCCCCATGAAGTTTGATAAGCATTTTCTAATTCATTATTTCTATTTAGAAATTTAATATCATAAGCCTTACTAAATTTTTGTCCAAAATAGTGACTAGTTCCAGATTGCAGAGAAACTCCGTTATACATCAATGACTCTATAGTTAATGTATATTCGGCACCAGCAAATTTTTCTTTATCAGTCTTACGGCCAGTTATTGCTGGAATTGCTAAATATTCCCAAAAGAATTTTTTATACACATTCAACATATCTCTTGTTTCTTGTTCAGCCTCTTCTTTAGTTTCGTGAACAGTATGACCTTCTTGCCACCAAAATTCTCTACTTCTTAAAAATGGCCTAGTTTCTTTTTCCCAACGCATAACACTACACCATTGGTTATATTTAAGTGGTAAATCTCTATATGAATTAACTACAGAAGCGTAGTAATCACTAAACAAAGTTTCACTTGTAGGACGAATACACATTCTTTCTTCTAAGTTTTTAGAACCACCCATTGTTACCCAAGCAACTTCTGGAGCAAACCCATTAATAAGTTCGCTTTCTTTATTCATAAGATTTTCCGGAATAAGCATTGGCATTGCTACATTTCTATGACCAGTTTCCTTAAACATTTTGTCTAAAGTTTTTTGAATCATTTCCCAAATAGCATATCCATTTGGTTCAAGTATAATACATCCTTTAACATTAGAATAAGATGATAAACGTGCTGCAGTAACTACATCAGTATACCATTTTGCAAAGTCAACATCTCTACTTGTTATTTTTTTGTTTGCCATAATATTCATTCCTTTCAATCTAATAATATTAATCACTTTAACATGTTAAATTTTAGCACAAAATCACATATAAAACAACTTTTCTCCGTTTGACTTATTCCTTTTTATAAAAAAAGAGGCTATTTGCCCTCTTTATTACCAGTTCTTCTTTTATTTAATTTTAATCCTTCTTCACCATATTCTTGATAAATCCTTACCCAGCGTCTTACTGTAGCTGGATAAGTGTAATATTTTCGTGCTACAGGTTTATAGCCATATATTAAAGCATCTCTTACCATTTCAGGCAAAATTTGTTCTTTCTCTTTTTTCGATTTATTTTCAAACAATTTATCTTCACTTGCATTATAAAGCACAAACTCTGTTGGCATAATATCATCTCTATCCATACTTTTTCTTCTAAATAGATTTTATCATAAATATGCCGAATTTGCTAATAGTAATTTATTTTTATTATTTGGCAAATTAAAAATATATAACTATCCTTAAGCCCTATTTTATACACAATAATTTTTAAATTGTGTATCTAATTTAATTTTATATTCAAAACGGGTTCCCGTTTCGAGATGTTTTAATATATCTTCTTTTAATTCTTCTAATCCTATTGTTTTCAAATCAGCTAACAATCGTTTTTCTATTTGGATTTTTCTTTCATCATTACTTTCAAGCGTTTTATATCTTTTCTTATAAGAACCATAATAAATCATATATTCCCAGATTATATTGTTGTACTCCACAACAATTAAAACTTCTTCTTTAGAACTTATTAATTTTAAGCCATAGCGTTTTTCTTGTTCTTTGAAAAATTCATAACAACGTTCTTTATCCCAAGTTGTTAGCCCTATACTTTGATGAAGTTTATCAAGGGTAAAAATTGTAATTACATATCTCGTTTTTTTATCATTCACAGACATCTCCACCTTTAATAAAAAATAAACCATTGTGCTCTTACAATGGTTTATGATTATTGACTACAAAAATTTTGTAGATATTTCTAATTTGGAGGGGCCTACCGGATTTGAACCGGTGCTCAGGGTGTTGCAGACCCACGCCTTACCACTTGGCTAAAGCCCCATAGTAATATATATTCATTGCCATCAGGCATATGACAATTATAACATTAATAAAAAAATAACGCAAATACTTTTATGATATTCGCGTTATTTTAGTCTTATTGCATAGGCTTTATTTCTAACTGTGATCATCAGTTTTAATTCCGAAGCATCACTTATTTTATTACTTACTTGTAAAATCAAGCTATCATTTATATTATTTGGAGTTTTATTAATTATTGTTTCTTTATAATATTTATCATTTATTTTATATTCTATTGAAGCAAAATTATTAAAAAATGTTCTTTCGCTTTTTGTATAATTAGAATAATTAGACTGTTTATCCAAATCCAGTTTATAATTTAAAGCCAGAAGAGTACTACCGCTTCCCACCGAATAATAATCTAGTGAAACATAATCATTTAGCGTTTTACAGTTGCCGTTATAACAATTAACATAAGTGTAATTATATTTGTTTGTAATTTGATAACCTTCAATTGTTAACTTAGTATCTCCTATGTTAGAATTGGCCAAATCTAAAGTTTCTCCTAAATTAACGGTTTTAACCTCCGAAACTTGATCAATTAAAATCGGATTTAATGCAACATTAGAATATCTTGTTTTTAATTTATCTTTTTTGGTAGTTATACTATTATAAATCTTTAGTTCATATTCTTCTTTTAGTTGTTCTTTTGTAAGTTCATAAACTAATACATATTTATTTTCTTCTAAAGCACCTATATCATCGCCTTTATACGGAATTGCATAATCTGAAAAATATGAGGCTTTATCGATTATAGGAGCCAAAAAGTCTTTACCAATTTTAATTCTGAAATTAGAATACACTAAACTTTCAGCTGTTGAGAATTTATTTCTAACATTTAATTTAACAATTAGATAATATTTTTCTTTATTAATTACACTTCCATTATAAGCAAGATTAGTGGTAATAGAGTCTTCAATTGTGATTGCAAATGTTTTATAATCAAAGCTTTCTCCTTGCTTATAATACACTTCATAATCTTCTCTATTTAAATATATGCTTGTTCCTATACCGATCACCAAAAGTGAAATTATAGCAATAAATATAAAAGTGTTTTCTTTAACATAATAAGAGAATTCTCTAAAAAATCTTCTAACAGTTCTTTTAGCTTTGTAGCCTTCTACTCCAAGAACAAATTCAAATTCTTCGCTATCTTTTTCAGAAATTTCTAATTCTTTTAAATCATCAGCAAAATTTAATTTTTTTACATTAAATCCTAGACCGCGAATTACTATAAATAACGCAAAATAATATTGAGGTATCGAAATAATCAAAGAAATATCTCGATATGCTCTTGCTAGTGAGGCTTCTAGAACATTATGTTCCATTACTTCCAAAATGTTATGACAAACGGTAAACAATATAAATAACAACAAATAATAAATAATAATTGCAATATAATGGTTCCGAGGTTTTTCTTTATATTTAAATAACCAATAAACCGCAATAGCAGATAAAACTATTAAAATTAATCCTAAGTACATAAACGGATTAATAAATATTGTTGATAAGTCACCATTTATTGTTAATGAATAATTATTATTAACATAATCGTTAAAGAAATTTACTATACCTACAGTTTTTACTGTTAAGTATATAACCGGAATTGCTAAAATTAAATGAATTAAACGAAAATACTTAATTAAAAATGCATAAGGCTTTTTTAGTATCATTTTTCTCAACTCCTACTATACTAAATTTTATCATAAAAAAAATATGATGCAAAGACCATATTAATTTTTTTTATGAACAAGTAATTGTCCTGCTAAAAGATATATCGTTTCATTTTCTGCGATTATTTCATTGCTTGTTATATTAAATGCATTAGCAATATTACTCAAGGTATCGCCTTCTGCAGTAATATAATAACTATAATTAGATTTGGGTATTAAGATTTCTTGAGCAGGATAAATATAATCTTCTAAGTTCAAGCCATTTAAACTAGCTAATAAATCAGGATTTATATTATAACGTCTTGCAATACCGTATAAAGAATCTCCTTTTTCAATAGTATAATACTCAAAGTAGATTTCATTATTTTTAGGAACAATTATTTCCATACCTGCTCTTAAAGCATTTTCATAATAAATGTTATTAACTTCTTGCAAATAATCTATACTAGTATTAAATTTTTGGGCTATTTTAGACAAATCATCGCCTGTTTTAACTATATATTTATCAAACATAACATCACTCCTATTATAGAGTATGTTAAAGATTAGTTTTGGTTATTAATAGATATATATCATATTTTTATAATTAAAATTCCATTCAAAGTATTCAAGTAGCTTAATTTCACCATAATTATAATTGTACATATAAAGTTTATCATCTACTAAGTAATATACTGTTGTATTTTCAACAGCTACTATTTCTTTGACTGTTTTATCACTTAATAAAATTTTATTGTTCCCATCAAGGTATTTTAAATATAACTCATTGTTAATAACTTCATAGTTATAAACATTTTTTCTGGTAAATGTTTTCTTTTTATTAAAATCTCCTAATGATAATTCTTGCCATTTATCATTAACTATTCCTTTATATTTTATTTTACGCATTTTCTTTTTATCAGGTCTTAATTCATATAGTATTTCATCTTTATTATCGAAAATAAAAATGCTTTTTCCATCAACCCCTACGACATAACTATCAAAGTAAATTTCATATTTTAAATCCCACTTTTCTAATTTCATTGATTTTAAATTTAATAAATACATATTATTAAAGCTATGTTCCTGATCATAATCCGGAATTATAAGATAGTTATTCACTTTTGCTACTAATTCTAAATTATAATTATCCTTTTTCAAAAAATTTATTTCTTGATAATTATCTTTTTTCAATACATTAAACCCTTTATAATTCCAAGTTAATATAGTTTTATCATTAAGGTAATTAATATTAATATCTTTATATGATTTATCCTCTTCCTTATACTTTTTTATAAAGCTATCAAAATTTATATCAGTTAAATTATATGATACTTGTTTATTATCTTTATAACACAAAGGATAAGGCTCTAAATATTTACTTTCAAATTCTAAACAAGTAGTATCTTTTTCTTCTAAAATTTCAACATCTTTGATTAAACCTCTTTTAGTTAGATATTTACTTTTATAGGCATATTCAAGTTCTTTATCTTCATATTTTAGATTAAAATAATAATATTGTTTTTCTTTATTATACTTTTCAGTAATTTCAACTTTATTTATCTCATATTTTTTTTCGTAGTTTCGTGGCGAAAAATACATAAATAAAAAAAAGACAAAAAAGATAATAATTACTGCAATTAAAATTATTAACTTTTTCATATTTTAATTTCCTTCTTTTACGTATTGTTTCTTTTGTTCCATCATATATTCAGAAATATTTGTTTCAATATCATCTAAACTGTTCTTAGGCAAGTTTGTTAAAATAATTAGTTCTTTAACCGTATCTATTCTGATTTTTCCCCACAATAAGCCTTGAAAAACTTGTAAGTCGTTATACATATCAGGTGTTACAGAGCTCAAGACATAACCCCATAATAAATTTTTGTGACCAAATAACATTCTTTTGGTAGTAATAACTGCAACATAGGTGTCAAACCATTCAAATGGGCCGGAATTCTTTTGTCCGCAAAAAGCATATAACACTTCTTCTCCTGGATTCAAATGCTTTTCAACTACTTCCGAATGTTTTTTTAGTCGCCATGCAATTCCGCCACCAAAACTACTACGAAATTTATGAATTAATGGATATATTGTTTTCATATAGATCACCTTCATTTTTATTTTATAATGAATTATAAAATTAATCAAATAAAAATACTGTTTTTTTATAGAATTGTAAAAAGATATATTTTTGATATAATTGTAACTAAGGTGGTTTAAATGGATAATATAAAAATCAAACGAATTGCTGGAGAATTTCAATTCAAAAGCAAAATAGCTAGTATAGAGGAAAATAATCAAGGAAATATCAATTCTACTTACTTATTAGTTTTTGAGGACGGAAAAAAATATTTAATGCAAAAAATAAACGCAAACGTATTTAAAGAGCCTTATTTAGTTATGCGTAATATAGACTTGATAACTGAACATATTAAAAGAAAGCTAGAAGCTATGAACGATACTAAACATAAAACTTTAAATGTAATTAAAACCCAAAACAACGAAAATATGTTTACTTTTATAAATGGTGATGGTGAAAAAGAATATTATCGGGTATATGAATACATAGAAAATTGTATTTCTTATGATAATTTTGATTGTTGTCGCGCTAATCAAGAAGAGATTGCCTATAACGCCGGAAAAACTTTTGGCTTTTTTCACAAATTATTAATAGATTTTCCAACTAGCATGCTCGTAGAAACAATACCAAACTTTCATAATACGCCAAATCGTTTTAATGATTTATTATTAAGTATCGAAAATAATGTGACTAACAGAGCCTTTCAACATTCTGATGAAATAGTTTCTTTAATCTCTAAAATTAAAGAATGTTCAATAATTTGGAATTCTTTAGGCAAAACGATCCCTATTCGCGTCACTCATAATGATACAAAATTAAATAATATTTTAATAGACAAAAATACTAATGAAGGAATCGCAGTTATTGATTTAGATACAGTTATGCCAGGATCTTTTCTATTTGATATCGGAGACGGAATTCGCTCAGCTTGTTCTAATTCTTTTGAAGATGAACTTGATCACGATAAAATATTCTTAAATCTTGAATTAACTAAACATTATTTAAAAGGTTATTTAGAAGAAATGGCACCTTATTTAGAAAAAGAAGAAATTGCTTATATTGGTCTATCAATTAAAACATTAACATATGAATTAGCGTTGCGTTTTTTAACCGATTATATTAATGGTGACACCTATTTTAAAATCAAATACCCAAATCACAATTGCGATAGATTTGTTAATCAGTATACTTTATTAATTGATATTGATAAAAAATTAGCAGAGATTGATGCTTACGTAAACGCACTATGCGGATTACATAATACTGATATAATGACATTAAATAGAATAAAAAAAGATAGCTAAACTATCTTTTTTCTTTTTTAGATGGTGCCGAATGACTGAATTGAACAGTCCTCTGATGCTTACCATGCATCTGTTTTACCACTAAACTAAATCGGCGGAAACTTATATAAGTTTGTTATTCATTCATAGTTTAAATCAACTTATATAATTATTTATCATTATTACTAAAATAGTTAACATTTTTAGGCGGAACTAACACCGCATGAGCAACTACTCCAAAACCAAAGCTTAAACAAAAACATAGAATGGCGCCTATAACCTTTATAACAACAAAATTTTTATTTTTTAAAGCCAAGAATATTAAAAACAATCCTAATATTATAAATAATATTGTTGCTAAAATCATTTTAATTCCAAAATTTTTATTATTTTTCTTTTTTTCGCTTGTCAAATTTGATTTAATAAAATGCTCACCTACTAAATTATGAATTTCTCCTTCTAATTCGGCATTTTCATTATAGTATTTCACGTTTTTATTTTCCATTATTTCACCTTCTATATTTGTCTTTTTCATTATATCACAATTCATCGAAAATTATCTAGGATTTACATGAACCATGCAATGTTTAACTTCCTTAAACTGCTCTTCAATCTTGTCATGAACTTTATGGGCAATTTTATGAGCACTTTCTAAAGTAATATTTTTATCTGCACTTATTTCTAAATCAATATATATTTTGTTACCAAATATTCTAGTTTTAATCATATCAACATCTAAAACACCGTCGATTTTAAATGCTTGTTTTTTTATCTGGTTAATTGTTTCTTCATTGCAAGAATGATCTACTACTTTATTAAGTGAATCTTTAAAAATATCATATGAAACCTTAATAATAAAACCACAAATAATGATACTTGCAATTGAATCAAAAATTTTAATACCTAACATAGAGCCCGCAACACCTATTAAACTACCAACAGAAGAGAATGCATCACTACGATGATGCCAAGCATCGGCTTTTAGAGCTTCTGATTTTATTTTTTTTGCATAAAAAATTGTGTACCAATACATTAACTCTTTTACCAAAATTGATACTAGCGATGCTATTAACGCTATTAAGGTTGGCTTTGCAATATTAGAGGAATTAAAAATGTTTTTAACCCCTTCAATTCCAATAATTATTCCCGTAACAAATAGCATTGAGGCTAAAATAAAAGCTGCTATACATTCCATTCGTTCGTGGCCATATGGATGTTCATTATCAGCCTGTTTGCCTGATATTTTTAAGCCAATTATAACAATAATAGTACTTAAGACATCAGAAAAAGAATGTACACTATCAGAAATCATTGCGTTACTATTACCAATAATACCTGCTACAAATTTAAAAAATGCTAAAATTGCATTAGCTATTATTGTAATTACTGATACTTTAACTCCTAAAGACATTTTTTCTTTTTCCGTATCCATATTCATTCTCCTTTAAGCTCTTTACATTATATGCTATACATATATTTTAGTCAATTATAAAAGACTATAATAAATTATTATTTTTTTAGCATAATAATAAAGAGGCGATTTTATGATTAAAAAAACTTTTAACAATAATTTATTTGAATTTATAAAAAATGCTACATGTTCTTTTACTTGTATTGAAATTATAAAAAACAAACTATTTAACAACGGATATTCCGAATTATATGAAAATGAAAAATGGGAATTTAAAGCCGGAAAATATTTTGTTGTTAGAAATGATGCATCAATTATCGCATTTACAATTGGAAAAAAGCACAGTGAAAGTTTTAACATAATATGTGCACATAGCGATACTCCGGGTTTTAGTTTAAAACCCAAAAATGAAATATATGAATATAATTATCTAAAACTTAACGTAATGCCTTACGGTGGAATTCTTAATTATGGCTTTATGGATCGACCACTTGGGATAGCTGGTAGAGTTATTTATAAACAGGGAAATAAATATAAAAAGGAAATAATAGATTTAAATGAACCGATATGTGTAATTCCGAGTGAAGCAATTCACCAAAATGATAGTGCAAATACAAATTTAGATTTAAATACACAAATTGATTTAATCCCAATAATAGGATTAAGTGATGAAAAAGATATTGTTAAAAATATAATAAGAAAACATTTAAACCTAAATCCTTCTAGCACAATATGTGATTATGATTTGTTTTTGTATTGTAAAGATAAGCCAATTTATATTGGAACTAATAATGAATTAATTTTGTCACCTCGAATTGATGACTTAAGTTGTACTTTTGCAACATTAGAAAGTTTTATCGAAAGCGATAATAGTGATAATATTAATATTATGTGTATTTTTAACAGTGAAGAAATCGGTAGTTTAACAAAAGAAGGAGCGGATTCAAGTTTTTTAATGGATACTTTAAAAAGAATAAGTGCAGCTGTTAATTTTGATATATCGATTGCTCTTCATAACTCACTCATTATTAGCGCCGATAACTCGCACGCTGTACATCCCAACCACCCTAATAAAAGTGATGTTACAAACCAAGGCTTTTTAAATGACGGAATATTAATTATAAGAGAGAAAGACACAACAACAGACAGTATATCTTCTTCAATTTTTAAAGAAATTTGTAAAAAAGCAAAAGTGCCATTTCAAGATTACGTTTCTAGAAATGACATGACAACCGGTTCAACACTTTCTGGACTTAGTATAAGACATGTAAGTATAGATTCAATAGATGTTGGATTACCTCAACTTGCAATGCATTCTGCTAACGAGCTTATGGGCAGCGATGACACTTATTATCTTTATAAAGCATTTAAAAAATTTTATGACATACTTATAAAAAATGATAATGCAAGTATTACTTTAAAAGATTGTAAAAAATAAAAAATTATCCATTAAGGATAATTTTTTTGTTACTTTATCAACAATGATAGTTGAAAATTATAACTCATTATACTAATTAAATTTATAGTAACCACCATTTATAAAAAAGCCCTTTTTCTATAAACTTACATTTAGTAAGATTAAAACACATGGCGTCCCAGATAGGAATCGAACCTACGACGTTTCGCTTAGGAGGCGAACCCTCTATCCTACTGAGGTACTGGGACATAGCTTTATTTTATCATAATATTATCATAAAAAAAAGAACCGAAGTTCTTTATTGTATTGTTAACAAATTAATAAGAAATAAGAAAGTCAAACTAATTCCATATCTTAATCTATATTTTTCGAATTCATAAACAGATACTAACAAGTCTGATAAACAAATAATTGTTGCTTCTTTACTGCGAGGTCTATTATCCTTAATTTTGGCCTTTTCTTTGTAATTAACAAAAGGAAATATTTTTTTTACTAAAACATGATGAAACATATGAGTTCTTATATCACTTGCTTCTTTATCAGTTATATTAAAATATTTTTTAGCATTTATTGCGCTAGTGTGAGGATGATTAAGATAAGAATTTTCTTCTTTTTCAGTTCTTTCACCAAAGAAAAAATCATGAAGCAATCCCGCTCTTACAACCTCTTTACAATCCGCTTTAAATATTTTAGCAAACAAAAAACTAACATAAGATACTCTCTTACAGTGATCATATTTATTAGTTCCATGATGGTTATCTTTTTTTAATTCTAAGAAATAATTGTTTGACAATATATTTCCTGCTAATCTATAGTATTCGTAATTATTTTTCATTTATATACAGCCTCTTATTATTCATTTTATGTTAATTAAAACATTTTTATTGTGAATTTAGTCCGACTCAATAATTTTAACACAAATTGTTTATAAAAGCAAATTTATATTTGTTTTTTCAAAATCATGTGCTAAACTAAAGTTAGATGGAGGTATTTTATGGAAAAAAAGAAACTTTATAAATCAGAAAAAAATAAAAAAATATGTGGTGTATGTGGTGGTATTGCTGAATATTTCGATATTGACTCTACACTTGTTAGATTGGGATGGATTTTATTTTCTTGCGTTGCTGCTGGAATATTTGCTTATATTTTGGCTGCAATCATAATGCCATCAGAATCTAGTATTGCAAAATAATAAAAAGCAGATAATCATCTGCTTTTTTTAATCTACATTAACTCCTTTGCTAAATAGTTTTAAATTAATTATATAGAGAATAGCAATATTTAGAGAATAAATAATAATAGCTAAATATATACAATATTTAATAACATCAACATTTAAAATTTCCACTGTATAAAATAAATTCATTAAATCTTTATTAAATAAAGCTGCAATAAAAACCAATAAAATAGTAAATATTTGAGTCAATATATAAACACCAAATCCAAAGAAAATACTGTATGCTATTTTATTAGTGTTTTTCTTATGTCCTAAAACTAATCCAGCATACCCAGATTCTAACATATTCATTATTTCCAAGAAAAATACCAATATAAAAGCTATTATTAATTTTATAACAGTGCTTTCATAAATAGATGCAAGAGGCAATAATAAATTTTTAACAGTGTTAATATTTTCTTTAGAGTAATATGCAATAAATAAAGTTGCGCATATAACAATAAAACTTATAAATAAAGATATAACCGATGCTAATATTTTTGAGATGTATAAGTTCTTTTTAGATACTGGTAATGTATGAGTAAGATACGATTCATCACCATAAAAATTTTGTTTAAATCTTACCCATAATCGCATTAAATTATTTATTAATATATTAAATATCATCGCAATAGTTGTACCACTACATACTTTACCTATAATGTTTATAACAAATGAATTATCAACACTTAAAAATATTCTGGTTAGTAATGCAAAAAATAATGATAATGCATAAAATACAACTAATACTTTAAAAACATTTTTTAAATCATATTTTAATAATTTCTTTAGCATTTAAACATCCTCCTAAAAATTTCATCTATAGAGCCGTCTTCCGTTTTTCTTAATTCATCTGTATCAGATTGAAGTATTATTTTTCCGTTATCTATAAATATTACTTCATCCAATATTCTTTCAATATCCGCTATTAGATGAGTTGAAATTAATACACTTGCCCCTTCATTAAAGTTTGTAAGAATAGTATCTAGAATATAATCTCGAGTAGCAGGGTCTACACCACCTAATGGTTCATCCAAGATATATAAATCTGCTTTACGACTCATAACAAGAACCAGCTGAACTTTTTCTTGCATCCCTTTACTCATTTTTGCTAATTTTTGTGATATGTCTAAATCTAAATCTTTAAGAAGTTTCTTAGCTTTTTTTGAATCAAAATCGTTATAAAAATCTGAAAAGTACTCGATTACTTCGCTAACAGACATCGATTTATCTAGATATGTTCTTTCAGGTAAATATGAAATTACCTTTTTGCTATTAATCCCTATCTTTTCCCCGTTTACTAATATTTCTCCAGATGTTGGTGTAAGTAGATCATTGATAAGTTTTATTAATGTCGTTTTACCAGTTCCATTCTTACCCAATAAACCAATTATTTTTCCTCTCGGTATTGTTAAATTAATGTTTTTTAAAATCTTTTTGTTGTTAAAATTTTTATTAACATTACTACATTTTACTAATTCCATTATTTAATCCCTCCTAATTTGTTCAAATAGTCAATTGTTGTAGTTTTATCAAAACCAATTCTTTCCATATTAAGAAAATATTTATTTGAAACTTCTTTAGCATAATCTTGTTTATATTTATCAATTAACTTTTGATCGTTAGTTACAAATCTCCCATTTGTTCTTTCGGTATATACCAAATTCATTTCTTCTAATTCAACAAGAGCTTTTTGCATAGTGTTAGGATTAACTCTACTCTGCAAAGCTAAATCTCTTACTGATGGCAAACGTTCTCCCGGTTTTATTTTCCCTGATATTATATACATTTTAAGTTGTTCTACTAATTGAACATAAATTGGAATATTATTATCAAACTCAAATTTCATATATACTCCTTTCTGCACCATTGTATTACCAACTTAATACAATAATACAATAAACCATAGTTTTAGTCAATAAATTTTGATGCTGTTTATACCGTTTCGCATAAAAAAAGAGCATTTTTAGCTCTATAATTATATTTAAATTTTTTAATGTTATTCTATAGTTATTTTAATATCTCCTGTATCGGTGATAATTTCACATTTTTCTTCTGCCATTATTTTAGGAACATCGATATTTCCTGTATCACTTTCAGCAAAAATAACTTTATCTGTAACTAAACTCCCTGTAACATTTCCTGTATCGGTTTCAATAAAAATGTCACTAGCATCACTAGCTTTAAACTTGACATCTCCTGTGTCTGTTTCAATTATAAATTTTTCTGATGCTATTACATTTTCCAAATAAATATTTCCAGTATCAGATTCAGAAAATAAATTTTTGCATTTAGTATTAACAACTTTTAAATTTCCCGTTGTTGTGGATAAATCAAACTTATTAGCATTTATGTTTTCAACATGAACATTTCCTGTACCAGTCTTTATTCTTAGATTCTCATATACAGATGCATAAGTTGTGATATTTCCAGTATCTGCTAAAATATCTATACTTGCAAATTTGAAATTATTGGGTATATTAATATCTCCTGTATTAGACTTTACCCAAAGCTTACCATACTCATTCTTAGGAAGATATACCGTTATTTTGGGAGTGCTAAAATTTATACCTATATGTTCATGCCATTTTCTATTGTCATCAATTTCAATCAATAGTGTATTATCTATTACATTAACTTGATGAATGACATTTTTTTGTTCTTCACAAACAATCAAAGCATTTGAATTGTCAGAAAGTGCAAACTCAATATCTGCAGTATTAGTTAAAATTTTTATATCCTTAAAACTATCCTTAATTTCATATTCGTTAATTTCTAATTTATCAATTGTTAAACTACTTAAAATGACACCTGCAACTAATACCACAGAAATTGTTATAACAATCCATATAATAGACTTCTTCATATTTTACCTCCATTTTTTTATAATTTTATTATATCATAAGTTTTCTTATTTTTTGTTTTAATATCACAACTCATTTCGCATCAAAATTTAAAAAAAATCACTATTTTAAAATAGTGATTTTCTATACAAAACTTGTCTTTTAAAAGTCAAAGTAAAAATCTTATGGTGGAGCAGAGGAGAATCGAACTCCTGTCCAATATATCCTATCATATAACGTCTACAAGTTTAGCTAGATTTATATTTCACTAACTAACTGGCTCTAGACCAACCTATTAGTTAGCAAGTTTAGTAAAATTCACTATTAATGCCTAAACAACATCAGTAGTATAACTTATATATATTATCCCCTATCTTACCCTATAAGTTAAAGTAAGTAGAAGAGCTCCCTTAGCTATCTATTAAGCAAATGCAGGAGCGAAAGAATAATTTCCTTCGTCATTTAATTTTAATTGTGAATTTAGGTATTCCACCACTTGCAATCATATTTAGTAATATATGTCGAAACCTGGCTGCCCCGTAGTGATGATTATATCACAAAAGCGAAAAAAAATCTACTCAGCCGTAGATTTTCGTTTTTGAATGTGATAAGCAATTATAAGTTGAATGCGATATGGTAAGAATCGATTAAAAAATAAAGCTACTTGCATTTTAATAGTTGGTACAATAATCATTTTGCCTTTTAAAACTTTATCGACTCCATATTTAGCTACATACTTACTACTAGCTTCTTTGATAGCGAAAGTTCCTTTGGCAACTTTATTAAATTCAGTTGCAACTGGTCCAGGACACAATGCACTTACTTTCACTTTACTTTTTATTTGTCTTAATTCTTCATTAATGGCCATTGTAAGTTTCGTAATATAATTTTTAGTCGCATAATAAGTGCTAAGTCTAGGTCCTGCCATAAATCCAGCACTGCTGCACACATTTAATATATGTCCATAATCTCTTTTTACAAAATCTTTTAAAAACAGTTTAGTTAAGATATGATAAGATTTAACATTTAAATCTATCATTTCAAGTTCTCGATTTAAGTCCGTATTAACAAAAGTACCAAATAAACCAAACCCGGCATTGTTAATTAAAAAATCTATTTTTTCTGCTTTAGTATCTTCGTATAATTTATAAACATTATCCATGTTAGTTAAATCATAATCATAAATAGTTACATTGGTTTCTAACTCCTTAGCTAATTCTTCTAAAACACTTTTTCTTCTAGCAACTAATATTAAATCATAACCCAAACTTGCTAAGTATTTTGCCATATCTTTTCCTATTCCTGAACTAGCACCCGTTATTAAAGCTTTCATATAATCACCACTTATATTATACACCAAAAAAGTTGTAATTACGCGAAAATGTGGTAAAATAACATTATTATTTTAGAAAGGCCTGAAGTATATGATCGTTGGATATAAATGTTTTAAAAAAGGAATGGTAAATCACTATGGCGAACATTTTGAAATCGGAAAAACTTATTCAGTTTTAGGTCCTATAAAATTTGGTACTAACGGTAATGGATATCATATGTGTACTAATATGGAAGATACACTACGGTATTTCCATTTTGATGAAGATATTGACATGTGCAAAGTTATCGGTGATGGTAAATTTGCTGAATTTAACGATGAATATTATGGCTATTATTTTATGTACGCAGTTGAACGATTACATATTGAAAAAAAGTTAAGCCGTGAAGAAATTGTTGCAATGGCTTTAAAAATGTATCCAGAATCAGCAATCAGATTTATTCAAGGAATTAAACTTACACCTTTGGAAATCGAATTGTTTAAAAATCAATTTGCAAATGATATAAGAGTTTTAAACGCAATAGAATATTATCAGGAAAGAGATAAAGATATTTACGAAAGAACTTTATGTCTAAAATAATTATTACAATAAGGAGGTTTTATGAACACTATTGAAAGATTCTTAAAGTATATTTCAATACCTACAAATTCCGATAGCAAAAGCAAAAAAACTCCAAGTACCGATGCTCAAAAAGTCATGGCTGAGCTTTTAGTTAATGAGTTAATTGAAATCGGAATAGACTATATCGATTATGATCAAGAAAATTGCTATATTTATGCTTGTATAAAAGGGAAACAAGAGTTACCAAAAGTTGGTTTTTTAGCTCACATGGATACTTGTGAAGATGCTAAAGGAGACAATATCAACCCTCAAATTATTCATAACTATAAAGGAAATGAAATAGAATTTCCAAATGGGCTAAAGTTAAGTCCAAAAGATTATCCGGATTTACTAAAACATATTAATAAATCTTTAATTGTCACTGATGGAACTACGTTACTTGGTGCAGATGATAAAGCTGGTATTGCCGAAATAATGGGAATGTTAGAATATTACAAAAATACAAATACAAATCACGGAGATATTTATGTATGCTTTACTCCAGACGAAGAAATTGGCTTAGGGCTTAAAAATTTTGATAAAACTAAATTCCCAGTTGATTTTGCCTTTACTGTAGATGGCAGTACTGTCGGCGAAATATCATATGAAAATTTTAATGCCGCTACTGCTACAATTACAATTAATGGATTTAATACACATACAGGATATGCCAAAAATAAAATGGTAAATGCATTATTAATTGCAACTAAAATAAACGAGTTACTCCCTGATGAAACTCCAGAAAACACTGAAGGATATGAAGGATTTTATCATTTAGATGCTATAGAGGGTAATACGGAAAAAGCTACTATGAAATATTTAATTAGAGACTTTGACAGAAAAAACTTTGAATATAGAAAGTTAAAATTGAGAACTATTATATCTAAAATCAATCAAAAATATCCCGGATGTGCATCAATCTGTATAAGTAATACTTATTTTAATATGAAATATTATTTGCCAAGTAATTATAATATTAACACGGTTTTAAGAGCAGCTTTTAAATTAGGAATTAATTCTAAAATTGTTCCTGCTAGAGGTGGCACTGATGGAGCCGACTTAACTTATATGGGTATTCCATGTCCTAACATAGGAACTGGTGGCCACAATTTTCATAGTGTATATGAATATATTGCCATTGAAGATATGTTAAAAGCTCAAGACCTACTTATAGGCATAGTTAGGGAATACGCTAAAGAAGATATATTAAAACTTAATAAACATATTTAAAAGTGGAAAAACCACTTTTTTTATTAAATAATAATATAATGACTATTATTTTATTAAATTAAAAAATTAGTGTATAATAAATAACGGTGATGACTTATGTTTGAATTAGTATCAAAATATACACCTAACGGTGATCAACCAGAAGCAATAAAAAAACTTGTCGAGGGAATTAATTCTGGAAAAAAAGAACAAGTCTTACTTGGAGCTACTGGAACAGGAAAAACTTTTACTATTGCAAATGTTATTAAAGAAGTAAATAAACCTACACTTGTATTGGCTCACAACAAAACTTTAGCAGGGCAATTATATGCTGAATTAAAAGAGTTATTTCCCAATAATCATGTTGAGTATTTTGTATCATATTATGATTATTACCAACCAGAAGCATATGTACCTAGTAGTGATACATATATTGAAAAAGATGCTTCAATTAACGATGAAATTGATGAACTACGCCACGGTGCAACGAGTGCTCTAATTAATTATAATGATGTTATAGTAGTATCTTCTGTATCTTGTATATATGGAATTGGCGAAAAAGAAGAATATAAAAATAACATGTTAATATTAACGCTAGAAGACAACATAAAAAGAAATGATATCATAAATAAGTTAGTTGATATGACTTATGAAAGAAGTGATATTGATTTACATCGCGGAACGTTTAGAGTACGTGGCGATGTTATAGATGTTATTCCAGTAAACGAAAAAGCTCATGGAATTCGTATCGAATTGTTTGGCGATACAGTCGATAGAATTTGTACATTTGATCCAGTAACAGGAAGTGTTATCCAAAACAAAAAAACTATTACAATCTCTCCAGCTAGTCACTTTGTTACAAGTCCAGAAAAACTAGAAATAGCTATTACAAGAATAGAAAATGAACTTCATGAAAGATTAAAATGGTTTAAGGAAAATGGTAAATTAATTGAAGAACAAAGACTAAGAGAAAGATGCAATTATGACTTAGAAATGTTAAGAGAAACCGGTTTTTGTAACGGTGTAGAAAATTATTCGCGACATCTTGCATTAAGAGCAGAAGGCGAAACTCCTTCATGTCTTATAGATTTCTTTCCAAAAGACTTTTTATTAGTTGTTGATGAATCTCACGTTACTTTGCCACAAGTAAGAGGGATGTATAACGGAGATAGAATGCGAAAACAAACCCTAGTGGATTATGGTTTTAGATTACCTAGCGCTTTAGATAATAGGCCTCTACAATTTGATGAATTTAATGAAAAAATAAACCAAGCTATATATGTCTCTGCTACTCCTGGAGATTATGAACTCGAGAAAGTTAATAACTGTTTTGTAGAGCAGATTATAAGACCAACAGGGTTACTGGATCCAACAATCACAGTAAAACCTAAAACAAATCAAATTGATGATATTATTAATGAAATACAACTAAGAATCTCAAAAAATGAGCGTGTTTTAATTACTACTCTTACTATTAGAATGAGCGAAGAATTAACAAATTATTTAAAAGAAATGGGAATAAAAGTAGCTTACCTACATAGTGAAGTAAAAACTCTAGAACGATTAAAAATTATACGAGAGTTAAGATTAGGTGTTTATGATGTAGTTGTAGGTATTAACCTTCTGCGTGAAGGAATAGATATTCCCGAGGTAAGTTTAATTTGTATTTTAGATGCCGATAAACAGGGATTTTTAAGAAGTGGGCGTAGCTTAATCCAAACGATTGGTCGATGCGCAAGAAATGCTAATGGACATGTTATCATGTACGCTGATACCATAAGCGAAGCTATGAATGAAGCTATAAAAGAAACAAAAAGAAGAAGAGAAATTCAAGAAAAATATAATATGGACCACAATATAACACCAAAAACTGTTACGAAAGCCATAAGTGAAGTAATAAGTAATGAAGTAGATAATAAAACTAATAAACCAAAACTTTCTAAAAAAGAAAAATCAGATATATTGCTTAATATTGAAGAAGAAATGAAATTAGCTGCTAAAAATTTAGATTTTGAAAGAGCAATGGAATTAAGAGATATCCTGCTAGAATTGAAAAGCAATTAAAAAATAGATTTATAATCTATTTTTTTATATATCCAATATCTATTAAATTACTAATTAATGAATTTGTGCAATAATCAACAAAGACATTAATATTATCGATGTTAAAAACATAATTTTTTTCTTCCATTGATTTATGAATAATATTATTAGATTTATCAACTATTAATTGAATTTGATTCATAGGTATTTCTTTTATTATATTTTTTAATTTCGGAACAGGTTTTTCAAATGCTTTTAAGTTTAAATTATAATGTTTAATTAGTAATATATTTAAATTAGTATAGTCATTATATATAAATTTTATTAATTCTTCTGGTGTTACATGGACATTATCACCATTCAATAAATAAAGATTATTTTCACTAACAAATGAAGGCAAAAAATATTTAACCCATATATAATCTGTAAATAAATGAATATAATATCCCAAAACAAAATCATCGGTTAAATTTTTTGCATACTTGCTTAAAAACAAATCCAAATTAGGAATTTCTGCACTACTTGTTAAAAAATGTGACTCGGTTTTTGTTTTCCCTAAATGTTTAGCAATATCAGGTGCGATGCTTCCTATAAGTAACAAATCATTATTTCTATTTATTTTTTTATTTACTTCATGAGCCACACACATGTGAATTACACTGCTTGCCATACTATCACCTATTAATAATTATATTACATTAAAGAAAAAGAAAAAAGAGAATTTAATCTCTTCTATTTCCAAACATTAAAATTAATTTCAATAATTGTAAAGCACTTGCTAATACTCCAGCAACATAAGTCATTGCAGCAGCATTAAGCATTTTTTGAATACCCACATCTTCATTCTCTTTTATTAATTCTAGCTTTTGAACTTCTAATTTAGCCCTTTTACTAGCATTTACTTCAACCGGTAAAGTTACCAATTGAAAAATTAATCCTAAGCCAACAAATGCTATACCAACGTAAACAAGATCTAGAGCTTGCAATAATAATCCGATAAATATAATTGCATAAGAAACAGAAGTTGCTATTTTAACTATTGGAAAAATTAGTGATCTAAAACGCATGAAGAAAAACCCTTCTTTATCTTGTATTGCGTGACCACACTCATGAGCCGCTATAGCTGTTGCAGCAATTGTTGTACCATGAAATATTTCTGTTGATAATCTAACAACTTTTCTGGAAGAATCATAGTGATCAGTTAAATTTCCATGAACCTCTACTATATGAACATCCTTTAAATTATTTTCATCAAGAATTTTTCTTGCTACTTCAAAGCCACTTAATCCATTTTCATTTTCTACATTTTTATATTTATTATAATTTGTTGTAACACTAATTTGTGCTATTGCGGGTATTATTAAAATTAATAACAATAATATAAAATCCATATCTTTCTCCTATAAAACGCCTTCAGCTGTTAAAATATCTCTTAATTTGTCAGCTTCTTCAAAATCTTTATTTTCTCTACATAGTAACCATTTTTTATATAATTCTTTTTGATTATCTGTTAATTTAGGTAAAATATATTTCAATCCTAAAATGTTAGTTATTAACACTATTTTATCAAAAGTTTCAATAAAAGTTTCTTTTGCTCTCAATTTACTGTTTAAATCTTTTACTAATTCTATTAAATAAGAAATCAAGTTTGGTGTGTTAAAGTCTTCATCCATTATTTCATTAATACGTTCGTCCAAACTTATTTTATTTGTTTCTAAGTTATTAATTTGAATTTGTAAGTTTGCTTGTTTTAACACATTATAAATTTTTTCATCTAAGACTTTGGCTTCATTAAATAAATCATCAGTAAAGTTTAATGGCAAACGATAATGAGTTTTAAACATAGCTAATTTTATTTCGTTAGCAGTATGAACATTAATGTAGTCCTTAGCTAATATGAAATTATTTAATGATTTACTCATTTTAACATTATCAACATTTATATGACCATTATGCATCCAATAGTTAGCAAGATGGGTATTATTAAGTGCCATACTTTGAACTATTTCATTTTCATGATGTGGGAATTTTAAATCTACTCCACCTCCATGAATATCAATCTTTTTTCCAAAAATGCTATTAATCATTACAACACATTCAGTATGCCATCCAGGTATTCCTAGACCCCAAGGAGAATTAAATGATTCACCCTCATTAGTTTTACGCCACAAAGCAAAATCTAAAGGATCCTCTTTTTTATTATCAATTTCAACTCTAGAACCACTTTCAAGTTCTTTGATATCTTGATTAGATAAAATTCCATAATCCTTTATTTTACGAACTCTAAAATAAACGTCACCATCAACTTCATACGCAAAGCCTTTTTCTATTAATTCAGTAATAAAGTTAAATATATTATCTAAATTTTCAATAACAGTTGGACGATAATCAATATCACTACAATTATAGTTTTTTAAATCATTTAAATATGCTGCTTCAAATTTTTCAGCCACTTCTCTTTCTGTAATACCAAGTTCCTTTGCAGCACTAATAATTTTAGGATTAATATCCGTAAAATTTGATGCATATGTAACTTCATAACCTAAGTAACGAAAATAATTATAAACCATATCAAATGTTATAACTGGTCGCATATTTCCTATGTGAACATAATTATATACAGTTGGACCACAGACATACATAGTAACTTTACCTTCATTAATAGGTTTAAATTCTTCTAATTTATCTGTAAGTGTATTATATATTTTCATAATAATTCCTCCTATATAATAATATTTCCTTTGCTTAATATTTTATCATAAAAATAGGTAATATACTATGAAAAAACTATGAATTTTATTTCATAGTTTTTTTACAATAGTTATTTATATTAATTGCTGCAATAGCCCCTTCGCTTGCTGCGGTAACTAATTGATATATTTGTTTATCAATAATATCTCCAGCAGCGTATATACCTGGTATTTTAGTTTCACCATATCCATTAGTAATAATGTATCCTTTATCATTAGTTATACCCATTGTTTCTACAAAATTTACCCCCGGAACAAATCCTACATAAACAAACACCCCAGATACCGCTATAATATTACCACTATCTAAAGTAATACTTGTTACAATATCTTTATCCAAATTAATGTTAGTAACATTACTGTTATACACAATTTCAATATTATCTTTATTAATTACTTCTGAAATCAAGTTACTATCTGCTCTAAACTCATCACGACGATGAATAATATAAACTTTATTTACAAGATTAGCTAAATATAATGCTTCTCCTAAAGCGCTATTTCCTCCACCTATTACTGCGACATCTTTTCCTTTAAAAAAGTTTCCATCACATAAAGCGCAAGTACTAAGCCCTCTTCCATAAAGACTATCCTCATTATTTAATCCTAGTTTTTTGGGGATTCGACCAGTAGCAATTAAAATTGATTTTGTTATATATTCATTATTTTTAGTTTCTACTTTTTTTAAACTGCCAACACTTTCTATATTAATTACTTCTTCGTATTTCAAATCGACATTAAGTTCATTTATTTGTTCAAACAATTTTGCAGCTAATTCTGAACCAGTTATTTCTTTAAATCCTGGATAATTTTTAATAGTATCTATTTTATTTAATAATCCTCCCGGTGCGCCTTTTTCAAGAATCAACACATTTAAATTACTTCTTTTAGCATATATTGCTGCAGTTATTCCTGCAATACCACTACCTATAATTATTAAGTCATATGTCATAAAATCACCTAAAATCTAATATTTTGATTTTCTGAATTATATAAATCCTCAAATTTCCCTTTTCTACTTAAAACCATTAATACTAATAATGCAATTACAAATAAAACTATGGAAATAATTTGCGCCACTTTGAATCCACCTAACATTAGTGAATCTGTTCGCATAGATTCTATAAAGAATCGTCCGAAACTATACCACATTAAATAAATACAAGTTAGTTGTCCAACTTTTATATACTTAATACGTCTTACTATTAATAAAATTATAAATCCTATTATACACCATAAGGACTCGTAAAAAAATGTCGGATGATAATAAAGACCACCTATCTCCATTCCGTTAATTATAAACTCAGGTATATGTAATTCCTTTAAATGACTTAATGAAGTTACAGCTCCATGAGCTTCACTATTAAAAAAGTTCCCCCAGCGCCCTATTGCTTGTCCTAAAATAACTGGAACAACTGCTAAATCTGAAATTTTTAGTACATTTACTTTGTATTTATAACAATAGACAAACATTGTAATAAAGCCGGCAATTAAGCCACCATGAATAGCTAAACCACCATTCCAAATTTTCAATACACTTACTAAATTATTACTATAATCAGCCCAATTAAAAATAACATAATAAATTCGCGCTCCAATAATACCAAATACTATAACCCAGAAAGCTAAATTAAACAAGAAATCACTAGATATTTTGAATCTTTTCCCTTCCTTCATAAATAAAGTTATTCCAATTGCTACCGCTAGTAATATTAAAAAAGAATACCATTTTATTTCTAATGGTCCAATGCTTATTAATACAGGATTCATATTATCACCTAACCTTAATGAGATTATATCATTTATTAATAATTATGTCCAAAAAAGATATTATATTTTAACTATAATATCTTTTTTAGAAATTCTCCAGTATAAGAAGTTTTAACTTTACTAATTTCTTCTGGAGTTCCAGTCGCTACAACTTTACCACCATCTATTCCACCATCAGGACCCAAATCAATTATGTAATCTGCAACTTTTATTACATCCAAATTATGTTCGATAACAATTACTGTATCACCATTATCAACAATACGATTTAATATTTCTAACAATTTTTTTATGTCATGAGTGTGAAGACCAGTTGTAGGTTCATCAAGAATAAAAACACTTTTCCCTGTTGGCTTTTTTTGCAATTCTTTTGCAAGTTTAACACGAGCCGCTTCCCCTCCAGATAGAGTTGGTGCGCTTTGACCTAGTTCTATATAAGACAATCCAACTTCATCCATTACCTTTAATTTATTATATACTTTTGGAATATTTTCAAAAAAAGGTAATGCTTCACTTACACGCATTTTTAATACTTCAGCAATATTTTTACCTTTAAATTTTATATCTAGAGTTTCACGATTATATCTTTTACCACCACAAATATCACAAGGTACATAGACATCTGGTAAGAAATGCATTTCAATTTTTTTAACTCCGTCGCCTTGACAAGCTTCACAACGTCCACCTTTAACATTAAATGAAAATCTTCCCTTATCATAACCACGCATTTTACTTTCTTTCATACTAGCAAAAACATCACGAATATCGTCAAATACTCCTACGTAGGTTGCAGGATTACTTCTTGGAGTTCTTCCAATGGCATCTTGTGTTATATGTATAACTTTATCAACATGTTCAAGTCCTTTGATTTCCTCATGCTTTCCAGGTATAACTTTTGAATTATATATATTAAGAGCTAAAGACTTATATAGAATTTCATTAACAAGCGTGCTTTTCCCAGAACCGGAAACACCTGTTACACAGATAAATTTGTTTAGTGGAAATGCTACACTTATATTTTTTAAATTATTTTCTTTTGCTTTAATTACCTTAATTTCTAAATCGTTCCCTTTTCTTCTTTGCTTTGGCACTTCAATTCTTTCTATTCCCTTTAAATATCTTCCTGTTAAGCTGTTTTCGTTTGCCATCACTTCTTCTGGAGTACCATGGGCAACTATATTCCCACCTTCTGTTCCAGCTCCAGGTCCTATATCTACTAAATAATCAGCTGCTAACATAGTATCAGTATCATGTTCCACAACTATTAGTGTATTACCTAAATCTCGCATCTCTTTTAATGAATTAATTAATTTTTCGTTATCTTTTTGATGCAATCCAATCGAAGGTTCATCTAAAACATATAAAACACCAGATAATTTACTACCTATTTGAGTTGCCAACCTAATACGTTGTGATTCACCGCCTGATAATGTTCCAGCAGCTCGATTTAAGGTTAAGTAACCAAGGCCAACATTAATTAAAAAACTTAATCTGTTTAATATTTCCTTAATGACCAAATTGCTAATTTCTGCTTCCTCTTTATTTAATTTTAGGTTACTTATAAAATCAAATAACTCTTTGATGCTTAATTCAGTAGCTTCATAAATATTTTTCTTATTAATATAGACTGATAAAACACTTTTGTTTAATCTTGCGCCATGACAAACTCCACAATCAGTTTCAACCATAAATTTTTCTAGCCATTCTCTTATCCAAGAACTAGAAGTTTCTATATAACGTCTTTCTAAGTTATTTATAACTCCTTCATAATAATCTTTAGCATAACGGACATTACCATTTTTAGATACATACTTAAAATCTATTTCCTCGTCTGTTCCATAAAGAATAATTTCAAAATCTTTTCGAGGAATATCTTTTACAGGAATAGTCATATCAATATTATAGTAATCACAAACGGTTGTTAGAGCTGTCATATACATATTACTATCTAAGTTTAGGGCTAAAATCGCACCATCCAAAATACTTTTATTTTTATCAGGAATTAATAATTCTTCACTAATTTTTAATTTTGTTCCTAAACCTTTACATTCATCACATGCACCATAGGGAGCATTAAAAGAGAATAATCTAGGTTCTAATTCTGGAATAGAATAGTTACATTTCAAACAAGCATAATTTTCACTCATCAAAATTTCTTCACCGTTTATTACATTTATAAGCACTTTACCATCAGCTAGATGAGCACTCGTTTCTATAGCTTCAAATATACGGCTTCGCTCATCAGAACTTACCACTACTCTATCTATAATTACATCAATGTTATCTTTTTTATTCTTTTCTAATACAATTTCTTCTTCTAATCCATATACTTTTCCGTTTACTCTTACTCTTGAATAACCTTCAGTACGTAAATTATCAAACAAATCTTTGTGAGTACCTTTTTCGCCATGAACTACAGGAGATAATATTTCTATTTTAGTTCCTTCTTTTAAAGCTAATACTTTGTTAGTCATTTCCTCAATACTTTGACTTTTTATAGGTACTTTATGAGTAGGACAAAAAGGTACTCCAATACGAGCATATAAAAGTCGTAAATAATCATAGATTTCAGTGATTGTTCCAACAGTAGACCGCGGATTTTTATTGGTTGTTTTTTGATCAATTGAGATACTTGGAGATAATCCTTCGATTGAATCAACATCAGGCTTTTCATTTAATCCAATAAATTGTCGAGCATAAGCACTTAAACTTTCTACATATCTTCTTTGTCCTTCAGCATATATTGTATCAAACGCTAAACTACTTTTACCTGAACCAGATACCCCGGTCATAACTATTAATTTATTTTTAGGAAGTTCGATATTTACATTTTTTAAATTATTTTCTCTAGCACCTTTAACTATAATTTTATCCATATTAACTCTCCTTTGCGTTAATTATTTTACCACATTTTTAGGAATTTATATCATAAATTATAACATAAACATTCGTTCGCTTGCAATAGTTGCATCTTAATTGACAATTTATTACATTTATGTTAGTATATTAAGCATTTAGAGGGGGATAAAATGTACGGAGAAGGAAAACAAAAGTTAAATATCAATTGGAAATCCTTACTAATAAAATTAGGAATTCTTTTATTAATAGTCTTCATAATTTGTTTTGTAATTTTTCGACCAAATAAAAACAAAGATAATAGTACTTTAGATAATAATATAGCCGCAGTCAAGAATGCCGCTATAAACTATTTTAAAAATAATATGTCCTTAGAAAAAATTGGTGACTATAAAAAAATTACATTAGAAGAACTTGAAAGCCAAGAATTTATTAGTGAGCAGAAAGATAATAATGGTAACACTTGTAACGGAGACAAGTCTTATGCCTATTTAACAAAAGTGAGAGATGATCAATTTGTTTTAAAAATTAACATGCGCTGTGGTCAAGATGAAAAATCAAAAGTTTTTGATATAACAACCGAAGATTTAACAGTTAAAGATAATAATAAAAATGAAATTGAAGAACCAAATGATGATGCAGCTGTTGATAATACTAAAGAAGAAACTTTAGAAAATACCGAAACAGAATTTAAAGATGAGAATAATACTAACGATAAAGTAATAGAAACCGATAAAAAAGAAAATCCCAAAAAGGAAAATAAACCAATAGCTGATGTTTCTAAGAATAACGTTTTAGTTTATAAACACATTAAATATGGTGAATGGACCGAAGGCGTAAGATATAGTAATAGTATCGAAAACAGCACTATTAAAGTAAAATATTATGAATACTGTCTAGATGATTATTGTGTTATTGATAGATTAGATAATCTTGATAAATATTTAGGTTATACAGCTACCTATAAGTATACAAAAGATATAGACGTATATCGTTATGTATATGTAGTTTGGTCTAACAGTACTTGTATTAAAGGATTTACAAATACCGGAATTACTGAATACAGATAAAAAAATGAGGATTCACTCCTCATTTTTTATTTGTCTCTTAATATTGCATTACAATTTGCACATACTTTATCAATAATATTTTTAAATACAACCGTTACCTCTTCATCGCTTAATGTTCTAGTTGAATCACTAAATGTTAATGCAAACGCAATAGATTTTTCATCAACACCCACGTTTTCACCAGTATAAATATCAAATACATCTACATCAGTTAAAAGTCTGCCACCAGCTTTTTTTATTTGTTCAATTAATGTAGCTGCTGTAGTATCTTTTTTAACAATAAACGCTATATCCTTTTTTATTTCTGGATATTTAGATATTTCTTTAAATTTTATTGGTTTAACTTTTTTATCAATTAACTTGGTTAGACTAAATTCCAATACATAAATATCATCTTTCTTTATTGATGGATGAATTCTACCCATAAATCCTATTGGTTCTCTATCTACAGTTATTATTGCACTCATACCAGGATGCAAATCATTTATTTCTGATACTTTAAAATCATAACGATTCTTTAATCCTAAATAATTTAAAATATTTTCTATTATTCCTTTAAGTACATAAAAATCCACTTTTACATTTGTTTTAGCCCATTCATTTATAATGTAATTGCCTTTCATAAGCACTGCTACTTTAATATCTTCGTGATATTCACTATCATAAACTTTACTTATTTCATAAATAGTTATATCTTTTACATTACGAGCTTTGTTATATTCATATACATTTAATAATGATGGTATAATTGATAATCTAACAACGGATTTATCAACACTCATAGGATTTGGTAAAAAGATATTTTCTTTTTCTTCATCTTTAAATAGTTTAGCCATTTCTGGCGAAGTTAATGTATATGTTTTTACTTCATTTAATCCTAAAGTTCTTAATCTCTTTGAAACCTCTTTACGATATAGAACATCACCTACATATACACCACGTCTAGTTTTGACTGTTGGTAATGTCGATGTTAATCTGTGGTAACCATAAAGACGACCAATTTCTTCAGCTATATCAGCTACATTTGGGTCCATATCTAAGCGACGCGCTGGAATTGTTACAGTAAATTTATTATCTTCTAACTTATACTCAAAATCTAATCTTGTTAGTTCAGTTTCCATATCTTCTGTTGAAATGTTGATACCCAACAACTTATTAACATCAGCTGATTCAAACTCTACAACTTTAGGCTTTTTATCAACAGTGTCATGACAAACTATTCCACTTAAGATTTTAGCATCAGCATACTTTTCTAATAAATGACACGCTCTATTGATTGCTTTTAATGTGTATTCATAATTA
Organism: Bacilli bacterium; assembly: GCA_017442305.1. Taxonomy (GTDB): domain Bacteria; phylum Bacillota_I; class Bacilli_A; order RF39; family UBA660; genus RGIG2951. The sequence goes on along the minus strand of JAFRZY010000004.1, from coordinate 65,099 downwards.
AGACCTTTACCATAACGAATACTTGCTTCGCTTCTTAAGTTTAGTCTGTTAGCAGTATATCTTATACTAGTTGAATCAAATATAGCACTTTCAATTAATATATTTTTAGTAGTATTATCAACATCTGTATTTAATCCGCCCATTACCCCAGCAATACATACTGGTTTTTCACCATCAGTAATTACGATATCATTAGTTGTTAATATTCTATTCTTTTCATCTAATGTAGTTATTTCTTCTGCTTCCTTAGCATCTCTAACTACAATTTTATTTCCTAATTTATCTTTGTCAAAGAAATGCATTGGTTGACCATATTCTAACATCACGTAGTTAGATATATCTACTACATTGTTAATTGGTCTCATACCTGCTGCAGTTAATCTTTTTTTAATAAAATCTGGAGATTCTTTGATTACTACATCTTTAACCATTTTTGCTAGATAATATGGACACTTTTCGGTGTTAACTTCCAAACTAAAATAGTCGTTAATATCATCTTTGCATTCTTGATAATTGTCTTCTGGAAGAGAAACAGGTTTATTTATAATACAACCTATTTCATATGCAAATCCGATATGATAATAGCAATCATTATTACGGTGTTTATGAATATCAAGTTCATATAATGTATCATCTAAACCTAAATAATTTATTGCATCCGCACCTACTGGAGCATCAGATTCTAATTCTGTAATTCCTTTATTATAATTTTCTTCTGTTTTTTCTTCTAATCCTAATTCAAATAAAGCACATATCATCCCATTGGATTCTTCTCCCCGAATTTTTCCGGCTTTAATTTCAAAATTTCCAGGTAGTATAGCCCCAGGAAGAGCTACTATAACTTTTAACCCTGCTCTAACATTAGAAGCTCCACAAACTATTTGCCTTGTATCAGTTCCAACGTTTACTTGACAAATATTTAAGTGATCGCTATCTGGATGAGGATGACATTCTAAAACTTCACCGACTACTAAATTATCAATATGATTAGTAACTACTTTTTCAACATTGATACCAGCTTTTGTAACTTTTACTGCTAATTCACGTAAATCCTCATTAGATAAATCAATATAATCTTTTACCCAATTTAAACTAATCATATTATTCACTATCCTTTCTATCAAAATCTTTTAATTCTCTTAAATCTGTATTATAGAATGTTCTAATATCATTTATTCCATATTTCAACATTGCTAAACGCTCTGCCCCAAATCCAAAAGCAAAACCTGTCCACACACTCGGATCATATCCGCAATTTCTTAAAACATTAGGATGAACCATACCAGCACCAGAAACTGTTATCCAACCAGTATTTTTGCATAAAGAACATCCCTCACCCTTACATTTAAAACATGAGATATCTGTTTCTACAGAAGGTTCTGTAAATTGATAATAACTTGGTCTAAAACGAGTCTTACAATCATTACCAAATAATCTTTTAGCTATTGTATCAAAAGTCCCTTTCAAATCAGATAATGAAATGTCTTTGTCTACTAATAATCCCTCTATTTGCATGAATTGATGTGAATGGGTTGCATCATCATCATCTCTTCGATATGTTTTACCTGGACAGATCATTCTTACTGGTTCTCCTCCACCAATTTTTAACATTGTACGTACTTGTACTGGTGATGTTTGACTACGTAATAGTATTTCTTCATCTTTTATGTAGAATGTATCTTGGGCATCTCTTGCTGGATGACCTTTAGGAATATTTAAAAGTTCAAAGTTATAACGATCTTCTTCTACTTCTGGTCCATCAACTACATCATACCCCATACTCATAAACACTTCTTCTACTTCTTCAATAATCTTTTCTAATATATTAGGAGCACCCACTGGTATCTTAGTCGCTGGAAGACTAATATCTATTTTTTCATTAGCTAACTTTTCGTTTAATGCTTTAGTTTCTAACTCTTCTCTTAAACTATCAAACATCCCTGTCACTTCAGTTTTAAATTCGTTTAAAACTCTACCAAATTCTTTTTTTTCTTCAACAGATAAATCTCTCAACATACCTGAAAGTTCTTGTACAGGCCCTTTTTTTCCTAAATACTCCGTTCTTAAATCATTTAATTTTTGGATGTTGGTAACTCCCGTTAATTTGTTAGTTATTTCTTCTTTTAGTGTTAATAATTTTTCTTGCATAAGTATCCTCCTTAAATAAAAAAATCCTAGAATATTGGGACGGAATTATCCGCGGTACCACCCAACTTCTAGGATTACTAGCTCTTTATAGTTTATAGCACTAATTACTTTTAAAAGCTCCTTTGTGCGAAATTCATTATAAATTTTATCTACTAGTAATTTCACCATACATACTAGTTCTCTAAAGCAGAAATTTATAACTACTAAAACAAAATCTTCGCTTTTCTGTCTTATATTTTAGCATTTAATTAATAAAAATGCAACCAAGAAAAAAGACCATTTGGTCTTAGTAATTTTCTTTATGTAATTCCATAAATGATTGTGGATGTGCACAAACAGGACAAACAACTGGTGCTGTTGCACTATAAGTAATGTGTCCACAGTTACGACAAATCCATACAACTTCTTCTCCTCTTTGGAATACTAAGTTATTATCAATATTATCAACAAGTTTTAAATATCTTTCTTCATGATGTTTTTCAATCTCACCAACTTGTTCAAATAAATTAGCAATATGAGCAAATCCTTCTTCGCGAGCTACTTCTGCAAATTCTTTATACATTTCAGTCCATTCATAATTTTCGCCGTTTGCAGCATCTTTTAAGTTTGTTAGTGTATCAGGAATTGCTCCATCGTGTAGTTGTTTGAACCAAAGTTTTGCATGTTCCTTTTCGTTATTTGCTGTTTCTTCAAAGATAGCAGCAATTTGTTCATATCCATCTTTTTTTGCTTTAGATGCATAATATGAATATTTATTTCTTGCTTGGCTTTCACCAGCAAATGCAGCCATTAAATTAGCCTCTGTTTTACTTCCTTTTAATTCCATAATTAATACCTCCAGTAAAATTATACTATAAAAATATTTATTTTGTAAATATAATAAAAAGCTCAAATTAATTTTGAGCTTTAAATAATCTAGTTAGTGTTTTTATGGTTTCTTGGTCTATTACTTTTTCAACAAATAAATCAAGTCCACTTACTATTTCTTCTAAAATAACCACTTTAGAAGTAATTAATTCCTTATTTTCATCAATACCCATAGCTAAGAAATATTTTTTTCCAGTATACATTGTCTGATTTAAAATAATGTATCTTTCTTGATTTTCTAAAACTACGATTGTGTTAGTACTTAACCCCATTGTTAGTTACCTCCATTTGATGCGGATACCGCATCTTCAAAACTTATATAACCAGTATCATCAAATCCGTTTGTATTAAAATCTCCTTCGCTATCTTCTTCTTTTATTTCTTCTTTATTATCAAGAGGAATAATTTCTACTACCCGAAGACGATTATTTGTTTCTGGATTTTCCTTAAATTCTTCAAATATTGGTAATTCTTCTTCTGCTTCTTCTATAACAGGTTTCACTTCAGTCACAGGTTCTAATTGTTGTTCAATAACTGGTTCTGGAAGAGGTTCATCATCTTTTATAACAACTGGTTCTTCTTTAACTTCAGGCATTACTTTTTCAAAGGTGTATTTTTCATTGCGATACTTATTTGTTCTAGTATTTTCAACATAACCAATTGATCCTAAAATCATTTCAATATCATCATATATTTCATCTGGTGTTTTATCAAATGATAAACAGAATTTAATATTTTTGATTTCTTCAGTTAATTCTTTTATTTTTGTTTTATCTTTTTCTTCTTCTATAACATCTTTTGTTTTGCTACTTAATACTAACAATTTATTAAGTCTAGCAATTTCTTCTTCGTGTTCTGCTATTTTATCATTAATAGCTTTTATTTCAACATTTTCTGCATCAAATGCTTCTTTTATTAATGCTCTTAAGTCTTCTTTGTAAGCATTAATTATTTCTCTAACTGTTGCTAGCTCTTTAACCTTTTTTTCATAAGTTGACTTTATTGCAGTTTTTGATTTTTCGTTTCTTTCTTCATCACTATTCATAAGAATATGATATTCTTCAATTGTTTTTTCGATAACTTTAGCTTGAGCTTCTGCAGTAGTAATTTTTCCTTTAATAAATGAAACTCGTTGTGTATCAATAATAGTAATATTTTCTCTTATTTGATCAATATTGATTTTAGAAAGTTCAATGATATTTTTTAAATAATTTATTCTTTCCTCTAATAAATCACTATCTTGTCCATTATATTTTTTTACTTCAACTTCAGCTTTAAAATCTGACAATTCTTTTTCTAGATTACTTAACGTTGCTTCTAATGTACCTCTATTAGTTTCATCCATGTATGGTTTACTTTTAACAAGTGTGATAAGCTCTTTTAATTTGGATAATGATTCATTAGTATCATTATTTGCTACTAATTCTTTTACATCATTAGCAATTAAGGCTGGATCAGTTAAAATGCTTAAACGTTTTTTATCCAACTCATCTATTTCTTCAACTAATTTAGTTAAGCTTTCTTCATCAGATTTCTTTAAATCCTCATCTATATATGTTTTTGGATTGGCTAAACTCGCTTTTGTTTCAGCTAACTTTTCTTTTTCTTTAAGAATAGTATCATTTAACTCATTTAACGCAACTGAAAGAGCTTCTATTTGTTTTTCTACTTTTTCGTATTCTTCCTTCTGTTCATTTAATTTTAACTCAATTGTAGAATAATTATTTCTTTCAATTGTTAGTAACTCTTGATAATTATCTCTAATCTCATTTGATGCTGTATTATCTATGCGTTCTTCTATTACATCAATGTATTTTGAAGAAGAATCTAATTCACTTTTTAAGTCTTTAATACCATCATGAAGTGATGATTCTAAAGTAGTTGCGCCTTGCATTTCTGTTTTTATTTCTTCTGCTATTTTATTTAAACGTTTAATTTTTTTGTTTAAACTAATTTCTATATTTCTATCTACTACTTCTCCTGATGCATCAAAGTATTTTTCATCAACCATTGATTCTTTTAAATCTTGTAAATCTATTTCTTTTTTACTAATTAATTTTTTTATTTCATCTAATTCAGCAGTTAATGAATCAAAACTAGATGTACTTCCTGCCATTTTAACTAGAGTATCTATTAATTCTATTATATCTCTTTGCACAATAGCCACTCCTTTACCCTTTATATTCTATATTAATACTATCATATTGTTTTAGATTTTGCAATTAAATTCCCATAAATACAGTGTAAAAAAACAGCTTAATTTAAATTCAAAAAAATTAGGAAACGACTGTTTCCTAATTAATTATTTTACTAATTCTAATTTAACTTCTAAAGCATCGTCACCGATACGTTCTTTTAATTTAATGATTCTAGTATATCCACCATTTCTAGATTCATATCTTTTAGCTAAGTCATTGAATACTTTACTAACAACTTCATTATCATTATGTAAGAATGCTAAAGCTTTACGACGAGATACTAGTGTTCCTCTTTTTCCGTAAGTAATCATTTTTTCAACAAACTTACGTGCTTCTTTAGCTCTTGCTTCAGTAGTAACTACTGATTCATTCATAATAACAGCTTTTGTTAAACTTGCTAAAATACTTCTTCTTTGTCTTGATTCTCTTCCTAATTTTCTGTACATGTCTGCCTCACTCCTTAATCACGGAACTTAAGTCCCATTTCTGCTACTTTATCAATTACTTCTTTTAGAGATTTTTTACCTAAGTTACGAATTTTTGTAACTTCTAACTCTCTTTTAGAGATAAGATCTTGAACAGTATGAATACCAGCTCTCTTTAAACAATTATATGCTCTTACTGAAAATTCAATTTCTTCGATTGGTGTTTCTAATGTTTTAGTAATAGTATCAACTTTCTTTTCAGCCATTAAACCTGATACATCACTAATTGCATTTAAGTTTGTTACAATATTGAAATGTTCAATTAAAATTCTTGCTGCTAAAGCCATTGCTTCTTCTGGAGTCATAGCTCCATTTGTAGTTATTTGCATGATTAATTTATCAAAATTTTCATTTTGACCAACACGAGTATCTTCTACATCGTATTTAACAAGTTCGATTGGAGAATAAGATGAATCTATTGCAATAACTCCAACTTTTGATTCAGCAAATTTACGTTGATTTTCTTTTGCATCAACATATCCTTTTCCATTATCAACTGTCATTTCCATATCTATTTTTCCGCCTTTAACAAGCGTACAAATTACATGGTCAGGATTGATAATTTCAATATCAGCATCTTTTTCAATATCTCCAGCAGTTACTACACCTTCTGTATTTTTAGAAAGTCTAATTGTTTTAATTTCGTCAGAATGATTCTTAATTACAACATCTTTTAATGCTAAAACGATTGCTGTAACATCCTCTACAACTCCATCGATTTTTTGGAATTCATGTAAAACTCCATCGATTTTAACTGAAGTTATAGCACTTCCTGGAAGGCTTGATAACATAACTCTTCTTAATGCGTTTCCAATAGTAGTACCAAATCCTCTTTCAAGAGGTTCTAATTCAAATTTTCCGTAATGATTACTCTCTACGTATTCAGTAATTTTGTATTCTGGTTTTTCAAAACTTATCATATTTACATAACCCTTTCTCTAATTAATTTCTAGGACGTTTTGGTGGACGACAACCATTGTGTGGTACTGGTGTTTCGTCATTAATACTTGTAATTTCAAGACCAGCTGCTTGTAAAGATCTAATAGCATTTTCTCTTCCAGCTCCTAAACCTTTAACAAAAACTTCTACTTTAACTACTCCTTGTTCCATTGCTGCTTTTCCAGCTGCTTCAGCACTCATTCCAGCTGCAAAAGGAGTTTTCTTTTTAGAACCTTTATAACCAATAGTTCCAGCTGATGCCCAACTTATAACATTTCCTTCTTTATCAGTAATAGTTACGATTGTATTATTATATGTTGAATGAATATGAGCTTGAGCTTCAGGTATATTCTTTTTAATTTTTCTTTTTCTTCTATTATATGCCATAATTTAACCTCCTACTTTCCAGCTTTCTTCTTGTTAGCAACAACTTTTCCTTTACCTTTACGAGTTTTAGCATTTCTACTAGTTCTTTGTCCTCTTACAGGTAAACCTTTTTTATGTCTAACACCTTGATAACAATTGATTTCCATTTTGTTTTTAATGCTCATTTGAACATCTCTACGCAAATCTCCTTCAACTGTGTAGTTATCAACTTCTTTTCTTAATGCTGCTACTTCATCATCTGTTAAATCTTTAACTTTTTTAGTTCTTTCAACTTTTGCTGCATCACAAATAGTTTCAGCTAAGCTTCTACCTATACCATAGATTGCAGTTAATCCAATAACTGTATGTTTTTCTCCTGGTAATTCAATATTTTTTATACGTGCCATATTAACCTCCTATTAACCTTGAGTTTGTTTGTGTTTTGGATTTTCACAAATAACCATAACTTTTCCTTTTCTTCTTATAATTTTGCACTTTTTACAAATTTTTTTAACTGATGGTCTAACTTTCATAAATTCTCCTCCATTTATCTTTTATTCCATGTTATACGCCCACGTGTTAAGTCATAAGGCGATAATTCTATTGTTACTGTATCACCTGGTAGAATACGTATCATGTTAACGCGCATTTTACCAGAAACGTAGGCAACTACAGTATGACCGTTTGGAAGTTCAACTAAGTAGTCACTACCTTTAAGTACTTCAACTACTTTTCCTTCAACTTCAATTTTTTCTTCTTTATTAGAAGTATTTACTTTATTATTTTTCGCCATTTTCCATATCTCCTGTTAATATTTCATATCCATCTTTAGTAACTAATACTGTATGTTCAAAGTGAGCACTAGGAAGTCCATCATCCGTAGAAATAGTCCAATCATCATCATGTAAATAAACATAACGACTTCCTAAATTCAACATTGGTTCTACTGCGATAACCATACCTTCCTTTAGTACTAAACCAGTATTTGTTTTACCAAAATTTGGAACGTCTGGATCTTCATGAATATCTGTTCCAACTCCGTGTCCAACTAATTCTCTTACAACACTTAAATTGTTTGCTTCTGCAAATTCCTCTATAGCCGCTCCTATGTCACCTATTTTAGCACCAGCAGCTATAACACTCAAGCCCTTATAAAGTGATTTTTCAGTATTTTTTACTAAATCTTCAACATCTTTGGAAACTTTCCCAACAATATAAGTATTTGCGGCATCAGAATGATATCCTTTATAATTAACTCCAATATCAACTGACACTATATCACCATCTTTAATAATCCTATTTCCAGGTATCCCGTGTACAACTTCATCATTAATTGAGACGCATATACTACCGGGATACCCTTCATAGTTTAAGAACGATGGGATACAACCCTTTTTAGTAATAAAGTCGTAAGCGACTTTATCTAACGCCTTTGTTGTTACTCCAGCCTTTATATGCTTTTTCACTTCTTGGTGTGTCAAATAATTTATATAGCCTGCATGACGCATTAACTCTATTTCTCGCTCACTCTTTATACTTATCATTTTATTCCTCACTTAATAATTTTACAATATCCTCAAATATTTCTATAGATTCACGATCCACTTTAACTTCTTTAAGAAGATTTTTTTCTTGATAGAAGTTAATTACTGGAGTAGAGTTTTCGATATAAGTTTCAAATCTATGTTTAAATGATTCTTCATTATCGTCACTACGACGATCAAGTTTAGAACCACATTCATCACAGATATCTTCAACTTTAGGTTTCATCGCTTCATAGTAAATATTATATCCTTTTTTACAATTTGGGCAACTTACTCTACCTAATGCTCTACGCATTGCTTCTTCTTCATCAATATTTAAATATATTGCAACTAAATCAGTAACATTTATTTCATTTAACAATTCATTTAAAGCTTCTGCTTGTTTAATTGTTCTTGGAAATCCATCAAGGATAAAAGGTTTATCTGTTGGAAGCTTAGTTAGTGTATCTTTTAGCAAAGCAATCATTATATCATCACTTACTAAATTTCCACCTGCTATTACATCTTCAACTTGTTTACCAAGTTCAGAACCTTCAGCAATAGCTTGTCTTAATAAATCTCCTGTTGAAATATGTTCATAATTAAATTTATCTTTTAACCATTCACTTTGAGTACCTTTACCCGCAGCTGGTGGTGCGATAAAAATTATATTTTTCATTTAAGCCTCTTTCTTTTTGCAGCGTAACTGCGACTAATTAAACTACTTTCAATTTGTTTGTAGGTTTCAATAGCAACACCAACAACGATTAATATACCAGTTCCACCAATAGTAACACTTGATGGTAAGCTTGTAAAGTTAGCAATTAATACGGGTAATCCTGCAAGAATTACTAAGAAAGTTGAACCAACAACTGTTAGTTTACTTAAACTCTTACTAATGTAATCAGAAGTATCTTTTCCAGGACGAACACCAGGAATATATCCACCTCTTTCGTTTAAGTTTTTACTCATTTCTTCTGGATTCATTGATAAGAATGTATAGAAATACCCAAAGAAGAATATTAATATTACATAAAGAATAAATCCAGTTGGAGAGGTATATACTATGTAGTTATTAACAAAGTCAATTGCGGCTTGGTTACCAATTAATCCAACTACTGTAGCTGGGATTGTAGTAAGAATTGATGCAAATATTACTGGCATAACTCCTGCTGCATTAATTTTAATTGGCAAATAATTTTGTTGTGCTCCATAAGCACTAGTTGTGCGATTAGCATATTGGATTGGTATTCTTCTTTCGGCTAATGTTACCCAAATTATACCCACTATTATTAAGATATAACTTAGAATAAACACTGCAAATAAAATACCTCCAAGAATATTACTAAATGTAGCTTCAGTTATAAATGCGCTAAACGCTCCTTTAAATACGTTAGGCATACTTTGAATGATACCAGCCATAATTAATAATGATTGGCCATTCCCGATACCCTTTTGGGTAATTTGATCTCCCATCCATAGTAAGAAAGCAGTTCCTGCAGTCATTACTAATGTTGTTTTAAGTACCATCATTGTATCAGCACCCTTCATATAGAATACTGTAAGCATATATGCTTGTAAGAAACCAATAATAATACCTAAATATCTTGTTATTTTATTTATCTTTTGTCTTCCTGTATAACCTTGTTCCTTAAGTTCTTTAAAGTAAGGAATTATATCCATTTGAAGAATTTGAGTAATGATTGATGCAGTGATGTATGGAGAAACACCTAAAGCAAATATTGAAAAGCTTTGAAGTCCTCCACCACTCATCAAGTTGAAAATTTCTAAGAACCCTAATTCTTCATATACCACAGATGCCCAAGGAATCGTTATAGTTGTTCCTAGACAAAATATTCCTAAACAAAATAATGTGAAATATATTCTTTTTCTTAAATCTTTACTATTTTTACTAAATAATTGGGAAATCGCTTGAAACATCTAAATCACCTCAGCTTTACCGCCTGCAGCTTCAATCTTAGTTACAGCTGTTGAAGAAAATCTTTGTGCTTTAACAGTAATTTTCTTTTCTAATGTACCACTAGCTAAAACTTTGATTCCACTTAGTTGTTTCTTAACTATTCCTCTTTCTTTTAATACTTCTGGAGTAACAACATCTCCATCATTAAAGTATTTATTTAAATCATCTAAATTAATAGTAGCAAACTTTGTTGCGAAACGAGCATTATTAAATCCTCTTTTTGGTAATCTTCTATATAAAGGAGATTGACCACCTTGGAACCATGCTGGTACGCTTCCACCACTACGAGCTAATTGACCTTTTTCTCCACGAGTAGATGTTTTACCCATTCCACTTCCTGGTCCACGTCCAACTCTTTTACGAGCTTTAGCTTCTTTAGATTTTGGTAATGTTTCTAATTTCATCTTATAATTCCTCAACTTTCTTACCACGTAATGCTGCAATCTTAGCTGGAGTTCTTTCAGATTTTAGAGCTTCTAATGTAGCTTTTGCAACATTAATTTTTGTATTTGATCCAAGAGATTTTGAAACAATATCCTTAATACCTGCAAGTTCTAATACTGCACGAGCAGCTCCACCTGCAATAACTCCGTTACCTTCTTTAGCTGGTTTAATCATAACAACTGCTCTACCAACTTTTCCAGTAGCTTCATGAGGGATTGTTCTATTATCAATTAAAGCAACTTTTGTTACGTTTTTGTTAGCAGCTTGGATAGCCTTTTTAATAGCTTCTGGAACTTCATTTGCTTTTCCAGTTCCTATTCCAACTAATCCTTTACGGTTACCTACTACTACTGTAGCAGAGAATCTAAAATGTCTACCACCTTTAGTAACTTTTGTTACTCTTCCGATTGATATAACTTTTTCTTCTAGTAAATTCTTTTTAGCATCGATATTTTGTTTTGGCATAACTTACCTCCCACTCTAGAATTCTAACCCATTTTCGCGTGCAGCTTCAGCTAAAGCTTTAACACGCCCATGGTAAAGGTATCCACCTCTATCAAAAACAACTTTTGTTATTTTTGCTTTTTTGCATTTTTCAGCAATATCTTTTCCAACAGCTTTTGCACCTTCAATGCTTCCACCGTTTTTAATTTTTAATTCTAATGATGATGAGCTAACTAAGGTATTTTGAGCAACATCATCAATTACTTGAACAAATATGTTACTATTTGATCTAAACACGTTTAATCTAGGCATTTCTTTAGTTCCAGATATTTTACTACGAACTCTTGCATGTCTTCTTTGACGTGAAACATTACTTGATTCTTTTCTTATCATAATTTACTCTCCTTTACCTTAATTAAGCAGCCTTTTTACCTTCTTTACGACGTACATATTCACCTTTGTAACGAATTCCTTTACCTTTATATGGTTCTGGTTCTCTTACTTTACGAACATTAGCCGCAAATTCAGATAATAATTGCTTATCTATACCACTCAATGTGATTTCTGTATTATTTACTAATGTAGCAGTAATTCCAGCTGGAACTTCCATAACTACTGGATGAGAATATCCTGCGTTGATAGTAATTTTATTACCAGCAACTTGGAAACGATATCCTACACCTACTGCTTCTAAGCCTTTTTCATAACCTTCTGATACACCAACTAACATATTGTTAATTAATGAATTTGTAGTTCCTTGCATCATATTAGAAGTTTTTGATTCTTTAATTTGTTCAGTTACTACAGTATTTTCTACTACTTTAACATTTATTAAGTTACTAAAATTATAACTTAATTCTCCTTTAGGACCTTTAACTTTAATATTATTATTTTCTACTGTAACAGTAACACCTTCAGGTATTACTAATTTTCTATTACCAATTCTACTCATAATATATTTCCTTACCAGATGTAGGCAAGTACTTCGCCTCCTAATCCAGCATTTCTAGCTTCTTTATCAGTCATAAGCCCTTGTGAAGTAGAAATAATTGCAATTCCTAATCCATTTAATACACGAGGAATTTCATTATTTTTTGCGTATACTCTTAATCCAGATTTACTAATTCTCTTAAGTCCAGTGATAACTCTTTCTTTCTTTTCACCATATTTAAGGTTTAAAGTTAATTTATCTCCTTGATTTGATTTTTCATAAGTAAAATCTGAAATGTATCCTTCTCTTTTTAAAATTTCTGCAATTCCTAAAGTCATTTTTGTTCCAATAACTTCAACAGTTGCATAACGCATTTGATTAGCATTTCTAATACGTGTTAACATATCAGCGATTTTATCTTGTACAAACATTAAAAATTCCTCCTTTCCTACCAACTAGATTTCTTTACGCCTGGGATTTGACCCTTATTTGCTAATTCTCTAAAGCAAATACGACATAATTTAAATTTTCTTAGCACACCATGAGGTCTACCGCATCTTTCACAACGAGTATATGCTCTAGAACTAAATTTAGGTGTTCTATTATTTTTAACAATCATACTTTTCTTTGCCATACGTTTTCCTCCTTAATTTCTAAAAGGCATGCCAAATGCTCTTAATAATGTTTCTGCTTCTTTATTTGTGTTAGCTGTAGTAACAAATACAATGTCCATACCTCTAACTTTTAATACAGCATCATAATCTATTTCTGGGAAAATTAAATGTTCTTTAAGTCCTAAAGTATAATTTCCTTTTCCGTCGAATGCTGTTTTAGATACTCCTCTAAAATCTCTTACACGAGGTAGAGCAACTTTAATAAGTTTTTCCATGAATACATACATGTTTTCTCCTCTTAAAGTTACTTTTACACCAACTGATTGACCTTCTCTTAATTTAAATCCTGCAATTGATTTACGAGCTTTAGTAATAACTGGTTTTTGTCCAGCAATAATTTCTAAATCTTTTGCTGCAGCTTCGATAAATTTTGAATCTTTTGAGCCTTCACCGATACCCATGTTAATTACTATTTTTTCAAGTTTTGGAACTTCCATTTTTGATGAATAGTTAAATTCTTTCATTAAAGAATCAGCTATTTTTTCATTATATAATTTTTTAAAATTACTCATATGTTCACCTACTTACTTGCTTTCTTTGTTGTTGTTTTCTTTGTTGCTTTTTCTTCACTTGCAGTTTCTTTCTTTGTTTCTTTTTTAGTAGCTTTTTTTGTTTCTTCTATTTTCTTAACATTAGATACATGAATTGGAGCTTCAATATCAAATATTCCGCCTTTATCGTTTGTGTTATTTGGTTTAGAATGTTTTTTTACGATGTTAATACCTTCTACAACAACTTTATCTATCTTTTTTAATGTTTTAATTACTTTTCCTTCCTTGCCTTTATCTTTACCAGCAAGTACTTTAACGTTGTCTCCAACTTTAATTTTCATAAATTAACCTCCTATAAAACTTCTGGAGCTAAAGATACGATCTTCATGAAATCTTTTTCACGAAGTTCTCTAGCAACAGGTCCTAAAACTCTTGTTCCGATAGGTGTTTTATCTTCTTTAATTAAAACACAAGCGTTGTCTGAGAATTTAATATAAGATCCATCAGCACGTCTAACACCTTCTACACTTCTAACGATTACAGCTTTAACAACTTTTCCTTTTTTCATGTTACTATTTGGAATAGCTTTTTTAACAGTACCTATAACGATATCACCAATATTAGCAGTTTTTCTATGACTTCCACCTAAACACTTAATAACTAATAATTCTCTAGCACCAGTGTTATCAGCAACTTTTAATCTTGTTTCTTGTTGAACCATAAGATTACCTCCTATAGAATAACAGCTTCAATTAGAACACTAACAAGTTCATATCTTTTTGTTTTAGATAATGGTCTTGTACTTCTAATTTTTACTGTATCTCCAACTTTAGCAACATTTTTTTCATCATGTGCTGTATATTTTTTAGAGTATTTAACTCTTTTACCATATAGTGGATGTTTTTTATAAGTTTCTACTAATACTGTAATGGTTTTATCATTTTTTGCACTAACAACTTTTCCAGTTAGTTCTTGTTTTTTACTATCTGCCATTGTTATTACCTCCAGCATCTAATTCTCTTTCTCTTAAAATAGTTTTCATTCTAGCTACTTCTTTTCTTAGTTCTTTAATTTTTGAAGGTTTTTCTAAAGAACCAGTTGATTGTTTTAATCTTAAATCGAATAATTCTCTTTTAGATTCGATTACTTTATCTTGTAATTCTTTGTCTGATAATTTTCTTAATTCATTAATTTTCATTAGAATCACCAGCCTTTACTTCTTTTTTTACAAATCTACATTTGATTGGTAACTTGTGAGAAGCAAGTCTTAAAGCTTCACGAGCTATTTCTTCTGTTACACCAGATACTTCAAACATAATTTTGCCTTGTTTTACTACTGCAACGTATTCTTCAACGTTACCTTTACCTTTACCTTGACGAGTTTCTAAAGGTTTTTTTGTTAATGCTAAATGAGGGAAAATATTAATAAATACTTTACCACCACGTTTCATATAACGTGTCATAGCGATACGAGCAGCTTCTATTTGACGAGCAGTAACCCAAGCTCCTTCTTTAGCTTGTAGTCCATAATCACCAAAATGTAATTCAGTATTTCCTCTTGCATGACCATCATAAGTTAGTCTATGAGGTTTACGATATTTAGTTCTTTTTGGCATTAGTGGCATTTGATTCAGCTCCCTTCATGCTCTTCTTTGCAGGAAGTATTTCATTTTTGTAAATCCATACTTTTACACCAATTTTTCCGTATGTTGTATCAGCTTCACTTGTAGCGTAATCGACATCAGCTCTAATTGTATGTAGAGGAACAGTACCTTCTGTATATCCTTCGCTACGAGCCATTTCAGCTCCACCTAAACGACCAGATACTAAAGTTTTGATTCCTTTTGCTCCTGCTTTCATAGTATTTCTAATAGCTCTTTTTTGAGCGCTTCTAAATGGTGCACGATTTTCAATTTGTGCAGCGATTTGATCAGCAACTAATTGAGCGTTTAAATCAGCGTTTTTAACTTCAACAATGTTTACATAAACATCTTCATTAACTAATTTTTGAATACTTTTTCTTAATTTTTCGATATCTTCACCACCACGTCCGATGATTACACCTGGACGAGCACTGTTAATAGTGATATCACAACGATTTTTCTTTCTTTCAATAAGTACTGAAGCAATACTAGCATCTTTTAATGTTTTCTTTAAGAATTCTCTAATTTTGATATCTTTGTTTAGATTATCAGCATAGTTTTCTTTAGAATACCATTTTGATTCCCAGTCTTTATTAACTCCAAGTCTAAAACCTATTGG
The DNA here is from genome assembly GCA_017442305.1 of Bacilli bacterium. Taxonomy (GTDB): domain Bacteria; phylum Bacillota_I; class Bacilli_A; order RF39; family UBA660; genus RGIG2951. The sequence continues at coordinate 49,346 of JAFRZY010000004.1, read as the reverse complement.
ATTAACTTTTTGTCCCATAAATTATGCTCCTTCCTTATTTGTTAAATTATCACTTACTTTAATAGTAATATGACTTGTTCTTTTATCTCTTCTATCAACATTTCCACGAGATGCAAATTTAATTCTTTTATATACAGGTCCTGGATTGATAAAACATTCAGATATAACTAGATTTTCTTCTTTAGCTCCTTCGTTATTAACGGCATTCGCAACTGCTGATTTTAATACTTTTTTAATTAAACGACTAGCTTTAGTGTTAGTTGTATCTAAGATTCCTTCAGCAGTAGCCACGTCTTTTCCTCTTACTAAATCAAGAGTCATACGTGCTTTACGAGGTGCGATCATAGCACTTTTATGTATTGCATATGCTTCCATTTAAATACCTCCTACTTTTGTCCTGCATGTCCGCCGAATTTACGAGTAGCAGCGAACTCACCAAGTTTATGTCCAACCATATCTTCAGTTACATAAACTGGAATAAATTCTTTTCCGTTATGTACAGCAATTGTATGTCCTACAAAATCAGGATAAATTGTTGAACGTCTTGACCAAGTTTTTACAACTTCTTTTTTATTTGTTTCATTTAATGTTTGAACCTTTTTAAGTAATCTTTCAAATACATAAGGTCCCTTTTTTAAACTTCTTGCCATAATAACCTCCTATTATTTTTTCTTCCTACTAACAATTAGTTTGTCAGAAGCTTTTTTGTTTTTTCTAGTTTTATATCCAAGAGCAGGTTTACCCCAAGGTGTCATTGGACTCTTACGTCCGATTGGAGCTCTACCTTCACCACCACCATGTGGATGGTCATTAGGGTTCATAACAGAACCACGGTTTGTTGGACGAATACCCATATGACGAGAACGTCCAGCTTTACCAATATTTACTAAAGAGTAATCTTCATTTCCAACTACTCCGATTGTAGCCATACATGTTCCTAAAACTTTTCTAGTTTCACCAGATTGAAGTCTTAACATAACATATTTGCCTTCTCTACCAAGAATTTGAGCACTTGCTCCAGCACTACGACAAATTTCAGCGCCTTTTCCTGGTTTAAGTTCGATACAGTGTACAACTGTACCTACTGGAATGTTCATAAGTGGTAATGCGTTACCAACTTTGATATCAGCATTTTCACCATTTTCAATAATCATTCCAACTTCTAATCCTTTAGGAGCGATAATATATCTTTTTTCACCATCTTTATAGTTTAATAAAGCAATATTAGCACTTCTGTTTGGATCATATTCAATTGTTGCTACACGAGCTGTAACTCCAACTTTATTTCTCTTATAATCAATAATTCTGTATTTTCTTTTTGCTCCACCACCGATGTGTCTTACAGTCATTTTACCTTGATTATTTCTTCCACCAGTTTTACTAGCAGATTTCAAAAGTGATTTAGTAGGAGTTGATGTAGTAATTTCTTCATTAACTAATGTAGACATACCACGACGTCCGTTAGTTGTTGGTTTATATTTCTTAATTGCCATAAATCTCACTCCTTACTATATTTCTATTGTTTGGCCTTCAGCTAATGTGATAATTGCCTTTTTATAAGTTTTTGTTTTTCCTGTATACTTACCAACTCTTTTGTCTTTTGGTTTAGTATTTAGAGTATTTACTTTTACAACATTAACATTAAATGCTTTTTCAATTGCCCATTTAATTTCTGTTTTAGTAGCTGTTTTTGCAACTTTAAAAGTAAAAATATTTTTTTCAGCATTCATTGCTGATTTTTCAGTAATTACTGGTGCAATAATAATATCAGTATAATCTTTTATCATTATCCTAGCACCTCCTCAATATATTTAACTGCGCCTTCGTCACAAATCACATAGTCAGCATTAACTAAATCAAAGCAATTAATTTCGTTTGCTAAGATTACATAAGCATAACCCAAATTACGAGTTGCCATATATAAGTTTTCACTGTCTTCGCTTGTTACGAATAATACTTTTCCAGCTAAGTCTAAAGTATTTAATAATGCTTTAACATCTTTAGTTTTTAATGTAGCTAATTCAATATTATCTAAAACGATAAGTTCTTTAGCTTGAACTTTTTCGGTTAAAGCAGTTTTAAGAGCTAAAACTCTTTCTTTCTTATTCATTTTAAAAGTGTAATCTCTTGGAGTAACTCCAAATGCGATTCCACCTCCACGCCATTGAGTAGCACGGATTGACCCTTGTCTTGCTCTACCAGTTCCTTTTTGTTTCCAAGGTTTTCTTCCTCCTCCTGAAACTTCAGAACGAGTTTTTGTTTTATGAGTTCCTTGACGTGTAGCTGCAAGTTGTAATTTAACAGCTTTTAATAGAGCATCATCATTAATTTCAATATTCCAAATGTTATCATTTAAAGTTAAATCTTTAACTTTTTCATTTTTAATATTCTTAACACTTATTTTAGTCATTTTCTAATCTACCTTTCTAGAGTAACTTACTCAGTTGCTCCTTCAGTTTCATTAGCTTCAGTAGTAGTTTCTACTTCTTCAACAACTTCTTCTGTTGCAGTTTCTTCTACTACTTCATCAACAACTGTTTCTTCAACATAAGTGATAATTTCTTTTGGATTCTTTTTACGAGAATTCTTAATTGCTGATTTAATTAAAACTAATGATTTTTTTGGTCCTGGAATATTCCCACTTACTAGAATATAATTTTCAGTAGCATTTACTTCAATAATTTCTAGATTTTGAATAGTGATTGTTTCACTACCCATATGTCCTGGAAGATTTTTACCTTTCAAAACTCTTTTTGGTAACATTGTTCCTAATGAACCAGGTCCTCTATGATAACGAGATCCGTGAGTCATAGGTCCACGAGATTGGTTATGTCTCTTAATTGTACCTTCAAAACCTTTACCTTTAGAAGTTCCTGTAACATCAACGATGTCTCCAACTTCAAATACGTCTGCTCCAATTTTGTCTCCTAAATTATAAGAAGCATCAACGTCTCTTATTTCTTTTAAGAAGCGCTTAGGAGTAGTGTTTGCTTTTTTAGCATGTCCAACAGCTGGTTTGCTGCTGTTTTTTTCTTTTTTGTCGAATACGCCTAATTGAACAGCACTATATCCATCAGTTTCTAAAGTTTTAACTTGCATTACTACATTTGGTTCAACTTCAACAACTGTAACAGGAATTAATTTACCTTCTTTAGTAAATACTTGTGTCATTCCAACTTTGCGTCCTAAGATTCCTTTCATAACTTTTTCCTTTCCTTTTCTTCAAATTATAATTTGATGTCGATTTCAACTCCACTTGGAATATCTAAGTGTGTTAATGCATCAACTGTTTCTTTAGATGGGTTTTTAATATCTATAAGTCTTTTGTGTGTACGCATTTCAAATTGCTCTCTAGCATCTTTGTATTTGTGTACGGCTCTTAATACTGTATACTTTTGTATTTCAGTAGGAAGAGGTACTGGACCAGAAACTTCCCCACCAGTTCTCTTAACTGTTTCAACGATTTTACCAGCAGCTAAATCTAATAATCTGTGGTCATACGCCTTTAAATTAATACGAACTTTACTTGTTTGTGACATTTTGCATGTCCTCCTTTCGCCTATATCTAGTATAGACTTGCTCCGTTACGAATTACCTGATTCCCGAAAGATGTTTAACAACTCTTCCTAGTGTATCAGCAACCTCGCACATCTCAGCAGTCATACGTAATCAATTATATCAATAATATTTATGAAAATCAAGCATAAATTAGAACTTTTTTTCTTGTATTATTCCATAAAAAAATAATATCTCTTGAAGATATTATTTTTTCTTATTTTGATTACTTTTGCGATATAAATAACTAGCTATTCCAACTCCAGTAAATAATCCGATAATTATGCCATATACCAAAAATGCAACATTGTTATTAGCAAACGCTATTAGTATTCCTAACAAAGCCCCAATAGCAACACCATAAGGTAACATAATATCAAGCTTTACAACTTCATTCTTTACTTTTTTATCCATAATACCCTTTCTTTCTACATTAATTTTATCACATTACATAAAATTATTTCAATTTTTTTATAATATCTCTAGCTGCGACTAAACCAGTTGCGGCCGCTGTTACTATATTTCCAGCTTTTCCGGCTCCATCACCAATAAAATATATATCATAATCTTCTAATTTAAATTTATCATTGGTTGTAATTTCGTTACTAAAAAATTTTATCTCAGGGCCATACAATAACGTTTCATCATTATTAACACCTGGAATAATTTGATCTAATTTCTCTAACCCTTCTAAGATATTAGTAATTATTCGGTGCGGTAATACAAGCGCTAAATCTCCAGCTACACAATCACTAAGGGTTGGTGTAATAAAACCTTTATTTATGCGATGCCATTCACTACGTCTGCCGCTTTTTAAATCCTTAAGAGTTTGAATAATAGGTTTCCCATCCCCTAACACATTAGCTATTCTGGCAATGGACTCACCATATTGTCTTGTATTAGTAACAGGTTCCGTTAACGTCACTTTACTGATGAATGCAAAATTTGAGTTATTTGACTTCTTGTCTTTTAAAGCGTGACCATTAACGCAAATATAACCATAGTAATTTTCTTTTGCTACAAATCCGCCAGGATTAGTACAGAATGTTCTAATTTCATCATTATATGTATCAGTTTTTATAAATATAGTTGGATCATATATTACTTTTGTTATATCTTCTAATATTTCCCTTCTCACTTCTACTCTAACACCAATTTCAATACTTTGAGAAGTATAAGGAATTTTATATTTATCTGCCAATTCTTGAATCCATTTAGCACCCGTTCTGCCCGGAGCTACTATAACATTCTTAGCGGTAACAGCCGTTTCTTTTTGATTTAAATTGTATTTAACTTCGTGATTATCTTTTTCTAAAGAATGAATATCTAAAACTTCGGCATTTTCTAAAACTTCTACACCATGTTGTTTTAAGTACTCTGTAAAATTCTCTATATAAGAAGGAAGTTTGTCTGATCCTAAGTGTTTTTGTTTTATTAACATTAATCTTGCTCCAGATAGTGCCACTTTTTTCTTTATTTCTAACGCCTCATCCATATTACTAGGATACACTTTACTATCCATATTAAATTTATTGAAAATCACTTCAGTATCATCTATTAAATTATTTGCATCTTCTTCACTCATATATTTAAACAAATCAGACTTCCCTAATTTGGGAACAAAATTTAATTTTCCATCCGAAAAAGTTCCTGCACCACCATAACCTGCCATAATATTACACGGCTTACAATTAACACATGGAATATGCTTTTTATTCATTGGACAAACTCTATTTTTGGCAAATTTTCCTTGATCCAATAACAATACTTTTAAATTCTTATTATTTTCTATTAGCTCATAAGCAGCAAATAACCCGGCTGGACCTGCTCCAACTATTACAACATCATACATACTAACATCCTCCCTTAAAATTATATCACAAAAAAACTATTGTTTATAACAATAGTTATTTAATTATTAAACTTTCTGTTTCAGCCATTTCTTTTGGCGTTGCAATATCCATATAATCTAATATAGTTGGAGCCACTTGAGTAATATCTCCGCTCTTTTTTAACTCTATATGTTTATCAGTTATAATAAATGGAACTTTTTCCAAAGTATGGGTAGTAACAGGATTGTTATTTTCATCAAGCATTGTATCAATATTTCCGTGATCAGAAAGGACAATTACTTTATAAAAATTTTCTTCAGCTACTTCCATTAACTTTCCTAAGCATATATCCACACTGATACATGCCTTAACCGCTGCTTCTAAGTTACCAGTATGACCAACCATATCCGGATTAGCAAAGTTCACTAAAATAAAATCATAATCTTTTTCCATACAGGCAATAACCTTTTTAGTGACTTCAATTGCGCTCATTTGTGGTTCTAAATCATATGTAGCAACTTTTGGCGATGGCAATAAAAATTTATCACATTTATCAATTTTTCCCTCATACATACCATCAAAGAAATATGTAACATGAGCATATTTTTCGGTTTCTGCGATTCTAGCTTGAGTTAATCCTAATTGAGACAAATATATTCCCAAAGGATTTTCTACGCTTTCTTCTTTCATAAAATTAATTACTTTGATATGTTTATCGACTGGCAAAAAACAATACACTTTTAAATCAGGCATTTTATAAGTCGCAAACTCTGCAAAATTTTGATCTGTTATACTCGTTAAAATTTGTCTTGCTCGATCAGATCTAAAATTTGTCCATATTAAAGTATCACCATTTTTAATTAAACCATTATTATTTAAAATAACCGGATTAATAAACTCATCAGTTATTTTTCTTTTGTAACTATTTTCAATACTCTTTTTAATATCTACTGAAGATATTCCTATTCCTCTTGTTATTAAATCGTAATATTGTTTTGTTCTATCCCATTTTTTATCGCGATCCATGGCGTAATATCTGCCACACACTGTCGCAATGGAACCTATACCGTATTCCTTGATTTTATCTTCTATCATTTTTATATAATCATATGATACATCTACCGCCGTATCTCTGCCGTCTGTTATTAAATGAAAATATATGTCTTTAACATTGTTTTCCTTTAAAAGTTTAAATACAGAAAGCATGTGTTGAATATTTGAGTGAACATCCTTATCGCTAGCCATACCCATTATGTGGATATTATGAGGACTTTCTTGATATTCTTTTATTAAATTTAAAAATTGATCATTATCCGCTAATTCGTTTTCTATAAAATTATCAACCAACGCATTATTATTTTTTACTATATGCCCAGCACCGATTGTCATATGGCCTATTTCGCTATTACCAAACTGTCCTTCTTTTAGACCAATCGGTTCTTCTGATGCAAATAATGTAGTATGAGGAAACTCTTCCCATAGTTTATTAAAGTTATCCATCTGAGCCATTTTAATAGCATTACCATGTTCTTCTTCCCTGTATCCAAATCCATCTAATATAACCGTTAATATTTTCTTCATAAGTATCACCTTTACTAATAAATAATAACATAGTTAAAAAAAAATTACAATTTACTGTAATTTTAAAATCATGCATTTACTTTTATATAATTTTTGTCTATACGGAGTTTATCAGCTAGTGTTGCAATAAATTCTGAGTTTGTTGGTTTTGCTCGATCATAATCTACACTATGACCAAATATTTCTTCCATTAACTCATAGTCTCCTCTATTCCAAGAAACTTCAATCGCATGCCTTATTGCCCTTTCAACTCTAGAGGCAGTTGTATCAAATTTCATCGCTATTTCAGGATATATTTCCTTAGTTATTCCACTAATTAAATTAGGATTTTGATACATTAAATAAATGCTTTCTCTAATGTATTGATACCCTTTAATATGCGAGGGAATTCCTAGTGAATGCAATAACTTACTAATTGCAATTTCAACCACATTATTACTTTCATCTGTTACCAGGGAATCTTCGTTGCAAATTTCTAATATTCTTTTTTCTAAAGACGCTAAACTAAAAGGTTTCAACATATAATAGCTAACGCCATAATTGTTTGTAAGTTTTACAGTGTAATCTTTTTTATAACTAGTAAGCACTATAACTTTACTATTTATATTATGATTTTTCATTTCTGATAATATTTCAATACCATCCACTTCGGGCATCAGTATATCCATTATAATTAAATCATAGTTTATTTCTTTAGAAGTTATATGTTCTAAAGCTTCTTTACCATTATCAATGGTATTTACTACATTGATTACTGCGTGACTGCTAAAGTACTTCTTAATACTACTTACTACAGATGGATTATCATCCACAACAAGTATATTAATACTGTTTTTCATTATATTTTCTCCTTTAAAAATAATTATTCTTTTACTGCACGCAAATTCATTATATATAAAAACAAGACAAAATACTAGAAAATATATTGTCTTGTTTAGTAAAGTTTTGTCAACCATTAGCAAATAATGTCGAATTATTTATTTGTTGCTAATTATTTGTAACATTTTTGCAACCTCTTCAGTTTTTAAAGAAGCAGAACCGACTAAGTAACCATCTATGGTTTTGATTTTATCAAAGTCGGCTATTATTCCGCTATTTACACTTCCGCCATATAACACTTTTATATCTTTATCATAATAATCTAAAATTATTTTTTTAATAAATTCTGATATTTCTGCAATACCTTTTTTGCTGGCTGGATTACCTCCGCCTATTGCCCAAACTGGCTCATACGCTATAATAATTTGATCCATTTCTTCATCACTAAGCGAATTAAATATTTTGGCAATTTGTTTTTCCAATACTTGGTAAGTTTTTTTACGTAATTTCTCTTCTTTTGTTTCTCCTATACAATAAACAACTTTCAATTTTTCGTTTAAAGCAATTCTAATTTTTTTTAGTAGTAATAATTCATCTTCTGAAAATTTATTTCTTCTTTCACTGTGTCCTATTATCGTATATTGCGCATTAGTGGATTTTACCTGTTTGGCAGTAACTTCACCAGTTGAACTACCATCAGTATATACAGAAATGTCTTGAGAACCAAAATTAATATTATAATCACTCATAACACTAAGATACAAACTTGAAGGAAATAATGTTAATATATCCAAATTATCTAGATTCGATAATTCGTTTAGATATGTTTTAAACTCCTCTAAAGTTTTATTGGATTTTAAATTACACATCAAGAGTTTCAATTTCCATACCCCTTTCCAGTTCTACTAAAGCATCTAATTTACCATCAACTATATAATCTAGAGTTGCTCCACCACCACTTGATAAATAATGGAATTTATTTTGATATCCAAACTTTTTAACAGCACTTACACTATCTCCGCCACCTACTATTATTTTTGCTCCACTGTTAGCTAATAGTTTAAAACATTCTTTAGTACCATTACTAAATCTTACATCTTCATATAAGCCACATGTGCCATTAACAAAAATTATTTTACTTTTATTTATAGCTAAAGCAAACTTTTCTAGTGTTTTAACCCCTACATCATAAATAATATCATTAACATCCAAGTTATTAACAGAAGATGTTCTAATATAGAACTTATCGTAATTGTTAGTAACAATAACATCTATAGGTAAAATAATTTTATTTTTATACTCTAATAACAACGATTTTACTTCATTTAAAATGATTGAATCGTTACTAGCCAATGAAGAGCCAACGTTGAATCCTAATACTTTTAAGAAGGTGTTAGCAATTCCACCAGTTACTAACAAATAATCACACATAGGAAGTAATGAACGCATTAAGGCAATTTTATCATCAACTTTTGCTCCTCCCATAATTACAGTGAATGGGTGTTCAGGATTGTGTGTTAACAACTTTAAATTTTCTAATTCTTCTTCAATAAGAAATCCTATGCAACTAGGTATAAATTTAGCTATTCCTGCTGTTGATGCGTGAGCGCGATGAGCTGAACCAAATGCATCTAGGCAAAAAACATCTCCTAATGATGCCCAATATTCAGCCAATTCTTTATTATTTCCACTTTCTAATTTTTCTGGAAAATCTTGATGTCTCGTATTTTCAAGAAGTAAGATATCTTTAGGATTTAGATTCTTTGCTTTTAAAGTCAATTCTGAACTACGACAATTATCTATAAATGAGAATTTTTCTTTGTATATTTTAGATAAATAATCAGCAACTGGCTTTAAAGTGTGTTTTATAATATCTTCTTCTTTTTTTACTCTACCTAAGTGACTCATTAAAATAATTTTGCAATTGCTATCTTGTAAATAATCAATAGTTTTTAAACTTTTAACTATCTTTGAATCATCAAGTATTTGACCATTCTCTATTGGCACATTAAAATCACATCGTAAAATTACTGTTTTATTTTTTATATTTATATTATGTACTTTATCCATATTATCACCTTCTTAACTCAAAAAAGAAACTTGGAGTTTCTTATTTAAACATTCTTTTAGCTGTTCTAAGCATTTGAGATGTATATCCCATCTCATTATCATACCAAGCTACTACTTTTAAAAGTTGTTTTCCGCCAACTTCTAAAACATTGGTAGTTAAACCATCAACCGTAGCACCTACTCTTTTACCTAAAACATCACTTGATACAATAGGATCAAAAGTAATTTTTAATGTTTCATTTTGATTGTTTACAAACAAATTATTAACTTCTTCAACTGTTGTATTTCTCTTTATTTCTAAAACAACATCAATTAGCGAACCATCACTTACTGGTACACGATAAGCATTACCATCTAATTTATTTAAAAGTTCAGGAATTACCAACCCTATAGCAGCTGCTGCGCCAGTTGAAGCTGGCACTATATTTTGAGCGCAAGCTCTACCACGACGTGCTTTAATGCCTTTTTTGTGGGCAATATCAAGTGTAGCTTGATCATTAGTATATGCATGTACAGTTGCCATAAAACCTTTTTCAATTCCTATATTATCGTTAATTACTTTTAATACAGGAGCTAAACAATTTGTAGTACAACTTGCTGCTGATACAACTGTTTCAGTACCATCTAATATATTATCGTTTACATTATAAACAATAGTTTTGCAATCTCCTTTAGCTGGAGCACTAATTAAAACTTTTTTAGCACCTGCTTCTATATGTTTATGGGCAGCATCCACATTAGTAAATAAACCTGTACATTCTAAAACCAAATCAACTTCTAATTCTTTCCATGGTAAATTTACTGGATCCTTCTCACTATAAACTTTAATTCTTTTTTTACCATTTATTATTATTTCATCATTTTCAAAACTAATTGCATCTTCATGAAACGCACGATGATTTGTATCGTATTTAACTAAATATGCTAAATCTTCCGCACTTGTTAAATCATTAATTGCTACAACATCAAAATCAGTTGTTGTAATCATCTCTCTAAATGCTAATCTTCCTATTCTTCCAAAACCATTAATTGCTACTTTTATCATTTTATTCTCCTCCTATAAACTCTCTTAATATTGATTCTTTACTTACATATTCCCCTGGTATTGGATAAAATTTATCTAAGAAATAAATAAGTCTTCTTGCTTCTTCATAATGTTTTTCATCAACTTTAACCGAATGTAAAAGCGGTAATATATATTCTTTTAGAACACCTAGTTCATACGCTAATGCTGTATTAATTATTACATCAGCTTGATGAATATATGGAAATATATACTTTTCTTCGCCGTTTCTAACACTTTGCCAACTTTCAATTGTTTTATCTACTCCGTGTCCACGAGTTCTATTATCTCTTATAATTCTTCTTATCATCCTTAAGTCTACAGTTGATATATAATTATGTCTATCAACATTTAAAGGAATAAATGGACTTAAATATATTTTGTATTTGTATTTTGAATCTATTCCTGGAGTCATATCATCATTTAAACAATGTAGTCCTTCTATTAGTATTATACTATTTTCCTTTAATTTTATAAATTTATTAGTTTTTTCTCTTTTTCCAGTTATAAAATTAAATTCTGGAGTACTAACAGCTTCACCGTTTAATAATTGCATTAATTGTTTATTAAAGTAATCAAGGTCTATTGCCATTAAACATTCCCAGTCATAATTTCCAAACTCATCTTTAGGCGATTTTTCACGATCTACAAAATAGTCATCAACAGAAATACAAATAGGATCTAATCCTTTCATCTTTAAATAAGATGATAACCGTTTAGTTGTTGTGGTTTTTCCTGATGATGAAGGTCCCGCTATTAAAACTATTCTTTTGTCTGGATGTTCATAAATTTCTTCAGCAACATCGGCAATCGATTCATTAAACAATAGCTCATTAGCATCTATAAATTCTTTAATTTTATTTGTTGCTATTGCATCATTTAGATTTGGTAAAAAATTCATATGCATTTTTTCTAGCCATTGCTTTCCTTTAAGGAAGGAATCAATTATATTCGGATAATGAACATATTCGGGAACATTTCCGTTTGTTCTCTTACTTGGGAACAAAAATACTACGCGATTATTGCCAAGATAAATTACATCAAATTTTGAAATTGCTTTTGTACTATATGGTAATTCAACATAAAAATAATTAATATAATCTTTTAATTTATATAAAGTAACTATTTCTGAAGTTATACTCTGTATATTTTTAGCTTTATTTACTTCGCCTATATTTTCATAATAATGATATGCCTCTTTTTTTAAAACATTAAACTTATAAAAACGATTATCCTCAGTAATCAAATTGGCCATAATACCTTTAATTTTACCAAGGTCTTCTTTCGTAATATTATAATCTCCTGTAATTTCCGCTAAAATACCTTTAGGAACACTATGTAAATAGGTAACATCTAAATTCTTATTATATGTTTTTAACGCTACTTCAAAAATAAATTTCAAGCCTGCTTGATACATCTTATAACCCGCTAAATCGTTGAAATCAAAAAAATCAACTTTTGTATCTTTGGTAATTTTTGATGTAAGCGGCATTATTTCATTATTTACTTTAACACCTAAAATCTCATTAGAAAGTTTATAATCTTTACTAACTTCGTAATAAGTAATACCATTGGGATACTCTTTTTTAGTTCCATCATCGAACGTTATAGTTATTCTTTCCATTATATTACCCCTTTATCTTTAAAAATTATATCACATATTCGAACTTTGTCATATATTTTTTTGTATAATTATTGGCAAAATTCTCTATTATAATTATAGGTGATTATTATGAATATTGTTCCTACAATTATTGAAAAAAGTGTTAATAGAGAATATGCTTATGATTTATATTCTAGACTATTAAAAGATCGAATTGTGTTTTGTACCGGAGAAATAAATGATGCTTCAGCCAATATAATTGTAAGTGAGTTACTATATCTGGATAGTTTAAATCATGATGATATTTATCTATATATAAATAGTCCAGGAGGTTCTATTACAAGTGGTATGGCAATTTATGATACTATGAACTATGTAAAAAGTGATGTAAGAACCATTTGCCTGGGGATGGCTGCGAGTATGGCTGCTTTTTTACTCGCTAGCGGAAAAAAGGGAAAAAGATTAAGTTTACCAAATGCCGAAATAATGATACATCAACCCTTAGGTGGGGCGGAAGGACAGGCTAGTGATATTAAAATTGCTGCCGAAAGAATTATAAAGTTAAAAAATAAGTTAAATAATTTATTAGCAGAAAAAACTAAACAACCAATTAAAAAAATTATGAAAGATACCGAGCGAGACAATTATATGTCCCCTGAAGAAGCAAAAAAATATGGCTTAATTGACGAAATCATTTAGCCATATTTTTTATTTTCTTTTTAAAGTCAATATCGGAAATTCCATATTATATTCTTTAGGTACTTGATTTATATCGAATATAAAATCGCTACTCATTTCTCTTTTTACTAATCTATAGTAGTGATTTAATAGTTTATCATAATTAGTAGTAAAAAAACTCCCATCAGAATGAAGACACTCACAAACAGCTATTGATAATTCTTTTTTCTCTCTACAGGCTTTTCTTAATGCGATAGGAGTTGCTTCACAAGGAGCGTAGCCAATAATTGTATCAGCGGAAGAAATATCGGTATTATAAGCAAAACTTTCTTTTTGCAGCTCTGCCCCAAAAATTTCACTAACTATTAAGTTCTCATCTATTCCCTTTATTGTTCCTTTACTACCAAGTTCCAACATATTTGTAGCGATATGTTTGGTTAATGCAGGTACACTGCCACATCCAACTTCTAATATATCGTGTTCCAAGAAATCCTTATGAGTGTTCTTCAAATAATTCAAAAACCACTTATAAACATCCTTTCTATTAGGAATTATTTCTAAATAAGAATAAATAGATAAATATAAAAGAGGTAAATCGTCTTCACGAAAAGCACTTAATAAATGATGTCGAAAATTATAACGTACATCAGCATCATAGTATCTACCATATTCTTTCCAAAACTTTGTTATTAATTCTAACTTTTTACCACTTAAATTATATGGATTACATAATTTTCTCATAAAAAAACTCCCTTTTTGTAGAGAGTATATTAACATAAATATTTCATTTTTTAAAGTTTTATTTTTCTTTATGCTTAATTACTAAATTTTTCATTTTAATAAAATGATGATTAATTCCTGATTTTCCTATTTTATAATCTGTTTCTAAAGATATAATATCTGCCAATTCTTGATATGAAGATTCTGGATATTTTTCTCTAAAATTTGCAACTATTTGCGTCTTTTCATCAAGTAACATAAATATATCATTTTCCTTCAAATAAATTATATCATCTATTTGTTTCATTCCTGTATTTAGTGTCTTTTCTTGATTAGCTATTTCACAATTGTTAAGACGATTAACCATGTTTTTGTGATCGCGATAAATTCGAATATCTTCAAAGTAGAATAAAGAATTAGTTGCTTTAAACATTTTAATTATATCACTAATATCTTCTGATGATTTTATATAAACCATTTGCTTATTATTTCTAATAGTTGATTTTGCGGATAACTTTAATCCTTTTAACAATTTCAAAATAAATTCCGCATCTTGTTTATAATTAAATACGAACTCTAAATGATAACCACTAGTTGCAGGATCACTAATACTTCCACAGGCTAAAAAAGTACCCTGTAAAAATGATATTTTCTCTTCTTGCGAAACCAAGCTATTCTCGTTAGGCATAATCTTATGACCGTTACTCGTTATATCTAAGGCTTCTAAGATATAATTTATTTTTTCATTTATTTCTAATATATAAATCTGTTTTATTCTAAACCTTTTTTGATTACGAACAACGACTTTAGGATTTATTTTAAATAATTCTTTAATGTTTTTGTATATCCTTCTTGCTACCGCAGCATTTTCTAAAGTTATAGAAATATTTTTCGTTATTTTACTATTATATCTAAGTAGAGCCGCAAGCTCACATCTTGCTTCTAAAGAATTAATACTATTCTGGGTTATTTCTTCTTTAATTTTAGTTGTAAATGTCATAAGCTTGCCTCCTTCTTAAACATTTTATCACAAATAATAAAATGTGGTATATTTTTTACCAATATAGTTAACAAAAAAAGCAACATTTTTGTTGCTTTTTATCTTGAATAAAACCATACACCTTTACCAGGGAATCCAGGGGGGTTAATGCTATTAGAAGTAAATTTGCTATAAGAAGAATATCCTTCTTTGCCACCGCCTAAATAGAATCCTTTAGCAATTCCAAAGTGTAGGTGAGCACCAGTTGTACACTTATCATATGATTGAGTACTTTTACCACCACCTACTGTACCAATTATAGTATCAGTAGATACTTTATCTCCAACCTTTACTTTAATATCTAATAAATGGAAATAGTAGTGAGTATATGCTTTGCCGTTAACATAGGAATGAACATAAACTTTATTTCCACCACAACTAGATTTTTTTGTAATAGCTGCTACCGTTCCAGATGCTGCAGAATAAATTTTAGTTCCTTCGCCTATACCCAAATCTATTCCGTTATGAAATTTATAAGTACCTTTTGTAGGGTGAATTCTATAACCCCAAAGACTCGTAACTCGCCCTTTAACTAAAGGTTTTAACCAGCCTGCATTCTTAGCAATATCTACACAAGCTGAAAGTTTTTGGTCTTCTTTACAGCCCATATCTTCATACGATCTTATTAATGCTTTTTGATTTTTTATTTGATCATCTATATCTTCTGATATTTCTGCTAACTCACTAAGGTCTTTTCCCAAACTGCTAATACGTTTTTCGTATTCAACAATTTTACTTTCTAATTCAACTTGTTTAGCTGCTAAATCAACTTGTAGTTGTTCGTTCTTTTTAATCAAATCTTTCAAATTATCTAATTGTTCTCTATTATAAGTAGTAATTTGATCAACCGCTTTTAAACGTTGAATCATTTCGGTCATGCTAGATGCACCAGTTATATATTCTAAATATGCATTTTCGCCATTCATCACTTGCATAAAACGCAGTAGTTCTTCTGTTTCAGCGGATATTTTGGTTATTTCTTCTTGCGATTCCGCAATTTTTATTTTTGCTGCTTCTATATCATTTTCCGCCTTTATAATGTCATCATTGGCTTGTTTTACGGCTTCGCTTTTATTATTTATTTCTGCTTTAGTACTGTTTTTTTTGTTTTCATAATCTTTTTTTTCTTTTTCTAAAGCCTTAAGTTCATTTCTTAAATCCCCTAGTGTTTCAGCTGCTTTAGCGTTAACACTTATTGGTCCGGTAACAGCTGTTGCTATTAGCAATAACACTAGTATAATATTTTTAAATTTTTTCATTAAATTTTCAAATATTTCTTAACCGCTCTAAAACTTGCAAACATTCCAACTACCGAACCAATTACTAGTAGGATTAATGCAACATAGAATACAAAGTTAAGCGGTTCTACCAATTCAATCATTTGACTAAATAAGTAACCATCTAATCTATCATAAACAATGATATAACCATAAATAGTTATAATAATTGGTATAATTGAACCTAATATTCCTAATACAAAACCTTCAAATAAGAATGGCAGTTTAATTGTAGTATTACTTGTACCAACTAAACGCATTATTTCTATTTCATTTCTTCTTGAGAAAATTGTTAACTTAATTGTATTACTAATTAAGAATGCTGTTACTAAAATTAAAGCAATAACTAAAATAAACGTAGCTTTCTCAACCAAATCAAATATAGTAACTAATTGGTCTACCATTCCTGCACCATAATCCGCAGATTCAACATGATCATATCCCCTTATGGTATCCGCTGTAATCTTAAAGTCATTTACATCATTAACTGTAACAACAAACGAGTCTAATAAAGGATTGGATCCAAGATATTCTAAAGTTGTATCTAAAGTATCAGAATAACTTTGCATTTCTAGTTTCCATTCATCTTTACTTTTGTATGTTACGCTGTTAACATTAGGAATATTCTTAATTTGTAACTCTAGAGCATCCACGTCTTCAATTGTAGTTTCTTTATTCAAATAAACAATAATCGACAATTCACTTTCTAATTTTTTTGTAACATTATTAATGTTATATGACACAATTAATGCGACTGAAACTAAAATCAATGTAATAGTAGTACAGGCAATAGATGCGATACTTAAACTGAAATTACGAAATACACTTTTGAAGGAGTCTCTTATGCTTCTTCCTAAAATTCTAATTGCTTTCATGAGCCTTATAACTTCCTTTCAAATAATCGCCTGCAAGGACTCCGTTTTCTAATAATAGAACTCTTTTTTTCATTCTATTAACAATCTCTTTATCATGGGTTGCCATAATTACTGTAGTACCTAATTCTTTATTAATTTTTTCAAGCACTTTCATTATATCTTTTGAAGTATCTGGATCCAAATTACCAGTAGGTTCATCACATATTAAAAGTTTTGGCTCATTAACTATTGCTCTGGCTATACAAACTCTTTGTTGTTCCCCACCAGATAATTGATTTGGAAAGCTTCTTACTTTGTCTTTTAAACCAACATGCTCTAAAGCCGTTAAAACTTTGGGACGAATTTCACTTTCTTTAAGACCCATAGTTTCTAAAGCAAATGCCACATTTTCATAAACTGTTAATTTAGGTAATAATTTAAAGTCTTGAAAAACAATCCCTAGCTTTCTTCTTAACTTATAAACCTTACCATTACGTAACTTAGCTACATTTATTCCGCCAACTATTACTTCACCATTTGTTGGCTTTTCTTCGCGATATAGCATTTTAATTAGAGTTGATTTTCCACTACCGCTCGCGCCAATAACAAATACAAATTCACCTTTATCTATATTAACCGATAGATCAGCTACTGCTGTAACACCGTTTTTATATACTTTATAACAATTTTTAACTTCAATAAACTTCATCAAACCACCTACTATCATAATTATAACAAAAAAAAATTGTCAAATAAATGGCAAATTTTTCTTTTTTACACCGCCGTTAACCTCATAACAATCATTTATTACGAAGAAGGCATCTTTATCTATATTTAATACCGCTTCTTTAACTAAGTAATAATCTCGTGTGTTTACAACACACATTATCATTTCTCCCTTGGAATGCGAGTACCCTCCGATAGTCGGAAATGATGTATAACCGGTTTTTAAATCATCTATAATTAGTTTTTTAATTTCTTTGGACTTCTTAGTATATATATAAAATACTTTGCTTTCAGAAATACCGATTAATATTTTATCGATTAAAATAGTACTAATATATGTGATTAAAACCGCATATATGACTTGAATTAATCCAAGGGCAATACCACCAATTGCAATTATAATTACACCACTAATCAAATTAGCTTTCCCTTCTGGCAATTTTAAATATTTGCTCATAAGTTGCATAATAACATCACTACCACCAGTTGTAAAACCAGATTTATATATTAGACCATTCGATATTCCATAAAATACTCCAGATATTAATACAAGCAATAACATTTCCTCAATAACTAAATGTTTACTGATTACTGTAGCTATAGGGGCGGTATAAGTAATCATAAGGGGATAAAGCAAAGTTCCTAAAATAGTATTTTTGGTAACTTTAAATCCTAAAAAGATAAAACTTATAATTAATAAAATACCACTTGATACATATATAAACAATTCTGGATCTATTCCTAAAAGTGTATCAAACACAATCGCTAAACCACTGGTCCCCCCCAAAACTATTTTGTTGGGCAATAAAAACAAATTATAGTTTAACGCTAGCAAAAATACACCAAATGTAAAGATCAATCCTCTAAATACAATACTCATGTATTCCTTTAACTCATTTTTTTCAGCCACTTTTTATTCACCTTCTAATTTATTATACCTAAGTTTAAAAATTTTAGCAATTTATTTTATACCAATCATATATTTTAAAGAGGTGAAAAAATAGTGAACGGTAATTTTTATCAAAATCCAACTTTTCCTAATAATGATTCTGGATTTAATACTCCACCAGGAAATGTAAGTTATAACGATACTTTACCTATGGAAGAAAGCTATATAGAAAACATACTACGTTTAAATAAAGGAAAAATAGTAAAAGCTTATGTTTCATATCCTGATTCTAGCGCTTGGCAAAATAAGGTTTACGAAGGAGCTATTGAAGAGGCTGGCAGAGACCATCTAATAATAAGTGACCCAAAAAACGGAAGCTGGTACTTAATTAGAATGATTTATTTAGATTATGTAGAATTTCAAGAAAGAATAAACTATAAACATAGTTATTCAGAAAAAACGTTTTAGAATGCTCTAAAACGTTTTTTTAGTTAAAGTTAATTTATCAGCGATATAGGCAATATTTGTTAATGTTGGTTCATCATCCAAGGAATAATAAATACTATAAAAAGGTATTTTATTTATTATTGTCTCATCTAAATGCCAGTTATCAACATTATAATGAAGACCAAAAAATAATTTTAAAAACAAATAAAGCGTTCTAGTATTGCCATCAACAAATGGTTGTAAAAAATATAGGGTTGAAATATTCTTAGCAATTGTTTTAGCAATTAATTCTTTATCATCAGATAATTTAATACTTAAGATATTTTTTACACAATTGTTAATTAACTCTATGGTTTCCAGATCATTATACCTTATAACAAACTCTAAATTATCATAATATTCCCCAAACAAAAATTTATGAATTCGAAAAAGAATATCATACCCTGATTCATTTACCATCAATATAGACTGACTATTATTAAATTTTTCTCGATAGTTGCACTGCATTTGACACCTGAATTCTAGTTTTCTTCTCTCCATTCAAAATTAACACTGTATTTATTTAATTTTTCAATCACGCGTTGTTTTTCTGACCCACTCAATACTACTGGCTGATAATTATTTAAATTATTTTCACCAGATATACTAACTGGTATAATATTTACTTTTCTTTCTGATAATAAATTATCTGAAAAAGTAAACGTTTCTTGATAAATAAAAGAATCTTTATCTTTAGGATTTCTATGACCTCCAAACACAAAGTTGCTTAAAGAGTAAACTATGTATTTATTATTATATTTTTCAATTCCTTGAATTCGATGCGGATGATGTCCAAGCACCAAATCTGCACCTTTGTCTATAGCGTATCTTCCAACTTCAACTTGTTTGTCCGTCTGTTTATATGTAGCTTCTATACCCCAATGGAAAGTAAAAATGATTAAATCAACTTTTTCGTTTTTTAAATATTCTATAGCCGCATCTACCTCAGATTGATAATTCTCATAATTTCTTTCATCATAATAATTAAGTCCGGCAAAACCTATTTTTATTCCCTTTATTTCTTCTACAGCATAAGTAGTATATCCATAATAAGGTAGCTTAGCATCATTTAGCACTTCTATAGTATCTTGATATCCTTTTTCTTTATAATCATAGGTATGATTATTAGCGGTATTTACAATTTCTACACTACCTTCAGTTAAAACTTTTACATAATCTTTTGTATTTTTAAAATTAAAGGTTTTTACAGCCTTCTCTGTTTCATCAGTAAAAGTCCCTTCTAAATTAGCTATGGTTATATCGTCTTTACTTAATACATCATAAACTCCCCTAAAATAATAACCGTAGTCTTCATTTTTTAAATATGAATTAAAGTTATTCCAGCCTGATCCAACCTTTGCATCACTACCTATGGTGCAATCTCCAACTGCACTTATAGTTATGCTTGTAATCACTGGTTCAGTTATTTTTTCTTCTTCCGGTTCTATTCCGCAATTCACTTTGTTTAATAAATATTTATTAAACATAATAACGGTAACGCCCGTTATTATCAAAATCAAAATTACTATACCAAATATTTTTGTTAACCTTCTTAATTTCATAATATCCCTCTTATCAAAATTATACACCAAGGAAAAAGTATTTACTAGGACTTTAATTTTTTTTGTTTTATTGCTATAATTAATGCTAGGTGATAATATGAATACTTTATCTATTTTTTTAATTTTTGTTATTATTGGAGGAATTCTCGGAATAATATATGTTAATAATTATAATAAACTTCAATATTTAAAGACTAAAGTAGAACAAGCTGAGAATATTATTGATGAATCATTAAGAGCAAAATACGATATGGTCGTTAAAATAAATAGCTTAATCAAAAAAGTTATTAAGGATAAAAAAGACTATTTAAAAGAATATGTTAATTTGAAAAACCATCGTATAAGTAATTTTGATTTAGATAGAAAATTAATTGAAGCTATGAACGTAATTTATGAATTACAAAATGATTATGCTAAATTAAATGAAGATAATGAATTAAAAGAAATTTTACACGAAATAAAAACAACTGACGAAAAACTATCAGCTGTTAAAAGTTATTATAACAAAAATACTAGTTTATGTAATGAATTAGTTCGTAAGTTTCCATCAATGCTTGTTGCAAAAGTTCACGGATTTAAAGTAAAACCATTTTTTGACGGCAAAGACTTACAAGATGATATAATCGATGATTTTAAACTATAAAGACCAGTCAATGGTCTTTTTATTTTGACTTTCTAAAAATGCATTAGTTCTTGAGAAAGGTTTACTGCCAAAAAAGCCGCTGTTTGCAGAAAAGGGCGATGGATGCGGACTGGTAATAATCAAATGTTTTTCATTTGTTATTAAGCTACTCTTTTCTTTTGCAAAATTACCCCATAGTACAAAGACAATTGGCTCATCCTTAGTATTTAATACTTTGATAATATAATCGGTTAATAATTCCCAACCTAAATTACGATGAGATGCAGCTTTATCTTTTTCAACCGTTAAAACCGCATTTAAAAGCAACACTCCCTGCTTTGCCCAATTAGTTAAATCTCCATGTTCTTTTGGTTTAATACCTAAGTCGGATTCTAATTCTTTATAAATGTTTTTTAATGATGGGGGAACCTTTATTCCTTTTTGAACAGAAAAAGATAAACCATGGGCTTCGCCAACTCCATGATAAGGATCCTGACCCACAATAACCACTTTAGTATTCTGAAAACTAGTTAGTTTAAGCGCTTCAAAAATATGCTCTTTAGGAGGAAATATTGTTTTATTTTCGTACTCTTTAAGAATTAAATTATAGAATTTTTGAAACCCATTACTATTCCAGACAATACTTAATTTATCATCCCAGTCATTTCCTATCATAAAATCTCTCCTTTATAAATTTTGTTTATCTATTTATGATATTTTTCATTATTATTTATTTTAAATGCCCGATATATTTGTTCGAGTAAAATTCCTCGGAATAAGCCATGCGGAAAAGTAAAATCCGAAAAACTTATTTCTTCGTTGCATAAATCAATTATAGATTGCTCTAAACCATTGGATCCACCAATAATAAAAGTAATAGCACCATAATTTATAAATGTTTTATCTATATGTTTTGCAAACTTTAAACTCGAGTATTTATTACCATTTATAGTTAAAGCAATATTATAATTTTTGGGATCAATATACCCCAATAATTCTTTAGTCTCTTTAGTGATATCTTCGTAGTCTTTTAATTCAATTATATTAATTTTATGATATTTGCTAATTCTGTTTTTATAATCCAAAATTAAATCTAACAGGTATTTTTCCTTTATTTTTCCTATACATATTATATTTATCATATTTCTATCACTTCACTTATTTCATCTTGTTTTGCACAATTTATATTAGAAAAATTAACATCATAATCTTTAAATGTTTTAGTAATCATTTCCATTGTTTTTTCTTCCGAATTGTTTACTTCACTTAAATGCATAAGAATTATTTTTCTAGTATTTTCACCAACTAATTTAGCTAAGTAGAAACTAGCCGCTTGATTAGATAAGTGCCCCTCATCACCCAACACTCTACTTTTTAACCATTTAGGATAAGGCCCATGAGTAAGCATTTCAATATCGTGATTACTTTCAAACAAGTAAACATTTTTATTTTTTAAATAATTAAAATATTTATTATTAACATAGCCGGTATCAGTAATATATACTGCAGATTTATTTCCTTCTTCAATGATAAAGTTTCTTGAATCAACTGAATCATGAGAGGATTTAATAGCTTTTATTTTTGTTCCATTAAGAATTATTTCATCCTCGTATATTAGTACATTATCATAGTCTTTTATATTTTTTAATTCCATAAACATTGGACTACTTAAACATACAGTTGGATGATATTTGTTAATAAATGTAGATAAAGCTGAGATATGATCATCATGCAAATGACTAATTAATATATAATCTATATCACTTGGATTAACACCTATCTCAGCTAACTTATTAACAATATATTTTTTGTTTTTACCTATATCAATCAATATTTTGTGATTGGCAGTTTCTATATAGGTAGAATTCCCTTTAGAACCACTAGCTAAAACACAAATTTTCATTATTTATATAATTTAAGTGGGTCAAAGAATTGACCACCTTTATAAGGTTCACCTACTGATACTGCAAAATGCAAGTGAACTCCTGTAGAACGTCCCGTATCACCCATAGTTCCAATTTTGGTACCTTTAGATACGTTTTGACCAACAGAAACTGATATGCTATCCATATGAGCATATTCAGTATAATAATTATTAGCATGTTTTATAACTACATACTTACCTAATGACCAGAACGAACCTTTTCCGTTTTCAGCAGTTACTACTACTCCTTCGCTTGCTGAATAAATAGGTGAACCTCTACCTGTACCAGATATATCAATAGCAGTATGCATTTTACCCCAACGCCATTTAAAGCCAGAAGTGATTCTGTAACCAGAGTTTGTTGGCCAACCCCAGTCGCCACCTAAATCAATATAACTTCCTGATATGTAATTTCTTCTACCTTTTGTAGTTATTTGATCTACTTTTTCAATTATTACTTCCTCAGCTATTTTAACAATACCTTCACTATCTTCTCCATTAGTTACTTTATATTTTTCAGTAAGTCTCGTTATTCCAACTACACCTGATTGTGTAATTTCATTAAAATCAGCTGGTTTAGTATTATCATAAACTGTTTTTTTCTCATAATATTGTTCCTGATCTGTAACAGAGTGGACTTCATAAGTAAACGTTATTTGCGGATCAATCAAAGTTGTATTTACTACATCACCAACCGCTAATAAATTTTCTTCGCTTGTATAAATGGGGTTTGCTATCAATAATTCTTTAGCATTCAATTGATGATTTTCGGCAACAGATGTTATAGTATCTCCAGCCTTAACTGTATATTTTTTTTGCTCTGTTTCTTCTCCAAACAATAAAAACTGGCTTAATTCTATTTCATCGGTGTATATCTTTTCTTTTACGCTTATATAAGCTTCTTTAATAGTTATATCTTCTTCAAAATACATTGTCTCTATTATTTTCCCAGTATCAACTATTTCAGTTTGATCATTATTCATATAATTATAGTACATTTCTTCATCTTCAAAAAATGCTACTACAAATCGTTCAATGGCTTTTTCAAACAATTCTTTGTTTATAACATTTAAAACTATATCCTTAGGGATAATTTCACCATCATCATTTTCTTCGGTTGCTTTAATTGTAACGACATAACCTTTTATTGTAAAATCATCTAAATCGGCTATTTTATTATAAACGCTTTTGGTATCACTTATTTTTTCGTCATATGTTAATTTTTTTTCAATGTTAAACCCATTTGGAGGATACACTGCATCCACTCCATATTTGCTTTTTATAGTCTCTTGTTGACTGTTTATAATATTATAAAGTTCATCTTTATCAGCAATTAAACCAATTTTTTCGCCATTTAAATAAACTTGATATGCAGTATTAGCATTATCATAATACTTATCAACAAAACCATACATACATAATAAAACACCAGTTATACCACTAATCAAACAAATTATTATTTTATCCTTTATTTTCATATTTTACTCCTCATTCTTGTATGTCTGTTTTCATGTAGTTGCGGAAATTACTCATGTTAAGTTCAAACAATAAATTAATTACTCCGGTTGAACCTTTACGATGCTTAGCAATAATAAGATCTACTGGTACAATCGTTTCTTTCTTTTCCCCTTTTGCTTCATAATAATCTTTACGATTAATAAATAATACCATGTCGGCATCTTGTTCCAAAGAACCAGATTCTCTTAAATCAGCCAACATTGGTTGTGAATTTTCACGCTTTTCAGCACTACGAGATAATTGGGCTAAAGCAATAACCGGAACATCAAGTTCTAATGCCATCGTTTTTAGTGAACGAGATATTTCTGAAACCTCAACTTGTCTCGATTCAACTCTTTTATTACCAGTTGTAACCAACTGTAAGTAGTCTATTACTACTAGTCCTAAACCTTTTTCTTGGTTAGCTAAACGACGACATTTAGCTCTAATTTCAGAAGCAGTAATACCAGCATTATCTTCAATATAAATATTTGTTTCAGCTAGTTGACTTAAAGCTTCATTGTAGCGTTTCCAATCGTTATGTTGTAATTGCCCTGTTTGTAATTTATAAGAATCTATTTGACCAACAGAAGAAATCATACGATTAACTAACATTTCTGCTGACATTTCCAAGTTAAATACCGCTACTGCTTTATCTGTCGTTTGGGCAGCATTAGTGGCAATATTTAATGCAAAGGCAGTTTTTCCCATACCTGGACGAGCTGCTAATATTATCATTTCACCGCCATGTAACCCAGCAGTTATTTTATCCAAATCATAAAACCCAGTTTCGAGTCCTGTAACAGGCCTTTTATTTTTTGCCAGATTTTCTAGATTCTCTTGAGCACGCCTTAATACCTCATGTATTGGTTTGAATTCACTTACTTGACGAGCTTTTACAACATTTAAAATACTACGTTCAGCACTATCTAAAAGACTGGTTATATTATCTTCGTCGTACGCTTCAGTTACAATATCGGTTGCAGTATTAATTAAGTTTCTTCTAATTGCATTATCTTTAACTATTTTTATGTAATACTCCAAGTTTGCTGCAGTTACTACCGAATCTATTACCTCGCCGATATATTCTACTCCGCCAGCAGCGTTAAGTTTTTTTCTTTTATCAAGTTCATCTTTAATAGTTGTAACATCTACCGGAATTCTATTTTTATGGAGTTCCATTATTGCTTCAAATATATATCTGTTTTTTTCATCTAAAAACATATCCGATGTTAGTTCTTCACTTAATTTTTCAATCGAATATTGATTAATAAATGCAACGCCTAAAACGCTCATTTCAGCTTCTAGATTTTGAGGCATTTGTCTTGCAGCCATAAAACCACCTGTTTTCTATATAATTATTTTTTTAAAACTACTTTAATATTAAATTTTACTCTCTTATGTAGCTCAATTTCTACATTATGCGTACCTAAAACATCTATTGTATTATTATGAATACATTTCTTATCAATTGCAAATCCTAATTTTGCTAATTCCTCAGAAATTTGTTTGCTTGATATTTGTCCAAACACTTTATCTTGAGCTCCGGTTTTAACCTTAAAAGAAATTTCTTTATTTTCTAATTTTTGTTTTATTTCATTAAATTTTGCTACTCGTGCTTCTTCTTCTTTATTACGTATATCTATTTCATTGTCCAAAACTTCCTTACTTCGTTTAGTATATTGAACAGCAAGTCCGTTTTTTATTAAAAAATTAGTTGCATATCCATCTGACACTTCAATTATGTCATCTTTTTTGCCTTTAGTTTTGACATCTTTAAGTAGTATTACCTTCATAAGTTTTCCTCCTTTAAATATCTCTAATATTATATCAAAAATTTTCTCAAAAAGATACTTTCTATTATAACAAAAAAAGATTACAATAGTAATCTTATTTAACAAATGGTATTAAAGCCATTAATCTTGCATATTTAACTTGTTCTGCAATATGTCTTTGATGTTTTGCACATGCTCCTGTCATACGACGTGGCATGATTTTTCCTTTTTCATTAATATATTTATTAATAATCATAACATCTTTATAATCTACGCTTTTTCCAGCACACATTTGACATATTTTCTTTTTCTTACGATGAAATTCTGCCATAATTATAATCCTCCTTTTTAGAATGGTAAGTCATCATCACTTAGAGTTATTTCGTTACCGAAATCTTTAAATGGATCCTCACTTATATCAGTTGTTACAATATCGTTATTAAATGTTTGTTCATTATTATCATAGTTTCTTGGAGCGCTTCCAGCATCTCCTTTTGAACCTAAGAACGTAACATTATCACAAACGATTTCAGTAACATATCTTTTTGATCCGTCTTGAGCATCATAACTACGAGTTTGAATTCTACCTTCTACTGCAACTTGTGTTCCTTTTTGGCAATACTTAGCTACATTTTCAGCTTGTTTACGCCATACAACACAATTTAAAAAGTCTGTACCACGTTCACCATTTGCTTCTGCAAAAGGACGAGATACCGCTACTGTAAAAGATGTTACTGTTAAACCTGTTGTAGTTGTTCTCATTTCAGGATCTTTTGTTAATCTTCCTATTAATATTGCTTTATTCATATTTTACTCCTCATCTAATTTGATAATTAAATGTCTTAAAACATTTTCATCTAATAAAGCTTTACGATCGAATTCAGAAATAGCTTCGTGATTAGCTTCAACTTGCATTACAAAATAGTAACCATTGATTTCATTTTTGATAGCATAAGCTAATTTTTTTTCGCCTAATTCTTTGAATTCTACTACATTTGATTTATTGTCAGTAATAATCTTCTTCATAGCGTCAGCTGTAGCTGCTACATTTTCGCTTTCTTGTGTTGCTTTAACAATAAACATAATTTCGTACTTTGTCATTGTTACACCTCCTTATGGTCTACTCGGCTTCCTAAGAAGCAAGGAGTAATTTCTTTACTCGCTTTGTAGTATATCAGAAAAATCTAAATATGTAAACCTTTTTCTCAACTAATAATATGCATAAAAAAAGATTAAAGAACAATCTTTAATCTGCATCGCCAAATATACTTAACAAATGTAAGAAAATGTTTATAAAATCTAAATATAGGTCTAATGCTCCAATAATCGCAAGAGCATCTTCTGGTAAATCGCTATTATTTAATTTTTTCAGTTTTTGAATATCATAAGCAGTAATCCCCAAAAATACAAATATACATACAATCGAAATTATTAAATCAAATACACTATTTAATAAAAAAACATTAACTACCATACAAATAATTAAAGCAAGTAGCCCCATCATTAAATACGTACCAATTCTGGTTAAGTCAAGTTTTGTTTTATATCCAATAAGTCCAAATAATCCAAACAAAACCGCAGCAATTAGAAAGACATAAATAACACTTGTTACCTTATAAGTTACAAAGATAGATGAAAACGTTAGCCCGCTAATAAACGAATAAATCATAAACCAGATTCTTGCTGAGGTTTTACTCATTTTATGTACTCGGCTTGATAAATAAATAACTGTTACTAATTCAGCAATAACCAAAATAATATAAGTCCATCCTTGAAATACACTTGTTAACATTCTTTCGCTTGATGCCACAACTGCCCCAGTTGCAAAAGTAATTAACAAGCCTACAAACATCCATAAAAAGCTTTTGGCTATTAATTTATTTTCCATTTTATCACCTATTAATATTATAGCATATATTTAAATTTTTAGTATTAATAAAAAACTATACCATAAGGCATAGTTTAAACATTAAATCTAAAATATACGATGTCGCCATCTTGCATTTTGTAGTCTTTTCCTTCAAGTCTAAGCCTACCTGCTTCTTGAACCTTTTTCTCATCACCATATTTTTCTAAATCAACAAAGCTCATTGTTTCAGCTTTAATAAATCCTCTTTCGATATCACTATGAATAATACCGGCACACTCTTTTGCTGTCATATTCTTTTTAAATGTCCATGCACGACATTCTTTCGGCCCTGCGGTAAAAAATGTTTGCAGACCTAACAAGTCGTAGGTTGCAAATATAAGCTTATCCAACCCACTGTTAGTAATACCCAATTCTTCTAAAAAAGTTTTCTTTTCAATATCGCTAAGTTCTGCTAATTCGCTTTCAATTTTTGCTGACATCAATATTACTCCGGAGTTTTCTCTTTCAGCATATTCTTGAACTAACTTAGTGTAATCATTATAACCGATTACTGCAGTATCTTCATCTACATTTGCAGCATATATAAGTGGTTTTAAAGTAATAAAGTTAAAAGCTTTTATAGAGTGCAATTCTTCTTCTGTAAATTCTACAAGTCTTAATGGAACATTTTTTTCCAAAGCCTCTTTAGATTTAGTTAAAGCACTAACTTCAATTAAAGCATCTTTATCTTTAGTTGTTTCTGCTTTTTTTCTTATTTTATCTAATCTATTATCAATTATTTCTAAATCTGCTAATATTAATTCAACATTTATAATTTCAATATCTCGAATTGGATCAGTATTACCTTCAACATGTGTAATATTAGCATCATCAAAACACCTTACTACTTCAACAATAGCATCAACCTCTCGTATGTGAGATAAAAATTTATTTCCTAATCCCTCACCTTGCGAAGCACCTTTCACTAAACCGGCAATGTCAGTGAACTCAAAAGCTGTAGGAACTAAACTTTCTGGATTATATAAATTTTCTAAATACTCTAATCTGCTGTCAGGTACTGTAACAACTCCAACATTTGGATCAATTGTTGCAAAAGGATAATTTGCTGCTAATATATTCTTTTTTGTAATTGCGTTAAATAAAGTTGATTTACCTACGTTAGGTAAACCAACTATTCCTGCTTTTAATGCCATTTATATTCCCCCTAAACCGCTACACCGGCACCAATTCCGATTGGTAAGCCAATAACGTACCATACGATTAGCAAGATTAACAAAATTGCTCCTACTGCTAACGAATATGGCACTTGATATTTGAATGTAGTAAATAAACTTATTGGTTTTTCATTTTGATTATATTTTTCTAAATATGCTAAATAAATAACGAAATATGCCATCATCGGAGTTAATCCCATAGTCATTGATTCACCAAATCGGAAAACAACTTGTGTAAATTCTGGACTAATACCAGCTTCAATTAATACAGGAATAGCAACAGTTGATACTATCGCCCACTTTGTAATTGATGACGGTAAAACAATTGTTGAAATTGCTCCTATTAAAAATAACAATATTATTAATGGAAGAGCAGAAAACTCTAGACTAGAAAGTAAATTAGCTAGAGATGCTACAATCAAAGTTCCAATTTCTGTTTGTTTAAAAATACTGATAAAAGTAGAAGCAAAGAAAATTAGAACTAGGGTTTTTCCTGTACCATCTAACGAATGTCCTAAAGTATCACAAAAATCTTTATTGTTTTTAATTGATTTAGCACCTAAGCCATAGAACAAACCTAAGATAACAAATAACATAGTTACAATGAATACAAATCCGTTACTAAAGAATGAATTATAACTAAATAGTTTATCAATATAGTATGTTTGACTATAGTCTAATAAATTACCTGAGAAAGGTAGCCCTGGAATTATATTATAAATAAATATTAATAAGTATATAATTCCTGCACCCAAACCTAATATTAGACCTCTTAACTCTTTTCGCCCTATTGCTATATCCTCTTCTAATTCTGTTTCTGGAAACTCATATTTAGGTAATTTTGTTACTATATAATTTTCTGTAATTTTAGTTATTATCCAAGTTACAAGCAACACCGCAACAACCATTATAAGTATTCCAAAATATTTATGAATAGAATAGTTAGGATCTATTATTTTTGCTGCTAATAATGTTGATGACATCATCGCGCTATCGACACTTGTAAGTAATACGTTTAATCCAGTACCACATGTAAGACCTGCAAATGAAGCAATGATACCTATGCTAGGATTTCTCTTACCATAGTGAAATAATAACGCACTTAAAGGAATCAATATAATATATGATAAATCACCTATTAAACTAGCTAATACAGAAATTAAAACCAATACAAACGTTACAGTGTTTTTGCTTACTTTCTTTGTTAATAAAGTAATTGCGGTTTTTAAAAAACCACTTTTTTCCATAACTCCTATACCAATTAGTATTATAATCAAACTACTTAAAGGAGTAAATTCAACAAAGTTAGCCACTGTGTTAGTAAATATATATTTTAAACCACTTAAACTAAGTAATGACTTAACAGAAACACTTGTTGTTATATAATCTAAACTATTAACATTTATTTTGCTATATGCCACTTGTGTTTCCAATAATGCTAAAAATCCGCTTATAACAATTGTTATAATTATCATAATTAACATTGTCATAATTGGATGCAAAGTCATCTTTTCTTTAAGCTTCATTTGAATCACCTATAATCTTTTTTAATTTTTTTTCAAAAACTAATCTATCAAGCATAATTTCACGATTACACTCTACACACTTGATTTTTACATCTACACCTACACGAGTTATAACCCATAAGTTTGTACCACAAGCATGCTGTTTTTTCATTATTACTTGATCATTTAATTTATATTTTTTTTCCATTTTGCACCTCTTGCTTCTATGGAATTACTATTCCTCTTCTACTTTGATATTTAATATATCTAAGATTCGTTCTAAATCTTTTTCAGAATCAAACGGAATTTCAATTTTATTTTTGCTAATCCTTACTTTTGTTCCAATTTTTTCTCTCATAACATTTTCATAAATATTATATTGGAAAGGGTTATTTCTATTTACCTTATTCTTTTTAGGAACATTACTAACACTAGTAATTCTTTCTATTTCTCTTACACTTAAGCCCTCTTTAATTATCTTTTCTGCTAACTCATAAACTGTATCAGGATTATCAATTTTACTTAGAACTCTAGCGTGACCCATAGATAATTTTTTTGTTGAAACAAGTTCTTTAACATTATCTGGTAAGTTTAATAATCCTAAAATGTTAGTTACATGACTACGACTTTTTCCGAACTTATGCGCAAACTCCTCTTGCGTAAATCCTCTAAGTTTTATTATATTGGCATAAGACTCAGCTTCTTCAATAGGATTTAAATTTTCCCTTTGAATATTTTCAATTAAGGCAATCTCCATCATGTCTTGATCATTAAAATCTTTTATAATTGCCGGTATTTTAGTTAACCCAGCAAGTTTAGAAGCTCTTGTTCTTCTTTCACCTGCTACTAATTCATAACCCTTAATGCTTTTTTTAACAATTATGGGCTGTACTATTCCATATTCTTTAATAGATTTAGCTAATTCTTCTAACGCTTCTGCATCAAATACTTTTCGCGGTTGATATGGATTACTCCTAATATCTGAAATATTTATTTCAACCACATCACCTTTAGATTCTGCATTATCAACAATTTCTTTTTCAAAATTATCAAAATCAATTACATTATTAGCAAAAAGTTGCTCTAACCCCTTACCTAATGCTTTCTTTTTATTGTTGTCCATCTCTACTAATCACTTCCTTTGCTAAATTTGCATATGCTTCGGTAGCTCTACTTGTTGGATCATATTCATTAATTGGTTTTCCGTGTGATGGAGCCTCAACTAATCTTACTAAACGAGGTATTAATGTGTTAAATACCTTATCTCTAAAATATTTTCGTACTTCTTCAATTACTTCTAAACCGATATTGGTTCTTCCGTCTAACATCGTTAATAAAACGCCTTCGATTTTTAAATTAGGATTCATGCTTGATTGAACCATAATAATGGAATTTAAAAGTTGAGTAATTCCTTCTAACGCAAAAAATTCGCATTGGACCGGAATAATAACAGAATCACTAGCCACTAAAGCATTCATAGTTGCAACACCTAAAGCTGGTTGACAATCTATTATTATATAGTCATATTGATCTCTAATAGAATCTAAAGCTATTTTTAATTGTTCATTTTGTCTAAACTCTGCGTTATCTAACATATTTTTAACAAATTCAACATCTACACCAGCTAAATTAATTGTAGATGGTAAAATTGATAAGTTTTCAAATTTTGTTTTTACAATTGCTTTTTCAATAGTGCTTTTGCCAGTCATTACTTCATAAACATCACTTTCATAGTCACCATTAGAAAAACCTAAACCTGTAGTGGCATTTCTTTGAGGATCCAAATCAACTAGTAGTGTTTTTTTACCTTCTTTTCCTAATGCTGCTGATAAATTAATGCTTGTTGTTGTTTTCCCAACACCGCCTTTTTGATTTACTAAAGAAATTATCTTTGCCATTTTGTCACACCTCTTAATACTTCTTATAACTATAAAATATTTTAACATAATAAAACAGTTTTGTCTTTATAAAAAGACAAATTTTATTTAATTTATAAAACGTAGATTAATATCTACGTTTTTACCATCTATCACAATTCAAATTATAATTATTACAATATTCTTCATTTAATAGCATAGGCTCAGGCATATCTCCACAACCTCCACCATAATACTGTATTAAATACATTCCGCTAGTTGCATTATTCAATTTAGAATCAAGTTTATTTGATATATCATTTAATGATTTATTTAAAGTTATAAATTTATCATAATCTTCTAAAGCGATTGTTGTATATGAGTATCCTTCTAATTCGTGATTATTAAAGGAATAATTAAATTCTCCTATTCCAGAATATTTTGTTCCTTTAATCTCATTAAATATTCGAATCATATTATCTTCTTTTGCGCTATCAAATGTAATTTGATTGCGTTTAGAAATCCATTCAGATTCCATTACCATACCGCTTATATCCGGCTGGTAATCATATTCTTTTATATTATCCAGAGTCTCTTGTGTAATGATTGTAAGAGTTTTGTTTTTTACATATCCCGGGAATATTGTTTCAAGATTAGTTGCAAACATTTTATAAGCTGCTGAACAACCACCGCTGAATCCACCGCCACTACGATAAAATAAAATATTTTCATTTAAGTTAATTTTTTCTATCCTAGACTCAGTAGTATCCTTAATAACTGGTTCCTCAGGTTTTGGTGTTGTATTTTCCTCTTTGTTACTGTTATCTTCTTTAGGGGTATTATCATTTTCGTTTTGAATATCAACTTTTTTCCATTTTGCTTTTAAAGTTAAATTTGTAGTAACTTCTTTGGTAAAATCATACTTTTTATTGTTTAATTGCCATTCTACAAATATATATCCGTCTTTAATCGGATCCTTTGGTTGGCTAACTTTGGTATTTTCTAATACTTGTTCAGCCTCTATTTCGCTACCGCCGTTTGTTTCAAATTTTACGGTATATTTTTTTAGTTCTTCTAAAATATCTGATTTTTCAGGGTATTCATTAAAGTCTACAAAAACACTAATATTATGTTCATAAGTAGAATTGGTTTTCAAAGCTTCTTTTATTTGTTCTTCTTTAGGCATATGATCCCAATCAGAAGTTATTTCTAATTTTTCAAATCCAATATCATTTTCTCGAGCGGTATCGCATAACATAACCAACGCTTCTAGTACTGTTTTTCCATTAAAATTCAAATCATTATATACATCTTTTGCATCATCGTTAATTAATTCATAATCAATTATAGAATCTTCTATACCACTACAAAT
Organism: Bacilli bacterium; assembly: GCA_017442305.1. Lineage (GTDB taxonomy): Bacteria > Bacillota_I > Bacilli_A > RF39 > UBA660 > RGIG2951. The sequence goes on along the minus strand of JAFRZY010000004.1, from coordinate 14,957 downwards.
CATACTGTTACCGTCATCGTCCAAGCATTCTATATATGTTTCTTTTAAAGTTAATTTGACTAATGGGTTTATCTTAACATACATAGTGTATGTATGTTCTACCGATTTACCATTATTTGATTCCGGCATTGTAGTCGATTTTTCGGGACGCAATAATATAACTCCTATGATTACTCCAACCAAAAGCAAACTCCCTACGATTATTAATACAAGTTTGTTTTTTAAAATAAATTCTTTAACTTTATTCATAAGTATCACTCCTACTTTAATTATATAACACTTTTAATCACATTTTACAACTAAAAAGAAACAGATTATTCTGTTTCCTCTATTGCTTTTGCTAATTCTTCTTTAGACATTTTTGTATAGCCTTTTATTTTCTTTTCTTTAGCAATTTGCTTTAATTCTGTTAAGCTTTTTTCTTCACTGGTAACACTCGTTACTTCTGGCAATTTGCCGGTATTAACTAAAGCTTCAATTTCTTCTTTAGTTAATGTTTCCTTTTCCATTAAAGCATTACTTAATAACATTATTAAATCCTCATTTTCTTTAATTATCTTTTTAGCTTTTGCATAACAATTTTCAATAATTAAACGAGTTTGTTGATCTATTTCTAAAGCTACTTGATCAGAAAAGTTCTTAGTTTTATTAGTATAATCTCTACCTAAGAAAACGCCTTCGCTTTTTTGTTCATATTGAACTGGACCTAGGTCGCTCATACCATATTCCGTTACCATGCTTCTTGCTATATTAGTAGCACGTTTAAAGTCATCGCTTGCTCCAGTAGTTATCTCTCCAAAGAACAGTTCCTCACTTACTCGGCCTCCTAAAAGACCTACTATAGAAGCTTCTAATTCATTTTTAGTCATAATACCAATTTTTTCTTCTTTTGGTAACATCATGGTATAACCACCAGCTACTCCACGAGGTATTATTGTAATTTTATGAACTTCATTTGCATCTTCTAGTTTGATACCTATTACAGCATGACCAGCTTCATGTAAGCTAACCAACTTCTTTTCTTTATCAGTTATCTTACGACTTGTTTTTGCCGGACCCATTAATACACGGTCGGTTGCTTCATCAATCTCATTCATTGAGATTGATTCTTTATTTCTTCTTACTGCTAATAAAGCGGCTTCGTTTAAAAGATTTTCTAAATCTGCCCCACTAAAACCTGGAGTACGTAAACTAACATTAGTTAAATTAACATCATTACCTAAAACTTTATTTCTAGAATGAACTTTAAGAATAGCTTCTCTTTCTTTGGAATCAGGTAAAGATACGGTTACTTGTCTATCAAATCTGCCTGGACGAAGTAAAGCAGGATCTAAAACATCTGGTCTATTTGTAGCAGCAATAATGATAATTCCTTCATTTGCGCCAAAGCCATCCATTTCAGTCAACAATTGGTTTAATGTTTGTTCACGTTCATCATGACCACCGCCTAAACCAGTTCCTCTTTGACGTCCAACAGCATCAATTTCATCTATAAATATTAAACAAGGTGCGCTACGTTTAGCTTCTTTAAACATATCACGTACACGTGATGCACCAACACCTACGAATAATTCTACGAAATCTGATCCACTTATATAAAAGAATGGTACATTAGCTTCTCCTGCTACTGCTTTAGCTAGTAAAGTTTTTCCTGTTCCTGGAGGACCTACTAATAGCACTCCTTTCGGAATTCTTGCACCTAATTTTTGGAATTTTTTAGGATTTTTTAAGAAATCAATTAATTCTTCAACTTCTTCTTTTTCTTCTTTTAATCCAGCTACATCTTTAAATTTTACTTGGAAATTACTATCGCTTAGTTTTGCACGACTTCTACCAAAGTCCACAGAATTTTTATTTGTACTAGCTAATTTACTGAATAGGAAATAACTAGCTATAACAATAATTACCAGTGGTAGTACATTTACAATTATATATAGTATTGAACTACTTCCCGGATCGCTTTCTGTTTTATAGGTTTCTACATCATTTTCATTGATATATTTTGTTATAGTATCAATTTCTGCTTCTATTACTTTTGCTTTAAATGATTCATTTTCTTTATAATTTTCTAATTTACCCTCTACGTAATATACACTTTCACTACTTTTTGGCATGATTGTAATTTCAGTTATACTATCTTTCTCCACAGCTTTTAAAAGCTCTCCAGTAGTAAGCTCATTAACCTTATTTCCTTTATAATCTAGAATTATAAATGTAGCACATATAACTAACCCTAGTAAAAAGTAAGGAAATATATTTTTCATTAAACTAGAATTCTTTTTATTTGTCATTATTATCCTCCTCATACTTTAATATTATATCATATGTATCTGTTATTTCTTTATCAAATTTTGATTTTTTTATACCAGGAATCCAAACTATCACATTATTGCTATCAACAACGATTGGATAAATACTTCTTTGAGATAATGGAATCTTACTATCAATAAATATATCTTTTATTTTTTTACTTCCATTCATATTTTTTACTTCAATCTTATCGCCATCTTTACGATTCCTAACATATAACGGAAGCGTTAATTCCTTACTATTAATTCTTATAACATAATTAGACGTTTCAGTACTATTATTTATATTACTTATATTACCGTTATTTATGCTTACAAAATCCTCTAGTAATAAACAATAATCTTCCAATGTTTTATTTTTAGTAATTTTAAAGTTATTATAACTTTTTTCGGCAATAAAATTATTTGGCAATTCAATTTTGCAATTAGCTTTTTCGCTATTAATTAAATTTAACATTAAATCTATATGTTTATCTTCAATTACAAACAAATCATCCTCTTGAACTTTCTCAATCATTTTTTCTAATATCTTACGTTTTATAAAATCTTCTTGACTTTGAAATAACGATATATCCAAAGTATCATTTTTAACAATAGTAGTCAATATATTCGACATATAATTTGTTAAAAATTCATCTAGTTTAGTTAATTCTTCATTAAACTTTAGAAATTTTTTATGAACATCTTTTTCTTCACTTTTTAAAAAAGGCAGAACTACATGTCTATATCTATTTCGCGTATATTTATCCTTTTCGTTACTAACATCTGTGACATACAAAATATCATGTTCTTTATTATAATTAATAATTTTTTCTTTGGTTTCTGTAATTAAAGGTCGTAATAATTTATAAGTTTTATAATCAGTTTCTTTTTTAAATCCTATATATCCCTTTAAATTACTACCTCGAACAATTCTCATTAGAATTGTTTCTGTCAAATCATCACCATGATGCGCAGTTAGCAAATATTTTGCATCATATTTTTTTATTAAATTTTTAAAAAAATCATAGCGTTTTAAACGAGCTTGGTTATGAAAATTATCATCATTATAATTTGTTATTTCCATATATTCAAAAATTATATTATTTTTTTTACAATAGTCTTCTACAAATAAAGCTTCTTCTTCACTTTCTGCACGCATCTTATGATTAACGTGAGCACAAACAATTTTTATTTTTTTGGCTTCTTTTTGTTCAAGAACCAATTCTAGTAGACACATTGAATCTGGTCCGCCAGAACAGGCTATAATAACAGTATTATTATCCACAATTGCTTTATTTAAATACTTCTTTACCTCTTCCATATTATCGCCTCAATTTAGGTATTATATTTTAACGCAATTTATAAAAACTTTCAATATTTTACTTTGACTTTAAAACACTCTCAATCATATCTTTTATATTGCCATCTAATATTTTATCGGGGCTAGTAGATTCATAATTAGAGCGATTGTCTTTAACTAATTTATATGGCTCTAAAACATAACTACGTATTTGACTGCCAAAATTAATGTTACTAATTTCGCCTTTTAATTCATTAGCTTTCTCGGCATGTGTTTCTAATTCAATTTGATATAATTTGTTTTTTAGCATTTTTAAAGCCAATTCTTTATTCTTTAACTGACTTCTTTCGTTTTGACACGTTACAACGGTTTTGGTTGGTAAATGCGTAATTCTTACCGCAGAATTCGAAGTGTTAACAGATTGACCACCGGCACCACTTGAATGATATACATCTATTTTTAAATCACTTTCTTTTATATCAATGTTAATTTCATCTTTAAATTCAGGAGTTACAGAAACTGATGCAAATGATGTGTGTCTTCTTTTATTTGAATCAAAAGGTGAAATTCTAACTAATCTATGTACTCCTTTTTCAGCCTTTAAATATCCATAGGCATAAAGTCCTTCTATAAAAATTGTTATACTTTTCAATCCGGCTTCTTCGCCTTTTTGTTCATCCACAACGCTATATTTAAAGCCTTCTATATCACAAAATCTTATATACATTCTAGCTAACATTGAAGCCCAGTCACAAGACTCTGTCCCGCCTGCTCCCGGATGTATTTCTAAATAGCAATTCAATTTATCATATTCATCACTTAGAAGCACCCTAAATTCAAGTTCAGTTATTAGTTTTTCTTGTTTATTTAAATCATTGTTTATATCTTCAAAGTTATCAACAATTTCTAAAAAATCATAGTCATCTTGAAGATTGATTTTTATAGTATTATATACTTCAACTTCTTTTTTTAAAGAATTTAAAAGCGAACATATTGAATTAGCTTTATTAACGTCCTCCCAAAAATCTGATTCTTCAGTTTCTTTAGTTAATCTTTCTATTTCAGTTCTTTTTGCTTCTACATCAAAGAGACCTCCCAATATCTTCTATTCTTTTCGTTAATTCATTCAATTTATCTAAGCATTCTTTTTTGTCCATATTTTTCTCCTCATTTATTAGGTTAATTCTAACACAAATAAAAAAATAAAACCACTTTATAAATGATTTTATTTTATCTCGTTATTATATTTAGTATTATACCCGGGATTCTCTTCTGGTCTTAACGCATTAGGATATTCAATATCCGTTTGAATATCTAAAACTATTTTTTGTAATTTAGAATAAACTTCATTTGGATTTTCGACATCTAAAAATACAGTTTGTACTTTGTTTTTTCCATTTCCTAAGTTACTGTACAATCCTAAATCAAAATGAATATCTCCTACATTCAACATTTGATCTATGATTCCCCGACGCATATAAATGTTTTTTATATCTTTATAATAAATTGTTTGATAGTTCTCTGCAACAAAACCATTTTCAATAATGATTCTTTTGTCTGTAACATAATATTTAGTATTTTTCCACTTTCGATTTGCAGTAACAACTTGCCCCAGCCAGATCCAAACAGGCATTAAATGCAGAGCGAAAAATGGAATAAGAAAAAACAACATTTCCTTTATTTCGCCACTACTAAAAGCAGCAATAATAAAAGTTGAATCAAAAGCTAACCAAATTAAAGCAAAAGGCATCATAGTTAATATTTGATTAATTATATAAGCTGATTTTTTTGGTTTTGAACTCCAAATTAAGATTTCACCATCAACAAGAGGATTTCTACTCTCGATCTCATAATTATAAATTTTATCATATTTTGACATACATTCACTCCTTAATAAATTATAACATATTTACTTAATGTCAGTTGTTTTTTCTGTTGCTTCCGTATCATCCTTTACATTTGCCACTCTTTGAATAAAATTTAATTCGAGTACACCCATTATTATTCTATTAGCAAAATCAAAAAATTCGTATAAAAAATACGAATTTAAATTGACATTTTACTATTCTAAGGCATTACTTGACCGCCATTATTATGGATTACTTGACCAGTAACATAACTTGAATCATCACTTGCTAAAAACACAAATGTGGGAGCTAATTCATAAGGCATTGCTCCTCTAGCCATTGCAGCATCAGCACCTAATGATGGTATTTTTTTTGCTTCCCAACAAGCCGGTTGTAGTGGTGTCCAAAAAAATCCTGGCGCTATAGCATTAACTCGAATATTTTTTAATGCAAGGTTACGCGCTAAAGATCTTGTAAATCCTACTATAGCGGCTTTAGTGCTTACATAATCTATCAACTGAGGATCTCCATAAAAACACGTTACACTAGAAAGATTTATTATTGATGCTCCGCTTTTTAAATATGGCAACACTTCTTTTGTTAAATAAAACATGCCAAACACATTTACTTTAAACGTCCATTCTAGTTGATCATCACTAATATTTTCAAGACAATCCGATTGATATTGTACTCCAGCATTATTTACTAAAATATCTATTTGCCCATATTTCTTAATAGTTGTATCAACTATATATTTACAAAATGAATGGTCAGTAATATCTCCTTTAATTAATAGACATTCTCCTCCCAAAGATTCAATATAATTTTTGGTATCAAATGCATCTTTGTCCTCATCATAATATGTAATAACAACTTTTGCACCTTCTTTAACAAAAGCTATTGCACAAGCTTTACCTAATCCACTATCACCACCAGTAATTATTGCTATCTTATTTTTTAATTTATCACTGCCCTTATAGTTAGGATTATCAAATACTGGAAGCGGATCCATTAAATATTCCATTCCAGGTTGATCACTTTGAGATTGTTCCGGAGCTAGAATTTTATATACTGTACTTTTAACTCCTAACGAATTATTATATTTATAATAGTCATTTCCGAATTTATAATCATAATTCATTTTATTCACCCATAATAATATATGTAAAATAAAAAAGCGGGTGAATCAAATGTTATCTAATCAAAAAGTCTATGTTGCATAGCTTCAGGATCATCTAAATACATCTTGTATGTTGAATAAATTTCTGTATCTTTGTAATCTATCTCTTTAAAATTATTGTTTAAATCTAATATTTTCCCGTTACGATAACTTATTAAAATGAGTGAATGTGTAGCAATTATAAATTGGCTTCCTTCTTTTACAAGCTCATCAATTAAACACAGCAAAGTTAATTGCCTTTGCGGAGATAATGCTGCTTCAGGTTCATCTAAAACATATAACCCATGATCAGTAAATCTGTTTTGGACTAACTTAAGGAATGATTCTCCGTGAGAACATTTGTGCAAATTGCCTCCATATGAATTATATAAACTACGATAATTATCTTCAGCCAATCTCTCCATTTCTGTTGAAAAATTATAAAAACTTTCGGCCCTTAAAAAAAATTTTGTTTTAGCCTTTTTATAAGTACCAATATTTAAATACTTTGATAATTCAGAAGTCGTATTTTTAGTTTCATACCTAAAATTTTCTGTACCCCCTTCTGCTGGTAACCCTAAAGCTACAGCAATAGCTTCAATAAACGTAGATTTCCCAACCCCATTTTCACCAGTAAAAAATGTTACTTGTGTATCAATAGTTAGCTCTTTAAAGTTTTTGACCACATCTATATTAAACGGATATTTTTCAAAAGAATCTATTTGTTCTCTTTTTAATGATATTTTTTTTACTATCAAATCATTTTCAATATGCACTTAAAATCACCTAATTTTATTATAACACGATTTTTCTTCGTCTTATTATTTATAAATTTAGCAGAATAATTATACATAAAAATTGGGATAACTTTAATACTAATATTAGGTGATTATATGGCTAATACACATAGCAGTATTAATTTTGGACTTGTTAATATACCCATCGTAATGAATCCTATTATAAGAAACAATGATAGTACATTTAATCAGTTACATGAAAAGTGTAAGAAAAGAATCAATTATATTAAATATTGTCCTACGTGTAAAACAAAAGTTAGTGAAAAAGATATTGTAAAAGGTTTTGAATACGAAAAAGATAAATATATTATTTTTGAAAAAGAAGAATTAAATAAATTAAAACCGGAAAATGAACATGAAAAAGATATAGTCAGTTTTATTGACTTAAAATCTGTAGATCCTATATATTTTGAAAAAAGTTATGATATAGATTACACCGGGAAAGGTAAAGCATATTATCTGTTTTGTGAAGCTTTAAAGAAAACTAAATTAGTAGCGCTTGCAAAAACAGTAATTGGCAATAAATTTTATTACTGCATTCTTAGATTTAACAAAAAAAATATTATAATGACTACTCTTTATTTCGAAGAAGAAGTAAACATAAAAGAAGACAATCTTAATTTAAAAATAACTGATAAAGAATTAAGTTTAGCAGTAGAATTAATAAAAAATTTAAAAGGTAAATTTGAACCAAATAAATATAAAGATGAATACCAAAATAATCTTAAAGAGGCAATTAATAATAAAATTGAAGGAAAGACTATAAAAGGAGTTAAAAAGAAAAACAAAAAGAAAATAAATGATTTAATGGAAGCACTAGAAAAGAGTTTAAAAGAAAAATGAATTTATGGATGAATAGAAATTTTAAACCAATGTTATTAAAAGAAATTGATAAGCCTTTTAATTCAAAAGATTATATATTTGAAATAAAATTTGATGGGATTAGAAGTCTTATCTTCGTTAATAATAAAGATATTAAAATTCAAAGTAGAAACAATAAAGATTTAACTAATCTTTTTCCTGAGCTAGGAAGCTTAACTAAGCTTGTAAATAAAAATGTTATATTTGATGGAGAAATAGTCGCGTTTGATAAAAACAAGGATTCATTTAGCAAAATTCAAGAAAGATTACATTTAAAAGATAAAAACAAAATAAAAAAAGCTTCAAGTGAAAATCCGGTAACATTTGTTGCGTTTGATATTCTTTATGAAAACAAAAATCTAATTAATAAAACTTTAGTAGAAAGAAAAAAAATACTTAATAAATATGAAGATACTGATGATTTTATCAAAACTAAGATTATAGATAAGAATGGGATTGACCTATTTAAGAGTGTTAAAAAATTAAATTTAGAAGGAATTATCGCTAAAAGAAAAGATGGTAAATATTACATAAATAAAAGAACTGACGATTTTATTAAAATAAAAAACATTCAAAGAGATGAATTTATAATTGGGGGTTATGAAGAAAAGAAAAATGGTATTTTATCCATAGCTATAGGAGAATTTATAGAAAACCAATTGTATTTTGTAGGAAAAGTAACTGTGCATAAAAATTATAAGATATATAAAGAAATTTTCAAACAAAAAAAGGCTAAAAATCCTTTTTATAATTTTGATGAAAAAATAAATTATATAACACCAACTCTTACTTGCCATATTGAATATTTAGAGAGAACAAAAAATAATCATTTAAGGCACCCCGTAATTAAAGATTATTAAATAGTAAAGGAATATGTTATGAAATTAAAGGATTATAATTCAAAAAGAAATTTTAATAAATCTAACGAACCTATTGGTAAAGTTAAAAACAAGAAAAATAAAAAATTGAAATTTGTAATACAACATCATATTTCAAGAAAAGAGCATTATGATTTAAGACTCGAGTGGGATGGAGTTTATATTAGTTTTGCAGTGCCTAAAGGTCCATCATTTAATCCCAAAGATAAAAGATTAGCAATTATGGTCGAAGATCACCCATTAAGCTATGGTAATTTTGAAGGAACCATACCTAAAGGAGAATATGGTGGGGGCATTGTAATGCTTTGGGATAAAGGATACTGGGCACCTCACAAGGAATATAAACCAAATTTTGACAAAGGACCAATAAAGTTTACTTTAAAAGGTAATCGTCTTAAAGGTAGTTGGACTTTAGTTAAGTTTAAAAAGAATAATTGGTTATTAATTAAAGAGGTAGATGATTATATTTCTAATACAAAAAAAATAAGTGAATTTACAACTAGTATAAAATCTGGTAGAACAATGAAAGAAATAAAAAATAAATTAAATCCTTTAAAGCTAAATATCTCTAATCCTGATAAGTTAATATTTAAAAAAGAAAAAATAACTAAAAAAGATATAGTCAATTACTATAATTTAGTATCTAAAAAAATGATGCCATTTTTAGATAATAGACTTATTAGCACAGTAAGAGCACCTAATGGTCTTAATAAATCCATTTTCTATATGAAACATTTTAATAATAATAAAAATCTTGGTAAGAAAGTAGTAAATAGTAATGATGATAAATCCGATTATTATTATATAAAAAATGAACAAGGTATAATAGATGAAGTTCAAATGAATAGCTATGAGTTCCATATTTGGGGATCTAAACAAAATAGTATAAATTATCCAGATATTTTAGTGTTCGATTTAGACCCGGATGACAATTTAAATATTAGTGAAGTTAGGGATGGCGTTGCAAATTTAAAAAGTATATTAGATAAATTAAAATTAAAATCTTATTTAAAAACAAGTGGGGGTAAGGGGTATCATATATATGTACCTTTAGATACTTCATCTTGGAAAAAAACAGAAAAAATTGCCAAAGATATAGCAAATTTAATGGTAGAAAATAACCCCAATAAATATACAACTAATATGAGAAAACAAAAACGAAAAGGCAAAATTTTTATAGATTATTTTAGAAACAAAAAAGGGGCTACTAGCGTATGCCCATATTCTTTAAGATTAAAAAAAGGGGCTACTATTTCTTGCCCTATTTATTGGAAAGAATTATATACTATTAAACCAAATGATATTACAATAAAAAACATTAAAGACAGATTAAAAAAAGACCCCTGGAAAAATTTTTTTACAGCAAAAAAATCCTCGTAATATTACGAGGATTTTCTATATTATTTACCACAGCATTGTTTATATTTCTTTCCACTGCCACATGCCTAATTCTGACTAGTATTATAAGTATTTATAGTATTTATAGTATTATCGTTATTCCTTATACTATAAGGGTAAATACCAGTTAGTATTATTGGTACTATTGGTATTATTGGTACTATCGTTATTTATAAAACGTAGACAAAATGTAGACAAGGTCTTCATTTACTCATTAAAAGATATAAATTTGATGATTTTTACTAGCGATTAATGCTATATAAAATCTATAAACATTATACACTATTTTTTTAATTATTACAATATTATGAAAACGGTTGTGATTATTAAAAAAAGACTAATCATATAAATATGTTCAATTATTATTTTAAGTTCCATACAACATACTTTTATATTCTTTTGTATGTTAAAAGGAACATAGACAAAAGATATTATTTCATAAGAGAAATAATATCTTGTCTGTTCTATAATTTATAATCAATAATTTTATTTATTGTTTCAGATTTGGTTATTGCTTCAAAAGAATTATTTGCAGACATTCTACTTGCTACTGTACTAGAAATATAATAATTCTCTGTTGTTTCAATATTACGGTGTCCTAAAATATCTGCTACATCTCTTATTTCTACACCATTATTTAGGATTTTAGTAGCATAACTTCCTCTAAGATCATAAAATCTACATTGTTCTATTCCTAATTCTTTGTGAATAATCTCAAAAGGATATTTTAGAAAATCAGTTCCTATATAAACTCCGTTATACTTTGTAAAAACTAAATCAAATATTTTTTCTTCTTGCGTTTCATTTTTTACTATTCTTTGTTCTTTTACTTTTCCATATTCATTCACAACATCTTCTAAATGATAATAAATATACTCCGAACCAAATAGTTCGCGATAATCATTTTGAAGTTGTTTATAATTTGTTAATGCCACCAATAAAGTATCACATATATAAACAACTCTTTTTCCTGTTGTTGTCTTTGGTGGTCCAATATACCATCTTCCTTTATCATCTTTAGGTTTATCATATACATTATGATTAACATAAATAATTCTATTTTCTAAATCAATATCTTCCCAGTTTAATGCACACACTTCTCCTGTCCTTAATCCAGTAAAACATGCTGTTAAAAATGCACAAGTAAAAGTAGGATTGTTTTGGAATCTTTCTAAAATAAGGTCTATTTCTTCTTGAGTATATAAATGTTTTACTTCCTTAGGTTCTATATCAAGACGAGGTAGTCTTATAGTTATCGCTGGATTATATTTAATAAATCCGTAAATATCACACGCATCTCTAAATGTACCTTTCAATACTTTTAAAATTGTTTTAAAGTATGCACGTGAATAAGTATACTTTTCACAAGTTTCAGTAATAAAGGTATTTAGTTTAACACTAGTTATGGATGCTAATCTATAACGCCCAAGTTCAGGTCTTATATATTTATCTATTATAGATTTATAAGTTTGTGTTGTATTATATTTTAGATTAACTTTGCAATAATTGTTTAACCAATAATCTAAATAATCACCATAAGATATTACGTTTTCCTTAAACGGTAATCCTGCATTTAAATATTCCGTTCTTGCTTTCGCTCCTGCTTCTTCTGCTGCTGCTTTTGTTTTGTATCCAGATTTAGTCACCCATTGTCTTTTTCCTCTTTGTGGTGCTATTTCAAATTGATATTGATATACTTTACCTCTTTTTCTTATAAGTAATCCTGCCATTATTCATTTGCCTCTTTTGAAACATCTAGTTTTTTTATTTCATTAACATCAGAAAGATCATTTCCTTCATTCTCTTCTAAAAATTTATCTAAAGATGATTTTAATATTTTAATACTACCTAATTTAATCGCTGGAAGGTATCCTTTATCTATTAGCTTATAAACATAGTTTGGACTAGTATGCAATATTTTTGCAATTTCCTTCACGGTATAAATGATTGTTTCGTTCATATATTTAATCCTTTCATCCTCTCTAATTTTTCACTACACAAACTACTCCATCAAAAAAACAACTTTAAATAAGTTGCTTTATACTCTTCTTAAAACTGCATGGATAAAATATCTATCCGTTTTTTGTCTATTAGATTCATGTGAACAAGAATATAACGTAATTGTTTTATCCTTAGTTGTATCAATTTCTACATTAGTGTTATAATTGCTTTTTTTCTTTATCATAGTAATATAATCATTAAATTCATCTACTGAATTAAATGATTGATTATATGATTCTGATTTTGTGCTATCTAAATATGCACTAAATATTTCTGCTTCATAATTACCAGATGGTGTGTATAAATAGAATGTTTTATTTTCATCATAAAATTCTTTATTCATATATTTATATAATTCTCCAAACATACTTCCATTTTTAGTATGATGACCATAAATAAAAGTATTATAATCTGTAAAATCATTTGATGATTGATAATCAGCAAATATGCTTCCTAGAGAATTCCACTTCTTATCATAAGAATGATTTAAATAATAAGAATTATTATTTCCTTGAACAATAGGATAATTAACTTGTGTACTTTCTATTACTATCCATCCTATAACATCAGAGTTAATTTTTTTTAATTCATCAAAATCAACTTCAAAAGATGGTTCTTCAGAGGGTATTTCTGGTATTTCTACTAATTCAATTAATTCTTCTTTTATTTCTTCAGAGGCATTTAATTCTTTTTTTATTTCATTAATTTTGTATATACTAAAACCTAACATTGCTAAAAATATAAATAATAATAAAATTTTGATTGCTTTCATATATTATCTTTCTAGTTCCTCCTCTTGTTCTTTTTCAATAGCATCATACTTCCCAAAAAACTCTATCATCTCTTCTTGTTTTTCTAACTCTTCATCTTCAAAGTATTCCATAATTGATTCTTCAAGATTTTCTCTTACTTCACCCATATAGTTTTCCTCATCACTTACATTATATTCATTTAATAATTTATTCCATTCTTGATCAGTACAATTATCAATATAATTAGTCAAAGAATCACTTAATTGATTTTTTAATATTTCAGTTTTAATATTTCTGATTTTATCACGCATTAAATCATCATACCAATATTCTGTTTCATCTAATATACGTTCTACACTATTAATCATATCTTCTGTAAGTTCTTCTTTTTTTGTTCCATTTATTTCATATAAAAAGAAAGCAATTATAAATTCTTGACTATTAGTTCTATATGCCTCTCTTATAAAATCTAAATTTTTTTCTACTGCATCTTTATTTAATAACATATAATTTTCTCCTTTTCTATAACATAATAAAAAGGATTAGTATTTTCTCATACTAACCCTATATTATTTTTAGTTAAATTATTTATTAACTGTTTCTTTTAATGCAGAACCAGCTTTGAATGATACTGCTTTTTTAGCAGGAATGTGTAATGGTTTTTTAGTTAATGGATTAATTCCATCTCTTGCAGCTCTTTCAGAAACTTTAAAAGTTCCGAATCCAGCTACTGCTACATCATTACCTTTTCCTAATTCTTCTTTGAATAATTCAAAAGTTCCTTCATATACTCTAGCAACATCTGCTTTAGTTAAACCAGTTTTTTCTGCTAATGCTTCAATGATTTCAGCTTTTTTCATTCAGATTCACCTCCTGTATTTTTCTGATAATTTAATTATACCATATAATTCTACAAAATATCTTATTTTTCTAAATCTTCTTGTTCTTTTTCTTGTTGAATTTCTTTTTCTTTCTTATATTTTTCTTCATTAAGTCTATTTTGACGTTCGGATTCTTCTTTAATTTTTATAACTTCTTCTTTAATGTAATCATTAAACACCTCATCCTGTGACCGTATTAGCTGATGTACTTTAAATATTTCTTCATTAGATATATCTTTAATATCTTTATCCATATATTCATAAATTGCTAATGCTGTTTCTATTTCATATTCACTTCTATTGTTAAACATAATTAATAAACTTCTTATATAATCTATATTCATATATATCCCCTTTCTGTAAAATAAAAAAGAGCAAATCTTATTATAAGATCTGCTTGATAAATTGTAATTTATTATTCACAAATTCCGTTATTATTTTCAAAATATTCAATTATATTATTTGAAGTTTTTTCTATATCTCCAAAATCAATATAATTATTTTTTAATTCTTTTTGAAGGTCCTTTGAACAATTTGAACAATTAAAATAACCATCACTACCGACTGTTATAATATAATCTTTTTCTTCTACTGAACATTGTAATTCAACTTCTTGTGTCATATTAACATCAACACCACCCTTATTATCTTTTACATAAGTAAATAATACTAATGAGGCAATATCAATAATCAAAACTATTATAAAAATTATACCTAACCACTTTAATACCTTTAGAACTAATCCTGCTAGTTTTTCTTTATTACTAACTTTTTCTAAAAAAACCGATTGTA
>JAFRZY010000003.1 GCA_017442305.1 Bacilli bacterium | reverse complement strand
TATTTTTCAAAAAAAGTAAAAATTTTACAAAATTTTACACAGCAAAAAAACAGCAAATAAATTGCTGTCTAGTATTGCTTAATCCATTACTAATTCGTATGAAGTTAGTTTCATTCCATCTTCATCACTTAGCGGAAACTGCTCAGTTAATGTTATGTCGTTCTTTTCGCCAGTTAATGATATATCTAAACACCCTGATGAAATTATATTTTCATTTGTTTGTGTCTTAGTTACTAACCAATAGGCATATGTTACTCCGATTATTACTAGGAGTACCGCTACTATACTTGTTATTGTGATAACTATCTTTTTATTTCTCATATACTATCCTACTTTCTATCTAGGATTAGTATAATATCCCCCCCCTTCTGTCAACTGTGGATATCTTTATTTTACATAAAAAAAGTATCCTAACGGACACTTTAATTATTCTGCGCTTTTAACTGCAACAACTTCTTCATTTTTATAGTTACCACATTTAGTACATGCACGATGTGGTCTTAAAGTTGCTCCACACTTAGAACATTTTGTTAATGCTCCAACTTCTTTCTTTAAATGAGTACGACGCATTCTCTTTTTTGTCTTACTTGTTCTTCTAAAAGGAACTGCCATATTTTCACTCCTTCCTTAATGATTATGTAATCATGGATTTCTTTAATATTTTCTTAAAGTTGCCAACCGCATTTCTATTCTTATATACGTTCTGGGAACCTCTAGTACAATATTTTCCCATAAAACCCTTAAAATAGCAAGCCTTTTTTGCTATTTTTCATCTTTTTCAAATAATTCATTTAATTTAGCAAAAGCGTTTTCTTCTTCGTTTTCTTTGTTAAGACTCCAGCCTTCTCCCTCAAGCTGTACATCTTTAGATTCTTTCGAAACTCTTATGGGGATTTCTAATACGATATTTTTCCAAACGAATTCTTTTAAATCCATTTTATTATTTTCAACACAAAAATATTCATCATTATTATCTATTGTTTCTTCTATATCTATGTTAAATGGATATTTTACTAATTCTAAAGTAATCGCATCACTAAGATACATATTTCCAGTTATATTAAGTACTATACATAACTCATCTAAACTATTCATCGAAAGTTTACCAGTTACTTTTACTTCATCTAATTTTTTTATAGTAGATTTATTATAAAAATCTTCTTCATAGGAAATCAGTTCATCTATATTAATATCAGATGCATAAACTTTATTAATATCTAAAACCATAATTAATCACCATATTAATTATACTAAAAGTTGAAACAATATGCAATTTATGCTATATTGAATATGTCAAAAGTTTTGGCATAAAATAAAAAGGAACACTCAATTTTCGCTGGTTGGGTGTTGCCATATTGGTTAACCTAACTAGAGCTAGTTAGGTGTTTTTCTTTTCACATTAAAACTATAAATAGTAATAATACTAATAGGAAGATAAGAATTACTAAAGATATTATTAAGAAATCTTTCTTGTTCATTTTATCGCCTCCTTCCTTTGAGGAAATTTGGCAATCACCCAACTCTTGAATGTTCCAAAGCGCAGTATATCAAACTTAAAACTTTGTTGCAAATTACAATTTTGGATGTTTTTAACTAATAAATTTACTGAAAATCGAAATCTATTTAATCAAAAAAATATTTTAATTATGTTTACATTTCAAAATTTCTAAAATTGTGAAATTTTTTTTATTATGATATATTAAGTATAGGTGATTTTATGAACGCGGTCGGAATAATTGCAGAGTATAATCCATTTCATAATGGACACAAATATCATATAGATAAGGTAAAAGAAATGTTTCCTGAAAGACCTATTATTTTAGTTTTAAATGGTTATTTTTTAGAACGTGGTGATATATCGTGTTTATCTAAAGAATCAAAAACTAAAATTGCCTTAGAAAACGGTGTTGATATAGTTCTTGAGTTACCATTTATATACGGTTCACAAAGTGCAGATACTTTTGCTGATGCTGCGATTTGTCTTTTAGAAAGACTTAAAGTAACAGATATTGTTTTTGGCAGTGAAACAGATAATATAAAACTATTAAAAAAAGCTGCAGATATTCAAATAAATAATAAAGATTATCAATCTAAAGTTAAAAGTCTAATTGACAAAGGACTGAATTACCCTACTGCTATGGCTAAAGGATTAGATATGAAGAAAAATATATTTAACCCCAATGATTTATTAGGTATCTCTTATATTAAAGCTATATTAAATCACGGATTTGATATAACACCACATACTATTAAAAGAACAAATGATTTTAATGATACAGAATTAGATTCAGAAATAGTTAGCGCTTCAAACATTAGAAAAAGACTGAAAAACGGTGAAGATATTTCCAAATATGTTCCTGCTAAAGTTGATGCTAATGTTGGAACAATCAATTATGATAAACTTTTTGAACTTTTAAAATATCGAATATTAACTGATGATAATTTAAGTAAATATGTTACGGTTGATGAAGGGATTGAAAATCGTCTTATTGAAGCTATTAGCAAAGCTACTTCAATAGATGAATTAATCGATAATATTAAAACAAAAAGGTATACATATAATAAAATTAAAAGAATGTTAATGCATATCTTAATCGGCTTTACTAAGGAAGATAATTATAATAAAAATTTAGATTATATTAAAGTCTTAGGTTTTACTAAAAACGGCAAAAACTTTTTAAACAAACATCGCAAAGATTTAAAAGGAACATTAGGAACTGATTATAATTCACTTATTTATAAATATGAAATAAGAGCTGCTGAGGTATATAGTATGTTAACAGATGAAGATGTTTTAGAATATGAAAAAAGAAATAAACCAATCTATATAGATTAATTTATTTCTTTTTATTTTTGACAATTTTCACAATAGTAAGTAGAACGACCTCCTACTTTTATTCTAACAATCGGTTTACCACAATTACTACATGGTGCTCCTTCTTTTTTATGTGCCTTTAATTTTTGTTGAAATCTGCCAGTAACCCCTAAAGAAGAGGTATAACTTTTTATTGTTGTTCCACCTAGCTTTATTGCTTCTTCTATTATTTCTTTGGAAGAAGTAATAATTCTAGTACATTCATCTTCTGATACTTCTTCCCCTTTTTTTAAAGGATTAATTTTAGCTGCAAATAATACTTCATCTGCATAAATATTACCTAAACCACTAATTATTGTTTGATCTAGTAAAAGGGTTTTCATAGGTATTTTTTTATTTTTAAATTTTTCTAATAAATACGCGCTAGTTAGTTTGCTATCAAAAGGTTCATAACCTTGTTTTTTTATGGCTTCAGTATTTAACAAATCTTCTTTTTTTATTAAATTCATTCGTCCAAACTTACGCGTATCATGATATCTCAAATCTGTATTATCTTCAAAGGTAAATATTATATGTTCATGTTTTTCGATTTTTTCATTTACACCTTTAATAAAGTATTTGCCTTCCATTCTTAAATGACTTAATAAATAGTGGTTACCTAAATCAAAGATTAGCCATTTTCCTATTCTTTTTATATCCTTAAAGCTATTGTTTTTCAAAATAGTTTTAAAGTCTTCTATATTTGATTCAATCATCTTAGAATATATAATATTTACATCTTTAATTTTTTTATTTAATATTTTTTCTTTTAAAGTATTTCTAACTGTTTCTACTTCTGCTATCTCTGGCATAATTCACCTACTTTGCTTC
This sequence comes from Bacilli bacterium, assembly GCA_017442305.1. Classification (GTDB taxonomy): domain Bacteria; phylum Bacillota_I; class Bacilli_A; order RF39; family UBA660; genus RGIG2951. The sequence goes on along the minus strand of JAFRZY010000003.1, from coordinate 41,340 downwards.
ATACCAATCACGCCCAAAGTCAGCACTAACTTTAAGCGGAACAGAAATTTTTATAGTATTTTCCATAATATTTTTAACTATTTCAACAATTCTTTCTTTTTCGCTTTCTAATACATCAAAAATAAGTTCATCATGTACTTGAAGTATCATCTTACTTTTTATGTCGTTTTCTTTAAAAGCTTTATGAACTTCCACCATTGCTTTTTTTATTATATCTGCACTTGTTCCTTGAATCGGTGTATTAAGGGCTATTCTTTCCCCTTGACTTCTTATCATAAAGTTCTTGTTTTGTAATTCATCAATAGTACGTTTACGGTTAAATAAAGTTCTAACGCATCCTTCTTCATATGCCTCTTTTACAATGTTATCCATGTATCTTTTAACACCTGGATAAAGTTCATAATATTTATCAATAAACTCTTTTGCTTCTTTCGGATTAATTTCTAAATTCTCTCCTAGACCAAAACCACTAATACCATAAACTATACCAAATATTACTGCTTTAGCTGTTGAACGCATTTTCTTTGTAACTTCTTCTTCCGTTATTCCGTGGATATCAGCCGCTACTTTGGTATGGATATCTTGCCCATTGCAAAAAGCGTTAATTAACTCTTCGCTACCGGAAATATGTGCTAGTATTCGAAGTTCTATTTGGGAATAATCCATACTTAATAATAAATCATTAGTTGGCACAAATGCTTTTCTTATTTTTCTACCGTCTTCTTGTCTAACTGGAATATTTTGAAGATTTGGTTCAACAGATGATAGTCTTCCGGTACGTGTTAAAGTTTGCTTATAAATGGTATGGATTTTATCATCTTCTCGAATGTATGCATCTAAACCTTCTAAATATGTAGAATATAGTTTAGCAAGATTCCGATAATCTAGCAATTTTTCAATAATTGGATGAGCATCTAGCAACTTATGTAATGTCTGAGCATCAGTTTTATAACTACCAGATTTATTAGTCTTCTTAGCAGGTAATCCTAATTTTTCAAAAAGTATTTCTCCTAGCTGTTTCGGACTATTGATATTAAATTCACAACCAGCCAAGTTATAAATGCTGTGAGTCATAATATCTAATTTTGCTTTAACTTCATCGCGCATATTATATAACGTATCTCTATTCACTTTAATGCCTGCGATTTCCATACTAGCTAAAACACTAGCTAGAGGCATTTCAATAGAAGTATAAAGATCATACATATTTTCTAGTTTTAATGATTTAACATAATCTTTTCTTTTATCAAATATATATTTACTTTTTAGACACATATCACTTTTATATTTTTCGTCTACTACAAATTTTCTTTTTTTATTTATATCCCAAAAATCTACTGAATAACCGTGAGGTAGCATTACATAAGAGATATCTTCTTTTATATTTTGTTCAAGAAGATATGCCGCAACCATTAAATCGAAGTTAACTTCCGGAATAGTACATTTTAATTTGTTTAACGCCACAATATTTTTCTTTACATCATACGTATATAATACTTTATCCTGTAACAATGGTATGACACTTGGGATTAAATCTTTATTTATATAATAAGAATTAGTAGAATCACTAATAGACATACCAATAACGTTTCCTATATGATAGTTTTCGTTATCTAATTCAAGATAAAAAGCACACTCGTTTTCTAAAACTAATTCACTAATATTTATAATAGTTTTATAATTATTTTCAATAGGTTTAGATTCTTCTTTATTAAATGTCTTAAGTAACGAGAAAAACTCTAACTCTTCATATATTTTACTTAATTTTTCTTCATCTACTCCATTATATTTTATTTGTTCAAAATCAACTATGTTTAATGGCACTTCTTTATAAATAGTAGCAATCTCTTTACTCATAAAAGCATTATCTTTGTCACTTGTTAATTTTTCTTTTAATTTACCCGGAATACTTAAAATGTTTTCGTAAATTCCCTCTAACGAACCATATTCTTGTAAAAGCTTAATAGCGGTCTTTTCTCCTACACCTTTAACTCCCGGGATGTTATCCGAAACATCTCCGGATAAAGCTTTTAAATCAATTATTTTAATTGGTTCTATACCATAGTCTTCATAAAATGTTTCTGGGTTATATTTTATGTAATCTTTTGATTTTAATAATTTTACATCTACTTGATTAGATATTAACTGTAATAAATCTCGGTCACTTGATATGATAGTTGCATCATAACCCGGATCTTCTTCAGCCATGCGTGCAAGCGTTCCGATAATATCGTCTGCTTCGTAAGGTTCAAGTTCTAAATATTTAATGCCCATTGCTTCTAAAATTTCTTTAGCAACTGGCATTTGTTGTTTTAATTCAGTTGGCGTTTCCATTCTACCTGCTTTGTAAAAGTCATATTTTTCTCTTCTAAAGTTTTTACCAATATCAAATGCTACTGCAATGTATTCTGGTTTTTCTTCTGTTAAAATTTTATTCATCATTGAAATAAAACCATATAATGCATTAGTCGGAAAGCCTTTAGAGTTTTTCATTATATTACCACTATAAGCGGTTGCATAATAACTTCTAAAAACTAAATTATTGCCATCAACAAGAATTACTTTTTTCATACTATCACCTAATAAGTATTATACACTAAAAAGTAATATGAAACAAAGTTTTAATTTTTTAACTTCATATTTTGTTTTTCATCCTCTATTATATTAGTAAGTTCTTGTTCAGTAGGCATATGTAATTTGAATTCTGAAGAAAATATCGTCTTATTATCTTTAGGCAAAGTATATTTTACAATCGTTTCATTCTTATTAGTAGATAATAAAATACCTATAGTGGAATTTTCATCAATAGTTTTCACTTCTCTATCATAGTAATTAACATACATTTGAATCTGGCCAATATCTTGATGAGTAACTTTACCTATTTTTAAATCAATAATTACAAAGCATTTTAAAATTCGATTATAAAATACTAAATCAGGATAAAAATGTTCACTTTCCAGGGTAATTCTGAGTTGATTACCTACATAACTAAAACCTTTACCAAGTTCTAGTAAAAACTCTTTTAAATGATTTAAAATATTTTTTTCTAAGTCAGATTCTAAATAATCTGTATTCTCTTTAATATCAAGAAATTCTAAAACAAAAGGATCTTTAATTAAATCTTTATTTTCTCTTATTATCTGACCTTGTTCAGATAATTCTTTAACTTTATCTTTATCTGTTAATAGTATAAGACGTTCGTACAACATTGAATCTTTTTGTCTTTGCAATTCTCTAACGCTCCATCTAGAATTTATTGCTTCTTTAAAATAAAAATTTCTTTTCTGGTTATTTTTAATTTTGATCAATTCTAAATAGTGTGACCAACTCAATTCGGGCAACATTGTTGCTCGAATTGGAAAACAACTGTAAAATTTTCTCATTCTTCTTAAATTCCATATTGAAAATCCTTTTCCAAACTCTTTAGTTAACATCAAAGATACTTCTTCTAAAATTGTTTCGCCATAAGAAGCTCTTTTTTTACCATTTTGAATTTGCATAATTATCTTACCAATATTCCAATATAGATTTAACATCTCTGTATTAACAGCTGTGTATATTTTATTTCTGCTACTCTTTATTAATTCTTTAATATCATTAAAAATACAATCTGCTCTAACTTCTTCATTTAAAACCACTTTTTCAGTATACATAAAAATTCTCCTCTCATTCTTATATTACTGAAAAGATTGTAATTTCCTTTTTTATTAAAAAAAGATGTAAAATCACATCTTTTAAAACAAACTTAATTGACTTGATTCAGGCAAATTACCAAATATGCCTAAAGCTCTTAGTTTTTCCATAGTAGTTGCATTTACTTTACCGCGGTTTTGAAAGTCCTCAATACTATAAAAAGGCTTTTCTTCTCTTTCTTTAATAATTTGATTTGCTACTGAATCTCCTAGTCCATCTAAGGTTCTAAATGGACTTATAAGGGTTATACCGTCATCCGCTATAACATAGTTTTTTGCTTGAGACTTTTCAATATCGATATTACCAAATTTAAATCCTCGAGCAGTTGCTTCTAATGCAAGTTTTAGAGTTTCAAGTACTGACGATTCTTTATTAGATGCATCAAACCCTTTCGCAAGTATTTCAGTCATACGAGCTTTAATAGCATCATAGCCTTTAACCATTACTTCTAAATCAAAATCATCAAATCTTGTTGAGAAGTAAGATGCATAATATTCCGCTGGATAATGGACTTTAAAGTAAGCTATTCTAAAGGCTGACATAACATAAGCTGCGGCATGCGCTTTTGGAAACATGTATTTTATCTTTTGACAAGATTTGATATACCAATCTTCAATACCAGCTTCTTGTAAAACTTTAACATGTTCCGCCCAGCCATCAGGATCTTTACTAGCTCTTCCTTTACGAACAAATTCCATAATTTTGAAGGCTTTTAACGGTTCTACTCCGTGATACATTAGATATACCATGATATCATCACGACATCCAATAACTTCACTAAATGGAACTACTTTATTTTTAATTAAATCTTGGGCATTACCTAGCCATACATCTGTACCGTGTGATAAACCAGATATTTTTAGAAGCTCAGCAAATGTTTTTGGTTTAGTATCAACAAGCATTCCTATAGTAAAGTTAGTACCAAATTCTGGAACTCCAAGCGTACCAGTTTCATTCATAATTTGCTCTTTGGTAACACCTAAAGATTTAGGTGATAAGAAAAGTTCCATCGTTTCTTTATCATCTAAAGGAACTGTTGTAACATCTATACCTGTCATATCTTGCAACATACGAAGTTGAGTTGGATCCGTATGACCTAAGATATCTAGCTTTAATACATCTTCATCAATTGCATGGTAATCAAAGTGCGTTGTTCGCCATGCGCTAGTTGGATCTTCAGCCGGGAATTGGTATGGTGTAAAGTCATATACATCCATATAACCCGGAATAACAACTATACCTCCTGGATGTTGACCCGTTGTTCTTTTTACTCCTGTACATCCTTTAGCAAGACGTTCAATTTCGGCATTACGAAGCATGATATTAAAATCTTCACAATATTTTCTTACATAACCAAATGCTGTTTTTTCGGCAACTGTACCAATCGTACCAGCACGATATACATTATCAACTCCGAATAATACTTTTGTATATTCATGAGCTGCTGCTTGGTTTAAATCGGAAAAGTTAAGATCGATATCCGGAACTTTATCAGCGTTAAATCCAAGGAATGTTGCAAACGGAATATCCTGTCCATCTTTATACATTTTTTTGTTACCACACTTTGGACATTTTTTATCTGGTAAGTCAAATCCACTTGAGTATTTAGCTCCCAACGGATTACCTTCATCATCCTCAAAAATACTATGCCTACACTCCGTACAACGATAATGAGCTGCAAGCGGATTAACCTCCGTTATACCCATCATAGTGGCAACAAATGATGAACCAACAGAACCTCTGGATCCTACAAGATAACCATCGTCGTTAGATTTTTTAACCAACTTTTGGGCAATTAAATAAATAACGTCGAAGCCTCCACCAATAATACCTTTTAATTCTTGTTCAATACGATCTTCTATTAACTTAGGCAAAGGATCACCATACCAGCTTTTAGCTTTTGAATAAACCATTTCTTTAACGGTTTCTACAGAGTTTTCAATTTTAGGGGAGAATGGTACTCCACCTGTTTGAATAATAACTTCAATCTCTTCAATCATATCCGCTATTTTATTTGGGTTAGTTACTACTATTTCATAAGCTTCTTCTTTGCTTAAAAAGCTAAATTCCTCAAGCATTTCTTCTGTTGTTAAAAAGTCCATGTCTGGTACAGTTACACCACGTCTATTAAGTGGATGAATTTTTCCGTTAGCTCTTTGATCAACAATAATGTCTCTATATATTTTATCTTCACTAGTTAAGTTGTGTACATCACCTGTTGCACAAACTATTTTTCCGGCTTCTTTGGCAACCCTGATAATTCGTTTAATATGTTCTTGCAATTCTACTACATTTTTAAAACCACTTGATTCCATTTGTAGCAAATGAGTACACGCTCTTATCGGTTGAACTTCTATGTAATCATAATATTGCATCATATTAACAAGTTCTTCGTCTTCTTTTACTTTAGCAGCTTCAAAAATTTCTCCATTGATGCAACCACTACCAATTAATAATCCTTCTCGATGATCAGTTAGTTCATGTTTAGGAAGTTTAGGTTGATCATTACGGAATAAATATTTTGTATTAGCAAATGATATTAATTTAAATAAATTTTTTAAACCAACTTTGTTAGTTGCTAAGACACTAACATGATACGGGAACGAGAATTTAACAAGTTCATCTTTATCAATATTTTTTTCTATATCTAAAGTTGTAACCATATTACGATTATACATTTCTTTAGCCATCTTATAAAATGCTTTAGCCGTACCCTCAGCATCATAATCCGCTCTATGATGAGCATCTTCATCCCAATCGATGTTATAACGTCTTACTAAAGTTTGTAATTTATGATTTGGCCAATCCGGATTTAACATACGAGCAAGACTCATTGTATCTATTACTGTATAATTAAATTCACCTAAATTATATTTATTACATGCTGCTGTCATAAAGCCAATATCAAATTTAGCGTTATGAGCAACCATCGGTAAGCCTTCAGCCCAATCTAAAAATCTTTTTGTTACTGCTTCTTCAGAATCTTTTCCGCTTACCATCTCATCCGTTATGCAAGTAAGCTCAATTATTTTTTTCGGAAGTGGTCTATGCGGATCAATAAATTCATCAAAGCGATCAATTATTTCTCCATTTTTAATTTTTACGGCACCAATTTCAATCATTTGATCAGTACCAAAATAGAACCCGGTTGTTTCTGTATCGAATACTACATATGTTTCTTCTAACAAGTTATGTTCTTTATTATTAAATACAACGTCAACTTCATCACTAACAACGTTTAGTTCAGCACCATAAAGAACTTTGAATCTGTCATCGCCTTCTTTGCCTTTATTATAATCGCATACAGCGTGAAATAAATCAGGATAAGCTTGAACGGCTGAATGGTCTGTTACCCCAACTGCTTTATGTCCTAACTTAATTGCATGTTTCACTAACTTTTTAGCATCTACTACACTATCCATCATACTCATCATAGTATGAGCATGTAATTCAACTCTTTTAACTTCTGCATCGTCAGTAATATGAACATCTTTAGAATCTATTTCCTCAATACCTTTAATATTTAAAACAATATCTTTTAAATAGGTATCCATCGCTACATCGCCATGAAACCGATACCAATTACCAGCTTTTAATGCTTTTTTAGTTTTTTTGTATTTATCTTCATCGAACATAACCAGCTTAGCTAAAATACTATTTGTTTTATCACTAATTTTTAAATTAAATATATATATATTTCCACCCTTTTGAGTAGGACGATCCACTGCTTCTGGATCTGCAAAAATATAGGCTTCAACTATAACATTTTTTTGTTCACCAATAATATTACTAATTGTTGTAATAGCGCCATCTTTATGTCTTCCTAAAATAACTTTTGAATCTTCTTCAACAACTGGTTCATTTGTTGCTTCAATTACTACATCATCCGCTTTACTTTCTTTTATTTCTTCCTTGATGCTTTTTTCGATGGTTTCATTAAGTTCTGTCGTAATTTCGTATTCTCCTAAACCATATTTTATTAATGCTTTAGTAATATTTTTAGATTCTTTTCTTATCTCTAATTCTTCTACTTTACTACTTGCTTCTAAAATAATAATTTCATCGTCTAATTTAACTTCATTATCTTCTAAAGAAATTAATGAAGGTCTTTTTTCAACTAAAACAGAAATTAAACTCTTTAAATATTTTAATACATCTTCTTCTGTTACTATTTCATAAGTGATTTTTATTGTGCATTTTTTATCGCCATTAATACCTTTTTTTGCGCATTCAAAAAGCTTAGTTATTTCTTCATAACTAATAACTTTAGGGATATTTAAATAAACATCAAATGTTTCTTCTCTTTTATTTAATACCACTTTTTCTACAGACGCATTTTGAAATGAATCAGCATTGTACTGATACTTTATGCTTGCAAAAAATCTTTCTAATTCATTACTCATCTTAATACACCTTTTTCATTATAACATTTATTTAGTTGTTTTTTAAAATATTATTTATATTTATTTGATATTTATCAAACCGTTTAGTAACTCTACCAAAAACTAAAATTAAATCTCCTTTTTTTATTGTTTCTAGTAATACTTTTTGTTTTGGAAAAATAACAAAATCAGCTACTCCTGTCTCATCACTAGCAGTTAAAAATGCCATTTCCTCATTATTCTTTGTTTTTATTTTATTTATTCGCTCAATTAATACTACTGTCTTAATATTTTTATCAAAGTGTTTTTTGATATCTTCTAATTTTGTAATTGTATTATCTTTAAATTTACTAGCTGGATGATTTGTAATATAGAAACCAAAAGCATCATATTCTTTTTGTCTTAAATCTTCTTCATCTAAATCAGAATATTCTTTAATCGTTGGCTTCATTACTAAAGATTCATCTAAGTCTTTAACTAGCGTAGCATAATTAATACCAATATCAATATTTTCTTTTAAAGTTCGATTATTTAATTTAAATGATTTAAAAACTCCAGCATCGATTAAAGATTCTATAGTTTTTTTATTAACACTTTTTCCATAGGTTCTTGCAATAAAATCAAAGAAATCTTTAAAATCGCCATTTAAAATTCTTTCTTCATAAATTGCATTACTTGCTTGAGAGCCCAAATTTTTAATAACATTAAACGGTAGATTAATAACATTTTCTTTGATTTGATATTGTAATGTGCTTCTATTAATATCTGGCCCTTCAATAATTAAACCTTTAATTTTTGCTTCATCAAGATATTCTTTAGTTTTAATTTCACTACCTAAACTCATGTTCAGTAAATTTGTAATAAAATATTCTGGATAGTTAGCTTTTAAATAAGCCATTTGATATCCAATAGTTGCATATGAAACAGAGTGTGCTTTATTAAATCCGTAATTTGCAAATTTTAAAATCAATTCGTAAATTTTGTTAGCCAAATCCTCTTGGTAACCATTCTCAACACTACGTCTAATAAAGTTTTCTTTTTCTTGTTCCATAATTTCTAATTTTTTCTTACTCATAGCCCGGCGGATGTTATCAGCTTCAGCATAAGAGTAACTAGCCAGTTTAACAAGTATTTGCATTATTTGTTCTTGATATACAATAATACCATATGTTTCTTTTAATATGCTTTCTAAATCCGGATGAATATAATCTATTTTTTCTTTTCCTTCTTTACGACGGATAAAAGAATCAATATTTTGCATAGGTCCTGGACGGAATAACGCTACTGCTGCTACTAAATCTGTAAAGCAAGTTGGTTTTAATTTTACCATTACATTTTTCATTCCACTTGATTCAAACTGAAAAATACCTTCCGTATCAGCAATTTGAAATATTTTATAAACCGTCTCATCATCTAACGGAATTTCTCGCAAATTAATATCTAAACCTTTATTTTCTTTTATTAGATCTAGTACATTACTTATAATAGTTAAATTACGTAATGCCAAAAAATCCATTTTAAGAAGTCCTAATTCTTCTAAATATTCCATCGTTAACCCTGTAAGCATGGTATCATTAGATGAACATACAGGAATTACTGTATCCAAAGGTACACTGGAAATTACTACACCGGCAGCATGCGTAGAAATATGTCTTTTTAATCCTTCAATTCTTAAAGCAATTTGATAAAGTTTTTTCAATTCAGGATAGTTTACAAAATATTTTTTGATTATTTCGTTATTCATGTTTTCTTTTAATGTCTCTTTAGCATCCAAATTATTTGTAAACTTATTTATTAAATTTAAATCATACTCTAACACTCTTGCTAAATCCCTTATAACTTGTTTACTTCCAAGCGTTCCAAAAGTCATAATAGGCGCCACTTTATCGTAACCATATCGTTCTTTAACATAATCAATAACCATATATCTTTTTGTATATTCAAAATCGATATCAATATCAGGCATACTTATACGCTCGGGATTTAAAAATCTTTCAAATAATAAATTATATTTTATTGGATCAATTTCTGTAATGCCAAGAGAATAACTGACTAAAGAACCAGCTGCACTTCCTCTTCCCGGTCCTACTAAAATATTGTTTTTTTTGGCAAATAAAACATAATCATAGACAATTAAAAAATAATCAACAAAACCCATACTTTTAATCACAGAAAGTTCATATTTTAATCTATCCACATAACTTTTAGGTACATTGTTATTAAGCCTTTTCATTAAACCTTTTTTAGTTAAGTTTAATAAATGCTCATAGGAATCTTCTATTTCATCACTATAATGTGGAATATAACGATTATTTTTAGGTATCTTCACATTCAACATGTTTGCTACATCTAAAGTCGTTTTTTTATCAAATTCCGATAATTCATCATCTTCTTTTAAATAATTATTAATAAATAATTCTTTTTCACTACTACTAATAGTAGCACCTTCATCAATCATTTTTAAATATGATAAAAATTCTAAATCATTCTTTCTTAAAGATTTAACATCATTTAAATAAACAACATGATTTGTTTTAAGCATTGCCTCTTTCTTTTCTTGGGAGGATTGATATCCAACAAACAAATCTTCATAAACTCTTTTTAATTCATCAAAAAAATTGATACTTGAATACGGAATTATACACAACACATTATTGTTATACTTAGTTAAAGCCTCTATAGTTAAATCTTTTTCTCCTATTATAGAATTAATTTTTAATAAACTTTGATACCCATCATAATTTTTGGCATATAAATAAATATGACTATCATTTAAAGTTACATCTAATCCTATAATTGGTTTTATATTATTTTTTATTAAAGTATTGTAAAAGTTCATGACACCAAATAAATTTTCATCTACTATGGCACACGCAGTGATATTATGTTTAATTAAATATTCTGATAAATCTTCTACTTTAATTAAGCTTTTTAAAAGTGAATAATCAGTAGTTATTTTTAACGGTACAAACATATTATCACCCCACTAATCTAATTATAGCAACAATTAACTTTTTTTTAAATAATTAACCATTAAAAATTGACATATTTCATATAATATGGTAAAGTTTTAAAGAGAAACCAAATGGAGGTGGAATAAATATGGCAACTAAAGTAACAAGTAAAAAACCATTATCTGGTAATAGAAGAAGTCATGCTTTAAATGCAACTAAACATAAACAAAAACCAAACTTACAAAAAAAGACTATTAATGGAACTAAAGTAAGAATCAGTGCTAGAGAAGCAAAAACTTTAGAAAAATAATTAGACTTCGTTATGAAGTTTTTTTATTTGCAAAAAAAGTTCTTTATTCGCTTAAAGAACTTTTTCCAGTTTTATAATCAATTTCTATTCCTTCTTGAACATTATAAATGTAAACATTAAATTTAATACCTTTGTCATTGTCTTCAATCGACTCCGCTTCTATATTAACACCACTAGCTAGTAAATTATCATCTTTATAAACTGGAGTAACTTTATAAAGCACACTATTTTTAGTTGTTTTAATATATTCAGCTACTCTATTTTCAAAATCTAACATAGCACCAGTATTCATTTCTCGCGTACAAGTTATTAAGTTTTTTTCGTTGGCATTTTCACCAGTCAACTGATATCCAATTAAATGACAACGATTATATAAATATTTGCCATCAACAATATCATATTTAACAGTATGCCAGCCGGTAGGTTTTACTGAACCAATACTACCACGTTCTTCTTTTGGCATAGTATCAAGACTAACTATAGCAATAGCAACACCTGCTCGACCGAGATAATCAAGCTTACTATAATTTTCTTTATTAATTTTATAATCACCATCTTTAAAATTTGGTTCATTATCATTAATATATACATAAGGTTCTCCTCTATACTCGGGAATTTCTTCAATACCATATGTGATATATTGCCCAGTTATTTTTGCATACCAAAGCATTATTTCATCTTGATAATAAGTTGTTATGATAAGAAGCAATACGCTTATTACAGACACTATGACTTTATTTTTCTTCATTTTATCACCAGCTATTCTTATTGATATTTTAACATACATTTTTTTGACAAACAATTTGTATTTTGTTATGATGTATATAGATGAAGGAAACTTCATAAAATAAAAAGGAACATTCAATTTCGCATGTTGAGTGTTGCCATAAATTGGTGTCACCTAATTATGCTTAATTAGGTGATTTTCTTTTGATATTAATACTTAAAAAGCAAAAATATTAATAGAAAGATAATAATTACTAGAGAAATGATTAAAAAGTCTTTCTTGTTCATTAATACCGCCTCCTCTCTTTATGAGATTTCGGCAATCACCCAACCAACTAAATGTTTCAAACGCATTATAGCAAACCCAATTTAGCATAGCAAATTGAAATCTTTCATTTTTTGAAACACATATTACTTAAAAAATATGGTTTTATAAGACAATAATTTAAATATCGAAAAAAACGCTAATATTAAAATTAGCGTTTTTATTAAAATTTAATTTTTTTATTAATATAGTCTGCGAGCTCACCAATTGGCAATTTAATTTGTTCCATTGTATCACGATCACGAACTGTTACAGTATTATTGTTTACTGATTCATCATCAATTGTAATACAGAATGGTGTACCAACCGCATCGCATCTTCTGTAACGTTTACCAATCGATCCAGCTTCATCATAACTACAATTAAATTCTTTACATAGTAAAGCGTATACTTCATTAGCTTTATCACTATGGAATTTTTTAACTAAAGGTAAGATTGTAGCTTTTACTGGTGCTAAGAATGGATGTATTTTTAGCACTTCTCTCTCGTCTCCATTTTCTAAAGTTTCTTTAGTGTACGCATCAGTAAGAATTGCTAGAATCAATCTATCTAAACCAACAGATGGTTCGATAACATATGGCAAATACTTTTCATTCGTTTCAGGATCCAAGTATCTTAAATCTGTTTTAGAGTGATCCATGTGAACTCCTAAGTCATAATCAGTACGATCCGCAATACCCCAAAGTTCTCCCCATCCCATTGGGAATAAATATTCAATATCAGTTGTAGCTTTACTGTAGAACGCAAGTTCTTCTTTAGCATGATCTCTAAATCTTAAGTTTTCTTTTTGAAGACCTAATTCTGCTAAGAAATCTAAACAATATTGTTTATAATAACCAAACCATTCTAAATCTGTTCCTGGTTTACAGAAGAATTCTAATTCCATTTGTTCAAACTCACGAGTTCTAAAAGTAAAGTTTCCTGGAGTAATTTCATTTCTAAAGCTCTTACCTGTTTGACCAATACCAAAAGGTACTTTAAGACGCATACTTCTTTGAACATTTAAAAAGTTAACAAATATACCTTGAGCAGTTTCACCACGAAGATAAACTTTATTTTTGCTCTCTTCAGTAACACCTTGATGAGTTTCAAATAATAAATTGAATTTACGAATTGGGGTATAGTCTACTGCACCACATTTAGGACATGCTACTTTATTATCCGCGATAAAAGTTTCTAGCTTTTCATTATCCCAGCCATCTCCGGTTTCTAATCCCTTTGTAAAATCTTCAATTAACTTATCAGCGCGATGGCGACTCTTACATTTTTTACAGTCGATTAAAGGATCTGCAAAAGAAGCAACGTGTCCTGATGCAACCCAAACTTCTGGATTCATTAAGATTGCTGAATCAAGTCCATAGTTATATGGATTTTCTTGGATAAATTTTTTCCACCATGCACGACGAACATTTTCTTTTAATTCGCATCCTAATGAACCATAATCCCAAGTATTAGAAAGTCCATTATATATTTCACTTCCTTGGAATATAAAGCCATATTGTTTACAATAATTTACTAATTCTTCCATTGTTATTTTACTCATTTTCATCTACTCCTAACTCACTTATTAATTCTTCAATTGAATCAACTATTTGTATTTTTTCTATATCCCACTCATAAACAAATCCTGAGTTGACATTCATATTTAACCAATTAATTATGAAATCATAAAATCCTTCATAATTATATATTATTATCTTCTTCCATGTGTTAGTTCTGTTTTCTTCTAAAATGCTAAACATTTCTTCAACTGTTCCTATACCTCCCGGAAGAATAACAAAGCAATCTGATTCTGAATAGATTCTTGCAATTCGCTCTAATGATGTTTTTACTAAGAAGTTATTAGATAATTTTAAATTAACTAAATCTTCTTTATATTTCTCAGCCATAATCGCGATTATATCTCTTTTTTGCTCTGAAAAAGCTTTATAACATTCTCCCATCATCGAATATGATGCGCCACCATAAACTAAAGAATGACCACAATTTGCAATAGCACCAGAAACATCATAAGCCAGTTTAATATATTTTTCCTCAATTTTATCAGAAGAAGAACAACCAATAAATACTTTCACTTTTTCACCCTTTCAATAAAAAAACTCCTAGAATCATATAGGGACGAATAATTATCCGCGGTTCCACCCTATTTATTCTAGAAGAATCACTTTTACTATATAGCTCTGAGTTTGCCAGACTCGTCATCACTTTTATAAGTGTATTATAACCTATTTTTTTAAATTTAACAAGTTTTTATTCTGTCACAATTTCATAAGGAGTTTCATATTCACCCGTACCAGTAAATTTAACATCCGCTTTTAGATTGATAACTGGATAAACGATATTATCTAAATCAATAGAACTAGGAGTTACCTCTCCCATAGAGCCAATAACATACACATTTGTTCCGCTTGATGGAGTCATTGTCCAAAATTCTGGTGATGATTGATATAAATGCCCTGAAAAAGTATAACTCGTGGCATTTTCATCGTATATCGAAGATAATAAGTATTCATCAGCGGTTAGTAATCCTACCGGATTTGTTAATAAGCTATTGCCTTTTGAATTACTAACTGTATATCTATCGGCTTGATTCTTACATATTAATGTTGGAACAATTCGACTATAATGTTCAGCTTCTTTAATCAATCTGCTATCAAACCCATACTCACCATCGAAAAAACCTGCACTACGATCATTACAGAATATTTCGTCAGCTATATATTTATCATACGTACCTTTTAAATTTGTTTCGTACCATAAATCTAATACATCTTTAATGGTACTATCTATTTGATTTCCGCTTCCATCATCATATGTAAATCCTACATATTTAGTATCGTTGGCTATTGAATTATATTGCGATTTTAATACATCTTTAACTAAGGCTAATCTTATAGTTCCATCGCCATTTATTCTTACAATTTGCCATATCATATCACTATCTTTGGCGACTATGATCTCTTGAAAACACTCTTCTGGCATCCATGGGGCTCCATTTTCTGATTCAGCTTGACAGGCTTCTAAAGTATCAAATGGGCCATAATCTAATGAACCACCATACCAACCACCAACTGACTCATTCCATTTACCAAATTTTACATAGTTATTTGTTATATCGCCCTTTAAATAATAACTAGTTCCTAAATCATCCAAAGCTTTATATAAACCTGTTGTTGTTTCTGTAATTGTTGTTGTTGTTGCTACAGTTAATTTTAATTTCGCACTCCACCACTGAGGTTCTAAAAATGCATCTGGGGATAGTTCATAATCTCTTTTTAATAAAACCTCATCACTTAATTTATTGCTTGTCCATCCACAAACTTCATAACCGCAACCATCACCTTCAGTACCAACAAAATATTCACCACAATTTTTTGTACCAGCATTACATTCTGCATGTGTTGCTAAAACAACATCTCCGGTTAGTGTAAACATATGTGTATATTCATCGTACTCATAATCCGTTCCCCAATAAATTTCATCTTCATACCAAATAGAAGCTGATGATTCTATCCAATCACTTTCAATATATGTTGTCGATTTCATAGATTGTACTTCTTTAGCATTAGATGCTCCACCATAATTTGAAACTAAATCATATGCTAGTGTTCCTTCTTTTAATGGATTATTTACTCCTTGTCCTACTGTTACGCTTATCTTACTTTGGAATGTTTTATTTTGTTCACTTATTGGAGCATTCGCATCTATCCATATACGCAATTCATATGTTACTGATGCGTTTTCTGTATCTTTTGCAGCTAGTGTTCCATATGCTATTCTATGCGCTACATATGCTTCACTTATTGTTTTATCCGTTTCATAATTATCTCCTAGAATACTTACATTATCATTAAGCGCTATTTTTAAGGCACTAGCACTTATTGCACTTGACTCTATTCCTAATGATTCTAAGTTTACGTAATAATCTACGCTTGTTGTACAGTTATTTGTTACTGTAAATTCATAAGGAGTTAACTTCATACCGTCTTCATCACTTAATGGAAATTGATCTTGTAGTTCAATATCATTTTTCTCACCACTTAATGATATATCTAAACATCCTGATGAAATTATATTTTGGTTTGTCTGCGTCTTTGTTACTAACCAGTATGCATACGTTACTCCGATTATTACTAGGAGTACTGCTACTATACTAGTTACCGTAATTACTGTCTTTTTATTTCTCATATACTATCCTACTTTCTACTATCTAGGATTAGTATAATATACCCCCCCCGCCTGTCAACTGTGGATAGTTTATTTTACAGAAAAAAAGAATTTCTGTTCACTATATATTTGCTATAGTTTTCAGAAATTCTTTACTACTTAAATATAATCCGGTATATCTATCATAGTATTTGTCCAAGAAGAAATTTATCTCTTCTTTTACTTCTTCACTTATATTAAGTTCCGTAATACTTTTTATATCCACATAGTAATACATCCGGAGCATCTTAATAGTTTTCGGACTTACTATTCTTTCTTGAATTTGGCAATCAGAACACAAATATCCACCGGCATCACCATCAATAGTTATAATGTTATTTTTACTACCACATTTAACACAAGAATCTAGATTTAATCCTACTCCTAAGTACGGAAGAAGCTTTAATTCTAAAATATTTGTTATTACTAACGGATCTAAATTATTATTAATTTTTATGATACCATTAATAAATTCCTCGTATACATCTTTGTCATTTCCTTGTTTTATAACTTGAGTAGTAAGTTCAGTTAAATAAGCCATATAACTTATAAGCGTTATATCATTTTTAATATTAGTAAAATTATCAATTATATCAACTGTAATTAAAGTAGAAAGTTTATTTTCTTTATAATAGATATGAAATATTCCATAAGTAAAACGCATAGTTAAAGATCTAAGTCGGCTTTTCATGCTTTTAGCGCCCTTGCACATTATACTAATAATTCCGTATTCACGTGTAAGTACTTGAATTATTTTTGATGTGTCCCCATATGGAGATTCTTTTACAATTAAACCTTCTACTTCAGTTATCACAATTTCACTTCTTCTCTGCTTCTTTATATTTTAAGTAATATTCTATTTTCCCTGTTTCTCTAAATTTTTGCCATGCTTCTTTTTTATTCATTATAATCACCCTTTGTAATTATATAATGAATAACTTTTGATGTTTTTATTCAAAAAAAGGATTTTTTTATTGAAAATCTAAAAATCCTAATTCATTTAAATAACTTTCTTTATCTTTCCAGTTCTTTACAGTTTTAACAAATAATTCTAAATAAACTTTTTTATCAACTAACTCTTCAATTTCTTTACGAGCTAAAGAGCCAATTTGTTTTAATCTATCACCATTTTTACCAATTACTATTTTCTTTATAGAATCTCGATCTACAATAATATCCACATTGATATGTACAATATCTTTTTTTTCGTTGTAACTAACACATTGGCAAGTTAAACTATGAGGAACTTCTTCAATTGTTACATTAAGAAGTTTTTCTCTTACTATTTCACCAACCATAAAACGTATACTATTACTTGTTACTAGATCATCTTCAAAATATTTAACTTCATCTTTTAAATATTTTTTTATAACTTTAATTAATCTTTCGATGTTATCCTTCTTTAGTGCTGATACTGGAACAATATCTGCAAAAGGAAATACGTCTTTGTATTCATTTATAGTATATAAAAGAGCTTCATCACTTATTTTATCTATTTTATTTATTACTAAGATTACTGGTAATTTACTTTTTTCTAGATTTTCCATTATAAATCTGTCGCCTTTGCCAATTCCTTGAGCAGCATCG
Source organism: Bacilli bacterium (assembly GCA_017442305.1). Classification (GTDB taxonomy): domain Bacteria; phylum Bacillota_I; class Bacilli_A; order RF39; family UBA660; genus RGIG2951. The sequence goes on along the minus strand of JAFRZY010000003.1, from coordinate 23,157 downwards.
ATAACAAATAAAACAGCATCTACTTCTTTCATAAAAGAATAAGATTGTTTGTTTAATGCTCTACCCAATTTACTACTTGGTTTATGTATCCCTGGTGTATCTATAAAAACTATTTGATAATCTGGTTCATTATATATTCCTTGAATTATATTCCTTGTTGTTTGAGCTTTATCGCTTGTTATAGCAATTTTTTGATCGACTAAGGCATTTATTAAAGTACTTTTACCAACATTTGGTCTCCCTATTAAACTTACAAACCCACTTCTCATTTCTTACCTCTATATAATAATTCCAAATAATTCTAAGAAATAAGGACCAAATATAAATAATGATATTGCAATAGCAAGTAACGTTGCTGTTAAAGTTGCAGCACTACCACAGTCTTTTGCTATTTTAGCTAAAGGATGAATTTCTAAAGTAACTAAATCTACTACAGCTTCAATAGCGGTATTAATAAGTTCCATTCCTAAAATGAATCCTAACGCTATAAGCATAATAGCCCATTCTGAGAATGTTATTTTAAAAATTAATCCAAATAGAATTGTAAAAAATGTACATACAGCATGAATTAACATACTTTGTTCATTTTTGTAAGCATATGTAAATCCATCAAAAGAGTTTTTCCAACTCATTAAGAATCTTTTAAACCCTCTTTTCTTTAATTCATCTCTTGATATCTTGGTCATTTAAAATCAACTCCTGTAATGCAAACATAGTTTTTTCATCTTCTTCTGTCATATGATCATATCCTAAAAGGTGTAATAGACCATGAACAGTTAAAAACGCTAATTCTCTTTTTTCACTATGTCCATATTCGATTGCTTGACGCTTCATTTGTGGTATAGAAATATAGATATCTCCCAGCAATCTAAAGCTATTATACATCATTTTGTTGTTATCTTCAAATGCAAATGAGATTACATCAGTGATTCGATCAATATTACGATATTCTTTATTTATACGATGTATCTCTTCATCCGAAACAAAGATGATTGAAAATATTGCATTATCTACCTTTTCATGTTTTAAAGCGGCATCTATAACATCATTTAAATATTCATAATTTTCATATCCATAATTATCTGTTATTTCATATTCATTCATAATCCAAAACCTAATCCAAATCTATTTAATATTACAAATACAATTGCGGCTATTATTATAAAACAAATTAAGTTATAGATAAAGTCTTTTTGTAAAAAGCCAGGCAAATGTCTTTTTATAGCAGTTAAGCCAACATATAATAAGTAACCAAATATTGCTCCTATTGTATTTAAAATAATATCATCGATATCAAATGAACGACCAATTTGTAATTGAACAAATTCTACTGTTGTACTAGTAATTAACGAAACAAAAAGAATCGGCCATATTTTTTTGGCATTTATAAAATGCGATATAAAATAACCAAATGGCACAAAGATTAAAATATTACCTAGAACATTAAATATGAATAATTCACTACCAACTTCATAACGGAATATTTCGGTAAAAGGGACCAAATTCATTCCACCATTATTATTAATTTCAGTATTAGTTAAAAGTCCATAAAGAATTAAAATATAAACTATAAAAAATAATTTTAAAAATTCTTGATAATAATGTATTCTTTCACGATGTTGTGACAAATAAGCTATTCTAGAAGCTACTATTACTACAATAAATATTGTTAACATTGGCCATATACTATCTAACGTTTTATCTACTACTTTCCAGATCATCACTATTCTCCTTTTAAATTCTCTAATGTATATTCTTCTATTGTTCCTATATTTTCTTCTACGGAAGTAAATACTTCTAATATCATTTTACTATCATTTATACTTTTTTTCAAAACTTTTTGAGCGATTATATGCTCTGTTTCCTCTAATTTAACATTGACTTTTTCACGAGCTAATTTTAAAGCCATCTCTAAAGCTTCTTCTTCGATATATTTTTTCTTTGTTACTATAGTTTCATACTCTTTTTGTAAATAAAATTTTCTTCCTAACAAACTGAATATTTCCTGATTTTCAACAACTTTATTTTTTAATCTACTATTTAGTATAATGTATTCTCCCACATTGTCCTTATACATTAAGTTATAACGCATCTTTCCGGTTTTAGTTACAATTTCGTAATCTAATGGTAAAGATACATCAACGGTATACCAAATCTCTGCATATACTTTACCATCCGCACACACATTATCTTTTATCTCTTCATTTAATTTTACTTCCCCACTTATTAATATATCACCTTTTGCAACATAACTATTAAGATTTACGTTAGCCACTCCCCTAGAGGTAACAATTTTTCTTATGACTCCAGATTTTTCTGCAACTACATGGCAATATTTGTTTTCTGTTTTAGTATCCGTTATAATTCTTTCTTCAATTCTAACATTGTATACCATACCATCCACTTCTATTTCAAGCCACTCTAAACGATCTGGGTATTTTTCTAGAATCTCTTTTTTTATTTTTTCTATTTCTTTATAGTTCTTTTTAAGGGTAAGTCTTTTTATTCCTAATTCTTCAAGTTCACTCGTAACTAATTCTCTTATTTCTTTCTTTGAGTGAATTACATTTACTTTAACTATGATGTTACTAAAAAAAATAATTAGTATAATTCCAAAGATAACCGCAATAATAAAGCGATTATATTTTTTTATTTTTTCTTTCAAATTAAAAATACCAGCTTCTTTTTCTTTCTTAAAGTCATAGCTGATTAAAAATTTTTGCACTTGTTTAAAATCTTTTTTTAAGATTTTTAATAACACGCAATTATCAAGATACTTTATATCATGAACATTAATACCGGTTTTACTTAACTTTAAAATCAATTTACTATAGTTATTTGTTTCGGTTCTAATCCATATATAATGGATTTTCGACTCTCTTATTATATTTCGCATCGCTTAAACCTCACATTTTCAACAATTCCTTGAATTAGCATTTCTCTAGAAGTCATTTTAGTGACCAAAAAATTTTTGCCATCTACTTCAATCTCGAATGTTGCAAATTTTAATTTTAATTTAGTATCGTTTAATGTTATTAATTCCACATAATTATATAAATAAAGATAATTATCATAAATATTAACTATATAGTTTTGATCATACAAATAGTTTTTCAGATTTTTTAATATGTGCATAGTATCCACCAATAAAGTATATGATAACAAAAATAAAAAAAAGACTTAATTAAGTCTTTCTCTAACTTTAGTACTAACTAAACTCATATCAGTATTTTTAATACGGATGTTTAATTCTTTCATTACTCCACCCATATCCTTCATACTTGTTGGTTTTAATTCACTAAATACTTCATCGATTATTCTTTCAATTTCTTCTAAAGACATTTCTTCAGGTAAATATTTGGATAAAATGTCAATTTCTTGTTCTAAAGAAGCAACTAATTCTTCTTTGTTGTATTTTTGGTATTCACTAACTGAATCCTTACGTACTTTAACTTGCTTTTTTACAACTTGCATAATTTCTTCATCTGTAAGATCATGTTTTTTATTTATTTGTTCATTTTGCAATGCACTCTTTAACATTCTTAATACTGATAAAGTAAATTTATCGCCATTTTTCATAGCCTCTTTCAAATCAGTTGCTATTAATTCATTCATATAATCACCTTATTAATAATTTCTATGTTTACGTGAATTTTTAATCATTTCTTTTTTTGCGTTTCTTCTTTTAACCCCTGGTTTTTCATGGTATTTCTTTTTCTTTAATTCAGAAGGGACACCACTTCTAGCGACTTTAACTTTAAATTTTCTAAGAGCAATATCAACGTTGCCATCTTGAACCACTACTTTTGTCATTTTATTCCCTCCCTTCGTTTTTTCTACAGTTAATTATAACACTACATTCTTTATTTTACAAGAAAAGATTAGATTTTCTCTAATCTTTAGCTTTAATTTTTCTTTTTTACAGTATCAAAGATTTTATTGGCGGTGCTTAAAACATCCAAAGGATCGATTGATACTGAAGTTTCGCTTGTAAATACTATTTTAGTTATACCATCTAAAACTATATTATATAAATCAAGTATTTCCGCAATTGTCGGTTCTTCTTTTTGTTCCATTGAAGCCAAAACTCCAGTTGCTAACATAATTGGTTTATTTTTTTCTTGGCATTTTTGACATATGTATTTTTGATAATGCGCTATATTAGCCCTAGGAGTAAGAGTACTTAAATCTCCTCTAGCAATCATAATTTCATCACTAACATCAATAATTTCATCTAGATTTGCCAAACTTCTAGGAGTTTCGATTTTAGCTATAATTTTTATATCTTCTCTACCATATTTTTTTAACATATCTTTAACTTGCAAAATATTATCAGCATTTCTAACAAATGATACTGCAAAATAATCTACAGGATTTTCGCACGCTAATTTTATACATTCTTCATCATATTCTGATAAAAATGGCAAAGCATTATATAAGCTTTCATTATAGACTTTAAAATTGTTTTTTATAACGCCAGCAGTTAATGCTTTACATATAGCAGTATCTGTTCCTTTTTCTATTACCTCTAAGATATAATCTCCATCTTTTAAATAAATTAAATCTCCTATATTTAGCAAAGCTAAATCACTGATTGTTAATTTAAAGTCTTTACCTATCGTGATAAGATCATTTGCCGAAAACTCTAAAGGTTCATCTATTAACACTCTAATTTCAGGGCCAGCCGAATCAATAAGCAAGGCAACATCTGAATGTTTTTGTTTAAATTCCTTAGCAATAGTGATTAAATCATACAATTTAGGATGATTATAAGACATATTAAATCTTATCGTATCCATTCCTAACTTATACATTTCTTCTAAAATACTATTATTAGCCATGCTTGGACCTACTGTACATATATATGATAATCTATTTAACATAATATCACCTACCATAGTTAAATAATACCACAAGCAATTTTTTTGAGCAACTTAAAAAGATTGGAAGAATCCAATCTTTTAACAGGCACTTTTTGAAATTATTCTCCGGATAGCCGAGCCAATAATTTGTCCTAAATTTATTGCGGTTGTAAACGCTCTTGAAATAGCGTTTAGAAGCGAAGCAGAGATACCTCCTCCACTAATTTTTATCAGTTCTTCATTACTTAATTTCATATTACCCCCCTAACTACGACATTTTAATGGCCGAAGCAAGCCGTCAATAATTCCTGCTACTAAAGCACCTAAAGCAGCAAGTCCTATTAATAACCCCTTTTTTACTCCGCCACCATTAATCTCTACCAAATCTTTGTCTTTTAATAAAACCATTTTATCCCCTTTCATTTTAGTAAATTAATTACTTTGTTTATTATTCTTTGTTTGTTTTTATAAAATGTTAAATCTACTATTTCATTATCCAAAAAATTACCGGAAGTGGATAAAGTAACTTTTTGATAAAAACTATTAGAATTTACATCATACTCTACTTCAGAAATTGATTCGACAGAAAATTTATATTTTTCTTTATTCACCTTAAAAAAATCACTTTTTACAATATCATTTATATCATTAGGAAATACCGTAATGACAATTTTAGTATTATGTATTATTCCCGAAACTTTAAAAGAATCATAAGTTTTATAATAGATAGAAGAAAATATAAGAAGTAAAAACAGTATTAACGAAATAATTATTAACCCACTATATTTAAGTTTGAGATTTAATAAAGCATATTTATTATTTAGTATATCAGTATTCATGCATGCCTTTTATAAATATAGTTCGGTCAAATAATTTTTCGTGATTTTTATGTGATATATATATAATTGTTTTTTCTTTATAAGTTTTTAGAATATTCTTAATAATATCGGATTCCAGTTTATAATCAACCTCACTCATGGCTTCATCTAAAATTAAAACTTTACTAGATTTTAATAATGCCCTTGCCAAAACAATTCTTTGTTTTTCACCTCCAGATATAAAATTAGCATCATTACTTATTAAACTTTCATATCGCAAAGGTTTGGTTGCCACGATATTTTCTAATTTACAAATTTCACATACTTTCTTTAATTCTTTTAAATCTATATTACGATTAAAAATAATATTTTCTCTTATTGTATCAGTGTAAATATTTTCATCTTGAGATAAATAAGTAACATTATTTCGTATTGTATTTAAATTGTAGTCAGAAATACTCACTCCTCCTATTAAAATATTTCCTTTATTTATATTAAGAAGTCTGTAAATCATTTTGCAAATTGTACTTTTACCAGAGCCACTATCACCTTTTAAGAATACATGTTCATTTGCCTTTATGCTAAAATTCAAATTAGTAAATATGTTTTGATAGCCATTATAACTATAATCCAAATTTTTAATTTCGATATCATTGTTAAGTAAGTTTTCTTTTGTATCATCTAGTTTCTCAATATCATTAGAAAGAAAATCGTTTAGTTTGTAAAAAGTAGCTTTTAAGTAACTAACTTTTGGTAACATATCTATCGTATTTTTAATTGATTCAAAATAAAATCCCATTAAACTATTAAATGTTATCAAATCAACTATTTCTAATTGTTTATTTTTAATTAAATAAAATCCTATTGTATTAATCATAAATATAGTTATTTCATTAATGCAAGATTTCAATAATTTTTGTTTATCAAAAAAATTAGTTAACAAAAAATTATCTTTAACAAAATTTAACAACTTATTTTCTACTTTAGTTATATTACTAGTTGTTGTATTAAGTTTTTTAATACTATTTATCATACTTAAATTTTCTATCAAGGTAGTATTAAAATCAACCTCTTTTTCGATGTTTAGCATGATTTTACGATAATTAATCTTGTAAAAAATTATCCCAATTAATAAATAAAATAAAAGCGCTATACAAAGAATAAAAAATAGTTCTTTACTTATTATTAATAACAAGATCATGCTTGAAAATGCCAAAATAGAATCAAGAAAAATTGTAACAAATAATTCTGTAAATAAAGTTTTTAAATCAGTTAACTCATTTACTCTGGTAACAATCTCTCCCAAAGTTCTATTTTGGATTATACTTAAAGGGAGATTAAAAAGATGTTCAAAAAAATTTATAAACAAATGAATATCAATATTTTTATTTAAATGGTTTTCGAAATAATTTCGTAAATACTGGAACATGATTTTAAAAATAGTTAGTACAAAAAATAATAACGTAATATATTTAATAGAATTCAAGTAAACATTATTTGTAATTGCATTTAGTCCTATTTTAAAATAATAACTTGTTAAAATTGAAACTATTGTTAATAGTAAGCTTGTGATAACTAATTTACGAATACATTTATTTTGACTTTTAACTATTTCTAAAAACAAATTTGTTAATTTTCTCTCTTTAGCATATTTTAAAATTTTATGTTGTGGGTGGAATAAAATTAAAACATGACTCCAAAGCGATAAAAATTCTTTTTTAGACATAATTACTTTTCCTTTACTTGGGTCCATAATTATTAATTTGTTTTTATTTATTTTGTAAATAACCACAAAATGTTCCGATCCATTTTTAAGATGCAAATGCGCTATAGCTGGTAATACTATATTTTCACTAAATAAAGTATTTTCATCTATTTTAATCCCATAAGAATCAAAACCATAGCTTTTTGCAGCTTTTATTAAGTTATAAGCATTTGTTCCTTCTTTGGTGGTATATGTATCAATTCTAAGCTTTTCCAATGAAACATATCCACCAAAGTGGGTTATTATCGATAAAAGCGAACATACGCCACAATCTTTCAAATCTCTTTGTTTTACAACCTTCATTAAAACCTCCCTTCATTCTTATATTGCCGAAAAATATTAGTTTTCCTTTTTTTTAATAAAAATTTTTCATATTTTTAGGAAAAGCCCATATTATTTAATAGATTTACTAGGAGGGATATTTATGATAAATAAACAAAATTTATGGTTTATAACACTTTTTTCACTTATATTAGTATTAAGTATTTATTATTTAACAATGTCAGATGATGCACTTGCCGCATTGGCTCAAGATGTAAATAATAAAGAAGATGTTGCTACAGTTGAGGTGTCTAGTAGTAACGTTTTAGTAGCACTTCGCGTTCAAGAAGAAGAAAACGTTTTAGCGGAAATGGAAAAGTTGCAAACAGTATTACTTGATGACAGTGCTACTCTTGAAGAAAAAAATGATGCTTATAATTCTTTACAAGCTTTAAATACAAATAAGGGTAAAGAAGATGAAATAGAAGCAAAAATTAAAGAGACTCATAAACTAGATAGTTTTGTAAAAATTGACGGAGATCAAATAAGCATTGTAATTGCTAGTAATGATCATTCCCCGGAGATTGCTAACAAAATAATTAGAACCGTTCAAAGTATGTATGATGTAAGAATGTATATTACAGTTAAGTTCCAAAATTAATACTTTTTTACGCCATTTTGCTCACCATATGTATTTTTCCTCATAAAATATTATGAAGTATTAAAAAAACTCATTGTAGAAGAAAGTGAGGAAATATATGAAAAAAAGTATTTTAACTACAAGAGAACACGAAGTGTTTGAACTTTTAGTTTTAAATAAATCAACAAGTGAAATTGCTCTATTTTTAGGCATAAGCGAAAAAACTGTTAGAAACCATATTTCTAACGCAATGCAAAAATTAGGAGTTAAAGGAAGAGCTCAAGCTGTTGTTGAATTGTTAAAATTAGGAGAAATCACTTTAGAAAAATAAAGTCTCAAAAGAGACTTTTTTTGTGCTAAAAACAAAATATATTAATATATTTATTATAGGTGATTGTATGTTAAAAAAGAGCGCTTATAAAAGGATAATTATCGCCACTTTAGCCCTTATAATTTTAGGCCTTCTGTACTTCTTTCCAGAAAATAATGACAAAGAAATTAAAGAAAGCCTATCATATATAGATGTTGAAACAACCCCAATCTATTTAATAGATAATAACGAATATGTTGCTAGAACCAATATTTTAAAGACTGAAAAAGATTCGATAAAATTAGCTAAAGAAATATTAGAATCATTAATAATTGGCAGCAAAAAAAACGATTATATACCTGAAGGCTTTAAAGCTATTATACCAGCTAATACAAAAATATTAGACATATCGCTTGAAAATAAGTTATTAAAAGTAAATTTTTCAAAAGAATTATTAAACATCAGTGATAAGAATGCTGAAAAAATGTTAGAAGCTATAATCTATTCTTTAACAGAGATTGAAGAAATCGAAAGTATAATGATTTTTATAGATGGAGAAAAGTTAACTAAATTACCAAATAACAACAATTTACTCCCAAATGTATTAGATAGATCTTTTGGTATTAATAAAATTTATGATTTAACTAGTTTTAAAAATGTAAATAGCATAACATCATATTACTTGAGTAAACATAATGATAATTATTACTATGTTCCTGTAACTAAAGTATCAAATAATAACAAAGAAAAAATAGAAGTTATTATTGAAGAATTAAAAACAGCCCCAATTAATCAAACAAATTTAATTAGTTTTCTGGCCACTAATGTTGAACTAACTGAATATGAAATATTAGAAGATTCAATTTCTTTAAGCTTTAATAATTATGTTTTTGATAATTTTTCAGAAAAATCTATTTTAGAAGAAGTAAAATATTCTATTGCTCTATCCATTAGAGATTCATATGATATTAAAAACATTAGTTTTAATGTCGATGGCGTACAAGTTGCAGCCGTAAATTAAAAATAAAGTTTCTTTTTTAGAAACTTTATTTTTTTTGTTGATTATTAAAACTCCAGGAAATTTCTACATCTTCTCGCTTTAAATTACCAGCCTTTATTGATTCAATAACTTTTGCTGGTACAGTTAAAATACTATTAGAGTTTATAGCTCGAAATATTAAATTTTTTATTCTTAAATTATTAGCGTAATTAATAGTCATATCATATAAATTATCCGAGATAACTTCACCGTCATTTTTATATATAGTTTGATGGGCTTTTACCTTTAAAATTTTTCTATCATCAGTTTCGATATTTTCAACTATTATATTTTTTTTGTTTATATTAGAGTATGTAAGGCTATAAGTTGTAGTATCTAGAATTTCTGAAATACCATTAACAAGAATTTCTTTACTTTCATCAATAAATGTAACATCATCTCGATTAATAATAATACTTCCACAATTATTATCTATTGCAATAGTATTTCGACTAACATAAAATTGTGTTGATAGCCTAGGTAATTTGCCACTCGCAAAGCGCATAGCTAATTTAGTCATTTCATCATAATTAAATTCTTTTACTAAGTATTCATTTAATCCGACATAACGCAAAAATTCTAAAGCAGGGATATTATTTTCTTCTAAGTATTCATCAAGAGTTATTCCATCTTTAGTTAAAGCGCTAAAAGTTTGCTGATAATCTTTAATATTTTGCATAATATTCATATTTATCACCATCTTAATTATGAAATAAGATTATTTTATAGTCAATATTTTTTACCAGATTTTAAATATAAACGTAAAAAAAGATTGCTAATTTTCGTATTTTATTATATAATCATTATTAGTTGACGACCTCGTAGCTCAGCTGGATAGAGCAATCGCCTTCTAAGCGATCGGTCAGGTGTTCGAATCACCTCGGGGTCACCATTTAATAATAAAGCGACTTTTAGTCGTTTTTTTATTTATTATAATTTAAAATTTGGTATTATAATTATAGGAGTGGTTAAATGAAAAAAATTGTTCCGCAATATTTAGAAGACGGCTTATGGAAAGATATGGATTTTAATTCTGGCGAAATATTTAATAATCCTGTCCCTACTGATTGGATTTTTGAAAATTACGCTAAAACTAGTTTGTATTATTCATTTAATATTGGTAATAAACATCAACATGCTCATGATTTTTCTAGTGTTCTAAAAATGTGTTTTGATTATCCAGACAGTTTCAATTTAAATAACGAAGATAAAAATTATTACACAAAAGATCAATTAGAATTTTTAGACAAATTACAAAATCAAAGCATTAGTGACGAGTTACATGACATTATGGTAAACAATAAATTTATTATTACAGAATTGGAAAAAAGAAATTACCAAACTATATTAAAAAATATAAAAGAAGATAATTACTAATAACTAATTATCTTCTTTTTTTAAATTCCGAACCATTTTAGTTACGCCTTGAAAAGTAGTAATATCATCACTAATTGTCGTATCATAAGGAAAATATAAATTAAATCGCATATTAGCAAGATTATCTTTTTTTAATTCATCTTCAAACTTATCAAAAATATTATTATGTATGGTTAATAAAGTAAAATAATATAAATATAAATCAGCAGCTTCTTCTGGCGTATATATATCTTTACCTAATAAAGAGGCAAATTCTCTTTGAATATTTTTAAAGTCTTTAATAAAATGATATACTGCTCTAAATTCGTCTTCAAGTTCTACATTTTTATACTCCGGATATAAAAATGTATTATATTTATAAACAAGCAAATTTAAAATAACCCTTAATTGATCTTTAAATATTATTAATCTAGATTTTTTTATAGCGTAATTCATAATGTTAATAATATATGTGGCATAATATTCACTATTAATTTCAATAATTTGTCTATATCCTCTAAAAATATCTTCATCAGTTAATTTTTGCAAAAACAATTCTTCTTTTTCTTTCATAATACCCCCTAGTGATGCTTATCCTATCATATTTTTAGAAATAAAAAAAGAGCAATTATGCTCTACTTGAATATTTTCCGTCCTTAGTTGAAATAATAATTCTTTCCCCTTCATTAATAAATAAAGGTACTTTAACAACATAACCAGTTTCGATTTTAGCATCTTTTTGAGCGTTATTAGTAGTATTACCTTTAACGGCTGGTTCTGTTTCAATTACTTCGAATTCGATTTTTTCAGGAAGTTCAATACCAATTATTTCTCCATTATAAGAGTTAATTTGAATGTCTAATCCTTCTTTAATGAATTTCTTTTCTTCTTCTAATTTACTTGCTGGAACTTCTAATTGTTCATATGTTTCATTATTCATAAATACATAGTTTTCTCCATCACTATATAAATATTGCATTGCCATACGATCAACATGTGCTCTTTCTACTTTAATATTAGTATTATATGTGTTTTCAACAATTGATCCAGTTCTTAAATTTTTTAATTTGATACGTACAAAAGCAGGTCCTTTACCAGGCTTAACATGTTGAAACTCTTGAATTAAACATAAATTTCCGTCAATAATGATAGTCATTCCATTTTTAATATCATTAATATTAATGTTCATAGGATCACCTTTCTACTATTTCTTTTCTACTGCAGCTGTAACTTTTTTACATTTCTTGCAATATTTTTTGATTTCTAAACGTTCTGGAGTATTTTTCTTATTTTTGTTAGTTGGACGTAATTCTGTTTTACATTCACTACATCTCATTGTAACATAGTTTCTATTTTCGTTTTTAGCCATAATTTCTTACCTCCTTTTTCAAGTCCATAAGTATTATAACAGAAAATTAGTAATTTTCAAAGAGAAAATCTGTTATAGACTTACTTATATGCCTATTTACTTTAGATTTATATTCAAAATTGGTATTATTATGACTAACATTAGGGCTAATTACCACTATACTGTATTTAGGATCGTCTACTGGTGCAAATCCGACAAACAAAGATGATATAGTAGCTACATCTGCTTTACCATCGGAATTTGAATCATAAAAAGATTCACTAGTTCCAGTCTTACCTGCAGGATTATATTTTACATCTATATGTCCTCTTCCGGTTCCTAAAGTTAAAACCTCATGTAATCCCTGTTTAATTCTTAAAATATTTTCTTCTTTAATATCTACTTTACTAAGTTCTGGATATTTATTTTCTAGTATAGGCTTATTGAAATTATTTACTACTTTATGCATTAAAGTTGGCCTTTTTTTAATTCCATTATTTGCTACAGTATTTATGTACTGGACTAATTCAATTGGTGTGTACGTATCATATTGCCCAATAGCTAAATTTAAGAGCAAATCTGCAGCTACTTTTTTTCCAGTAATACCTACTTGCTCATTAGGTAGATCTATACCGGTTTTAACACCTAAACCAAAAGAGGCAAATACATCACGATAAATTTTAAAGTGTTCTTCACTAACTTTAAGTTCCATATTTGACTTATATTTTTGACCCACAAGATTAATAGCAATCATAAATTGGTAGTAATTAGAAGAATTTCTTAAAGCTCCAATATCATCTAAATAGCCTAATTTTTTATATGAACATTTTTCTGGAACCAAATATAATTTAACACAACCATCCTTAATTTTTTTACCCTTTTCTATTACATTTTCTTTATAACCAACAGTCATAGAAGCTGCTTTTACTACAGAGCCCGGAGTATAAGATGTATTAATTATATTTGTTGACACATCTTGCCATGAAGGATTTTGTTTATCACCAATAAGACGAATCCCCGCCATGGCTTTGATAGCTCCAGTGTCAGGTTCACTTATTACAGCATAACTTTCTTTATAATATTCAGTGTTAGCTTCACTTTTTGCTATCAAAATTTTTTCTTTTAGTATTTCTTCTACTTTCATTTGAATTTCAATATCAATTGATAAGATTAAATCATTACCCTTTTTCGCTTCTTTAATAATAGTAAGCGTATTATCTTTATTTACCTTATATAAAGCTTTTTCTCCTCGTAAATATTCTTCGTATTCTTTTTCAAGATAACTAATACCAACGATATCATTTAAACTATAACCATTATTTAAATAATATGTTTTTTCTTCAGCAGGTACACCTCCTACTGAACCTAAAATTGTTTTTAGAGAATCGCCATACGGATAAGTTCTTTCCCAACTCATTTCTCCGGTGATTCCTTTTATTTTAGCTTCCATTATCTTTGCATATTCAAAATCACTTACTTCAGTTGTAATTATTTTCTTTTCATAAGAATACCCCTTATTCATAAGAGCATAAATATGGGCAGCTTTTCTATCAATAACTGAGTATACTTCTAGTAATTTATCCGTAACCCTTTCATATTTTAATGAGTTTATTTCATCCATTGTGATTTTTCTTTCTTCCAAAAGTCGGTACTCTTCTTCAGTTATCAAAGATTTAGCAGTATCTTTATTATTAATTAACCAGAACTTTTTTGTTTCATAAACGTTTTCTTCATAGTTTATCGTTAGCATATTAGCCAGTTTATACGCAATTTCTATTTCTTCTTGCGTATTTATGCCACTTAATTTATTGTAAACAACTTGTTTTATTCCAATGTTATCAACTATGACCTTGCCATTAACATCTAATATTCTACCGCGAGGTGACGATAATCCCTCTAAATATATTTCGGTTTTTTCTTTTAATTTTGTTTGATAAAAATTGCCTTTAAAAAATGCTAAATACCCTATTCTCATTATTACTACTACAAAAAAAAGAATTACAATACTTATACAAACATAAAAAGTTTTTTTTCGCATCAAACCACCTATAGTTAGTATTTATTTTTTTATATTTTTCATACAATATATTAGGTGATAATATGTTTAATTTAATAAGCAGATATATGCAAAATTTAAGTATAGAACAAGTTAATACATTTGCTTTATCTAAAAATATAAATTTATCAGAAGATGAGCTTAAATTTACTTATGATTTTGTAAAGAAAAACTGGGAGAAAGTAATCGGAAATCCTAATCTGTTACATTTAGAAAGATATAAAGAAAAATTCTCCGAAGAGAATTTTATTAAAATTAAGAAGTTATTTAACGAATACTCCCAAAAATATCGTAACTACTTATAATAGGCTCGAATTTCTTCTAATAAATTGGGATTAAATGAATTACTTTTAATCATTTCAATTTCAAATTTATATGGCGGGTAAATTCTATTTTTATCTTCATCAAAATCTCCAATATAAGGTGTTTCTAAAATTTTAGGAACATCTTTTAATTTAGGATGATTTACTACGTTCATTAGTTTTTCAAATCCGATTTCACCAAAGCCAAAGTTTGCATGGCGATCTTTATGAGTTCCAACTAAGTTTTTACTATCATTTAAATGCACACACTTAATTCTTTCAAGCCCAATTAATTTATCAAATTCATCTAAATATGAATCAATACCTCCTATATCATAGCCTGCATCATTTATATGACATGAATCGATACATACACCAATTTTATCCTTTAAAATTAAGCCATTTATTATAGCTGATATTTCTTCAATACTTGATCCACATTCAGTACCTTTGCCTGCCATTGTTTCTAAAAGTATCATGCATTCATCGTCTTCTTTAATTATGTAATTTAAAGCATCAACAATATTTTTGATTCCTTCTTCTTTAGTTATTCCTACAGCACTACCAGGATGTAAAACTATATATTTAACTCCTAACTCTTCACAACGATGAATTTCTTGTATTAAAAATGAAATACTAAAATTCCATTTTTCTTCACTGCTACGATTGGCAAGATTTATAATATATGGCGCATGACAAATAACGTTATTAATATTAATGTTATTTTCTAACATTAGTTTTTTTGCTTCTTCTGTGTACTCTTTATTAATATCTTTACGCATAGTATTTTGGGGAGCTCCTGTATAAAACATAAAAGTATTAGCTCCATAACTTAAAGCTTCTTTTACAGAACTTAATAATTGAGTTTCTCTAAAAGAAACATGACTTCCTATAATCATCTATACCACCTATAGAAATTATACCACAAAAAAAGCGTTGCTTTGCAACGTTTTCTTTTAACATTAGTTAATTATTAACTAGCTGAACAAGTTGTTGAAGCTGCAGCAGTAAAATCTTTAACTACAGATTCATTTAATTCAGCACTTTTCTTACCTTCTATTTGATATTGGCCGTTTGATAACCAAATAGTATATGTTGCTTTATTTGTAGCATTATCAATTTCAATTTTTACGCTTCCTGCGTAATCATCTCCATCTTTTTCGATATATTCACCAATTAATTTTGATACATCAACGCAACCACCAGCTGCTGTAATACCAGTTTCACCAGTTAACATTGCATTTTGATAATATGTACCTGCAGCATCAATAAAAGCGTTTGCTTCAGTTACAAATGCATTCTTTCTAGCTTTATTCATTTGTGGAATAACAGCGTTTACGGCAAGCAACATAATAACAGCTAATACTACGATAACTGCTAAAAGTTCTACTAAAGTGAATCCTTTTTTTGTTAATCTTTTCATATAACATCTACCTTTCCTATCATGATTTAAGTATATAACATTAATTTAAGAAAATCAAGATGTATATGTAAAGTTATTTTAAAGTTTGTAAAACAGTACTAATAAGATCTATATTATCTATCACTTCATTAACTTTATCTGTTGGGCGTAGTTTATATTTAATTTTCATTTCTTGGACAAATTTTTTGTAACTTTCTGGATTACGATTTAATTCTTTAATCCAGTAAGAATTTTCTTTTAAAAAGTTATACATTTTTTCGTTTTTTTTGAGTTCCATTTGTAAGTTTATATCCATACTAGTCCTCAAAGAATTTATTTAAAGGTCGAGGGTTAATGGGACCTTTTGCAATATTAGTTAATGAACTAGCAGGTTTTGCAGTTAATTCTTGCACTACTCCCAGTGCTTTTTGCGCTGTATTAATATGTTTTTGGATTGATTCTACATCTATCTTTTTGACCATATCCGTAATCGAACTAATACTATTTGTTAAGCTTGTTGAACTGTTATTTGAATAACCTCGCCATGCAGCTTCATCCTCACCGTAGATATCATATATTTCATAAAATTTTTGCCATGTCATTTCACCGTTTTTTATAAAGTTTACTAATTCTGGTTTTGACTTTACAAAGTTTTTAAAATCGTCTTTTTTTGTCATAAAAAAATCACCTATTAAATTTTATGATTTAATAAGTGATTTAGAATTAAATTTTAAAATCATCTAAGAAGTCATCTAAAGTAAGTTCTTGAACTTTGGGTTCTGGTTTTGTTTCTTCTGCTACAAGAGAACCAACTTCTTTAGATTGTTTTTTTAAGTAAGACTCTTTTTCTACTTTTATGAATGCAATTTCAACATTATATTTAGAAATAGTAGATCCAGTACTTGCTAAATCCATAATAGAAATTTCACTATTTTTTATTTCCTTTATTTCACTATCTGCTTTCATACAAACTATATCACGAGCATCACCAATAAAAGCATTATTAACTAAGTATGTTACAGTTTTTGTCTTTTTCATTAATAAATTACCTTTTTTAGCGCGACTAAGCATTGCTAAATCTGATAATTTTATTCTTTTTGCTGTTTTATTGTTTGTAAATACTGTTAAATATTCAGCATTTTCATCTAGTGATAAACCAGAGACTAAACAATCATCCTTTAAGTTGATTCCTTTAACACCACTTGCTTTTGGACCAACAGTTGGAATTTCATTAGCAAAATATTCTAAGTAATAACCATTTCTAGTTACTAATAAAACTTTTTCGTTATTTCGTTTTACACTAATAAGTTCATCATTATCTTTTAATTTTATAGCGGTCATTGGTTTAGACCATCTGCTTACTATCATATCTTCAAGTTTAGTTTTCTTTACTAACCCATTTTTAGTAAATAAAATTATTTCGTTATCTTTATCATCAAAAATTAGTGAACCTATTACTTTTTCTTCCGGAGCTAAAGTAATTATATTATTAACATGTTTACCTAATTCCTTCCATTTTACTTCAGGAATTTTATGAACTGGTATATATAAATAATTTCCTAAGTTTGTAAATACAAGCAATGTATCTAAAGTTGTGACTTCATATAATCCCGTTACAAAGTCTCCTGGTTTAAGAGTTGTTTCTTCACCATTTCCTGAAGCATAAGACTTGGAACTAACACGTTTTACATAACCTTCATTAGTTACTACCACTACTACATTTTCTTTTGGAATCATCGAAGTCATATCAATTTTTATTTCTGTAACTTCATCTTTAATTTGAGTACGTCGTGGAGTTGCATATTCTTTTTTGACTATTTTTAATTCTGTTTTAATAACATGTTTTAGTGCTTCTTCGTTTTCTAATATTTTATTCCAAATTTCACAATTTTGTTTTAATTTAGCCATTTCATCTTCTAGTATTTCTACATCTGTATTAGTTAAACGATATAATTGCATTGTTACAATTGCATCAGCTTGCAATTTTGTAAAATCAAATTCTTCAACTAAATTTTCGATTGCATCAGCTTTATTTTTACTTGCTCTAATTACTTTAATTACTTCATCCAATATTGACATTGCTCTTTTTAAACCTTCTAAAATATGAAGCCTTGCAAGTGCATGATCAAGTTCAAACTTTGTTCTTCTTGTTATTACATCTTTTTGATGATTAATAAAAGCATCTAATATTTCTAAAATCCCTAATGTTTTAGGGCGTCTGTTTACTATTGCTACTACATTATAGTTATAGTTTACTTGTAAGTCTGTATTTTTTAGTAAATAGTTTAAAATAAGTTCAGAATTAGCATCTTTTTTTAGCTCAATAACTAATTTAGCCATGTTATCTTGATCTGATTCGTCACGAACTTCAACTATGCCTTCGATTTTCTTTTCTACTCTTATTTCATTTATCTTAAGTCTTAATTGTTCTTTAACAACCTCATAAGGTATATCTTTAACAACTATTAAGTTTTTTCCTTTTTCTTTTACTAATTCAATGTCAGATTTTAGAACAACTTTACCTTTACCGGTTTCGTAAGCTTTACGTAAAGCATCTTTACCCTCTACTACACCACCAGTTGGGAAATCTGGTCCTTTTATTATTTCTAAAATTGTATCTAAACGACAATTAGGGTTTTCAATACGTTTAATAGTTGCATCAATTACTTCACCTAAATTATGTGGCGGAATATTTGTTGCATAACCAGCTGATATTCCTGTAGAACCGTTCACTAAAAGATTAGGAAATGCAGCTGGCAGTACGGTTGGTTCAAATAAAGTATCACTATAGTTGTAAGCCATTTCTACAGTATCTTTGTTAATATCTTTTAACATCATATTAGCAAGCTTAGTAAGTCTTGCTTCTGTATAACGATACGCTGCTGGACCATCACCATCTATTGAACCGTTATTACCATGAACATCAACAAAAGCTTCTCGCATTACCCATTTTTGAGACATACGGATCATTGCGCCATATATAGAAGAGTCTCCATGTGGATGGTAATTACCCATAACATCCCCTACTGCTTTAGCGCATTTACGATAAGGTTTATCATATGTATTATGATCAGTATACATAGAATAAAGAATTCTTCTTTGTACAGGTTTTAAACCATCTCTAACATCTGGAAGAGCTCTATCTTGGATAATTTCTTTAGAGTATTTACCAAAACGATCTCCCATAATTTCTTCTAGGGAGAAATCAAATATTTTATCTAAAAATCCTTTTTCTGCCATAATTACCTCCTGAAATTATCTTCCATAGTAAAGTCAACATTTTCCTCGATCCATTCTTTACGAGGTTCTACTTTATCACCCATTAATACGTGAACACGTTTTTCGGCTAACGCTGCATCATTAATAGTTACTTTAATTAAACTACGAGTTTCAGGGTTCATTGTTGTTTCCCATAATTCATCGTAATCCATTTCTCCTAAACCTTTAAAGCGCATTATTTTATAGTTTCCTTTTGCTCTAGCTTTTACTTCTTCTAATTCTTCATCTGTTGCCACATATTCTTTTGATTTACCATAATCAATCGCATAAAGCGGTGGATTTGCTATGTAAAGCATCCCTTGCTCAATTAATGGTCGCATAAAACGATAGAAGAATGTTAAAAGTAAAATCTGAATATGAGCACCATCGACATCGGCATCGGTCATAATAATTACTTTACCATAGTTACTTTCTTCATAATCAAAATCAGCACCAATACCAGCACCAATTGCATAAGTTAATAGTTTTAATTCTTCATTACTATTGATATCATTACTACTCGCTTTTTCACAGTTTAATACTTTACCACGAAGAGGAAGTATTGCTTGATGTACTTTATCTCTTCCTGTTTTAGCTGAACCACCTGCCGAATCACCTTCGACTAGGAATAGTTCGTTATCACGAGCAACTTTGCCTGTTGCTTGCGCTAGTTTAGCAATTATAACTTTATCTTTAGCGGTTTTAGTTTTGCCACTACGAGCAGCCTCTCTAGCTTTACGAGCAGCTTCGCGAGCCTCTTTACTTTTAGCAGCTTTATCTATAATAGTTAACGCGATTTCTTTATTTTCTTCTAAAAAGAATTTTAAATTTTCGTATGTTACACTTTCGGTTACACTTCGTGCTTCTGGAGTTCCCAGTTTTCCTTTTGTTTGACCTTCAAACTGCAATAGTGCTTCTGGAATTCGTAAATTAATTACAGCACTTAACCCTTCTCTTACATCAGCTCCGTCAAATCCACCATCTTTGCCTTTAATTAAACCATTTGCTTTAGCGTAGTCATTGAAGGCTTTAGTTAAACCTGTTTTAAAACCAACTTCGTGAGAACCTCCATCACTAGTTTTAACATTATTAACAAACGATAAAATATTTTCGTTATAACTTTCAGAATATTGCATAGCAATTTCTACTTCAATTCCATTTTTAGTTCCATTAAAGTTAATTACTTTATGCAACACTTTTTTATCTTCATTAATATATTCAACAAAATTAATTAAACCATTTTCATAGTAAAATTTACTACTACGATCATCTTCTTCATCAATAACTTCTACAGTTAAACCAGAAAGTAAGAAAGCACTTTCTTGCATTCTTTCGCAAATTGTTGTATATGAAAAATTAGTTGTTTTAAAAATTTCAGGATCTGGTAAAAATGTTACTGTTGTTCCTGTTTTTTTTGACTCACCAATAGTTTTAAGTGGACTTTCAACTTTTCCACCATCACAGAATCTAATATTGGATATTTTGCCTTCTTTATAAATAGTTACATCCATTCTTTTACTTAATGCATTAACAACAGATGCTCCTACACCGTGTAAACCTCCAGATACTTTATAGCCACCTTCTTCAAATTTACCACCTGCATGCAAAATAGTATATATAACTTCTGGTGTTGATTTACCACTAGCATGCATTCCAATTGGTACCCCACGACCATTATCCGATACTGTTACACTACCATCTTTATTTAAAGTAATTTTAATGTGACTTCCATAACCATTTATAACTTCATCAATAGAATTATCGACAATTTCCCAAACTAGATGATGTAGACCTCTTTTATCAGTACTACCAATATACATTCCAGGACGTTTTCTAACTGCTTCTAATCCTTCTAATATTTTTATCGATGTTTCATCATACTTTGCCATTATCTATTCACCAAAGTAATTATAACATAAAAAAAAGGAAGAGCAAAGTTAACTTTACACCTCCTCCTAGGTTTTACCTATGATTATGAAGCTAAAACATATGGATCATCTATTGTTCCAGAGCCATTAAATAATATATCTGATTTTATATTAATGACTGGACGAACTTCATGATCATAATATAAATCTGTAGAATAAATCCCACTATTTCCGGAGATAATATACTCTGCATAACCTATGTTAGAAATTGTACTATAAGGCGTGCCAGAGTACAAATAATTATTGCTAGAAGTATTATAATTAAAAGTGGAGATTCCAGCCATAATCGCTTCATCTAATGTTATTAATCCGATTGGATTAATTAATTTTCCATTTGCTACTGTTAGCTTACCTTCTTCTTGAGTACAAGTTAGTTTAGGTTTATGTTCAACGAATATTCTTGTATTATATTCTAAAGTTCCAGCGCTAATTGATTCTTTATCTTCACAAAAAATACTATCAGCTATATATTGCTCATAATTAGTTTGCAAATAATTTGTATACCAATTATCTACCGATGTCTGTAATTCATCTAAATATGTTACGTTATTAACGTTATCAGGATATACAGAACTATAATTTTGAGAAAGTGCATCTATTGCAGCAACATGCGGTGTACCATTTTCAACAGGTTCAGTTCCGTCATAGATCATACGAATAGTTCCATCTCCGTTGATACGTATAATTCGCCAATACATTGGACTTCCAGCTAATATTTCAAAATTAGTTGAAGCTGAACAATCAACAGTATTATTACCTGTACATTTTTTTAAAACGGCATCTTTAGCATACGTTCCAAATTTAACATAATTATTTTTTACATCTCCTCTGAAATAATATGAGTCACCTGAATCATCTTGTGTTTTATATACCCCAGCTTCTGATGCTATTGTTCCCTTACCAAATTCTGTTGTATATTGCATTTTATTTACTATTACACTGGTCCCACTACTTTTGAAATCTATTACTTCATATAATGTTTCACTACTATATATTGGGCTCGCGTTCATTAATGTGTATTTCCCACATTCTTTTGTTCCATTTTGACATTCTGTTGTAGTTGCTTGTACTAAGGTCCCACTTAATGTATACTTTCCTGCTTCTTCATCATACGTTGCTTCTGTTGCATAGTAATAATTACTTGATATTGAAATATGATAATTAGCTGTTTCAGTTATCGCTTCTACAAGATGGTCTGTACTTATTGATTCCATAGCTTTAATTCCACCATAATTAGATAATATATTATATGCAAGCGTTCCTTTCTCATAAGGCACTACCACACCTTGTCCTACTGTTACACTTATTTTTCCGGTATATGTTTTATTTTGTTCACTTATTGGGGCATCCTCATCTATCCATATGCGTAATTTATATGTTACTGTATCTTCATCGCTAGTTGTTGATGCAGCTGCTAATCTTCCTGCTGCTATTGAATGCGATTCATACGCATCGGTTACTGTAGGTTCAGCACTTCCGCCAGAGCTTAATAATTTAACATTACTATCTAAAGCCACTTTTAAAGCAGTTGAGATTATTGCTTCTGATTCTGTACCTAAACTCTCTAAATTAACTTGATAATCTACTGATGTATTACAGTTATTTGTTACTGTAAATTCATATGGAATTAGTTTCATTCCATCTTCATCGCTTAACGGAAACTGGTCTTGTAGTTCAATATCGTTTTTCTCACCAGTAAGCGATATATCTAAACATCCTGATGATATTACATTTTGGTTTGTTTGAGTTTTTGTTACTAACCAGTATGCATATGTTACTCCGATTATTACTAGGAGTACTGCTACTATACTT
>JAFRZY010000002.1 GCA_017442305.1 Bacilli bacterium | reverse complement strand
TATTATAATATGACCGGCGAAGAAATAAGTAAATATCTTAACATATCAAAGCCACTTGTAAGAAAAAGATGTATGCTTGGCATGCAATTTGTAAGAAATTATGTTAATGGAGAGAATAATGAATAATTTTGAAAAAGCATGCGAAATGTCGTTAAATGATTGGCTCGCAACTATACCTGAAATTGTTCCTGAAGCAGAATACACCAAAAATCACGAAAAATGGAAAAGAAAACTATTTAATAAAATGCGTGATAACCGTTATCACAGGTTTACTACAAAAACAGTTAAAGTTTTAATGATTGTCGCAGTATTATCAGCATTGTTATTGACTGCATTTGTAATCCCATCATCACGCGAATATATTATTGATAATTTCGAAATTTTTAGTAGATACAAAATTACAGAGAATAATAAAAACTCTGTTAATGGCGAAATAACCGTAGGTTATATCCCTGAAGGATTTGAGTTAGTAAACAAACAGGTTCATTCCAAATCCATTATATATAGTTATATTGACTCAAAGGATATAACGATTACCGTTATTAAGAGTTCTTCGATAATAGAAATTGATTTTGATACAGAAACAGGCGTTATGGAAACAGTTGTGCATGGCGGTATAACTTATACATTATACGATGATGCAACTGAATATAATTGTCTTGTTTGGAATGAAAATGACTATATTTATCGAATACATAGTTCTGTTTCAAAAGATGAATTGTTAAAAATTGCAGAAGCAATTAAATAAAATTTTCATAACAAACTTCTCTTTAAATGCGATATACAAAACATTAAGGTAGGTATTAATATGATTAAAACTATGAAAAAAACTGTAAGTTTGCTTTTAATTCTTACAATATTACTTTCAACTTTTGTAATTTATTCTTCAGCAGCAGTTGTTGATAATGGCTATGATGTAATGCCTTGTTTTACAACAATAGGTAGTGTAACAACAGGATTTTCTATAAGTGGTCTAAACTCAACATCAAGCGTTGTGCTTGTTGCAAAAACATCAACTTCTTTATACATAAAAATTGAATTGCAAAAAGAGAAATCAACAGGTTATGAAACTATTGAAACCTGGACAAAATCTGGTACAGGCACAGTTTTAAGTCTTGAAGAAACACGCCTTATCAATATTTTTAGTAACTACAGAATTAAAGTAACTTGCACAGCTGGTGGCGAAACACATGTAAAATACGACTACCCAGATTAAAACTAAATAATAAAAAATAAAACCACTAGGAAACTAGTGGTTTTATTTTGTCAAAAAAGCGAAAATAATTGTCACAAAAGAATGAGTTTTTTCGATTTTATTATTAAGTAACATATATTGACCTTAATTATTTTAATTTTTGAGAATAAAAATGTAGACAAGAAAGGCTGTTTAAAATGCAAAATAATGAAAACTCTAAAGGTAGTTCCATTACCGCAATAGTAATACCTATTGTTGTTGCCTTAATTGGTGGAGTTGCAACTATTTTGAACGGGTATTTACAAAAAGAAAAAGGTATTTCAGAAGGGCTTGAAATTGCAACAGAAGAAGCCTATGTTGTTATTCAAAATGAAGAAAATCAAACCATTAAAGTTTCCACAGATGAATTAGTTAACAAATATAATGATTTATTGAAAAAGTATAACAATATTATTGATGAATCCTCCACAACAATTCCAAATAATACCCCAGTTTCTGCAGAAAAAATATATCTAAACGATTTGGAATATTTTAATTATCAGTATTTGGGATTCCCAATGAGTTATGAAACATGGGATGAGTATACGGATAAGGATTTACTTGGAAATACATATTCAAATGCTTTGAAGTTTAGTGTTACTGGATTTGGAGAAGGGAATTATGTGTTTCTGGAATATTTTTTAGATTCAAAATATTCATCTTTTGAAGGTGCAATTTCAGTGTTGCAAGAATCTAGAGCATCAAAAGGCAAAACGGTATTCATCGTTTATGGTGACGATAAAGTAATATATAAAACAGACCCATTTGGACCAGAGACGTTGCCTACTGAATTTAATATAGATGTCACTGGTGTTAAAAAATTAAAAATTGAATTGCGCTCTCAACCCGTACATGAAAATTGGAAAGTTGGTATATATGAACCAACGCTTAGTTAAAGAATTAATATAGTATGTTGGTTATATATTCTGTAACTGATGCTTTTTAAATAAATAATGAAGGAGAACTGAAACAGTTACTGTTTGGTATTGAACAG
The DNA here is from genome assembly GCA_017442305.1 of Bacilli bacterium. Lineage (GTDB taxonomy): Bacteria > Bacillota_I > Bacilli_A > RF39 > UBA660 > RGIG2951. The sequence goes on along the minus strand of JAFRZY010000002.1, from coordinate 213 downwards.
AGATATTATACAACAACAGTTCGTGCTGAAAGAAGATTAGCAATCTCAGTAATAAAGATTGATTAATAATTACTTACAATAACTATAAATTATTTTAAGTTGTATATAAATTTCATTTTTATGAGGCTACGGAGAAATCATGATAAACTGGAATATAATTAATAATAAACAATTTGAAGACTTATCTTATAAGTATATATCAAGTAAATATCC